>NZ_JAJHGO010000009.1:0-554045 GCF_020805625.1 Microbacterium sp. cx-59
GGCTGGGGGGTGGGTGGGGGGGCGGTGTCCCTCTTCACCCCCCCGGGGGGGGGGGGGGGGGCGGCCCCCCCCCCCCCCACTTCGTGGTGTGGGATCAGGCCTTGCTGTCGGCGAGGACGTAGCCCTCTTCGCCGTGCACGACCGTGTCGATGCCCGCGATCTCGTCTTCGTTCTTGACGCGGAAGCCGATGGTCTTCTCGATCGCGAAGCCGATGATGAAGGCCAGCACGAAGGAGTAGATCAGCACGGAGAAGGCAGCGATCGCCTGCACCAGCAGCTGCGTGCCGTCACCACCGACGAAGAGGCCGGTGCCGTTGGCGAAGAAGCCGAGGTACAGCGTTCCGATCAGACCACCGACGAGGTGGATGCCGACGACGTCGAGCGAGTCGTCGAAGCCGATCTTGAACTTGAGCTCGATCGCCAGGGCGCAGACCGCACCCGCGATGATACCGAGCAGGATCGCCCAGATCGGGTGCAGCGAAGCACAGGCCGGCGTGATCGCGACGAGACCGGCGACCGCACCGGATGCCGCGCCGACCGAGGTCGGCTTGCCGTCCTTGATCTTCTCGACGACGAGCCACGCCAGCAGAGCGGCCGCGGGAGCGGCGATCGTGTTGACGAATGCGAGGGCCGCAAAGTCATCGGCGGCGAGCTCGGAGCCCGCGTTGAAGCCGAACCAACCGAACCACAGCAGTCCCGCGCCGAGGAGCACGAACGGCGGGTTGTGGGGGACGTGGACCCCCTTCTGGAAGCCGACGCGCTTGCCGAGGACGAGCGCGAGGGCCAGAGCTGCCGCACCGGCGTTGATGTGCACCGCGGTACCACCGGCGAAGTCGATCGCCCCGACGCCGAACGCTTCCTGCAGACCGTGGGTGATCCAGCCGCCGTAGGCGAAGCTGCCGTCATCGGCGAGGCCGAAGTTGAAGACCCAGCTGGCGACCGGGAAGTACACGATCGTCGCCCAGAGTGCGGCGAAGATCATCCAGGATCCGAACTTGGCACGGTCGGCGATGGCACCCGAGACCAGCGCGACGGTGATGATGGCGAACGTCGCCTGGAAGGCGACGAAGGCGAGCGGCGGGAAGGGAGCACCCTCCGGCACCTCGAGCAGGCTGTTCAGACCGAGGGCCGACCAGTCGATCTGCCAGGGGGCGATGGTGCCCTCTGCGGCAGGGAAGGCGATGGCGTAGCCGTAGAGAACCCACAGCACGCCGATGAGTCCCAGCGCACCGAAGCTCATCATCATCATGCTGATGACGCTCTTGGCCTTGACGAGGCCTCCGTAGAAGAACGCGAGTCCTGGCGTCATCAACAACACCAGAGCTGCACAAATCAGTAGGAAGGCGGTATTTCCTTGATCCATCTCGAAGAGACCTCTCTGCAGGGACGCAGGGCGTAGCGTCGGGTAGCCCACAGCTTGTCGCGCGTTCGTTTCACCGCGCGGGTCGTTGTGTTACCTGCAGGTTTCGAGAGGCCCCCTTCGTGTAAACAACAGATTGCGGGGCCCGTGGAAGGTGCCGGGCGTCTCCGGTGAGGGTGCCCGGTCGGGCCCCGATCGCCCGCGGTGACAGCAAGGCACCCGCGTACCACTGCGCCCGCCGCGGGGTGTGCGGCGGAGCGGGCGCGCGCGGGCAGGATACGGTCGGCTCATCGCGAGGGCGCGGGCGGAATCCTCCGGCCGCGACTCCCCGATCGAGGGGGCAGGCTCATGCCGTTGTTCGAACTGGAGGCCAGTCGCAGCGGGCGGCGGCGTGTGTTCTTACGCGCGCAGCTGCCGTTCCTCCTCGGGACCCTCTTCCTCGCGCTTGTCACCTGGTTCGCCCTCCCGGATGACGCCCTGTCGCCGCTCATGGTCGGCGGCTACGTGCTCGCGTTCGCCGCGTCGGTCGCGGCGCTCTGGGTGCCGTGGGAGCGGTTCGCGCGGCCATGGATGATGTCGGTCGCTGTCGTCGACATGGCCGCCGTCGCCCTCATCCGCGCAGAGCTCCTCCCCGACCTCCCCGCGGTGACGATGCTCGCCGTCTTCCCGATCTTCTGGCTCGCCTACGGCTTCCCCTGGTACGGCATCGTCGTCGCGGTGCTCGGCGCCGTGTTCATGACCTCGTTCGGCTTCTTCGTGGGAAACACCTGGCCGACGACCCCGATCGAGTGGGCCCGCCTGATCACCCTTCCCGTCCTCATCGTCGGGGTCGCGGTCGTGGTCTACATCGCGGCGCGGCACCTGCGGCGCAACTCGGCGCGGGTCAGAGCCGCCCAGCACGATCAGGAGATCGCCTTGCGGGCCGCACAGGATGCCGAAACCCTCGCACTCAGCATTCTGAACACGGTGTCCGCCGGCGTCGCGTTCTACGACGCCGACGGGCGCCTCGATGTCGCCAACGAACTCGCGCACCGGATGGTGGGGATGGTCGGGTTCCGACTCGACGAGCCACCGTACGCCGGAGACAACGTGCTCGCCGCTGACCGGCGGAGCAAGATCCCCTACGCGGACCAGATCATTCCGCGTGCGCTCCGGGGCGAGACGATCGAGGAGCACGTCGAATGGCTCGGCCCACCCGATGCGCAGGTCGCCATCATGGCGTCGGCCAGACGGGTGTACCGCGACGACGGCGAAGTGCTCGGAACGGTCGTCGTCGCCTACGACGTCACCGAACTGGCCGATGCGATCGAGGTGCGCGAACAGTTCCTGCGTACGGTGTCGCACGAGCTGCGCACCCCGATGACGTCGATCACCGGGTTCCTCGACCTCATCGATGAAGCCGTGAGCCCCGAGAACGAGCGGCTGCACGGGTACATCCAGATCGTGACGCGCAAGACCGACGACCTCGTCGACCGGATCGGCGAGTTGCTGGCGGCGAATGATGACGAGCGCCCGCTGGAGCGGAGCGATGTCGACCTCGTGCCGGCGATCCTTCGAGCGGTCGATGACATCCGCACTGCGGCGTCGCGGCGCGCGATGACCGTCGCGCTGGATGCTCCGGCCACGCTCGCCGCGCGGGTCGATCTCTCCCGCCTGACCGACGCGGTCACGGAGCTGCTGACGAACGCGGTGAAGTTCGGTGACGACGGCACCGCGATCGCGGTCCGCGTCGCGCGCGTCGACGACCGCGTCACCGTCGCGGTGACCAACCACGGCGTCGGCATCACGCACGCCGAGCAGCGCAGGATCTTCGACCGCTTCTACCGCACCGCATCCGCGCGCTCGCGTGCCGTGCAGGGATTCGGGCTGGGGCTCACCAACGCTCGCGAGGTCGTCGCCGCGCACGGCGGGCACATCCTGATCGACAGCGTTCCGGATGCGGCAACCACGTTCACGATCGACATCCCGGCGGGCTGAGCGCGGGGCCGACGCACGGAGGGCGCGAGCCCCGCGTCAGGGCTGGAGGCGCTCCGCATCCCAACCGCCCGCGGCGGAACGCCGGTACGCCAGCCGCCGATGCATCCGGTCACGGCTGCCGTGCCAGAACTCGACGGTCTCGGGAACCAGGCGGTAGGCGACCCAGCTGGCGGGGCGCGGGACCGCGTCGCCGTAGCGATCGAGGAGGTCGTTCGCCGACTCGATCAGTCCCGCGAGGGTGGACTCCGGGCCGGCCGGGAAGGGCGCCGACTGGTGAGCGACCGCGGTGGCCGCGCGGGACTTCGGCGAACGGTCGGCGAACAGCGCGTCGGATTCCGCATCCGTCATCCGTTCGACCGCGCCCTCGAACCGCAGCTGTTGCATCGTCTCGCGCCAGTACGCCTGCAGCGCCGCACGCGGATTCTCGGCGAGGTGGGCACCCTTGCGGCTCTCGGTCGAGGAGCCGAACACGAGGCCCCGCTCGTCGAGCCGTTTGACGTCGACCGTGCGCGCCGACACGCTCCCTTCGGCGGATGCGGTCGCGAGCGTCATCGACAACGGCTCGCTCACCGCACGTTCATCGGCGAGCCGCAGCCACTCCTTCGCGAGCACCAGGGGGTCGGCGGGAGGACGGTCGAACTCCGGGAGCACGAGGCCGGCGTCGCCGGAGAGCGGAATGCGTGCGGGGTTCGGCGCGGGATCGGTCACGTCGCGACCCTACCCGCGCGCGTCACGACGCGTCGGCCGGGGCGCTCGCGTCGGTGCCCGGCAGGCGCTCCTCGGTGCCGACCGTGTCGGGGATGCCGGGGATGTCGGCCTCGGAGTGCTCCGCCTCATCCGTCGCCGCGGCCGCATCCTTCGCCGCCTCGACATCGGCCGCACCGGGCGAGACGGCATTGCTGTCGGCGTCGGCGGCAGCGGTCTTCACCTCGTCGCTGACCGCGTCAGTGGGCGGGGCGTCGTCGTGCGTCGCGTCGTCGGCGTCGCGCGTGCGGGGCAGGTTGTCGCTCATGGGAAGCTCCTTCGTCGTGCGTCGGATGCGGCGGCCCGCGCCGGTCAGCGCCAGGGCAGGTTGAGGTCGCCGGGGTCGACATCGACGTCTCCGACGTCATCGGGTCCGCCCGTTCCGGGCTCGACCTTCACGTCGTCCTCGTCGATGTCGGGATCGTTCTGCGCGGCGGGGCTGCCCTCGGCCTGCTTCTGCGCGGTCTCGGTTTCGCTGGCCGGGCTGTATGCCATGTCTTTCCGGAGCGACTCCTCCTCCGAGAGCCCCTGCGCCGGGGGCGCGGGCGGCAGCTCGTCGTTCTCTCCGGCGGCGATGTGGGTGCGATCTTCAGCGTTCATGCGCCCGACGCTAGGCCGTGCCGGGCGCGCGAAGGCACCCTTGACAGCGCCCGCATCCGCGCCGTCGACTCAGGCGGACGCGCGCAGCCGCTCGCGCACCTCGCGGCGCTGCACCTTGCCGATGAGCGAACGCGGAAGGTCGTCCATCGCCTCGATGCGCCGCGGCACCTTGTAGGCGGCGAGGCGGGTGCGGCAGTAGTCGCGGAGCGCATCCGCATCCAGGTCCACGCCGTCCCGCAACACGACGGCCGCCGCGACCTGCTCGGCACCGTCGGGCCGGGAGACGGCCACCACGGCCGCCGCGGTCACGTCCGGATGCGACTCGAGCACGCTCTCCACCTCCGAGGGCGCGACGTTGAAGCCACCCGTGATGATGAGCTCCTTCAACCGGTCGACGATCGTGACGAATCCATCGGTCGAGACCGACGCGATGTCGCCCGTGCGCAGCCATCCGTCGGGGAGGAGAGTCGCCGACGTCTCCGCCGGCCGCCGCCAGTACCCCTGGAACACCTGCGGGCCGCGGATGAGGAGTTCCCCGGCCTCCCCCGGCGCCCGATCGACCGTGGGGTCATCGGGGTCGACGACGCGGATCTCGGTGCTCGGGAACGGCACCCCGACGGTGCCGGGGCGGCGCGAGGGTCCGATCGGGTTGCCGAGGGCGACCGGGGACGTCTCCGTCATGCCGTAGCCCTCGACGAGCAGGCCGCCGCTGGCGTGCTCCCACTTGGCCACCGTCGCGATCGGCAGGCTCATCGCCCCGGAGATCGCGAAGCGCACGGTCGACAGGTCGATGGTGTTGCGGGATGCCGCACGGGCGAGCTGGTCGTAGATCGGCGGCACGGCGGGGAGGAAGGTCGGCGGGCTGTGGCGCGCCGCATCCGCCACCAGGCCGACATCGAACTTCGGGAACAGCACGAGTCGCGCACCGATGCTCATGGCGAACGTCAGGCAGAGCGTCATTCCGTAGGCGTGGAAGAGCGGGAGCACGCCGTAGAAGACCTCGTCGCCCTCGCGCAGCCCCGGCACCCACGCGCGGCCCTGCTCGGCGTTCGCGCGCAGGTTGCCGTGGGTGAGGATCGCGCCCTTCGGGGATCCCGTGGTGCCGCTCGTGTACTGCAGCAGCGCGATGTCGCGGACGGCCGGACGCGGATGCCGGCGCGACAACCGTCGGGACTGCACGAGCCGAGCCCACTCGAGCGGACGGCGGGCGGTCGGCTTCTGCGTGAGCTGCGCCCGAGCCGTGCGCGCCTTCGGAATCGGGAGGCGGAGTGCGAGGCGCTTGCCGAGCGGCAGCTCGGTGGTCAAGTCGACGCTGATCGTCTTCTCGAGCTGCAGGTCGGCCGGGAAAGCAGCCACGGTGTCGTAAATCTTGTCCCACACGATCGCGAAGCGCGCCTCGTGGTCCTCGAACTGGTGGCGCAGCTCGCGGGCGGTGTACAGCGGGTTGTGTTCGACGACGATCGCCCCGAGGCGCAGGATCGCGTAGAAGGCGACGACGTGCTGCGGGCAGTTCGGCAGCACGAGGGCGACGCGGTCACCGGCCGTGACGCCGAGACGCCGAAGCCCCTCCGCGGCGCGGTCGATCTGCTCGCCGAGCTCGCGATACGTCGTCACCGCGCCGAAGAACTCGAGCGCGGGCTTGCGCCCGTAGAGCCGGACGCTGGCGTCGATCATGTCGACCAGCGACTCGGTCGGGTCCTCGATCGTTTCCGGGACGCCGGGCGCATAGGCCTTCAGCCACGGCTTGGATGCGTAGGGGTTCGACTCGGAGTTCATGCCCCCATCCTCGCCGCCGACAGATGCATGCTCGGGCATATTGACAGATCGCGGGTCATCCCGAAGAGGGCGCCGCGATGGCAAGCCCCGGGGCGGATCGACGTGCGCATGCGAGGCTGGGTCCATGCGACGCATCGGTGCGATCTTCACCCCGTACTTTCCGCCCGAGGCCCTGCGCGATGCCGCCGAGGCCGCCGACCAGGCCGGGGTTCCCGAGCTCTGGTTGTGGGAGGACTGCTTCCGAGAGTCGGCGTTCGCGGCCGCATCCGCGGTCCTCGCGTGGACGACGAGCCTGCGGGTCGGCATCGGAGTCGCCCCGATGCCGCTGCGAAACGTCGCACTCACCGCCATGGAGATCGCGACCGTCGAGCGGCTCTTCCCGGGGCGGATCATTCCGGGCGTCGGGCACGGCGTGCTTCCGTGGATGGCGCAGGTCGGCGCCCGCGCGGCGTCGCCTCTCACGCTCATGCGCGAGTACGTGCCCGCGCTCCGGTCGCTGCTCGCCGGCGAGAAGGTGCAGACGGCGGGCCGATACGTCACTCTCGACAACGTGCGGCTGGACTGGCCGCCGCGGGTCGCCCCCCGCGTGCTGGTCGCCGGCGAAGGCCCGAAGACCGTGCGTCTCACCGGCGAGGTCGGCGACGGCACGATCCTCCCGGGCGGCAGCACTCCCGAACGGGTGACGCGCACGCTCGCTCTCGCGCAGGAGGGCCGCGCGTCCGCCGGGCGGGATGCCGCGCACGAGCTCGTCGTCTTCGTCCGCGCCGCGTTCGGCGGTGACGATGCGCGCGAGGCGCTGCGCACCGAGATCGCCGCGGAAGCCGGCGAGGTCGATGACGCCCTGATGATCAGCGGAGACGCGGATGCGGTCGCCGCGGGCATCGAACCCTTCTACGCGGCCGGCGCGACATCGGTCATCCTGCAGCCGATCTTCGCCGAGACGGACCTTCCCGGGTTCATGACGAACGCAGGGTCGGTGGCACGCCTCCTCGGGAGTTCGTGAGTCGCCGCCGCCGGAGCTGACCGCGGCGACCGGCCGTCGCGGAGACGCCGCCATCCGTCCGTCTTACCCGTAGTGCATGATGGGGTCAGCGTGACGGACGGGGGCCCGGGGATGACCACGCAAGACCGTACGTCGGACGGCTTCTCCGACCTGGCGCAGTGGATGGACGCAGAGGCGGATCCCGCCGCCGAGTCACCGGAAGACGCACGGCGGCGACGCCGTCGGCGGCGAACGGTGTGGATCGTCGCACTCGTTCTCGTCGCGATCGTGGTCGGGGTTCCCGGCGGCTACGTCGCGTGGGCGCTGAATGCTCCGCTGCCCCCGCCCACCGGGTCCGCGCAAGCGCCGGCGCTGCCGGTCGGCACGGCCGTGACCCTCGCCCTCCCGTCCGACGGGGCATCGGCGATCAGCGTCTCCGGCGCGGAGGCTTATCTCGGACCGGACGCGAGCGGCATCTGGGCGGCGAGCGGCACGGATGAGGCCCGCCCGATCGGCAGCATCAGCAAGCTCATCACGGCGCTCGTCGTTCTCAACGCGAAGCCGCTGGCGAGCGCGGAAGACCCCGGACCCACGCTGACGTTCGACGAGGCCGACAACGATCTGTACGACAAGTACTACGTCATGGGCGCCACGATCGCCGCAATGCCGACCGGCAGCGCGATGTCGCAGCACGACGCCCTCGCGACCATGCTGCTGCCGTCGGCCAGCAACTACGCCGAGGCGGTGTCGACCTGGGCCTTCGGTTCGCAGAGCGCGTTCGTGAGCGCGACGAGGCGATGGCTCGCCGAGAACGGCATGACCGGCACGACGATCGTCGAACCCACCGGCATCAATCCGCGCAACACCAGCACCAAGACCGATCTGCTCACGCTCGGCCGGCTCGCCGCCGCGCAGCCGGTGATCGCCCAGCTGGCGGCGACGAACTCGCTGACCGTTCCGGGCGCGGGGGTTCTGCACAACACGAACGACCTGCTGGGCGAGTCCGGGATCACCGGCTTGAAGACGGGAAACCTCGGCGAGAACAGCTACAACCTGCTCTACACCGCAACGCTCGATGCCGGGCCGGCAGGGCCACTAAGCGTCACAGGCGTGTCGCTCGGCGGGTTCTCGCACGACTCGGTGAACGCCGGCGTGCTCGCGCTGCTCGCCAGCATCCGCGGAGGATTCCACGATGTGGCGGTGGCGACGGCCGGGCAGCGGATCGGTACGGTGCGCACCGAGTGGGGCGCGACGGCGGCGATCGTGATCGACGAAGACCGTTCGCTCTACACGTGGTCCGATACCCCCATCACCGTCTCGCTCCGCATCCCGGCCCTCGACGCACCGGGAGCCGCGGGGCCCGTGCTCATCGCCCCCGAGGACGGCGCCGTGATCGGAACGATCACGTGGACGGCGGGGCCGAACACGGTCGAGTCGGATGTGCGAATCGAGGGCACGATCGAGCAGCCGTCGGAGTGGTGGCGGCTCACTCACCCCGGCCAGCTCGGCAACGGGTGACGCGCGCGCGTCAGCCCTGCCGCCCCTTGAACCGGGGGTTGAGCTTGTTGATGACGAAGACTCGTCCGCGCCGACGCACCACCTGCGCGCCCGGCTGGTTCTTCAACGATTTGAGTGACGACCGAACTTTCACAGCGACTCCTTATTGATAATAGTTCTCAACAAGAGACTATGCTGATCACTCGGCGGATGCGACGTCCGCCGCGAAGTGAGCCGTCAAGAGGAAGAGGTGCCGACATGGAGTCCGGCCCCATCGTGATCGTCGGCGTCTGCACGCCGGAACGTCGTCGATACGTGTCGCGCGCGGCTGCCGCGCTCAGCCTGCGGGTCGCGCACGCCGCCGGAGGGCGCGGGAGGACGGCGTCGCTGCCGACGAACCCGCATATCGGCGGCGCGGACGCGCAGCGCGGGATGCTGATCGACGCCGCGACCGACATCGAACTCGAGCACTTCCTCGTCTCGCCACGAGAATTCGTCGACGTCGTGTGCGTGGTCGATGCGGTGCACATGCTCGGCGACTTGCGCGACGACGTGCCCCTGATGGAGCACGCCCCGGCCGGCGATGACCGCGGCGACCACGGTTCACGCGCGCGGCAGGCCGCATCCTTCATCGAAGCCGCGTCGCTCGTCGCCTTCGTGAACTGGGAAGAGGTCGAGACCGCCCGACTCGCCGTGCTCATGGCGCTCGCGTCGCACCTGAACCCGACCGCCCGCATCCGGCTCAGCCGTCACCCTGCGGACGACGTGCGGTCGATTGCCGCCGCGGCGCCGACCGAGACCCCCTGGCAGATGCGCGCGGGGTGGGTGCAGGCGCTCAACAGCGAGCACGAACCGTTCATGACCGACCGACGGGTGCAGACCTTCCGCTACGAACAGCTCCGCGCCTTCCACCCCGGCCGGCTTCGCGAGGTGCTCGACGACGACATCGACTCCGGCCGGATGGGGCGGGTGCTGCGTTCGGTCGGGTTCTGCCGACTCGCCACGCGACCGAACATCCTGGGGCGCTGGGAGCAGGTCGGATCCGCGATGTGGATCGATCCGCTCGCCGAAGACGACGGCCTGCACACGGTCGGGCAGGAGATCGTCTTCACCGGCCTCGACATGCATCCGCGCCGACTGCACGATGCCCTGGACCGCGCCGCGTTGACCGATGCCGAACTCGCGGGCGGCCCGGCGATGTGGCGCCGCTTCGCCGACCCGCTTCCGCCGTGGCCGGTCGACACCTCGCGCACCGATCACTGACCGCGCGATCTGGAATCAACGGGCCCCGCGCTCCCACGCCTGGGTCGCGACCTGCACCGCATCCCACGGAGATCCGAGCGGTGGCGTGTACGAGAGATCGAGATCGCTCATCCCCGCGACGGTCATGCCGTGGTGGAGCGCGGTCGCGTAGGTGTCGACGCGTTTGGAGATCTCCGCCCCGCGGGCGCCGACGAGCTGCGCCCCGAGCAGACGACCATCGTCGGCATTGCCGGTGATCCGGATGCTGATGGGCGTCGCGCCCGGGTAGTAGCGCTTGTGGTCGTCGGCGATCGCCGTGTGGCTGCGCGGCGCGAAGCCGGCGTCTGCAGCGTCGTGGTCGCGGAGGCCGGTGCGGGCTGCCACGACGTCGAAGACCTTGACCACCTGGGTCCCGAGGCTCCCCACGAAGCGCGCGTCGCCCCCGATCGCGTTCTCACCGGCGACGCGACCCTGCTTGTGCGCCGTCGTGCCGAGCGGAAGATAGGTCGTCCCGAGCAGGCGGTGATGCGTGACGACACCGTCGCCGGCCGCCCACACGTGCGGCAGCCCGGTGCGCATCTGCGCGTCCACGACGACCGCGCCACCGGCGCCCGTTGTCGCCCCGGCGGCCGTCAGAAGGCGCGTGTTCGGGCGCACACCGACGACGACGAGAACGAGATCGGCGCTCCGGGCGAACGGCGCACCATCGCGGTCGCCAGCAACGGTGAGGCGCCCCGCCTCGCGGCCGACACGATCGATTCGCGTGCCGGTGATCACCTCGACACCGTGGCGGGTCAGTTCGTCGCGAACGAGCAGGCCGAGTTCGGGATCGAGTGTCGACAGCACTTCGGGTCCGCGCTGCACCTGGGTCACGCGGATGCCGCGCACCGTCAGGGCCTCTGCCATCTCGAGGCCCACGTAGCCGGCTCCGACGATGATCGCGGTCTCCGGCTGACGTTCCTCGAGCGAGCGCTCCAGCGCGAACGTGTCGCCCATCGAGTGCAGCAGGTGCACGCCATCGTCGGCGCCGAGCTCGTCGAGGCCCGCGATCCCGGCCGTCGACGGCCCGGCTCCGGTGCCGACCATGAGCGCGTCGTAGGCGATCGTCGACTCGGTCCCGGCCGCGTCACGCACCGTCAACGCCTGCCCGGCGACATCGATGCCGGTAGCGAGGGTGTCGAGGCGCAGCCGCATCCCCGTCGCTTCGAGGTCGGCGTGCGTGCGATGCGCGAGCGATTGCCACGGCTGCACGTCCCGCGAGAAGTAGTACGGGATGCCGCAGATGGAGAAGTTCGGATACGCGTCCGCGACGACCACGGTCACATCGACCGACGGGTCGAGTTCTCGGGCGCGAAGAGCAGCGGAGATACCGGCGTCACTTCCGCCGATGGCGACGAGATGCATGGGAGGCCTTTCAGGACGGAGAGATGCGAGGGGCGACAGGGGCGCCCGCCGCGCGTGCGGACGCCGGATAGAGCGCGCAGAAGAGGGCGAAGCCGATGGCGCCGCCCACGAGCTGTGCGAAGACGAAGGGAACGACGGATGCCGGGGCGATGCCGCTGAAGGTGTCGGTGAACATCCGCGCGATGGTGACGGCCGGATTCGCGAAAGAGGTCGAACTCGTGAACCAGTACGCCGCGCCGATGTAGGCACCGACCGCGGCAGCCGTCGCCGCCCCGCGCCCCGTGCAGGCGAGAGAGAAGATCAGCAGCACGAGCGCGGCCGTCGCGACGACCTCGGCGACGAAAGTCCCGCCCGTCGCCCGCGCGTTCGTCGAGAACACCATCGGTGCGTCGAACATCACGCTGGCGAGCGCCGTACCGGCGATTCCGCCGCACATCTGCGCGAGCACGTACAGCGCGACCTCACGAAGCGAGGGACCGTCGCGCGTCGCCCGACCACGCACCCAGTCGGCGATAGTGACGACGGGATTCAGATGCGCGCCGGAGATCGGGCCGAACATGAGGATCAGGACGCCGAGCCCGAGCGCGGTGGCGAAACTGGTCTGCAGGAGCTGGAGCCCGACAGCTCCCGGTGACAGCCGCTCTGCCGCGATGCCCGAGCCGACGACGACGGTCACGAGCAGCCCGGTACCCAGAAACTCCGCCAGCACACGGCGCGCAAGGAGCGGGCGAGGGCGAGCGGCTGAGGGCGCGGCAGAGATCATGTCACTGTCATCTTGACCCGCGAGACATCACTCAGTCAAGATTGAGTCAATGACCATTGAGCAAACAGATCCCTTCGTGAAACGCGCTGCCACATACGCGGCGCTCGGAGACCCTTCGCGCCTGCGGATCGTCGATCTGCTGACACTCGGCGATCTGTCCCCGACGGAGATCGGAACGACGCTCGCACTCCCGTCGAATCTCATCGCCCATCACCTCAACGTGCTCGAGGCCGCGGGGGTCATCACCCGAGGGCAATCCGAGGCCGACGGACGGCGAAGCTACGTGCGCCTCGCCGAGGGCGCGCTGCGCGACCTCATCCCCGGGCGGGTGGCACGAGCGAGCCGTGTCGTGTTCGTCTGCACCGCGAACTCCGCACGGTCACAGCTCGCGGCAGCGCTGTGGGCGACGCACAGCAGCATCCCGGCGGTGTCCGGAGGCACGCACCCCGCGGA
Source organism: Microbacterium sp. cx-59 (assembly GCF_020805625.1). Lineage (NCBI taxonomy): Bacteria > Bacillati > Actinomycetota > Actinomycetes > Micrococcales > Microbacteriaceae > Microbacterium > Microbacterium sp. cx-59. Next base: position 12,799 of record NZ_JAJHGO010000009.1, read on the forward strand.
GCACATAGACCCGGGCGCACTCGCTGCGGCCCGCCGTCACGACCTCGCCCTGCCGCCGGGCGCTCCTCGGTCACTGAGTGCTGTCATCAGCGACACCGACTTCGTGGTGACGGTGTGCGACAGAGCTCACGAAGAGCTCCGCTCGCGCGACGAGAGGGAGGCCGGAAGCCGCCTGCACTGGTCGATCCCCGACCCCGTACGCGTCGGCAGCGAGGACGCATTCGACAGCGCCTACGCCGAACTCGAGCGCCGCATCGCGCACCTGGCGTCTGCGCTCAGCCCACGCTGAACGCGGACGCGGCGGGCCTTACCGTCAACGGATGCGGCTCGGAGGTGGGTTCTGCCTCAGGGGCTTGGCGCAGCGTGACGCAAGAGAGAGTTCCTGCCCACGGCGGCTCGGTACATGGCACCCCCGCGCAGCACCCCGGCAGCGAGCGGCGCGTACATGTCGTCGGAAGCGTAACCACTACCCATGACCATCACGTACGTCGATCCGGCCGAATCGGCAGCGATGGCGGCAAGCACGGCAGCGGCGAGATACTCCGAATGGGCGGCCAGGATCATGGCGCTCACCGTAAAGGCCAAGGTTGCCATCAGTGTCCAGAACACGAGCGGGATGAGCGACAGGAACAAGAAGAGAATCAACCAGGTGCGGCTACCGAGCCACAACACCGCACTGAATCGGCCTGAACTTCGTTCCTATGGTGAGGCTTGTCCGGCAGATGCGGGTTGGGCTGATTCGAGGTCAGCGTAGTACGCGGTCTCGACCTCGAGCGGGGTGCGCATGTCGAGTTCGCCGTGAAGGCGGGAATAGTTCCACCACCACACCCACTCGAGGGTCGCGAGTTCGACCTGCTCGACGGTCCGCCAGGGACCGCGTTGGCGGATGAGTTCGGCCTTGTAGAGGTTATTGACTGCTTCGGCCATCGCGTTGTCTAAGCTGTCGCCGACCGTTCCGGTCGAGGGAACGGCGCCGAGTTCGACGATCCGGTCGGTGTAGACCATCGCCATATGGTTCGACCCGTGGTCCGAATGATGCGTCAGCCCGGTGAGGTCATCGCCGGCGTCCCACGCGGCCATGTCGAGCGCCGGTATCGGCAAGATCTCCGCTCGAAGCCTGGGTGCCATGTTCCAGCCGACGATGCGACGCGAGTAGACGTCGGTGACGAACGCGACGTAGGCGAAATGGATGCCAAGCTCGACCGCGGTCTGCTTGGCCTGCTTGCCCGCGCGCACGAGCGCGACAGCGCGAGCACGGAACTCCGGAAGATTGGGACGGGGCATGAGGATGAGCCTTTCGGATAAGGCCATCAGTTAGCCACCAAAACTGGAACCTAATCCGTAGGGCAGGTCAACCTGTCACCAGTTTGTTCCTCACGCCCTGTGTCGCGCTTGGTCTCAGAAAAAGGTGACCAGAAGCGTGCTGAACAGCAGCGGGACGAACGTTAAAAGGGCTACTATTCCCCCGATGATCGCGGCAGAAAGTCCGAGGCGACCACCCGCCATTCTTTCATTCCGGCGGATAGCAGTGCGGGACCAAAAAGCCAGAACGAGCGCGGCAAGCGATAAAACGGTCCCGACCACGGGGAGAAAAATAAAGAATATTGAACAAATCGCAAGCACAAATGCCGCAATCGCTCGGCCATCGATTTCTCGTCGTGATGCATCAGTGGACAATGCGAGGCCTTTCCTGATCGTCTCCCTCATGCCCACGAGCCTAAGGCAACGTGTGCATGAGGGAGACGAGAGAGCGTGGGAATCAGTACGTCGTAGTCCAGGCTTGGCTCGGGCTCACACGGAGTGACAGGTACAGATCCTCACTAGACAACCCGTTGTACGACGTGAAACGCGAGTACATGGTTACCACGGCCGGTTGCTGGGGAGTAGCTGTCGTCCGTACTGGGGTGAGGGTCGGTGCCGAGGCCGTCCCGTAGTGCGCAACAACCTGGGCATCGCGCCAGTTCGAGATCGAAGCCGAGTTCGCCGACCGGGAGTAGTCTGCTCGGAACTGCAAGCTCGTCGTCCCGTTTCCGTTGCTGACGAGGCAGTTGCTGTAACTCGCAAAGCCCCCGCCGTTGTATAGCGTGCACCCTGAGACCGCCCGAGGTGCCACGGTACCGTCCGACGGTGCCACCGACGGCTTCTCCAGCGATGTGACTGAAATCGATCCATCCTCGAACGTGCTGATGATCTCGGTGGAGCCTTCAGCGTCCGTTTCGACGGTGCTCACTGGTTCCGCCCCGCTGGTCATTGAGTCGAGAAGTTCACCGGATTCCAGGACCTGAATGAGCCGTTGCTGCGTCGCGTCGTCGACCCCGTAACGGTCGTAAAACTCCTCGAACGCGGCGGAATCATCGGATGTGATCTCGGCTGCGTTGGCCGCGCTTCCAACGAACAACATCCCGCTCGAAACGCCGGCGACCACCACGCAGGCTGAAACGAAACGGCCGAGACGGGTCTTAAGTTTGTTCTTCACTTTCTGTTTGTCTCCTAACTATGACCGATCAGAAGTTCTGACTAGACCAGGCCTGTGACCCGGTGACGTTCAACGTAAGGACCGCCGTGAACGACGACGCAGCGCTGGAGTACTGAGACGTTGCTGTCGCCCTAGCCGGGTTCGAGACCGTCCCGTTAGCTCGCGTGATCCGCAGTTCGGGCGTTGTTGCTGTCCCGCCAATCGCGTACGAATACGGCGAAGCAACGCGATTGATGATTCCTGCACCGTTAGAGACACGTGTGTAGTCCGCACGGAACTCCACGTCGAGATACGCACCGTTCGATCCCGTGACCGCGCAGTCGTAGTAGTTGACGAACCCCGAACCCCCCAGCGTCGAAGTGCAGCTCCCGACCGATCTGGCTGCCACGTCGCCAGGAGCAGCCGCTGCAGCCTCCGGCGTTTCAAGACGGGATACCGAGATAGAGCCATCCGGAAACTCATTCCGCGTCGTGATCCAACCGTCTTTGTCATCAGTGACGCTCGAAACTGGTTCGACGCCCGTCATTGAGTCAGGAAGGTCGCCCGCATTGAAATCAGCGATCAACTCGTCTGCCACATCCGGAGATACACCATTCTCCAGATACCAAGACCGCTGCTGTTCATCAACCGACAGCTCATCCGCCGTGGCTGACGAAGCACCCCCCGTCAGGATTGACACCGCGACCAGCCCAGCGCACGCGGTCGAGGCGACGCGCACCCTATTCCACTTCATTCAATCCTCCACTCTCTCAAGGAATTGCGTTCGCGCCACAGGTCACGAACGCAATCGAGCCTTGCACGAGGCCCAGCGTGATTTCGAGAGACATTAGGACAATCTCACATACACGGCTCGCTGTTGACATCCGCTACATCCGTCGCTTTTATGGCGAAGTCGCCAGCCTGACACTCGACCGCTACGCATTGCTGGCGTGGCTAAACAGGTATGGGCTGCTAGCGTACAGGCGCAGGCTTGCGTAGTGGGTATTGGGCCGATACATTCAGGCCGAATATGAATAGCTGAATCAACCTCCTGTGGAATCTGTGAACGCGCGAATCCCCAATAATTCCCATCGAGGGAGTCGCGCCAGTTCGACGATCCGATCGATAGGGACTAGCGTTCGACGTTCGACGCGTATTCTCAGCAATGCCCACCGGGCTAGCCTCTGCAGTATTTCCCGCGTCCATGCGCCGCCGAATTGACCCCCGCGGAGGAGGACCGATGACGACAGGATCGCCGACGGCGGCTCCTTCTGTGCTGGCAACAGATCGTGCGCCTCGATCAATGGAGCTGTACTCTCACAGCGTCGCCTCCAGGCGCTATCGACATCGATAAGCGCTACGAAGGTGGTGGGCTACGTTGTCCTGACTGGGTCGCATGAACTCTCCGCGTACCGCGAGCTTCACCCCCTAGTCGCCGAGATTCGCGACGCAGGCACTCAAACCACCGCCAACGGAAAAAGCGCCGGAGAAATCTCCGACGCTTCTTCCTCCGAGCAACTGGCCCGTTATCTTCAGGTCATTTGTTCGAGTGGGACTACTTTGGTAGCAGGAGCGGGGCTTGAACCCGCGACCTCACGATTGTGAGGACCCTCGGGCGTCAGTTCCTCCCTTGCGGAGACCGGAGCGGGGATAGGGGGGCGCCCCGCTCCGGAGTGTGGCGTTTGAAGAGATGAGTCGTTATTGCCCGCGCCGGGATGCGAGCAGGGCGACCGTGTCGTCCCACAGCTTGCGTTGCATCGACGGATCGTTGCCGGGCGTCGCCGGTGTGATCTCCTTGCGGCCGCGCAGGGTGACGTACGCGGCCGTCTTCTGGGCGTACTCGGGCGCGGTCGCGAGCGCGACGATGAGATCGGCGCCGCGCGCGGGATCGCCGATGCGGAGCGTCTTTAGGGCACGTTCGAGAGCGGCGGCGAAGCGCAACTCTCGCCCAAGTCCGGTCACGTTGAATCCGGGATCGAGGCAGTTGACTGTGATGTTACTGTCCGCGAGCCGTCGCGCGAGTTCCATCGTGAACATGATGTTCATGAGCTTCGTTTTCCCGTAGATCGGCGAGGATCCGCGGGCGGTGAACTCGGTGTCGTCGGTGAGGTCGCCCGGGAGGCGGAGCGTGCCGTGATTGCGGGATGCTTCGGATGCGACGTTCACGATGCGCGCGGAGGGTGCGGCCCGCAGGGAGGGGAGCAACGTGTCCGTAAGCACGAACGGTGCGAGATAGTTCACGGCCACCATCTCCGGGTATCCGTCTGAGGTGACCCTCGGCGCGAACGCATGGAGACCGGCGTTGTTGATCAGCGCATCGAGACGGCCATACCGCTCGCCGATCTCTTCCCCGATCCGGCGTACGTCGTAGATCCGAGAAAGGTCTCCCAGGAAGATGTCGACCTGGGCTCCGGGCACAGCCTCCTGGATCTCCAGACGCGTCTCGGTGGCCTTCTGGTCGCTGCGGGCCGTCAGCGCCAACCGGAAACCGCGCCGAGCCAGCTCTACGGCGGCAAGCCTTCCGAGGCCGCTCGTGGCTCCGGTGAGGGCGATTGTTCGTGTGTCAGCCATCATTCGATTCCATTTCCGTGCGCGATTCGCGCTCACTCAGTGACGTAGGGAGATTCGGCCTCGACGAGGTCAGCGTCTTCCTGATGTGCCGCACGGCTTCGGACGATGAGGGCGACGATTGCTCCTGCGGCAGCGATGGCGGCGGCGATGAGCATGGTGGTCTGCATCCCGGTGAGGAATGCCGCGTGGGTGAAGTCGCTGATGACAGACGCCAGTTCTGCATCAGCTCCTTCGGGAACAGGCACCACTCCGCCAGCCACAGCCGAGCCGCCGAACTGGTCGAGTGATGCGACGACATCGGTGGGGAGCTCCGAATTTCGCAGCAGTCCAGAGAACGCGCTGCTTGTGGCGGCCGCCATGACGCCGCCAAGGACCGCGACCCCGAGCGTTGCTCCGAGACGTCCCGCGGTCTGCTGAACACCCGCTGCAGCACCGGCCAGCGCGACGGGAGCGTTGCCCACCGTTGCGTTGACGGTCGCGGTCACCAGGAGCCCCAGCCCCAAGCCGATCAGTGCCAGGCCGACACCCACCTGCGCATATCCACCCTCGATCTGGGCGAACGACGTGGACACAAGGCCACCAGCAACAAGAAGGGAGCCGCCGAAGAGCGCCCAACGGTCACCGATGCGGGTAATTACCCGGCCGGAGAAGATCGCCCCGATGAGCATGCCACCGCCGAGCGGGAGCAGCCACAGTCCGACGGTCGTTGGGGCGACGTGCTGAATCTGCAGCCAGAACAACGAGACGACAAACAGCCCGCCGTTAAGTGCGAAGAATGCGAGGACGCTCAAGATCGAACCCGCGGAGAACGAGCGGTCGCGGAACAGCGACAGGGGCACGAGAGGGTCGGCGGCGCGGGCCTCCACGACGACGAATGCGATCGCTGCGACCAATGCCACGGCGAGAAGCGTGACCGTCGACGGCGCGCTCCACCCGGTGGTCGGTGCATCGATGAGCGCGTAGACAATGGCACTGAGGGACACGATGAGGAGGATCGTCCCGGCAATGTCGAAACGAGCGGCCGTGCGGATGCGTACTTCTCTCAGCGCCACTGACCCGACGATGAGACAGACGACGGCAATAGGCACATTGAGGAACATCGTCCACCGCCATCCGCCAGCCTGCACGATGGCGCCGCCGACGATTGGTCCGGCGGCGATGGAGAGCCCCTGAACCGAGTTGAACAGGCCGATGGCTCCTGGCAGGCGCGGCTCGGGAACGTTCGCCCGGAGCAGGGACAGCGCGTTGGTCGTCAAGAATCCGCCGAACACGCCCTGCGCGACGCGCAGCCCGACGATAAGGGCAATCGGCGAAGACAGTCCGATGAGCAGTGACGTGAGCCCGAATCCTGCGATTCCGATGAGGAAGATCCGGCGCCGACCGAACCGGTCACCGAGCTTTCCCGCCAGGACGAGAGACCCCGTGAGCCCGAGGAGGTAGGCCGTGGTCACCCACTGCAGATCTGACAACCCGACGCTGAGGTCCGAGGCGATATCGCCGTTCGCCACAGCCAGGATCGTCGTTGCCAAGCCGGGCATCAGCGCGCCCAGGGTGACGGCGAGGAGTTGAGCGCGGCCGCCCCGCGTTGGTTGCGCCGTGTCGATCATGAAGGAGCCTCTCGGGTAGTTTGCAAATCCCCATCACTGTACGTGTTATTGTTTGTACATGCAAACTACCTCTGACCAGCAGCCGCAGGAACGTCTCCGCTTGGAACTCGCGCTCGGCGAGGAGATCAACGCCCTCCTGAGTGCTACCCGGGCGTTGAGCGAGCGCAGTGCAGCGCATTTTCATGGAGGGCTCCAGCCCGCCGCCTTCCACATCGCTCGTTGGCTGCATGCATTCGGACCTGCGAAGCCCAGCGTCGTCGCGGACGCAGTGGGGATGGACCGGAGTTCGACGAGCACCCTGATCGGCAAGATGCGAACCCTCGGCCTCCTCACGAGCTCTCCAGACCCTGCCGACCGTCGCGGGGTGATTGTCACCCTCACCGCGACCGGCGAGGCTCGGGTAGCGGAGACATTGGAGGAACGCGGCGCGGAGTTCTCCGGGCGGACCCGGGACTGGTCCACAGATGACCTGTCGCAACTCGTGGCACTGCTTCACCGGCTTATCGCCGGTGACAAGTGAGGAGGAGAACTACGTCCCCGCCGTCTGCGAAGGACGTCCCGCCAGGGCTCGAATGGGAAACGCAAAAACCCCCGGAATCACCGGGGGTTTTCATCTGTAGCAGGAGCGGGGCTTGAACCCGCGACCTCACGATTATGAGTCGTGCGCTCTCACCAACTGAGCTACCCTGCCGCATGGCATTCGATGTACGGATGTTGCGAGCCCCGAGACAGGATTGAACTGTCGACCCCTTCCTTACCATGGAAGTGCTCTACCACTGAGCTATCGGGGCGATCCCCGGACCTGAATCCGGGCAACCAGAAAAGTTTATCAGAGCCAACGCCCGGCGCCGAACCGGATCGGACTCAGCCGCCGGCGTGCTCGCGCAGCCAGGGCTCGGGGTCGATCGCGGTCGTGCCGTTCTGCAGCACCTCGAAGTGCAGGTGCGCCCCGAACGAGTGGCCCGTGTTGCCGACGAGGCCGATGATCTGCCCCACCTTGACGGTCTCGCCGGTCTTCACTCGGAGCGAGCCGTACTGCATGTGCCCGTAACGGGTGGAGACCAGCTGACCGTCGATCACGTGGTCGATGATCACCATCACGCCGTACCCGCCGCCGCTCTCGGTGGCGATGCGCACGGTGCCGTCAGCGACGGCCTGGATCTGCGCACCCTCGCCGGGCGTGAAATCCATGCCCTCGTGCATCGTGCCGCTGCGCATTCCGAAGCCGTAGCTGATCGACACACCGACCGGGAACGGCCACTGTATGGCCGACTTCGGGTCGTTGGTGAAGTAGTCCGAGAAGTGGCTGATGCCGGATGCGGCAGCGATCTCCGCGTTCAGCTGAGCGGTCGACGCCGTCGAATACTGGTCGCTGCGATCGAGCGCGGTCGTCTGCGCGTCTGCCGGTGCCACGTACGCCTGGATCTCGTCATCGGAGATCGACGAAGCGGCGCCCGAGGCGATCGACATCGACGACGCCGCCACATCACTGCCCGCCGCGGCGACGGCCTCGGCGGGGGTCGTGAGTCCGACGGCGAGAAGACCGACGATGCCCATGACGCCGACGGATGCGGATGCGGCGGTGGCGCGCTTGAACGACGCACCACTGAACCGGCGGCGACGGGGAGCGACGGTCTCGACCGGCTCGATGGCGGGCTCGTCAGCGATCGCGGCCGCGGCAACCTGGATCGGGGTCTCCCCAGTGAAGGCGAAGAGCCGTGCGGCGGCCTCGAACTCGTCGACGATCGCGTGCGCCTCGGCGTCGTCCACCAGAACGGCCTCGGTGAACGCGGCCTCCTCGGCTTCTGCGGCAGTGACCTCGGGAACGAGAATCTCGGCGGACGGCGACGCAGCGGTCAGGTCAGCAGGGGCGGCAACAGCGACCATCGGCGGCGCGCTCTCGGCGGCCGGCGCGTCATCGATCGCGTCCCGCGCCACCTCGACGGGCACAGCTTCTGCGTCGGCGGCGAGCACCGCGGGGTTCTCGTCCGCGATCGCCGCTGCCGCCGCGGCCCGCAGGGCGCGCTCGCGCAGCTGCTTCCGGGTCGGGGCACCGGAGACGGTCGGACGCACGTCGTCTGCGACGGCGGAAGCGGAAACGGCGAAGTCGGCCGCGGGCGGCTGCGGCGCGTCGGCCGGCGTGGCCTCGGCGAAGCGGGGCTGCGCCCAGAACGTCGCGGGACGGGATGCGGCCGTGCGCATACGGCGGGCGTTCGCCGCATCCGGGGTCTCCGAGACGATCGCAGGCGCTGCCTGCTGCCGGCTGGAGCGCCGGGTGGGCGCGGCGTCAGCCTGGTGGTTCTCGGTTGTCAACGCGTGTATAGCCTCGGTCGGGTCGCATCGGGACGCGACGAACTCGTCAAAATGAAGGAGGTGCTCATCCTCGGCTTTCGGGTGCCGAAGATAACGAATAGGTAAACACTAACGCGGGCAGGCTGAGAATGCCATCCGGGCCGGTCACGCCGAGACGACGTCGGTGAGCCGTTCGAAGAACTCCGGTGCTGCCGCGATGGTCATCGTGCGGCTCGGTCGCTCCCCCGCGTACCCGCCGACGCGCCCGCCTGCCTCTTCGACGATGAGCGCGCCCGCGGCGTGATCCCACGGATGCAGCCCGCGCTCGTAATACGCGTCGATGCGCCCGGCGGCGACGCCGGTGAGGTCGAGAGATGCCGCCCCGATCCGCCGGATGTCGCGGGCGAGCGGCATGACGGTCTGCAGTCGAGCGAGGTCTCCGGCGTGCGTTGCCGGGTCGTACCCGAAGCCCGTGGCGATCAGCGCGCCGGCCGCAGACGGCTCGGCGACCTGCAGACGACGGTCACCCTCGATGGCCGAACGGAGCTCGGCGCCCTCGCCCCGCGCGGCAGTGAACAGCTCATCGACGGCGGGGTTGAAGACGGCACCGGCGAGCGCCGACCACTCCGCGGGCGTCGCCGGGCCGCTGACGGCCGCGATGCTCACCGCGTACGCCGGAATGCCGTAGGCGTAGTTCACGGTGCCGTCGATCGGGTCGACGACCCACGTGATGCCGCTCTCGGACGCACTCGCATCGGACTCCTCGCCGAGGAACCCGTCGCCGGGGCGCTCGGTGGCCAGGCGCGCGCGGATCAGGTTCTCAACCTCGCGGTCCGCATCCGTCACGATGTCGGCCAGCGCCGACTTCGTCGCGGCGATTCGCACACCCTCACGACGACGGCGAGCGGCGAGCGCGCCGGCTTCGCGGGCGATGTCGATGGCCAGGGACTGGAGCTCGAGCGGAGTCGTCATGCCCCCACGCTACCGGCGCTCCACCCCGGGTCAGCGCGGCGGCAGCGGGGGCGGCGGCGGGACGTCGGAGTAGCCGGCCGGCGGCTGGGCCGGCGCAGGTGCGGCCGGCGCGGGAGCCTCCGCGGGGGCCGGGGCGTGAGCCTCCGCTGGGGCCGGGGCGTACGCGTCCGGAGCGGGAGCCTCGGCGGGAGCGGCGAGCGGCGCCGCGGGGTGCACATAGCCCGTCGGGTAGCCGGTGTAGTAGGCCTGCCAGTCGGGGGAACCGTCGGGCAGGACGGGCAACGGCGTCACGCCGTCGACGAAGGTGGGCCAGGTCTGGCCGCCGCTCGCTCCCGCGGTGCGCGGACGCTTCGGGGCGAACAGAACGTTCACGAGCGGAACGAGCGCCGTGCCGACCGCCGCAAGGATCGACACCGCGACCACGATGCGCCAATAGAGATCGTCGAACTCGAAGTATTCGCGCACGGTGAGCGGGACGATCAGCAGAAGCGTCAGGATCGTCACGAGCGCGATCGTGGTGTACCCCGCCGCCAGGTTGAAGGTCGTCGGCGCCCGGAAGATCGCCCGAGTGTAGAGGCGCACGTGCAGCACGGCGAGCTGCACGATGAGCGCGACCAGCAGGAACGACAGGAATCGCGTGAGCCCGATGGGCTCGTACGACATGAACGAACGGTCGGGCATCCAGATGAGGACGGCGCCGACCAGCAGGATGAGCACCCACGCTGCCATGCTCACGAGCGCGAACCACGCCGGCCGGTTCGGGGCGAGGTGCGCGTCGAGGATCGCCGCGCCGGCGAACGCCGCGAGCAGCAGGATCGTCAGGAACGCCCGCCCGACGATGCCGTTCTGCGTGCCGACGAGCACCCAGACCACACTGACGAGCGCCGCAGCGATGAGCGCACCGATCGCGACCCAGATCGCGATCCGCACGAGGCGGGAACTGCGGTCATCGGTCGGTGGTGCGGTGGGCGTGGGGTTCGGCACGGTCATGTCGCAGATGCTCCCTCTGCAGGCTGGCGCCCGCCCTGTCATCCTGGCATGCCGGGTCGGAAGCCGCCGACGGCTTGTGGATCACGCGCGAATCCGCCTCGCGACCGCATCCGGTGAGCGTCGCGACCGCATGGGGTGAGCGTGGCGACCGCATCCGGGTCAGCGTCGCGACCGCATCCGGGGTCAGCGTCGCGAGAGGCGACGGGCGAGCAGAACGCCGACCGTGCCCAGCACCGCGGCGACGAGCATGGCGGATGCCGACACCGCCGTCGTGTGCGCGGGACTCGTCGCACCGCCGCTCACGGCGCCGAGCCAGGGCCCGGTGGCGATGCCGATGTTGAAGAAGACGACCACGCCGGCGCTCGCGAGCGGCCGGGTGCGCTCGGTCGACGTGCGCATCAGGATCGCGTTCAGGAGCGGGAAGACCGCGCCGAACATCAGGCCCCACACGATGAACCCGACGATCACCGCGGGCAGGGAGCCGGCCGCAACCGTGAGCAGGACGAACGCCGCGGTGAACACCACCAGGACGATGCTGAGCGAGCTCCGCGGGAACCGGTCGGCGAGATAGCCGGCGAGCACGACGCCGAGGAGTCCGGCAGCGCCGTAGATGAGGAGGAGTCCGGCCGCCCACTCCGGCTCGATCGACGCGGCGATCGACAGGTAGGGCCGTACGTAGGTGAACGACGCGAACTGGGCCATCGCGATGAGCACGGCAGCGAGGCTGAAGATGAGGATCGCGGGGGTCGACGGATCACGCCAGAACCCGCCGCGGTTCGCCTGCCGCGCGGTCTCCGCCGACGTCGCGCGCGCCGGAAGCGAACGGATGATGACGACCGCGAGCACCGCGGCGACGAGCGAGAGCAGCACGAAGGCGGGCCGCCACCCGACCGCCTGCGCCAGCAGTGTCGCCGCCGGAAGGGTGAGGGCCGTGGCGAGCGTGCCGCCCGCCGTGACGATGGCGAGGCCGCGCCCGAGATGGGTGGGAGAGAGCAGAGAGGTCGCGTAGACGACGACGACCGACCAGAAGACCCCGTGCGCGACCGCCGCGACGACGCGGGTCGCGATCACGAGGCCGTAGTCGGGGGCGAACGAGGTGGCGAGGTTCGCGACCGCGAAGACGGCCAGCGCGATCCCGAGCACGAGTCGCCGGTCACGAGCGGCGAGAAGGCGCGCCAGCGGCAGGCTCGTGACGATCACCGTCAGCGCCCACACCGAGATGAGCGAGCCGATCTGCTCGGGGCTCACCCGAAGGTCGGCGGCCATCTCCGGCAGAAGCCCCGCGGGCAGTGACTCCGCGGTCACCGTCACGAGCACCGCGGCCGACAGCACCAGCAGCGCGCGCAGCGGCATCCGCGGTGTCGTCGACACGGTCGGCACCGAGGCCGTGGAAGAAGTCATGAGTCGAGCGTAAACTTTGACATCAGTGTCAATGTCAACTCGCGAGGCGGTGGCGATGAAAATCGGTCAGGTCGCAGAGCTCACCGGTATCCCGACGCGGATGCTGCGCTACTACGAACAACAGGGGCTGCTCGCATCCGAGCGCAGCCTCAACGGCTACCGCACCTACACCGAGACGGACGTGGAGCGGGCCACGCGCGTGCGCGCGCTCATCCAGTCGGGCCTGTCGACGCGGATGGCGAAGATCGTGCTCGACCTCGAGGATCAGAACGAGCGTGCCGTTCCGCCCGAATGCTCGGTGCCGCTGGCGCAAGAGCTCGCCGCCGAACTCGACGCACTCGACAGCCGGCTCAGCTGCCTCACGCGCAGCCGCGACGCTCTCGCGCGGTACCTGCAGCGCGCAGCGCCCGACGGCGTCGCTACCTCGTGAGTGTCGGGCCGTTCAACACGGCACTCACGGCATGAAGAAAGGCCCCCGCGATGCGAGGGCCTTTCTTCGTTTGGTGGCAGGTGAGGGATTCGAACCCCCGAATGCTGAGCAGTCTGATTTACAGTCAGATCCCTTTGGCCGCTTGGGTAACCTGCCAGGTGCGCACCCGCCCGGCTTATGCAGTCGACCAGAGGCGCGATTGACAATCCTACCTGCAACCCGGCGCGCATCGAAATCCGTTCCGCGCACACCGGGCTGGCGGGCGATCAGCTGCCCGGACGCTCCGGATCCAGGCCCGTGAGAGCCGACGGGAGCCGCAGAAGCGCGCCCTCGAAACGGCACGTTGCGGCGGCGACATCCATGGCTCGCTCGAGGAGCGCCGCCCATTCCGCGGCGGATGCGGGGTGCTCGGCCAGCAGCGTCGCCACCGCCGACGACAGCACCGCATCCCCTGCGCCCATCGTGTCGACGATCGGGCCGGGCGCGGCCGCGATCGGGCGGGTGACGTCGACACCCGCGGCGACCACGCCGGCACCGCCCGCGCCCCGGGTGGTGAGCACCGCGACGGCGCCGTCGGCACGCAGCCGGTCGCGGAGCGCGTCGAGATCGCCGCCGTAGAGCAGGTCGGCGTCGTCCTGGCCGACCTTCACGAGGTCGGAGATTCGGGCGACCGCCTCGAAACCGCGCACGAAGCGGTCGCGGTCGTGCATCATGCCCTCGCGCGGGTTCGGATCGATCGCGACGAGGCCGTCCGCATCCGCGAGGGCCGAGGCGAGCTCGGCCGTCTGCTCCTCGTCGTCGAACGGCATGCAGCTGACCACGGTGATCGCGGCTCCCGCTATCGCGACGCGCTCGGCCTCACCGAACCGCACCCGTCGAGCCTGCGCCGCGTCGTTGAACACGTAGACCGGTTCGCCGCCGGGCCCGCGCGTGCTGGTCGCGCGGGAGCTGCCGAGCGGCGAGATCGTCGCGATCAGCGCCACGCCGTAGTCATCGAGGTACGAGCGAATCTGCGCGCCCGCCTCATCGTCGCCGACCATCGCAATGAGGGTCGCGGGAAATCCGAGCCGGGCGAGGCCGACCGCCACGTTCAACGCGGCGCCGCCGACGAACTCGCGCGAGCCCTCCGCATCCTGGATCTCATCGATGAGTGCGTCGCCGATGACGACGACGGGTCGCACGCTGGCCATGTCTACATCCCCCGTCCGGCGACGCGGTCGATGAATGCCTCCGCGCGGCGCCTGGTGCCGTCGATGCGCCGGTCGACGCTCGCTCGGATCTCGCTCGGCGCCAGCGGAGCCGCCAGGCGCACGTTCTCGTGGCATGAGAGGTCGGCGCACATGTACGTTCCGACACTGTCGCCGTGTCCGCCGGCATCCCCGGCCTTACGCGCGGTGAAGAGCGTCACCTGATCGGCCGGCTGCATCGTGTGGCAGACGTTGCACATCGCCGAACGGGCCGAGCTCGACCCGTCGGCCGCGCGCAGCAGAATCCCCACCGCTTCACCGTCCCGGTCGGCGACGAGGTACGCGCGTCCGCGGCTGCGCGGATCCCGCCACGCGAGAAAGTCGAGGTGGTCCCAATCCGCGAGCACGAAGTCGAGCGGGATCGCCGCAACCCGGCGCTCGTCTGCATCCGCATTCACCAGCGCGGCGCGCAATTCATCCTCGGTCAGTGCCCGCATCCGCACAGTCTATGAACGCGGATGCACGCGGGCGACTCCGGATGCGGAACCCGCCCGCCCGGTAGAATCGCGGCATGGCTGACTCCAGTTTCGACATCGTCTCCAAGATCGACCGCCAGGAGGCGGACAACGCACTGAACCAGGCCCGTAAAGAGGTCGAGCAGCGCTACGACTTCAAGGGCGCGGATGCCTCGATCGAGTGGAGCGGCGAAGCTGTGCTTATCAAGGCGAACAGCGAAGAGCGCGCGAAGGCCGTTCTCGACGTCTTCCAGACCAAGCTCATCAAGCGCGGAATCTCGCTGAAGAGCCTCGAGACGGGCGAGCCGATGCCGAGCGGCAAGGAAGTGCGCATCACCTCGACCCTCAAAGAGGGCATCACGCAGGAGAACGCGAAGAAGCTCGGCAAAATCCTGCGCGACGAGGGCCCGAAGTCGGTCAAGTCGCAGATCCAGGGCGACGAGCTGCGCGTGCAGTCGAAGAGCCGCGACGACCTGCAGGAGGCGCAGCGCCTGCTGAAGGCCGCCGACCTCGACTTCGACGTGCAGTTCACCAACTACCGCTGAGCTACCTTCTAACCTGGGATGTCTTGGTCCCAGTCCGTGGGTTGCCGCCAAGGGAGTGCTCGAAGCCCGCCACCGAGCGATCGCGCCAAACATCCACGACCTGAGACACTCCCACACCTCATGGCTCATCGCCGCCGGCGTGCCCCTTCCCTACCTCCAAGCCCGCCTCGGGCACGAGTCGATCATGACGACCGTCGGGACGTACGGCCATCTTCAGCCGGACGCTCATGTCCAGATGGCTGAAGCCATCAGCCAGACGCTCGCCGGGGCTTACCGGTCTTAAATCAGATGAGCGCCGATGGGGCGATCAGGCGACTTGATCAGGGACGGGGGAGTTCGCCGTTTCGGAACAAGAGGGGGCCGGAGCCATCGAAATGACCTCGACCCCCGCTCGCTTACCGCCTAACTGCGATCACGATCGCAGCGAGGACGACGAAGTAGATCACCGCAATGCTCTCCATCGTCACCACCTCCCGTCTCCGCTCGCCCCTTTTGGAGTCGCGCGGGTGGCGAGGTTCCGGGGCATGGCGGGACGGGTTCACAGGTGGCACGTCCGGTCATAACGTAGTGGACAGATGCAAGCAACGCATTAGATCAGGTGCGCCTCTCGGGCTCGCCCGTGTGGCTGGCGACATCGCTGACGCCCGGAACGCGCGTCGCTAAACGTGACGCGAACGAGGCCGATAGGGCGGCACGTGCAGGCCTCGGCCTCGCCCCGATAGCGGGGGACTCCAAGAAACCGTTATCGATTGTCTCGACTGCGGATTGTGCCGGCTCGCGCACTGCTTCCGATTCGGACTCGTCCAGCGCCACGTTCATCACCGTCTTGACCCGGCGATACATCGCCTCATACATACCGATCGCTTCAGCAGCAGTCTCATGAGAGCGCTGCTCGGAAAGGTTCGGGTCCCGGGACCCGGAGCTACCGATGCCGCGCTCAAACCGGCGCCCGGCGTCCAAGGGTAGGGAGAGCAGGTTCCGCTCAGCCTCGCCTCAGCGAGACGTGTGCTGTCGTGGGTACGGTCCTGGACCGCTATCAGGTTGAGAAGCGGATGTCTGTAGGCCAAAGAGCGGACGCTTTGAGCCACAGTCGACTCATAGCATCGTGAATGTGACCCCCTCAAAGACGCACGACCTCTCGCGCCGAACACTCCTCGCGGCCATTGGCGTCGGCGTCGGCGTCGCCGTAGTCGGCTTCGAGGGCGTCGCACCTGCAGTCGCGGCCGGCGAGCCCGTCTGGGGGCACCCCGTGCTGTACCGAGGCGTCGTAAGCACGATCTTCAACCCCGGCCAGAGCGTCACCAAGAACGAGCGATCCCACGACGGTATCGATTTCAACAACGCGTTCCGCGGCAGCAAAGGCGGGGAAACGATCTACGCCATCGCGGACGGCCGAGTTTCGTTTTCTGGTGTCTCCGGAGGCTACGGTTACCTCGTCAGAGTCGAGCACAGCGGCGGCTGGTCATCCTGGTATGGCCACACACCGAACGGCGCGACTGTTTCGGTAGGAACGCAGGTAACCCGCGGAACCGCTATCTCGATTATCGGCAACACCGGCCGCTCCTTCGGGCCTCACCTTCACCTCGAGATCCACAGCCCAAACGGGCGTGTGGATCCCGCCGTCCGCGTCATGGGGGCGCCGCTTCCCGGACAGCCCGTTCCGCCACCTAGTCAGGAGTCCGACATGTACGATACCGCCGCCCAGCAAGCTCTGTTCCGCAAGATCGAGAACGACACTCGGCCGATCAGGCTCTACACGTGGGGCACGGGCGTCATTGCCGTCGGTCCTGGCGGGAAAGAGTGGATCGTCCCGTCACAGGCGTACATCGACCTGCTCGTCTTCCTGCGCCTGTGTGGCCCGGAGTCTGTCCCCATCACGACTGAACAGAAAAACTTCCTCACGATGATCTCAGGGCTCCTGAACCCGGACCCTGACGTCAACGCCCAGGCCGGCGGAGTCCTCGATCTCGCGCCCGCCGAAGCGGAACGACTCGCACGAGGCCTGCCCGCGAGCGCTTGAGGTTCAGTGGCGGCCCGCAGCGCGCGCTCAACAGCCGCACGCTCAGGCCCCGGCGCTAAGTGGCACGCATCCGCTGCTGGTGAACGGGATTCACCCGCAGATGAAGACTGAAGTGGAGATCCAGTGCGGCGTACCTGACGACACACGTCGAGCACCGCATCACTAAGAGAAGAAGTATGCCGCCGATCGGTATCCCAAAAGTGGCGACGGCTGAGGCGGGTCGAAGCGCCCGCATCTCATCGCGCACATCGAGCGTGCGAGCCTCGACGGCCTTGTCGCACTCAGCGCGAACCGAGAAACCGTTGCACTGCATCAGGCTCGGACTTGTCCGGTGCCACGTTCGTCACCGTCTTGATCCGGCGATACGTCGCCTCGCCCATACCGATCGCCTCGGCGGCAATGTCACGGGTCATGGTGCCCCAGTTGCTCGAAGGTGTGGTCCCGGGACCGCTCCTTCCGCCCTGGCCATCCGTTCCCTTGCCGAGGGCCGTTCCATTTCTTCGATGGCCATGCCGAGGGCGGCGGACTCGGACGGGAGCATCGGCTTCCGCTGAGCGTTCTCGGCAGAGTCGTTGTCCGCCGGAAGGGTGCTTTCGACAACTCGCGCGAGGGCCTGGTCCCGTTGCTTGAAAACTGAGGGAGACCGGTGCTGTCCGGTCCGGTGGATATACGACGCCACGTCCGACCAGGCCCACGGCCGCGCGCTCGATACGTTCGAGTTGGGACGTCAAGCGCGACGCGGCGTGACCTATCAGCCGGAATACGGAGCGCCCTGACGTTGTTCCGTTAGCATCGTTGAAATTCGCAAGTCACTTGGGCAGGGAGGGGCACCCGCATGGACAACGTGACTGTTCTGGACGTCGCGGGATACGTCAAGCGTGCTGCGAACGTGGATCATTGGGACTCGATGAAGCTGCAGAAGCTTGTGTACTACGTCCAGGCATGGCACCTGGCGTGGACCGGTCGGCCGGCGTTTGAGGGCCCATTTGAGGCGTGGCCGAACGGGCCGGTCAACCGCGAGGTTTATCGCGTCAATCGCTACGTGCACGCGTTCCCTGAGAACGACCTGCCTGACGAACTCCGGGAGATCGTGGATTCCGTGGTCGAGCACTATGGTTCGCGCGATTATCGCGAGCTCGTCGAGCTCACCCATCTTGACGAGCCATGGCTCGAAGCACGAGAAGGGCTCGAGCCGAACGACGAGTCGCAGACACAGCTGCGCCCGGGAACGATGCTCGACTTCTACGTCTCGAAGGCGATTCAGGGGTTCGACGTGCCCCAGCGTGTGGCGCATGTCCACGGCGCCGACAAAGCGAGCGTCAGCGCGGCGGGCGCCCTAGTCAAGGAGCAGTGGAGGGAGGGCCTTGCCCTCCTCGCGTCGCGTTGACGGCTTTCCTTTCAGCAGCCGACGTCGTCGATCTGCATGACTCGGTGAGTTCCGCACCGGTGATCGGTCTGGAGAAGCTTGAGGGCGCCGTCGGGCGCCCTCAAGCTTCTTGGGGAGGCGTGTTCTTGCATGCCTCGATCTACAAACAGGCGAGTGTCCTGATGCACGCGATCTGCCAGGCGCATGCGTTCGAAGACGGGAACAAGCGCGCCGCCTGGATTGCGTCCATTACATTCCTTCGCGTAAATGGTGTCGAAACGATCCAGATTCCCGCTCAGCAGATGGCGGACTACATGGAGGAGGTTGCGATACATGTGCACTCTGAAGAGGACACTGCATTCTGGCTCGCGGCTCTAGACCCGAGGAACGCCCGCGACATATAACCCCGGATGTCGCGTTGGCACGTGCACGTCGAGGCGAAACCGCGGGGCGCCTGGATCGCTGGCCCTCCGAGTGCCTTAGGACGGGTTCTCTAGAATCCTCGCGACGTTGCCAGCGAAATACAGGCGACCGTAGGAGCTCCCCGTCACTTCTCGCACTATGCCCATCTGCTCAAGTTCAGCTACGCGTCGGGCAGCGGTATTTATTGAGACGCCGATAGCGGTATGCATCTCGTTGATCGAGAAGACCGGATGGCCAATAAGGAAGTCGCCTACTTCGACCCCGATACGCCGGTTGCCTGATTCGACCGCCTGCGCGACCACGGCATCCCGGTACTCGAACAGCCGGTTGACGGTCGCCACCGCGATCTCAGCGCGCTCCTTTACCGCAGTGCAAAACACCCGCACCCACGTGTCGAAGTCGCCCGTGAGGCTGACGTCGCGCAACGCGTCGATGTACTCCTTCTTCTTCGGTTCGAACCATGCAGACAGGTTCAACACAGGGTACGCAAGCTCGTTCGCTGCGATGAGCTGCAGAGTGATGATGAGGCGCCCGAGACGCCCATTCCCATCCGAGAACGGGTGGAGGGTCTCAAATTGATAGTGAGCCATGGCCACACGAGCCAGTAAGGGTATCGATACGTCGTCGCTGTTGACCCAGCGCTCCCAGTCTGAGAATCCGCCTTCGAGAACTCGCCCGTTCGGGGCAGGAACGAATCGAGCTTCTTCCACTGGCGCGTTCTCTTCCCCCACAAAGACCTGGCGCTGTCGAATCGACCCCGCATCGTACCCGTCTCCACGGGTGCCCTTAACTAGTACTGCATGCAGCGGCTCGATGAGCCTTCTACTCAAAGGCAACTCGCCGATCATGGCCAGTGCTTGATAGGCGGCAGCAATGTAGTTGCGGACCTCCCTCAACTCACCCGAGATAGGCCCGTCGATGTACTCCGCGGTGAGGATTTCATCAAGAGTCGCATAGGTCCCTTCGATTGCCGAGGTGGCCTTCGCCTCGGTGGCTAGCGCCGGACGGACCAGCAGTCCCGGATTGGGGAGGAACTGTACGCGAGCATTGAGGTGCCCGAGAGCTCGGTCCGCCTCTGACATGATCACGAGCGTCGAAGGGGTGAGATCCACAGTCGAGGGCAGCGGGTGGGGCACATACGCGTGGTACGCGTATGACCGGTTAAAGCGGGCGTCATGCCCGTTGATCGGCACCAGGTCACCGATTGGAGACGCTCCGAACGCGGTCAGATCCATGAATGTCAGTGTAGGCCTCAGACTGACAATCTGTGGATAACTATGTCAAGTCGGGACGAGGTCAATCACCAACTGTCCACAACGCTCTTCTATGGACAAACCGGGCCGAAGATTGTCAATCTGGTCGGAGCGTCGCTCGTCGCTCAAGCGTCCCGTCGGTGGTCACCTTCACCTGCTCCAAGAGACCGGCGACTGCAGCAGGCTGATCGTCGCGAAGCGCCGAGTAGGCTCCGCGCCCGCATCATTCATCGAGCGCCCGCGGCCGAACGATGGAGGCAACACGCAGCCATCCTCTTCCGATTGATCGGTACCGTCGGCCTGTGTCACTCAGTCCGCATAAGTATCACTCACAGGCGAGGAGAAGCAACACCCCACAAGCACAGATCCACGTAATCACGCGGATCTCAACTGTCCCCGCCAAAGCTCATACACGCGGCTGCGATTCACCAACTACCGCTGAGTCTCAGCCGCTCACACCGCCGCGCTCATCGCCGCGACCTCCGCCCGAACGCGCGGATGCGCGAGGATGCGGAAATGCCCACCCGTGTCGAGCTGTACATTCTTCGCTCCGGCGAGCGCGCTCCCGCCCGGGATGTGCGGGTCGAACCGCCCGTAGACCGAGGCGATCCGTGCGTTGACGGCCGTCTCCTGTCCGAGGAGCAGGATCGTCTCATCACGCGGCGAGAAGATGCGGAGCGAGCGCGACACCGCGAGATACCGGGCGTACACGGAGCCGCCGAACGGCGCCGCGACGGCCACCATCCCCCGGATGCGACCGGATGCGGCGCCGAACGCCATGACGTGCTTGCCGATCAGCCCGCCCTTGCTGTGCCCCACCAGCACGACGTCGCGCAGGTCGTTCACGGTGAGGTAGTCGATGACCTGCCCGGCCGCGTCGGGAACGGGCTGCACGTTCGAGCGGAGCGGATCCAGCACGTGCACAGGGTGCCCGCGGTCGTGCAGCGCGACGATCATCGGTTGCAGGAATCGCCAGGTCTCGTAGACGCCCGGGATGACGACGATCGGGATCCCCGGGCCGTCTCGGTAGACCGCGGGGTCGGTCCGATCCACGAGCGCACGTGCCTGCCACGCGAGCGCGTACGCGTAGTCGCGCACCCACCACACGAGATTCCGCATCACGGCGCGAGGCTCCCCGCATCCGTCTTCTGAACGAACACCCGGATGGCGGACGCCACCGCACGCGGCGCCGAATACTGCGCGTGGTGCGGGCGGCGCGGGATCTCCACGAGCCACGCGTCACGCGCACGCGCACGCGCGCGAACCTCACGGCTCCACCGCCGGCCCGCGACCGGATCCCAGCCGCCGCGGATGACGAGCAGCGGCATCCGGAGCAACGCTGCTCGCTCCTCGATCGGGTACGCGAGCATGTGCCGGAGCTGCACGGTGAACCAGCGGATGCCGCACCGTGCGTAGTCGGCGACGACGAGGGCGTTCGCGCCGAGGCGCTCGCGGGTGCCGTCGATGGCCAGCGCGACACCCTGGGCGAGGACGCTCCGGTGCCGCGCGTCGGCGGCCGGCCCGATCACGACGATGCGCGAGACGAGGTCGGGTCTCTGGACGCCGAGCTCGGTCACCCACTGCGCCCCCATCGACTGACCGACCGCGATCACCCGAGTGACACCGAGCCCATCGATCACGCGCCCGAGCGCCGCTGCCATCGTGGCGATGTCGAGGTCGCCGTTCGGGCGGGGGACGCCGCCGAATCCCGGCAGGTCGATCGAGTGCACCGTCGCGCCCTCGGCGAGCGCGCCGTGCAGTCGAGCGAGCGAGCGGTGCGACATCCCGATTCCGTGCACCAGCACGTAGACGGGGTCGCCCGGCGCGCCACTCGACGTGAAGACGCGGAACTCGCGCCCCTGGGGATCGATCACGTGCGCGGGGTGCATCCTCCGATCATGCGCCTCGCCGCGGCGCACCCGGCGGGCATGCGTCCGATGCGGCATCCGTGCTAGAAGGCCGGGCACGCGGGCGCGGGCGCGTCGCTACCGGGGCAGCCCGGCGGCCCAGTCCGCGACCACCCGGTACGCGCTCGCCCGAGGTTCCGGCGCCGACAGGAACACGTCGTGGATGGCCCCGTCGATGCGGGCGACGGTCACGAGCGGCCCGATCCGGAGCGCGGCCCGCGCGATCTCATCGTCCACGAGCACCGAGTCGCTGGAGGTCATCTCCGGCAGCCACCGCACCGGCGGAGTCGACCGCGCCGAGAGCACCACGAGCGCCGGAGCGCCGACATCGACACCGTCCGCGATGGTGGCGTGCCCGACGAGAATGGCGTGGAACCAGCCCGGATGCGTCGGAAAACCCTGTGAGGGCCGCCACTCCGACTGATACTCCGGCGTCGGGATGACACCCAACTCCGTCTGCGCTCGCGTGTAGAACCCGAGGTCGACGACCGGATGCTGCCCTCGCGGCTGGTAGCGCGCACGCGCCGCCACGAGCGGAGCGATCGCCTGCCGGGCGAGTGCGCCGACCTGCAGCTCGAGCCAGGGACTGTTCAGGATCAGTGCGGCGACACGCCCGTGATTCCGCGCCGCCCAGAGCGTCAGCGTGAGCCCGCCGGTCGAGTGCCCGAGCAGCATGACGCGCCGCCGCATCCGTCCGCGCTGCCCCATCGCCTCGAGCGCGAGCTCGATGTCTTCGTCGTACTCGTCGAGCGAATCCGCGTAGCCCGGGATCTGCCCGGGCCGCAGGCTCCGCCCGTACCGGTGCAGATCGAGCGCGTAGAAGCGGGCACCGAGTCGATTCCAGAACTGCGCGAGTTCCTTCTGGAAGAAGTAGTCCGACCATCCGTGCACGTACAGGATGTCGACGTCGCGCAGCGGAGCGGTCCAGGAAGCGAGCGGATGCGGCAGGCTCCGCACCAGCGTCGCGACGAGCTGGCCGTGCTCACCCGGGAGCGCGAGCGGCAGCGTCAGCTGCTCGAACCCCGCCCCGAGCAGGTCGGGGCCCCACCCGTCACGCATGCCGTCAGCCTAGCGGCGCCTCCTCCGCCGGCGCCGAGCCGCCCCCTTACGCCCGACCAACCCCGGTAAGACGCGCAGAAAGGAGGGTGGATCGCAGAGAAGGGGGTGGGTCGGCGACCGAGCGGGTCACTCGCCTCGCGACACGTTCACCATCTCCGCGCGGTCGACGACCTTGATGCGGGCGCGAGCGTGCGGCTCACCGAGAGCGACCTCGTGCTCATCGAGACGGTGCCAGCCCTCGAGGTCGGTCCAGCGCACGCCGCGTTCGGCCAGGAGCGCGGGAATCGACTCTTCCGACGGGTCCTCCGGCTGCCACCACGAACCCTGCCCGTTGATGACGTGCCGCACGGTCTCCATCGCGTCGGACTTCGTGTGGCCGATGAGCCCGACCGGACCGCGCTTGATCCAGCCGGTCGCGAAGACGCCCGGCACGATCTCGTTCGAATCCGGATGCAGCGCCTGCCCCTCCTGGTTCGGGATCACGCCGTGCCGCTCGTCGAACGGCACCCCCGGCAGGGGCGAACCGAAGTAGCCCACCGCGCGGTACAGCTGCTGGATCGGCAGCTCGCGGAGCTCGCCGGTACCCGTCACACCACCCTCGCCATCGGGACGGGTGCGCTCGTAGACCAGCGCAGAAACCCGACCGTCGGCATCCTTCTTCACCTCGACGGGCTTCGCCCAGAAGTGCAGGTGCAGACGCCGAGAGGCCTCGCCGCCGGCGTTGTTGACACTCGGGCGCTTCCGCCACGACTGCAGCACGCGGTCGATGACCATGATCTGCTTGTTGCTGGCGATGGCGTTCTTGGTCGCCTCGTCGTAGTCGAAGTCCTCGTCGTAGACGACCATGTCGACGTCGCGCAGTTCGCCGAGCTCGCGGAGTTCGAGCGGCGTGAACTTCACCTGGGCGGGTCCGCGCCGGCCGAACACGTGGACGTCCGTGATCTCGGATGCGGCGAGCCCGGCGTGCACGTTCTCGGGGATCTCGGTGGGGAGCAGGTCTTCGGCGTGCTTGACCAGCATCCGGGACACATCGAGGGCGACGTTGCCGACACCCACCACGGCGACGGACTGCGCGTCGAGCGGCCATGCGCGCGGCACATCGGGGTGACCGTCGAACCAGCTGACGAAGTCGGCGGCGCCGAATGAGGAGTGCGCGTCGATGCCGGGAATGTCGAGGTCGGCATCCCGGATCGCGCCCGTCGAGAAGATCACCGCGTTGTAGTGCTTCTTGAGGTCGTCGAGCGTGATGTCCTGCCCGAAGCGCACGTTGCCGAACAGCCGGATGTCGCCACGGTCGAGCACATCGCGAAGGGCCGTGATGATGCCCTTGATGCGCGGATGGTCGGGGGCGACGCCGTAACGGACGAGTCCGTAGGGTGCGGGCAGCTGCTCGAAGAGGTCGATCGAGACGTCGAACGCCCGCTCCGCCTTCAGCAGCAGGTCTGCGGCGTAGATCCCCGCGGGACCTGCACCGACGATCGCCAGCCTCAGCTTGCTCATGGGTGTCCTTTCGAAGGGAGGGCGCGGGTCGTCGCCGACCGGCCTCGTCGCGGGGGCGGGATCAGCTGCTGCGGTCGGCGACCGCGTCGGCGAAGCGGGTGAGCGCCTCGCGCACGGGCCCGCGCGGCAGGGGCGCGAGTGCCTCGACGGCCTCGGCCGACCAGCGGTGCGCCAGGCGGAGGGTCTCCGCGGTCGCGTCGTGCTCGCGCAGTTCGGCGAGCGGGCCGTCGAGAATCGCCGCGTCAGCGCCGTCGGCGATCAGCGCGACACCCTCGTCGATGCGGGAGACGAGTTCGGCGGATGCCGCATCCGTCCGCGTGGCGAGCAGCAAGTACGGCATGGTCGGCACGCCCGCGCGGAGATCGGTGCCGGGCACCTTGCCGGTCACCGCCGGATCAGCGGAGAGATCGATGACGTCATCGAGCAGCTGGAACGAGACGCCGACCTTTTCACCGAAGACGAGCACGGGCTCGCGGTACTCGGCGGGGGCGTTGGAGAACAGCACTCCCGCCTGGGCAGCGGCGGCGATGAGCGACCCGGTCTTGTCGGAGAGCACCTGCAGGTAGTGGTCGACGGCGTCGACGCCTTCGGTCGGCCCCACCGTCTCGTGCATCTGGCCGAGCACGAGCCGTTCGAACGTGTCGGCCTGCAGCCGGATGGCGCGTTCGCCGAGTCGGGCCATGATCTGGCTCGCGCGGGCGAAGAGCAGATCGCCGGTCAGGATGGCGATGCTGTTACCCCAGACGGAATGCGCCGCCGGAACACCGCGGCGCTTGTCGGCACCGTCCATGACGTCGTCGTGGTATAGCGAACCGAGGTGCGTGAGTTCGAGGGCCGCCGCGCCGTCGATGACCTCGTCGGTGACGCCGTCGCCGAGCTGAGCGGTCAGCAGGGTCAGCATCGGGCGCACCCGCTTGCCACCCGCCTCGTACAGGTAGCGGCTTGCCGCATCCGCGACGCGATCGGTCACGCGCAGCTCTTCGCCGATGTGGATCTCGACCCGGTCGAGGCCCTCCTCGACCGCCTTCAGCAGTCGCCGGGAGGCGGGACCGGCGAACACACGCTCGGTCAGGCCGAGACGGCTCGCGAAGTGCGCACCAGGCGCGGCGGGGCTGCGGGTCACTCCCTCAGCCTACCCGGGGTGGGCGTGCCCGGTTCCGTGCGTGCCCCGTGGATCAGGACCGACCGGCGGATGCGGGCGCTGCTCAGAGGGCGTCGGCGCGCGGGAAGGGCGCCCGGGCACGGTGCAGGGCGACGATGCCGAACGTGAGGTCGCGGTAGGCGACGTCGGCCCACCCGGCTTCACGCAGCCACACGGCGAGCGTCTTCTGGTCGGGCCAGTCCTTGATCGACTCGTTCAGGTAGTCGTACGCCTCGGCGTTCGAACTCACGCCCTTCGCAACGACCGGCAGGATGCGGTCGTTGTAGAAGCGGTACAGGCCGGCGAAGAGCGGATGCTGCGGGTGCGAGAACTCGCAGATGACGAGCCGTCCGCCGGGCTTGGTGACCCGGCGCATCTCGGCGAGCGCCGCGCGCGGGTCGTTGACGTTGCGGAGGCCGAACGAGATCGTCACGGTGTCGAACTCCGCATCCGCGAACGGGAGAGCCGTGGCGTCGGCTTCGACGAACGACAGTCCGGGTACGTCGCCGTGGCGGCGGGCTCCCTCGGCGATCATGCCGGGTGAGAAGTCGGCGGCGACGACCTCGGCGCCGCTCCGCGCGAGAGCGACGGAACTCGCGCCGGTGCCGGCGGCGAGGTCGAGAATGCGCTGGCCGCGACGCGGGGCGACCGCGCGGGTCGTGGCGATGCGCCAGAGCCGGTCGTTGCCGAGACTCAGCACCGTATTCGTGCGGTCGTAGTTCTGCGCGACCTGGTCGAACATGCCGCTGACGCGCTGCGGGTCTTTGCCGAGATCGGCGCGGTTGTGCTCTTCGCTCACCCGCCCAGCCTAAGCGCTCCCCCGCGCGCAGGCCTCGGTCGCACGCTCGGGCCCGGCGCAGGTTCCCGCGATGGCTACTGTTTCCTGTTGTGGCGGCAGAACGTTCTGGCGCCGTAACAGGAAACAGGCGCCATCGCGGTCGATGCGAGGCACGCGGGCCGAGGTGCGGGGGCCGCGCGCTAGTTTTCTGCTCGCGCGCTTCAGATCTGTGGCGCGCGAGCAGAAAAGTGGCGCGCCAAGCACGGCGGGCGAGTGAGACGCGGACGCGGATGCGGACGCGGCGCGGGCGCGGCGCGAGCACGACGCGAGCACGACGCGCGGGCACGACGCGCGGGCACGACGCGCGGCAGCGCGGTCAGCGCGTGGGGCGGAGCGTGGACAGGCGCGCGAACCAACGATCGGCCGTGGCGTCGTCGAACGGGGGTTCGTGGGCGCCGACGCGCCGCTCGAGATCGAGCGCGAGCGGCTCGAGATGCGCGATGACCTCCGCCGGATACCCGTAGTGCGCGAGATGGTCTTCCCACTCATCACGGTCGTCGATGTACAGCCCGCGATCGTCCAGCGCGCGCACGACGTCGAGATCCATGTCGATGCCTTCGATCACGTCCGCATCCGTCGTCGACCAGCGCACGTCCCAGGCCAGATCGATGTAGATCCGGATGCGGGCGGGCGCTGCATTCACGGTGCACGCGTAGGTGCCGGCGGCGGGCACGAGAGTGACGTTCGGGCTCTCAGCGACGACGTCGCGGCCCGGCCGGGCCGAGCGCCATCCGGCCTGCTGCCCGATCCAGTCGCCCCACTCGTCGCGCCCGAGGTAGACGCTCTCGTGCACCCAGTGCGGGGCGCCGTCCCATTTGCGCCACCGGAAGGTCACCGGGGTACCGGGCGCGGGACGGTCGGATGCTGGCGGGGCCACGGTCACGCGACGAGTCTAGGCTTGGACGGTGACCCGATCCGCCCTCCCTCGACTGCGGGTGGAGACCCGTGAGATCGACCACGTCGAGGACCCCCTGGCCTTCACCGACGCCACGCATCCGCTCGTCTGGCAGCGGCGCGGCGACGGCATGGTCGGGTACGGCGCCGCGGTCGCGCGAGTGACGGGCGATGCGGGGACGGCGATCGAGGACCGCTGGCGCGAACTCGCCGCCGCGGCCGACATCGACGACCCGATCGGCGTTCCCGGGACGGGGCTCGTCGGTTTCGGCGCGCTCGCGTTCGCCGCCGCATCCGCCCGCTCGAGCGCCATCGTCGTGCCACAGCTCATCGTCGGACGCCGTCACGGCCGGTCGTGGCTGACGACCGTCCGCACCGACGGCGCGATCTCGGCGATGCCGCGCGCGACAGAGTACGGCCCGCACTGGTCGGCCACGCTCGGTCCGGGCGCGCAGTCGCCGGAGGGGTACATGGCATCCGTTCGCGCGGGCCTCGCCGCCATCGCCGCCGGAGACGTGAGCAAAGTCGTGCTCGCCCGCGACCTGGCCGGAACGGTGCCCGCCGGCTCCGACCTCCGCCGCCTCGTGCGAGCGCTCGCTTCCGGATACCCCGACACCTGGGCGTTCGCGGTCGACGGGTTGATCGGCGCGAGCCCGGAAACGCTCGTCACGGTCGAGCACGGCGTCGTGACCGCACGGGTGCTCGCCGGCACCGCCGCTCGGGGTGCGGATCCGGATGCGGACACCGCCGCATCCCTCGCCCTCGCCACGAGCCCGAAGGATCAGGACGAGCACCAGTTCGCGGTGCGCAGCGTGCTCGAGTCTCTCCGCCCGCACACGAGTGCGCTGCGCGCGAGCGAACAGCCGTTCACGCTGAAGCTGCCGAACGTCTGGCATCTCGCGACCGACGTGGAGGGCCGGCTGGCGGATGCGGCATCCGCCCTCGACCTCGTGGCTGCCCTGCATCCGACCGCGGCGGTCGCCGGCACCCCGACGGCCGCCGCACTCGAGGCCATCGGCCGCCTCGAGCCGTTCGATCGCGGGCGGTACGCCGGTCCGGTCGGCTGGATCGACGCGAACGGATCGGGCGAGTGGGCCATTGCGCTGCGCTGCGCGCAGTTCGATCCCGGCGACCCGGGCGCCCCGATCCCGCTGACCGCCTACGCGGGTGCCGGGATCGTCGCCGGCAGCGACCCAGAGTCGGAGCTGCTCGAGACCCGGGTGAAGTTCCGCCCGATCGTCGACGCGCTCGCCTGACCCCGCCCGCCGAGCCACCCCCTTCGCGCCGAGCCGTCCCTTTCTGCACGTGCCGCACAGGGGTGGTTCGCGCACAGAGGG
The DNA here is from genome assembly GCF_020805625.1 of Microbacterium sp. cx-59. Classification (NCBI taxonomy): domain Bacteria; kingdom Bacillati; phylum Actinomycetota; class Actinomycetes; order Micrococcales; family Microbacteriaceae; genus Microbacterium; species Microbacterium sp. cx-59. The sequence continues at coordinate 41,502 of NZ_JAJHGO010000009.1, forward strand.
GTGGGTCGGCGAGCGGGCGACCCCGCGCCGGGGTCAGCGCGGGAGCGGGACCTCGATGATCTGGCGGCCACCGGCGGGCGAGGTCAGGGCCTGGTCGAGGGCGGCGCGGGTCGTGACGCGCTGATACTCCCAGCCGTACGCCTGCGCGAGATGTTCGAAGCGCGCGGACTGCGGGGTGTAGAGCACCCGGTCCATCGCATCGGCGTCGGCGACCGCCGCGACCTCGAGGCCGTCGAAGATCGTGCCGCCGCCGTCGTTGCCGACGATCACCTGGATGCGCGGCTCCTGCTCCGCGCCGGGGAAGAGCAACGCCCCGACATCGTGCAGCAGCGTCAGGTCGCCGAGCAGCACGCGGGTGACTCCCGGACGACCGTCGCGCTGGCTGGCGAGCGCAATGCCGAGCCCCGTCGCGACCGTGCCGTCGATACCGGCGAGCCCGCGGTTCGCGTGCACGGGCACCTTCTTGCCGCCGAGCAGGCGATCGGCGACCCGCACGAGCCGCGACGACCCGAACATGAGCCGATCGTGCGGCCAGGTCGCCCGCCAGACGGCATCGGCGAGCGCCGCGCGATCGAGCGGCGCTCGGATCACGCCGAGTTCGGCCGAGATCGCTCCGAGACGCTCGCTCGGATTCGTCGAGGCGAGGGCATCGGCATCCGGTGCCGGCGGGGTCAGATCGACGGATGCGGCGCGCGACGCCCGCATCCACTCCCCCAGCCATTCGCGGTCGCCGGCGCCCGGGGCCACCGCGATCTCATCGACCGGGGTCGTCGTGCCGTTCAGGTTGAGCGGTTCACCGGGGCCGCGGAGCGCCACCACCTCGATGTCATCGCGCGCGAGCACGGCGGTGACCTCGCGGCTGAGCGTCGGGTGGCCGAGCACGACGGCACGCTCGATGCGACCGCCGAGGTGCGGATCGGCGAGCAGATCGCGGTATCCGTGCACGATGTTGCGACCGAACCGCGCGCCGCTGACGATCTCAGCGACGAGCGGCCATCCGCCCTCGTGCGCGATGCGCTCCGCGTCGGGGCCGGCATCCGCGCCGGCGATGACGATCGTGCGAAGCCCGCGGTGCAGGATCTCGGGGGCGTCCGCGACGTCGGCGGGTCCGTCGGACTCGCCGATCCCGCCGCCGCCCTGGTACAGCGCACCGGATGCGGCGACCTCCTCGGTCGGCGCCCCCGTCTCGGCGGGTTCGGACTCGCCGCCCACGGCGGTCGCCGCCCACGGCGGAAGCACCCCGGCGAGCGGCTCGCGGAACGGCAGGTTGAGGTGCACGGGGCCCGCGGAGCGCAGCCCTGAGCCGAGCGCCGCATCGAGCGCATCGTCGGCGAGCTGACGCACCATCGCCGTCTGGGCGCCCGTGCCGTCGGGATCGATCTCGTCCGGCACCGGGGCATCGGCCTCGAACCGCGTCGCGGCGGTGAACAGGCCGGGCTGGCGGGTGGTCTGATTCGCGCCGACGCCGCGGAGCTCCGGCGGGCGGTCGGCGGTGAGCAGCAGCATCGGCACACCCGAGTGATGCGCCTCGAGCGCGGCGGGCAGCAGGTTCGCGACCGCGGTGCCCGACGTGCACACCACGACCGCCGGCATCCGCGACTCCCGCCCGATGCCGAGCGCAGTGAACCCCGCGACCCGCTCATCGATCCGCACGTGGACGCGCACGAGACCGGCGCGTTCGAACTCGGCGGCGACGAGCGCGAGGGCCTGCGAGCGCGACCCCGGGCTGAGCACGATCTCGGTGAGACCGCGCTCCACCAGACGCCCGAGCAGGGCAGCCGCCGCATCCGTCGCCGGTGCGCGACCGGCGGTGTCTTGCGCGCTCACGTCAGCTGGCGCGGGTGTCGTCGTCGTCGCCCGGACGATGCGGCGCCGGCGGCCCGGGTTCTGCGTCGTCGCCTTCGGCGTCGAGCTGGGCGAGTTCTTCTTCGAGCCGACGGATGCGTTCGTCCTGATCGCTGATCGAACCGATCGTGCGGAGGAACTGCGGATCGTCATCGGGTGCGCGGCGCACGACGGGAGCGCTGCGCCGGCCACGGCCGACGAGGAGCCAGAGGATGCCGCCCACCACGGGGAGCAGGATCACGATGACGATCCAGGCACCCTTGCTGACGCCTCGGTGCCGCGTCGACGGCTGCAACGCGCAATCGACGGCGGTGTACACCCAGAAGACGACGGCCACGAGCGCCAGAATGAGCAGGAGCCTCGCCATGAGGCCAGTCTAGGCTGCGCGCCACGACCCCGGGTGGCAGCACCCGCGCGTACAGGCCTCTCACGGGCGCGACCCCGGGCGGGGCGCGCGGCGCCCGCACGTAGGATGAGGGGGTGAAGGCCCGTCCCGCGATCGTCTACTCGATCTTGCGAATTCTCGCGTTCCTGGTGCCCTTCGGCATCCTGATGCTGTTCCCCGTGTTCCAGGATCTGTACTGGCTGGCGGCCATCTTCGCCGCCCTCATCGGCCTCAGCCTGTCGCTGCTCCTGCTTCGCCGTCCCCTCGCGGATGCCACGGCCGGCCTCGGGCAACCGCGCGCGCCCCGCCGCGTCGCCGGCGCAGAAGACGCGGAGGCCGAAGACGCCGTCGCCGACGATGCCGCAGGCACCACGCCCACCGCGCCCGACGCCGCTGGCACCACGCCCGCCGACGCTGGCGCCGCGCCCGACGCCACGCGCTGAGCGAGAACCGGTCAGCCGGTGAACGCCCAGAAGAGCAGTGCGCCGTAGGCCACCGAGGCGAACGACGTCAGGCTCAGCGCGACGACGAGTTCGCGCGGCTTGCCGAAGGTCCAGACGATCAGGATCGCGGGCAGCGCGAGCAGGAGCGCCATGAGCGTCAGCCACGCGATGGGGTAGAAGACCGCGAGCCAGACGCCGATTCCGAACGGCACGAGCACGAACACCGTGAAGAGCACCTGGGTGCCGCGCGTGCCGATCAGGACGCTCAGGGTGCGCTTGCCCGCGATGCGGTCCTGGTCGATGTCGCGCAGATTGTTGGCGAGGAGGACGGCGCAGGCGAACAGCCCCGCCGCCACCGCACCGAACCAGGCCTCCTGCGGAACGATCTGCACCTGGATGAACGTCGTGCCGACCGTCGCGACCAGGCCGAAGAAGACGAAGACGAAAACCTCGCCGAGCGCGTTATAGCCGTACGGCCGTTTGCCGCCGGTGTAGAACCAGGCGGCGACGATGCAGACGGCCCCGATCGCGATCAGGAACCACTGCTGCGTGCGGATGGTCATCGCGAGCCCCGCGACGCCGGCGAGCGCGAAGAAGGCGAGCGAGACGAGAAGCACGGTGCGCGGGCGCGCCTTGCCGGCGCCGGTCAGGCGCGCGGGTCCGACGCGCACGTCGTCGGTGCCGCGCACCCCGTCGCTGTAGTCGTTCGCGTAGTTGACGCCGATCTGCAGCAGCACCGCGACCGCGAGGCAGCCGAGCGCGAGCAGCCAGTGGAACTCGTTGTCGGCGAGCCGGGCAGCGCCCGTACCGATCAGCACGGGCGTGATCGCGAGCGGGAGGGTCCGAAGACGTGCCGCGCCGATCCAGTCGCGGGCCGTCGCCTTCACCGGGGTGCGCGGGTCTCGAGAGACGTGCGCCTTCTGCGGATTGCCGCGCGGATGCGGACGCTTCGTGCCGGATCGGGACTTCTTACGCGGGGTGCCTGCCACGGGGAGCAATCCTAGGCCCGTCGGGGATGACGCCCCGCCACGACCCCGACGCGCACCCTCCCCGCGGGTCCTCGCCGCGCCTCGATTCCGCGTCGGCTCACCCGGCCGCGAGATGCCGCAGCGCCACCCGATCGGGCTTCCCGCTCGACAGCGTCGGCAGGGCGTCCACTCGCCGCACGCGCGACGGACGCGCGGGGGCACCGAGCTCGGCGCCGACCGCATCCCGAACCGCGCGCAGAAGTGCACCGTCATCACCGTCATCGTCATCGTCGTCACCGGCGAACACGACGACGGATGCCTCGCCCCACTCGTCGTCGGGCACCCCGACGACGACAGCCTCCGCGAGTCCCGGAAGGCCGCGCACGATCCGCTCCACGCGGTCGAGCGAGACATTCACGCCGCCCGAGACGATGACATTGTCGAGGCGGCCGTGCACGCGCAGGCGGCCGCTCGAGATCTCCGCCGCGTCGCCCGTGCGGTACCAGCGGAGGCCGTCGTCGTCGCGGGCGAAGGCGGCATCGGTGCGCTCGGGGTCGCCGAGGTACCCGTCCGCGAGGGTCGGGCCCGCGAGCTGCAGCTCACCGGATTCGATCCGCATCCGGACGCCGTCGAGCGGCACCCCGTCGTACACGCAGCCGCCCGCGGTCTCGCTCGCGCCGTAGGTGCGCACAACCCGGGCGCCGAGCGCTGCGGCCCGCGCGTGCACGGGTTCGGGCAGCGCCTGGCCGCCGATCAGAATCGCCTCGAACGAGCGCAACGCGTCGCGGACGTCCGCGCCGCCCGCCTGTTCCGCGGCCTCGACCAGCCGGATCAGCTGCGTGGGAACGAGCGAGGTGTAGGTGGGGATGCGGTCGCCACCCCGACTCGACGCCATCAGCCGCGTGGCCGCGGTGAACGCCGAAGGACTGAAACGCCCCTCGAGCACGGCGGGTTCGCGGCCCGCCATGAGCGAGCGCACCAGCACCTGGAGTCCGGCGACGTAGGCGGCGGGGAGGGCGAGCAGCCACGCCCCCTCGCCGATGCGGTCCCGCGTTGCGAAGGCGCTGGCCGTGAGGGCGCTCCGACTGAGCAGCACGCTCTTCGGGTATCCGGTCGACCCGGACGTCGTGACGACCGCCGCGGTGCCCGCGGGAACCTGGACGGGATCGGCCGCGCCGAGCAGCACGGCGGGGCCGGCCCCCTCGACCGCCCGGCGCACCGCCCGCAGCACATCGCGGGCGCCCGCACCATCCGGCGGAACCGCCGTCAGTAATGCCACGGGTAGGGCGACCAGTCCGGCTCGCGCTTCTCCAGGAACGCGTCGCGCCCCTCGACCGCTTCATCCGTGCCGTACGCGAGGCGCGTGGCCTCCCCCGCGAACACCTGCTGGCCGACCAGACCGTCGTCGACGGCGTTGAAGGCGAACTTCAGCATCCGGATGGCGGTCGGCGACTTGCCGAGGATCGTCCGCGCCATGGCGATCGCCTCGCGCTCGAGGTCGGCGTGTGGCACGACGCGGTTGACGGCGCCCATCTCGTACGCGCGCTGGGCGGAGTACTCCTCCGCGAGGAAGAACACCTCCCGCGCGACCTTCTGGCCCACCTGGCGGGCCATGTACGCCGAGCCGTAGCCGGCGTCGAACGAGCCGACGTCCGCATCCGTCTGCTTGAACCGGCCGTGCTCGGCCGAGGCGATCGACAGGTCGGCGACGATGTGCAGCGAGTGTCCGCCGCCCGCGGCCCACCCCGGGATCACCGCGATCACGACCTTCGGCATGAACCGGATGAGGCGCTGCACCTCGAGGATGTGCAGGCGCCCGGCGCGTGCGGGATTCTGCACCGAGGTCTCTTCGTCGGAGTACTTGTACCCGTCGCGGCCCCGGATCCGCTGGTCGCCGCCGGAGCAGAACGCCCAGCCGCCGTCCTTCGGACTCGGACCGTTGCCGGTCAGCAGCACCACGCCGATCCGCGGGTTCTGACGTGCATCGTCGAGGGCGCGGTACAGCTCGTCGACTGTATGGGGCCGGAACGCGTTACGCACCTCGGGTCGGTCGAACGCGATCCGGGCGATGCGCCCGTCCCGGGAGATGTGCGACGTGATGTCGGTGAAGGCTTCCGCACCGGGCGCGACCTCCCAGACGCTCTCGTCGAACAGCTCGGATACGCTCACGCGCGCCCGCCGTTCTTCGCATCGCGCCAGGCGAGCCAGGTGCGGACGATCTCGACGTCGTAGTCGGGGCCGTTGACACCGAGCGTGAACAGGCGCGTGCCGGCGTCGAACAGCGCGTCGGCCGACGCCGCGTCGCGGTCCTTCAGCTCGTTCGAGACGATCAGCCCGGAGACATCGCGCTCTTCGGTCTCGGCCCAGCGCTCGATCACGCCGACCTTGTGGGCGATCTCCTGCGGGTCGACGAAGCTGTGCCAGATGTCGGCGTGCCGCGCGACGAGGCGGAGGGTCTTCTGCTCGCCCTTGCCGCCGATCAGGATCGGGATGTGGCGGGTGGGGGCAGGGTTCAGCGTCGACCAGCGTGCCGTGACCCGGCCGAGGCCATCGCCCAGGTCGTTCAGGCGGGAGCCGGCCGTGCCGAACTCGTAGCCGTACTCGTCGTAGTCGCGCTCGAACCACCCGGAGCCGGTGCCGAAAATGAACCGGCCCTCGCCGCCCTTCGCGCTGATGTGGTCGATCGTGCGGGCCATGTCGGCCTGCAGATCGGGGTTGCGGTAGCTGTTGCAGTTCACCAGCGCGCCGAACTCGACCCGCTCGGTCTGCTCGGCCCACGCGGCGAGCATCGTCCAGGACTCGAAGTGCGCGCCGTCCGGGTCGCCGTAGAGCGGGAAGAAGTGGTCCCAGTTGAAGAGGATGTCCACACCCATGTCCTCGAAGCGCAGGGCGGCATCGCGGATGTCGGTGTAGGTCGCGTGCTGGGGCTGGATCTGCACGCCGAGGCGTACCGGAGTGTCGAGAAGAGGCATGTCCACAAGCCTAGGACCGCGACACTGCCCGTGGCGGGATGATGGCAGCATGAGCTCCTCCGTTCCTGCCCTGACCGACCTCCTCGCGACCGCGCGCGTCGTCGCCTTTCCGCTCGTGACACGCTTCCGCGGCATCGAGGTGCGGGAGGCGCTCGTCTTCGAGGGCCCGGAGGGGTGGACGGAGTTCGCGCCGTTCCTCGAGTACGGCGACGCGGAAGCCGCGGCGTGGCTCGAGGCGGCGATCGATTTCGCCTGGCGACCGCAGCCGCATCCGCTCCGCACCCGCGTGCACGTGAACGCCACGGTTCCCGCTGTCGCGGCCGCCGCGGTGCCCGGAGTGCTCGCACGATTCGACGGATGCCGGACGGCCAAGGTGAAGGTCGCCGAACCCGGGCAGACCCTCGCCGACGACGTCGCACGGGTCGCCGCGGTGCGGGCGGTCATGGGCGCGGAGGGCCGGGTGCGGGTCGACGCGAACGGCGCCTGGAACGTGGATGAAGCCGAGCACGCGTTCCACGCGCTCGCGGAGCACGACCTGGAGTACGTCGAGCAACCGTGCGCCCGCGTGGAAGAACTCGCCGAGCTGCGCGAGCGCGTCGCGTACATGGACATCCCGATCGCCGCGGACGAAAGCGTCCGGAAGGCCGAGGATCCGCTGCGGGTCGCGCGGGAGGGCGCAGCCGACCTGCTGGTCGTGAAGGCCGCCCCGCTCGGCGGAGTGCGCCGCGCGCTCGAGATCGTGGCCGAGTCGGGGCTGCCGGCGGTCGTCTCGAGCGCGCTCGACACCTCGGTGGGGATCGGGATGGGACTCGCGCTGGCCGCCGCGCTCCCCTCGCTCGACTACGACTGCGGGCTCGGCACCGCGTCGCTGCTCGGCGCCGACGTCACCGCCGACCCGCTCCTCCCGCAGGACGGCGCGATCGACGTGCGCCGGGCGAGCGTCGATCCGTCGACGCTGGATGCGCACGCCGCGTCGGTCGAGCGCCGGGACTGGTGGTTCGCCCGGCTCGAGCGCTGTCACGCGCTCCTGTCCGACTGAGCATGCCCTTCTGGGCGGTGCCGGCCGAGCACACCCTTCCGAGCGGTCCCGGCTGCCCGGTCAGTCGGCGATGGCGGCGGCGAGCGCGGCGGTGCGCTCGGTGACCAGGCGCAGGGTGTCGGCGGTGCCGAGTCCGGCGATCACGGCGTGCACACACGTCGCATCCCAGTTCTGCAGAACGAATCGAGCGGCGTCGAGCACCGGCATCCGCAGGCGCAGGGAGTAGGTGCGGGCGAGGTCGGCGATGATCTGGGCGACCCGCTCGGTCATGGCGGCATCCCATTCCAGGTACGCCTCCGCGAGTCGTCGATCGCGCATCGCGTTCGTGCGGATCTCGCTCATGAGCACGACGCCGAGTCGCTCCTCGTGCTCGATGTCGAGCACCCGCAGCACGAGCTCCGCCGGCGTCATGGCCGGCAGCCCTTCGCTCTCGAGTTCGCGCACTCGCGTCGTCACCCGCTCGAGCTTGGCGTCGGACACCTGCTGCACCAGTCCGAAGAACAGCTCGTCCTTGGAGGCGAAGTTCGAGTAGAACGCGCCGCGGGTGAATCCGGCGCGTTCGCAGATCGCCTCGACCGAGGCGCCGTCGAATCCCGACTCGGCGAAGACCTCGGATGCGGCGGTCAATAGACGTGCGCGGGTGTTCTGACGACTGCGCGGAGGAGACGCTTCGCTCATCCCGGGTCCTTCCTCCGGTACGGCATTCACCCCGCGCACAGTTTCGCTGCGCGGGCGATCCTTAGGATACACATCTGTATCGGATACGCTTGTGTATCGAACTCGTCGTCACCCGCAGCCGGAGGCATCTGTGTCCACGCTCCTGTACTCGCTCGGCCGCTGGTCGTTCCGTCACCCGTGGCGCGTGCTCCTCAGCTGGGTGCTGCTCCTCGCCCTCGCCGCCGGAGGCGCCGCCCTCCTCGCGAAGGGCACCGACAACAGCTTCTCGATTCCGGGCACGGAGTCGCAGGCCGGGCTCGAGCAGCTGAACCGCACGTTCCCGCAGGTCAGCGGAACGAGCGCGCAGTTCATCGTGGTGGCGGCCGACGGCGACGCCGTCACGGACGCCGACTACCACGACGCGATCGAGAACACGGTCGGGCAGATCGAAGATCTCGACGGCGTCCTCGCCGTCACCGACCCCTACAGCGACACCGTGCGGGGCAACATCTCGGACGACGAGACCGCGGCGATCGTGCGGATGCAGTTCGACGGCCAGGCGACGAATGTTCCCGCCGAGACGGTGACCGCGCTCGAGCAGGTCGTGGACGAGCTCGGACCGGAGCTTCCGAGCGGGGCGCAGGTGCAGCTCGGCGGCGATCTGTTCGCGGTCTCCCTGCCGGGCGTCACGGTCACCGAGCTCGTCGGACTCCTGATCGCGCTGCTCGTGCTGATCGCGACCTTCCGCTCGTTCGTCGTGGCCGGCCTTCCGCTGCTCACCGCGATCCTCGGCGTCGGCCTCTCGATGGCGCTCATCTTCGTCGCCACGGCATTCGCGTCGGTCTCCTCGACGACTCCGCTGCTGGCGCTGATGCTTGGTCTCGCCGTCGGCATCGACTACTCGCTCTTCATCATCTCCCGGCATCAGGATCAGACCCGCGCCGGCGCCGACCCGGAGGAATCCGCGGCCCGCGCGACCGGCACCGCCGGCTCGGCGGTCGTGTTCGCCGGCATCACCGTGCTCATCGCGCTCATCGGTCTGAGCTTCGCCGGCATCCCGTTCCTCACCACGATGGGCGTGGCCGCCGCCGTCGCCGTCGCGATCGCCGTGGCCGTCGCGGTGACCCTGACGCCCGCCCTCCTCGGCCTCGTCAAGGGTCGCGTGCTCGGCTGGCGTCGCCGGGCGGCGAAGAAGACGGATGCCGCCGCCACCCCAGCGCGTCGCGGTTTCGCCACGCGCTGGGTGGGGCTCGTGACGCGGCACCCGCTGCTCACCACGATCGCCGTCGTCGTCACCCTCGGGGTCGCGACGATTCCCGCCGCCAGCCTCGCCCTCGCGCTGCCGAACGCCGGCCAGCTCCCCAAGGACGACGCCGCGCGCATCACCTACGACCTGACCACCGAGCACTTCGGCCCTGGCGCCAACGGACCGCTGATCATGACCGGCACGATCGTCACCTCGAACGACCCGGTCACCCTGATGACCGAAATCGGCGACGAGATCGCCGCGCTGCCGGGAGTGAAGGAGGTCGCCCTCGCGACCCCGAACGAGGCCGCCGACACGGGCATCGTGCAGATCGTGCCCGAGACGGCGCCCGACGACCCGGCGACCGCCGACCTCGTGCGCGAACTGCGCGCTCAGCACGACCGCCTGCTCGACGAGTACGGCGTCGACCTGAAGGTCACCGGCTTCACCGCCGTCGCGATCGACATCTCCGACCGCCTCGGCCAGGCCCTGCTCCCGTTCGGGCTCTTCGTGGTCGGCCTCTCCCTCATACTTCTCATGATCGTGTTCCGGTCGGTGTGGGTGCCCCTGAAAGCCGCCCTCGGCTACCTGCTCTCGGTCGGGGCGTCGTTCGGTGTCGTCGCGGCGGTCTTCGAGTGGGGATGGTTCGCCGATCTGCTGCACGTCGCCCGCACGGGCCCGGTCATCAGCTTCATGCCCATCGTCGTGATGGGTGTGCTGTTCGGCCTCGCGATGGACTACGAGGTCTTCCTCGTCTCCCGGATGCGGGAGGACTACGTGCATGCCCTCCGCCGCCGCGGCGGCGGGTCCGCGAAGGCCATCGCCGTGGATGCGGTGCGCAGCGGCTTCTCCGCGTCCGCCCGCGTCGTCACCGCGGCCGCGGTCATCATGTTCGCGGTGTTCGCCGCGTTCGTGCCGGAGGGGGACTCCAACCTGAAACCGATCGCGCTGGGTCTTGCCACGGGTGTCGCCATCGACGCGTTCCTCGTGCGCATGACGCTCGTGCCAGCGGTCATGACGCTCCTCGGCGACCGCGCCTGGTGGTTCCCCCGCTGGCTCGACCGCTTGCTCCCCCACTTCGACATCGAGGGCGAGGCCGTCGAGCGCGAACTCGCCCTCGCGGACTGGCCCGCCGAGCCCGCCGCCATCACCGCCGAGGGCGTGACCGTGCGGGCCTGGAACCGCCGCGAGGGCGAGGTCACCGTGCTCGCCGAAACGACGTTCCGCGTGCGCCCCGGTCACTGCCTCGTGGTGACGGGGCCGCGCGAGTCGCGCCGCGCCCTCGCCCTCGCCGTCGCGGGACGCGCCGATCCGTCGGACGGACGGATGCGGGTCGCCGGACGCCTGGTTCCCGAACGCGCCGGGTGGGTACGCCGGAATGTCGGCATCGCCCTCCTCGGCGACAGCGCCGACCCCGGCGCCGAACTGCGGCAGGCGCTCGGCGCCCGCGCGAACGTCGTTGTGATCGACGGCCTCGACCTGCTCGAGGGCGCGGCGCGCGCGCGGGCGGTCGATGCCATCCGCGACGCGGCGCTCCTCGCCTCCGAACGCGCCGACGACGCCCGCACCGCGCTCACGCTCGTCGTGACGGCGGCCGACCCGGGGCGCGCGCAGGCGCTGCTCACCGACGCGCTCCGCCCGCACGTGCAGACCCTCGAGGTACTGCCGGGCGACGCATCCGCTTCCGCATCCGATCTCGCATCCGCACCTGAGGTGACCGCATGACTCTCCCCGTGGAACGTTCCCGCTCCGGCCGCCCCATCACCTGGCTCACGGTCGTGGGCGTGCTGCTGCTGCCGGTCGTGATGGGCGCGCTGCTCGTCGCGGCGCTCTACAACCCGGCCGAACGCCTCGGCAACATGACCGCCGCCATCGTGAACGACGACAAGGCGGTCGAGATCCAGGGGCAGCTCGCCCCGCTCGGCCGGCAGCTCACCGGCGGGCTCGTCGCCGGGTCGGATCAGATCGCCAGCAACCTCGACTGGACCATCTCCAACGACGAGGATGCCGCCGAGGGACTCGCCGACGGCACCTACAGCGCGATCGTCCGGATCCCGGAGAACTTCTCCGCCGCCGCGACCTCGACCGCGGGCACGTCGCCCGAACAGGCGACGATCGAGGTGCAGACCGCGCCCGATGGCCGCATCGTCGACGACGCGATCACGGCCCAGATCACGCAGGCCGCGGCCACCGTCTTCGGCACGGAGGTGTCGAAGACGTACCTCGAGAACGTGCTGCTCGGCTTCACGACGCTGCACGATCAGCTCGGCGACGCCGCATCCGGCGCCCACGAGATCGCCGACGGCGCCGACCAGGCAGCATCCGGGGCCACCACCCTCGCAACCGGTGCCGACGACCTCTCCGCCGGCGTCGGCCAGATCGCGAGCGGCGCGCAGGGCATCGCGGATGGCGCCGGCGCGCTGTCGAGCGGAGCGAACCAGCTCGCGTCGGGTGCGTCGGCCGCCGCGAGCGGGCTCGGCACGCTCGCGGGAAGCGCCGACACCCTCGCCGCCGGCAACCGGCAGCTCTCCGACGGCCTGAACACACTGGCGGGATCACTGCCGCCCGGCACCGCGGAAGCCGCCGGCCAGCTCGCCGCGAGCACCCCGGCGATCACCGAGGGACTCGCCCAGGCGAGCGACGACCTGTCGCGCCTGGCCGCGCAGTGCGACCCCGCCGCCACGCCCGATCTCTGCGCGTCGCTGTCGGATGCCGCGGCCGACGCGGAGGCGGCACTGCCCGTCACGACCCGGTTCGTGACGCAGGCCGGCCAGCTCGCCGGCGGCCTCTCGGCGCTGCCTGGCGCGCTGCAGGCTCTCGCGGCGTCGTCGTCGCAACTGGCCGACGGCACGACGGCTCTCGCCGGCGGCGCCCGGCAGGCGGCCGACGGCGTGGGCGCGCTCTCCAGCGGTGCGGCGCAGCTCGCGACGGGCGCGTCTACCCTCCAGGGCGGTGCGGCTCAGCTCGCCACCGGGGCGGCGTCGGCCGCATCCGGATCCGCCGAACTCGCGACCGGTGCCAACGCGCTCGGGACGGGAGTCGGTCAGGTGGCGAGCGGCACGCGCACGCTCGCCGACGGGCTCGACACGGCCGTTGCGCAGGTGCCGACGTACAGCGACGAACAGGCCACGAGCCTCGCGACCGTCGTGGCCGACCCGGTCGCCGCGGAGGGAGTGGGCACCGACCTGTTCGGCGCATCCGCCATCCCGCTGCTCGCGATGCTCGTGCTCTGGTTCGGCGGACTCGGCTCGTTCGTGGTGCTGCGGGCGGTCTCGGCGCACACCCTCACGAGCCGGCGCACGTCGCTGCTGCTGACGCTCCGCGCCTTCGCCCCCGCCGCGCTGATCGGCGCCGCGCAGGGCGCGCTCGTGGCCGTCGTCGTGCAGATCGCCGCATCGTACGACTGGGCCGACTGGTCGCTGTTCGCCGCCCTCTGCGTCGCCGCGGGCATCGCGTTCGCCGCGGTGAACCAGGCGCTCGTCGCACTGTTCGGCGGTGCCGGACGCTGGATCTCCGCCGTCGTCGGCGCCCTCGCGCTCGCGACCGGCGTCGTGTCGACCGTGCCGTCCGCCCTGACGTCGGCGGCAGGCCTGCTGCCCACGGCTCCGGCCTACTCCGCGATGCTCGGGGCACTGACCTCGACGGGCGGCGTGGGCGCAGCGCTGGTCGGGATGCTCGTGTGGTCGACGCTCGCGCTGATCGCCACGACCCTGGTGGTGGCGCAGCGCCGCAAGGTGCGCGCGAGCGCGGTGCTGACCGCATCCGCCCCCTGAGGCATCCGCCAGCCGAGGCATCCCCCAGCCGCCCTACCCCCCCTACCCCCACCCCGCATGTCCCACTTTTTGCCGCTTTCCCGCACTAATAGCGGCAAAAAGTGGGACATGCTCTGCAATTAGTGGGACATGGGTGCTCAGCTCCGGATGCGGTGCTCAGCTCCGGTTGCGGTGCTCAGCTCCGGTTGCGGTGGTCAGCTCCGGATGGGGCGCTCAGCTCCGGATGAAGCGGAGCGTCGCGAGCTGGAACGGCCGCAGCGCGATCTCCGCGCCATCGGACCCCGCCGCGACGAGCGCGGCGGCCGGGATCTCGCGCTCCAGCAGATCGGTCTCGATGACCCCCGAGGCTGCGAATCCGGGCACCACTCGCGTCGCCGCGCGGTGCCCGAGCGATTCGTAGAGCCGCACGATCACGTCGCCGCTGCCGTCCTCGGCGAGCTTGACCGCTTCTATGACGACGGATGCATCCTCGACGCGCACGAGAGGGGCGACCTCGCCGACCCCGGCCCCGGTGACGACCCGCTCCGGCAGGTTCGCACGGTAGCCCTCGGTCACCGCATCCTGCGTCTGCGCGCCGACGACGATGCCGACCTCGAGGTGGTGCTCGCCCTGGTCCTGCTGCGGATCGGGGAAGAGTGCACCGCGGATGACCGACAGCCGCACGATCGAGACCGTGCCCCCGCCCGTCCGCGCGTGCCGGGTGATGTCGTGCCCGTAGGTCGAGTCGTTCGTCACGGCGACGCCGAAGTCCGGTTCGGCCACCCGCACCCAGCGATGCGCGACGGTCTCGAACCGTGCCGCATCCCACGAGGTGTTGGTGTGCGTGGGGCGCACGATGTGCCCGAACTGGATCTCGGACTGCGCCCGGTCGGTGTGCACATCGACCGGAACGCTCAGCTTGAGCAGCTTCTGCCGCTCGTGCCAGTCGACATCGATCGACAGGCGCAGGGTGCGCGACCCCTCGAAGAGCGTGATGCGCTGCACGAGACGGGAGTCGCCGAACCGACGCGTGATGACCACCGCATCGCCCTCGATCGCGACGCTCTCGGCGTCGACGAGATCGATGACATGCCGGCGGTAGTGCTCGTCGATGTCCCACGCATCCCACTGTGTGGGGGTGTCGCGGTGCAGCTGGAACAGACCCGCGGTCGACCCGGGCGGCACGACCTCGCGGCCCGACCCGACCTCCACCAGCGACACGATGAGTCCGCGCGGATCGATGACGGCCCGCACCACCCCGTTGTCGAGGACGAGGTCGTCGCCCACGCGCACCGGGGCGACCGGCGCCTCCGCGGGCGCGGACCCGAGCGCCAGCGCGGGAACGGCGCCCCGCGCGTGCGGGGCGGCGTTGGCCCGGAGCGTGTGGTCGCCCGATCCGGCGAGCACCCGCAGGCTCTCGTCGATGATGTCGGTCAGTTCGGTGGCGATCGCCGCGTAGTTGCGCTCCGCATCGCGGTGCACCCAGGCGATCGACGATCCGGGCAGGATGTCGTGGAACTGCTGCAGGAGGGTCAGCTGCCACAGCCGCTTCAACGTCGCCGCAGGGTAGGCGACGCCCGCCCGCACGGAGGCCGTCGCCGCCCAGAGCTCCGCCTCGCGAAGCAGGTGCTCGCTCCGGCGGTTGCCCTGCTTGGTGCGCAGCTGGCTCGTGTAGGTGCCGCGGTGGAACTCGAGATAGAGCTCACCCGCCCACACCTCGGGATCGGCGTACTCGCGCTCCGCAGTCTCGAAGAAGCGCGCGGGGGTGGAGTGCTCGACGATCGGCGATCCCTCCAGCGACCCGGTGCGGGCGATCGTGGCCGCCATCTCCCGCGTCGGTCCGCCGCCGCCGTCGCCGTAGCCGTACGGCAGGAGCGAGACGTTCGTCCGCCCCTTGTCGGCGAAATTCCGCTGCGCGTGCGCGAGGTCCTCCGCCGAGACGTCGGAGTTGTACTTGTCGACCGGCGGGAAGTGCGTGAACAACCGCGTGCCGTCGATGCCCTCCCACAGGAAGGTGTGGTGCGGCATCCGGTTCGTCTCGTTCCACGAGATCTTCTGGGTCAGGAACCACTTCGATCCGGATGCCCGGATGATCTGCGGAAGCGCCCCGGAGTAGCCGAAGGAGTCGGGCAGCCAGACCTCGGGGGTCTCGATGCCGAACTCCTCGAGGAAGAAGCTCTTCCCCTCGAGCAGTTGCCGGGCCATCGCCTCGCCGCCGACCATGTTGGTGTCGGATTCGACCCACATGCCCCCCACCGGAACGAAGCGCCCCTCGCGCACCCGCTCGACGAGCCGTGCCCAGAGCGCGGGGTAGTACTCCTTGACCCACGCGAACTGCTGCGCCGACGAGCTCGCGAACACGACGTCCGGGTCCTCGTTCATCAGTGCGAGCACGTTCGCGAACGTGCGCGAGACCTTCCGCGCCGTCTCGCGCACCGGCCAGAGCCAGGCCGAATCGATGTGCGCGTGTCCGACGGCGTGCAGCGTGTGCGCGCTCGCGTGGGCGGGGCGCTCCAGCAACGGCAGCAGAACCGCACGCGCCGCGGCAGCCGTCGCCGCGACGTCGTCCGGATCGACCGTGTCGATCATGCGGTCGAGGCCCTCGAGGAGTTCGGCCCGGCGCGCGGACGTCGGATCGAGCTGCGCCGCGAGGCCCCGGAGCGCGAGGGCATCCGCGAGCAGCTCCGCCACGATCACGTCGCGCAGACCGATCTCCACCGTGCGGAGCACGTAGATCGGGTCGGTGCCGGCCGTCGCCCGGTCGCCCAGGTGCGTCGGCTCGAAGGTGAACAGACTGCCGACATCGGGGTTGGATGCGGCTTCGACCCGCACATCCACCCGCCCCGCGGCATCCACCGCGGACGGCACCGCCTGGTTGAAGGGTGAGACGCCCTTGAGCGGGCTTCCCGACCGGTCCCACACGAGGGCTTCGGCCTGGAATCCGCTCTGTCCCGCCGTGAAGCCGAGGTCGATGACCAGCTCTGCGCGCGTTCCCTCGGGGAGTTCGCCGGATGCCTGCCACCACTCGGACGGCACCGCTCCCTCGACGTGGAACCAGGTCGTGCCCCACGGGCGGCCCCAGCGGCGGCCGACGCCGAACGGCACGTACTCGGCCGCATCCGCGACCTCGAAGGGGACGGGCTCCCCGGGAGCCTCCCATGCCGAAACGGCGAGCGGATGGTGGGCGCGATAGACGGCGGGTTCGAGCCGCTCGCGGATGAAACGGTCGATGCGCAGCTCGGTGAGCGCGGTGCGGTCGTGCATGCGATGGTTCCTGACGTTCGGGGTCAGCCCTTGAGTCCGCCGGCGAGGGCGAACGAGCTGCCGGTGATGCGCTGCATCACGAGATAGAGGACGAGAATCGGCACGGAGTAGAGCATCGCGAAGGCCGCGAGCTGGCCGTAGGCGACCGCTCCGTGGTTGCCGAAGAAGGTGAAGATCGCGACGGCCGCCGGCATCTTCTCCGCGCTGAACAGGAGCACGAACGGAACGAAGAAGTTCCCCCACGCCTGCGTGAACACGAAGATGAAGACGACACCGATCCCGGGACGCATGAGGGGCAGCACGATCTGTCCGAGCGCGCGCATCGCGGATGCGCCATCGACCCACGCGGCCTCTTCGAGCGAGATCGGCACCGAGTCCATGAAGTTCTTCAGCATCCAGATCGCCATCGGCAGCGACGTCGCCGACATGAAGAGGATGACGCCGACGAGGGAGTCGAGGAGCTTCAGCTGCACGAACATCGCGTAGACCGGCACCATAAGCGCGGTGATCGGCAGGCAGGAGCCGAACAGCACGCCGTAGAGGAAGCCGCGCTGGAACCGCTGCCGGAACCGCGAGAGCGGATACGCCGCGAGCACGCCGACGACGACCGTGAGCGCGGCCGTCCCGAACGAGATCAGCGCCGAGTTCCACAGCGGCAGAATCGTCTGGGAGTAGGTCAGGACCGCGCTGAAGTTGTCGAGCGTGAACGCCTCCGGGAGGGAGATCGACACGGTCGCCGCGGGATCGATCGCCGAGAAGACGATCCACGCGATCGGCACGACGAACACGATGCCGAGCGCCGCGAGGACCAGGTTGGCGATGAGCTTTCCGCGCCGCGGAGCCGGTGAGGCGACGGAGAGGGGCACACGGGTGCGCCGTCGCGGCGAGACGATTGCTCGCGTGGTCGTGGATGTCATGACTCCACCTCCGGCTTCAGGATCTTGATGTAGATGGCCGCGAAGACCGCGCCGAGCACGATGGTGACGGCGGCGATGGCCGTGCCGTAGCCGACCTGGGCGAACCGGAACGCCTCTTGATAGGCGAGCACCGGCAACGTGGAACTGCGCGTGCCCGGGCCGCCGCCGGTCATCACCCAGATGAGACCGAAGGTGCCGAGGGTCTGCAGCGTGGTGAGCATGAGGTTGGTGGCGATCGAGCGGCGGATCATCGGCAGCGTCACGAGGAAGAAGCGCTGCACGGTGTTGGTGCCATCGATCTGGGCCGCCTCCGTGATCTCCGGCGGTACCTCGCCGAGCGCCGCGTTGTAGACGAGCATCGAGAAGGCCGTTCCG
Organism: Microbacterium sp. cx-59; assembly: GCF_020805625.1. Taxonomy (NCBI): domain Bacteria; kingdom Bacillati; phylum Actinomycetota; class Actinomycetes; order Micrococcales; family Microbacteriaceae; genus Microbacterium; species Microbacterium sp. cx-59. Next base: position 59,365 of record NZ_JAJHGO010000009.1, read on the forward strand.
CGCCAGATGTTGGCGAGGATGACCGAGAGCATCGGGTAGTCGATGAGCCAGCTGACGCTTCCGAGCCCCAGACCGTCGAGCACCGAATTGAGCGTGCCGTCGGCGGAGAAGAACGCGTAGAGGGCGAAGGCCGCGACGATCTCCGGCAGCACCCAGGCGACGACGACGAGCGTGCTGACGATGGTCGACACGATCCGGGATGAGGCGCGCAGCAGGACCGCGATCGCGAGCCCCAGAACGTTCTGCCCGATGATCGCCGAGAACAGCACGAACACGAGGGTCAGGACGACCGAGTTCCAGAAGTCCGCATCGGCGAACAGCGCGGCGTAGTTGTCGAGGCCGATGAACTGCGGCTTCGCCGCGCGGTAACCGGTGAGAGCGGCGTTCGTCAGCGAGCCCCAGAGCGCGAAGCCCATCGGGCCGACGAGGAAGATCGCCAGCAGGATGAGCGCCGGCACGAGCGGCGTCGAACGGGAGATGGCGCGGAAGGTGCGCCGCCTGCCCCCCGCTCCGTGAGGAGCGGAGGGCAGGCGAGAGGACGTTGTCGTCATGAACTCAGTCGCCTTGCTCCACGTTCGACTCGCTCACGATCTTCGTGAGGTCCTCGTCGTAGGCGGAAGTCGCTTCTTCGGCCGTCGCATCCCCGGTGATCACGGATTCGACCGCCTGCTGGAGCGCGCTCGAGATCTGCGAGTAGTCCGGGGTCGCCGGGCGGAAGTGCGTGTACTGCACGAGGTCGGAGAAGAACGCGAACGTCGGGTTGTACGACAGGTAGGCGTCAGACGTCGCGACGTCGTCGCGCACCGCGATCTGGCTGTTCTCGGTGTCGTACTTCAGCGAGTTCTCCTGGTTCAGCGCCATAGCGATGAAGTCGAAGGAGGTCTTCGGGTAGTCGGTCTGCGCGCCGACCGCGAGGGTCCAGCCGCCCGACATCGAGGTAAAGCCGGGGTCGCCGCCATCCTGCGTCGGCATCTTCGCGAGACCGATCGTCTGCTCCCACTCGGGCCATGCGCTCTGGCCTTCGATCCAGCCACCGGGCAGCCACGAGCCGTCGATCGCCATCGCGACCTTGCCCTGCGGGATCAGTTCGGTCGAGACGCGGCTGCCGATCGTGGTGTCCAGCGCCAGGTCGAGCGGCGTTCCGAGGCCCTCCGAGTAGAGGTCCTGGTAGAAACCGAACGTGTCCTTCATCCCCGTCGAATCGGTGACCCACTTCTGCGAGTCCGTGTTGTAGAGCGTGGAGTCGGTGCCGTACAGCAGCATCTCGACGCCCTGCATCGACGTCTGCTCGACGGCCGCCTTGCTGCCGTAGATGTTCAGCGGGATGACATCGGGGTTGCTGGCCTTCAGCGCACGGGCCGCGTCGAGGATGTCGTCCCAGCTGGTGGGCTGCCAGTCGGTGGGCAATCCCGCCGCGGCGAAGAGGTCCTTGTTGTAGTAGATCGCGCGGGTGTCGGTGCCCATCGAGACGCCGTAGGTCTTGCCGTCGTCGCCGAGGCCGGCCTCCTTGGCGGCGTCGTAGAACTGGCCCCAGTCCTCCCACTGAGCGACGTAGTCGTCGATCGGGAGCAGGTATCCGGCGGCCGCATCGGAGCGGATCTGGAAGGTGTCCTCGTAGATGACGTCGGGGGCGGTGTCGGCCGAACCGTTCATCAGGGCGAGCTTCGTGAAGTACTCGTCCTCCGACTCGATCGGCTGGAGGTCGACGGTGACGCCGGGGTTCGCGGCCTCGAACTCGGGCTTGACCTTCTGGAACAGGTCGTCGAGCTGATGGAACGCCGAGGTCTTCTGGTAGGCGACCGTGATGGTGCGATCGCCGGTCTCGTCGGCGGGCGCGGATTCGGCTGAACTGCAGCCGGCGAGGGCCAGACCAGACACCGCTATGGCGGCGACGGCGGCGAGAGTCCTGTGACGCATTCCTGCTCCTTTGCTAGGGTTTGGCGCCTCAGAGCGCCGTGCGGGGATAAATCTATCAAATGGAGTAATAGAATCAAGTCCGAGTTTCATCACGATCCGGTCACCCCGCGGACCGGGGGTCAGCCGGTGATGAGCAGGTCGGACGGGCGCGCCGCGAAGGCGCCGTCCAGCAACAGGCAGGCCGCACCGACGGCGGCCGCATCCGTACCCAGTCGGGAGTCGCGCAGGTGCAACGGACGGAGTGTGCGGATGGCGGGATCCGCCGCCAGGCTCTGCCGCAGGGGCTCCCGGAGCACGGGCCACAGGCGCGCCCAGACCGGACCGCCCACGACCGCGACGCCCATGTCGAGCACGTTGTCGAGCTGCACGAGGCCGCGCGCGAGCCGCCGCGCGGTCAGGGCAATCGCGGCCATCGCGGCCGAGTCGCCCTCCTCGGCCAGCGCGCGGAGCCGATCGAGCTCGGGGCGCGGATCGGCCGGAAGCTGCTCGACGGGCGCCTGACCGCTCCGGATGCCGGCGAGCCGCAGGATCGTGTCGGGTTCGAGCGATGCTCCGAGGCAGCCCGCGTTGCCGCACTCGCAGATGGGTCCGGACGGATCGACGCTCAGGTGGGCGATGTCGCCGGCGTTGCCCGTGGCGCCGCGTACCGGCATGCCGCCGACGGCGAGCCCCGCACCGATCCCGGCGCCGTAGTAGAGGAACATCGCGTCACCGACGTCGTATCCGCGGTCCAGCCACAGTTCGCCGACGACGGCCGCCGTGACGTCCTTCTCGACGACGATCGGCAACCCGGTCGCGGCGGCCAGCCCATCGCGGATGCTGACCCCGTGCCACGCCGGCAGGAGCGGCGGGGTGAGGAAGCGTCCGTCCTGGAGCGGACCGGGAGCGGCCACCCCGACGCCGACGATGCGGTCCTCGTCGATGCCCGCGCGCGTGATGATGTCGAGCACGGCGTCGGCCATCGATCCGATGAGGCGGCCCGCATCCGTCGACCGCCCGGGCGGGTGCTCGGCGTGCGCGACGACCGTGCCGGCCATGTCGATCACGACGATCGTGTCGACCGCCGGGTCGAGGTGGATGCCGATCGCGAAGCGCGAGCGCGGAACGAGCGCCAGCAGGGTGCGGGGCTTACCCGGACCGGAGATCACCTTGCCGGCCTCGGCGATCAGCCCCTCCTCCACGAGGCGCCGCGTGACGTTGCTGAGGGTCTGCGCCGATAGTCCGGAGCGCTCGGCGAGCTCGACGCGGCTCATCCCCCCCGGGGCACGCCGGATGAGGTCCAGGACGACGGTCTGGTTGTACGTCCCGACCGCCGGCAGGTTGGATCCCCTGCGCATGGCCACTCCCCCTCGCGGCTCGCGCGGACTCAGCTCAGGCCGGAGTAGACGTGCAGGCCCTTGAAGAACATGTTCACGATCGTGAAGTTGAACATCACCGCGGCGAACCCGATGATCGACAACCACGCCGACCGGGTGCCACGCCACCCGCGCGTGGCGCGGGCGTGGATGTATCCGGCGTAGAGCACCCAGATCACGAAGGTCCATACCTCCTTGGTGTCGAAGCCCCAGTACCGACCCCACGCGTCGTTGGCCCAGATCGAGCCGGCGATGAGCGTGAAGGTCCAGAAGATGAACCCGATGATCGCGAACCGGTAGGCCAGCGACTCGAGGTCGGTGGCGCTCGGCAGGATGCGGAGGAAGCCCGGTCCGGTCTTGCCCACGGTGCCGACGGCGGCCTCGAGCGCTTTGCGCTCGCGGCGGGCCTGCAGCAGCTGCACGACCGAGAGCGCGAACGCGAGGGCGAACAGCGCTGTCGCGAGCGACGCGACGAACACGTGGATGACGAGCCAGACGCTTTTCAGCGGGTCGGACAGCGGCGAGACGTCGACGTGGAAGAGCGTCGCCCCACCCATCAGCACGGCGACCAGACCCATAATGAACGACCCGAGGAATCGCAGGTCGTAGCGGAACAGCACGCCGAGGTAGACCGCGACGATCAGCAGGGTTCCCGTCATCGAGAACTCGTACATGTTCGACCACGGCACGCGCTCGGCCTCGATGCCGCGGGTGATGGTCGCCCCGAGGTGGAAGAGGAATCCGAGCCAGGCCATGGCCGTGCCGATGCGGGCCCAGACCGGCCGGGAACGATCGCGACCGCGAGCGCTCAGCGACACCGCGGCGGCCTCCTCGCTCGCGCGCACCTGGGCGATCGTCTCGCCGCCGGCACCCACGAGCTCACGCTCGCGTACGGTGGCGTCCTGGGCGTCGATCGCCTGCGCGGAACGGCGGGACAGATCGATCGCGTAGGCGATGAACGCCAGCGCGTAGATCGCGATCGCCGTCCAGATCAGGAGCACCGAGACGTCGTCGAGCGAGAGCTGGTCGGTCATGGCGTCAGTCTACTTTCGGGCGGGAGCCGGACGGCTCTACGTCATCGAGATCGGCACGGAGGGCGGCGGCGGATGCCGCCGTATGCCGCTCGGCGAACTGTGCGACCGCGGCGGCGAGCTGCGGGTCCTCGCCGCGGGCGAGTCCCGCGTACTCGAGGTGCACGGCGCCGTCGCGCACACTCGCGCGCACCCACATCCGGCGGCGCGGAACGAACAGCGCGAGCATGAGCCCGCCGAGAGCGAGCAGCGCGAAGGCGAGCACCCAGGGCGCTCCGACATCGTGGTGGATCGAGAGCGAGACGAAGCGCTTGACCGAACCCTGGTAGCTGCCGTCGGGAGCGAGCGAGTCGAGCGTGCCGTCGGTCGCTTCGACCGTGGTCGGGTCGGCGGCGTTCTCGAACGTGATCGTGCCGAGACCGTTCGGGAGCTGCGCGCTCTGGCCGGGCAGCAACTGGATCGAGGGGGCGTCGGTGCCCCGCCCGGTGAGCTTCGTCATGTCGCCCGTGTCGAGCGTGTACACCGATCGGGGTGTGCCGTCGTCGATGCCGAGGTCGCCCGAGTAGGCGTCGAGGGTCAGCACCGGGAACACGAGGTCGGGGTAGACCGAGGTGAGCGCGCCGGTCGTGAGCTCCTGCGCCGTCGGGTAGAAGAAGCCCACGAGGCCCAGCTGCTCGGGCAGGCCGTCGGCGATCTTCACGACACCGAGCGAGGTCATCTGGTTGCTCTGCGGCAGGAACGGCACGTCGTCGTGGAAGATCTCTTCGCCCGCGGCGTTTCGCACCGTGATCGACGGCGCGTAACCGTTGCCCATCAGATACACCCGGTCGCCGGCGATCTCGAGCGGATGATTCACCCGCACCTCGCCGGTCTTCGCCTCCTCGTCGGGCTGCTGGGTCGTGACGTGCGCGACGAAGTTGCCGGCCTGACCCGCGCCGGGCGAACCGGCCGGCTGGTACGTGATGTCGAAGTCGTCGAGGGCGATCGTGTACGGCGACAGGTTGTCGGCGTTCACGAAGCGGCCGGGGTTGAATGACGAGTAGTCCGTCAGCGCGTTTACGAAACCTTGCCCCTGCACGATGGCCCGCTGGCCCGTGTACGTGAGCGCTCCGCCCACGCCGACCGCGATGAGCACGCCAACGAGCGCCATGTGGAACAGCAGGTTGCCGGTCTCGCGCATGTACCCGCGTTCCGCGGAGACCGACAGCGACCCGCGGCCGTCGTATCGCTCGGTACGGTAGCGCGCGCCGCGCAGCTGGGCGCGGGCGAGCGCGATCGCCTCCGCGGCCGCGGCGTCCGCATCCACCCCCGCCGGCAGGCGCAGCACGCTCTCGCGGTGGTCATCGAGACGGGACAGTCGCGCGGGAGTGCGGGGCGGGCGGGCGCGCAGGGCCTTCCAGTGGTGCTGGGTACGCGGGATCACGCAGCCGATCAGCGAGATGAACAGCAGCAGGTAGATCGCCGAGAACCAGACCGAGGAGTACACGTCGAACAGCTGGATGCCGTCGAGGATCGGGAACAGGTCGGGGTTGTCGGTGCGGAACTGGGTGACGCCGTTCGGGTCGGCCGAGCGCTGCGGGAAGATCGAGCCGGGAACGGCGGCGATCGCCAGCAGCAGCAGCAGCACGAGGGCCGTCCGCATGCTCGTGAGCTGCCGCCAGCCCCAGCGCGCCCACTCGAGAGGACCGAGGCGGGGGGCGGTGATGCCGTCGTCGTCGGCGCCCGACGCGGAAGCGCGACCGGATGCCGCCGGAAGCCCGTCGACGTGGTCGGACGGGCGGAGCGGATCGTTGTTCTGGTCGTCAGAGCGGGGCCGGGACATTCAGGAACACCCCCTGCAGGTAGGACATGAGGGTCGACCAGACACCGCTGACCATGAGGATGCCGAGGAGTACCAGCAGCACGCCGCCGAGGATGTTGACCACGCGGATGTGGCGACGGAGGAACGTCGTGGAGCGCGTCGCCCAGCCGAATCCGGCGGCGAGCAGGACGAACGGGATGCCGAGGCCCATCGAGTAGGCGAAGCCCAGGATGCCAGCGCGACCGGGGTCGCCGAGGTTCCAGGAGACCGCGATGATCGCGCCGAGAGTCGGGCCGATGCACGGAGCCCAGCCGATGCCCAGGGCGAGGCCGAGCAGCGGCGCGCCGACGAGGCCGACGTTGCTGCGGACGGCAGGCTTCAGCGTCCGCTGCGCGAAACCGAAGAGGCCGACGAAGACGAGGCCGAGCAGGATCACGACGACACCGAGCAGCCGCGTGATCACGTCGGCGTACTCGAGGAAGAAACGACCGAAGGTGCCGCCGAGGATCGTCACCGCCATGAAGACGACCGTGAAGCCCGCGATGAACAGCAGCACGCCGAGCATCAGTCGTCCGCGACCGGAGCCGCGGCCTCGACCCGTCGACTCGGCCTGCCCGCCGAGGTAGCCGAGGTAGCCGGGAACGAGCGGCAGGACGCACGGGGAGAGGAAGGAGACGAGTCCCGCGAGGAGGGCGAGGGGGATTGCGACCCAGAGCGCCCCCTCCGCGACGATTCCGGTCACGAGGGGCCGATCACGAGGACTCGGCGAGCGCGTCGCGAACGAGCGTCTCGAGGATCGAGGGCTCGGAGAGTTCCCCGACGATGCGGGCCGCGACGCGACCCTCCTTGTCGAGGACGAGCGTCGTCGGGGTCGCGCTGAGGGTGGTCGCGGTCGCGAAGGCAAGCTTCAGCTGCGTGTCGTCGACGGCCAGCATGCTCGGGTAGCTCACGCCGTTGTCGCGGGCGAAGGACTGCGCGGTCGAGGCCTGGTCATACGTGTTGACGCCGACGAACGTCACGTCTTCGCCCTGAACGGACTGGTAGGCCTCCTCGAGGCGAGGGGCCTCCACGATGCACGGCCCGCACGCGGCGTACCAGAAGTTCACGACGACGACCTGGCCGGCGACGTCGGCGCTCGTCAGGGTGTCGCCCCGATCGGTGACGCCGGAGAACTCCACCGGCTCGGTGCGGTCGTCGGCGGAGATCTCCACGACCTGCAGGCCGTCCGCCCCGATGAAGCCCTTGTTGGACCCCTCGCGGTACTGCTCGGCGAGGCCGTCGCTGGAACACCCCGCGAGTCCCAGCATGAGTACCGCGGCGAACGCGGCGGTGGCGCGGCGCGCGAGGCGCCGTTCTCGGACGGTCATACTGCTCCCACGTCGATACTGCCGGCGGATGCGGCCGGCTCCGCGTACGCGACTTCGCGCCACGATCCGGGTCCGCCTTCGAAGCTCGTCACACTCGACAGTGCGCAGCGGCGCTGGCGCGGGTCGTGTCGCAACCGGTCCCCCGCGACCGATAGGTGCGTGACCCAGATCGGCAGCTGATGACTGACGATGACGACGTCGCCGCTCGGCACCGCATCCCACGCTCTGTCCATGGCGCGCCGCATCCGATCCACGACCTGCGCATACGGCTCGCCCCAGCTGGGCACCTCGGGCTTGGCCAGGTGCCGCCAGTTGAGCGGGTTCATCAGGGCGCGCTTCATCCGGCGTCCCTCGAAGACGTTCGTCGGTTCGATGACGTCTTCCGTGATGACGGGCTCGATGCCGAACACCTCGGTGAACGGTTCTGCGGATTCACGGGCGCGCTGCAGCGGCGAGGAGAGGAGCGCGCTGACCGGTCGGCCGAGATCGTGCACGTACTCGGCGGCCTGCCGCGTCATCGCCCGTCCGTCGACGCTCAACCGGAAGTTCGGGAGCCGACCGTAGAGCACACGGGAGGGGTTGTGGACCTCTCCGTGGCGCACGAGGTGGAGGCGGTCGGCGGGCACCCATCGATTCTACGTCCGGGTGCTCTTTGCGTTCCCTGAACGGAGGCTGTGGACGGCAGTGCTCAGTCGGATGCGGGATCGGAGTCGCGCCGGTTGCGCATGAGGGTGCGTGTGCGGGTGTAGACGAACCATGCCACCGCCGCGAAGACGACCGCGATCACGATGTACTGGAAGATCTCGGCGTACTGCTCGACGATGTGCCACTGCTCGCCGAGGAAAAATCCCGCGAGCACGAAGATCGTGTTCCAGATGAGGCTTCCCGCACCCGTCAGGAGTCCGAACTTCCACAGCGGCATCCGTGTGACGCCGGCGGGGATGGAGATGAGGCTCCGGAAGATGGGCACCATCCGGCCGAAGAACACCGCCTTGCCGCCGTGCTTCTCGAACCAGGCGATCGTGCGGTCGATGTCTTCCGGATGCAGCAACGGCACCTTCGCGGCGACGCGGCGCAGCCGCCCGACACCGAGCCACGCGCCGATGCCGTAGAGCGCGAACGCCCCGACGATCGATCCGAGCGTCGTCCAGATCAGGGCTTCGGCGATCGTGAAGGACCCGCGACTGGCGGTGAGGCCCGCGAGCGGCAGGATGGCCTCGCTCGGCAGCGGCGGGAACAGGTTCTCCAGCGCGATCGCGATCCCGGCACCGACCGGGCCGATGGTCTCCATGAGCGAGACGATCATGTCGACGAGCGAGGTCAGCCACGACCCCCCGTCCGTGCGGGCAGCGACCAGGGCGGTGGCGGTCATCGGGGTCCTCGTGGGGGTCTCGGTGATCGGCGCGCTGGGCAGCGGGCACTGCAGCAGACCCTATGGGATGAGTATGAACCCCTGCTGTGAGGGCGAATCAGGTCGCCGCCGCACCAGTCAGGTGGCCGCCCATACGAGGAAGACGCCGAGCGACCAGAGGGCGGCGAGCAGAATCGTCCCCGCGATCGGCACCCAGAACGCGCGGCGGCGCACCACGAGCAGCACGATCGCGAAGAAGGCCGTGACCGCGAGCACCAGCAACGGGGTCGTGAACAGCATCCACACCCCGATGGAGTGGAGGTCGTCGCGGCAGACCCGTCCGCCACTCCCGCAGGCATCCGCGGACGCCGCCATGACGAGCCCGAGACTCGAGGCGATCACCGCGGCGACCGCCAGCAGCACGACGAGCACGATCGTCAGCGCGATGTCCCAGCCCCGTCGTCGGCGCGGCGAGCGGGCGGATGCGGTCCGCGTCGCCGCATCCGGCGCGGCGGGCGGCGGTGCGGCGGTCGGCACCGGCTCGGGCGTCGCGACGGGGTCCTGCGGCTGCGCGTGCGCGCCGACGCGGAATGCCTCCGTCGGCATCCGGTAGACGCCGGGATCGTCGTCCGGCCGCGTTCCGCTCACGCCGCCATCGTACGGCGCGGCGGGAGCGCGCGACGCGCCGCACGTAGACTTGCTCCTCATGAGCGAACGCGTCCTCGTCCAGCAGTTGAAGACTCTTCCGGCCGGCCCCGTCACGGTGTCGGGATGGGTGGAGACCGTGCGGGACCAGAAGAAGGTGCAGTTCGTCATCCTCCGCGATGAGACCGGCGCCGTGCAGTTGGTGAACCCGGCGACGCGCGAGCTCGCCGAGGACGCCGACTCGGCCGCCGAGGCCGCGCTCGCCCTCACCGAGACGATCTCCGGCCTCGCCTCCGGCACCTTCCTCACCGTCACCGGCGAACTCAAGCACGACGAGCGCGTCAAGCTCGGCGGGGTGGAGATCAAGATCGCGGGCCTGGACATCGCGGCCGCGGCGAACCCCGAGACGCCGATCGCCGCCGACTCCAGCGTCGACAAGCGCATGGACTGGCGTTTCCTCGACCTTCGCCAGCGCCGCAACAACCTCATCTTCCGGGTGCAGACGACGCTCGAGCACGCCATGCGCACGTACTGGGTTGAGCGCGACTACATCGAGGTGCACTCGCCCAAGCTCATGGCGTCTCCCTCGGAGTCGAACGCCGAACTGTTCGAGGTGCCCTACTTCGAAGACAAGACGGCCTACCTCGCCCAGAGCCCGCAGTTCTTCAAGCAGATGGCGCAGGTCGCCGGCTTCGGCAAGATCTTCGAGATCGCGCCCGCCTTCCGTGCCGACCCCTCCTTCACGAGCCGGCACGCGACCGAGTTCACCTCGATCGACGCCGAGATCAGCTGGATCGACTCGCACGAAGACGTCGCCCGGATGCAGGAGGAACTGCTGCAGTTCTCCATCCAGGCGGTCAAAGACAAGCACGGCGCCGAGATCGAGGAACTGTTCGGCCTGGAGGTGCAGGTTCCGGCGATCCCGTTCCCCCGCATCCCGCTCGCCGAGGCACTCGAGATCGTCAAGGAACGCGGCTACGCGGTGCCCCGCACCGACGGCGACCTCGACCCCGAGGGCGAGCGCCAGATCGCGGCCTACGTCGCCGAGAAGTTCGGACACCAGTTCGTCTTCATCACCGACTACCACCCGGCGATCCGCGCTTTCTACCACATGCGCGACGAGCAGACCGGGCTCACGAAGAGCTACGACCTGCTCTTCAACGGCGTCGAGATCACGACCGGTGCGCAGCGCGAGCACCGCGTCGATGTACTGATCGAGCAGGCGAAGGAGAAGGGTCTCGACCCCGAGCACCTCGACTTCTACCTCGACTTCTTCCGCTTCGGCGCCCCGCCGCACGGCGGATTCGGCATGGGCCTCGCCCGGGTGCTGATGCTTCTGCTCGGCGAGTCCTCGATCCGCGAGGTCACCTACCTCTTCCGCGGTCCCACGCGCCTCGCGCCGTAACCCGCCCTGCGCCGGGCCCAGCCCACGCTCCTCGACGGCCGTCGCCCCGCCCGGGCGGCGGCCGTCGTCGTTCCCGCTCCCCCTCGCTTCCCGGTTCACTTGCCTCATCTACACGCTTTCGCCGCCTCGAAGCGTGCATATGAGGCAAGTGAACTGTTCAGTGGGCGTTCACCCGTCGCCGCCGCGCGGTTCACCCGACCGAATTAGCGTCCCCCTCGTCCCGATGCAACCGACGCACCCGTACGTCCGGATGCATCGACTCACCCGAGAGGAACGCACATGTCCATCGTTTCCCGCCGTCGCAGCCGCACCGCTGCCGGCATCGCCTTCGTCGCCGCCGCGACCGTCGCCCTGGCCGGTTGCGCCGGTTCGTCCGACGCCGCCCCCAGCGACGACAGCACCGCAGCAGCATCCGCCACCAGCGTCGCCGACTTCGGCACGTTCGCCGACCTCGAGGCCGCAGCCAAGGCCGAAGGCGCGCTGAACGTCATCGCCCTCCCGCGCGACTGGGCCAACTACGGCGCCGTGCTCGACGCCTTCGCCGCCAAGTACCCCGAGATCAGCATCGAGGAGCAGACCCCCGACGCGTCCTCGGCCGAAGAGATCGACGCCGCCAAGACGAATGACGGCCTCGACACCGCCCCCGACGTGTTCGACCTCGGCCTCACGGTCGCTCTGCAGAGCACCGACATGTTCGCGCCCTACAAGGTCGAGAACTGGGACGACATCCCCGAGGCGCTGAAGGAGCCGACCGGCTTGTTCGTGGGCGACTACGGCGGGTACATGTCGGTCGGGTACGACTCGTCGAAGTTCGACGCGCCCACTTCGCTCGCCGACCTGCTCGGTGACGCGTACCGCGGTTCGGTCGCCATCAACGGCGACCCGACCCAGGCCGGCGCGGCGTTCGCCGCCGTGGGCCTCGCCACCGTCCAGAGCGACGGCACGCTCGACGACTTCCAGCCCGGCATCGACTTCTTCTCCGAGCTCAACAAGGCCGGCAACATGCTGAAGGTCGACGTCACCTCGGGCACCGTCGCGAGCGGCGAGACCCCCGTCGTCTTCGACTGGGACTACCTGAACGCGGCTCACGCCGAGTCGAATCCGAACTGGAAGGTCGTCGTCTTCCCGGGTACGGGCTACGCCGGCTACTACAACCAGGCCATCAACAAGAACGCCCCGCACCCGGCGGCCGCTCGCCTGTGGCAGGAGTTCCTCTACAGCGACGAGGCGCAGAACCTGTGGCTCGCCGGTGGCGCGCGCCCCGCGCGCATGGAGGCCATGCAGACCGCGGGCACCCTCGACGAGGACCTCGCCAGCAAGCTGCCGGCCGCGCCCGACGACACCGTCGTGCCGACCGAGGAGCAGAGCACCCAGGCCGGCACGCTCCTCGGCGAGAAGTGGGCCGCGGCGGTCTCGTGACCTTCTCTCCTGCTGTTCTCACCGGGCCCGAAGGGGCCCACGTGAACGCCCCCGCCGCGCCGGAGCACTCTGCTCCGGCGCGGCGGGGCGCGCGCGGCCGGAACTGGCTGGCCGCCCTCGGACTCGTACCGTTCGCGGCCTACCTGCTGCTGTTCTTGCTGCTGCCGACCGTCCTGGCCGTGGCATCGGGACTGTTCGATGCCGACGGCACCTTCACGCTGGACAACATCGCGGCCCTCGGCGATCCCGTGATCCTCACGACCTTCGCCAACTCCACGTGGTTGTCGCTGCTCACCGCGGCCGTCGGCGCGGTCGTCGGCGCCCTGGTCTGCTGGGCCCTGCTGGGACTCCCCGAGACCGGCGCCATCCGCACCCTCGTCGATGCCGCCGCGGGCGTGCTCGCGCAGTTCGGCGGCGTGATGCTCGCATTCGCCTGGATCGCGACGATCGGCATCCAGGGAATCGTGACGCAGGCGCTCCTGAACACCTTCGGGATCAATCTGTTCGCGGATGGCGCCTGGATCTACGCGCTGCCGGGCCTGATCCTGCCGTACATCTACTTTCAGATCCCGCTCATGGTCATCACCTTCATGCCCGCCATGACGGCGCTCAAGCCCCAGTGGGCCGAGGCGAATCTCACGCTCGGCGGCACCCGCGGCGGCTTCTGGCGCCACGTCGGCATGCCGGTGCTCGCCCCCTCGTTCCTCGCGAGCCTGCTGCTGCTGTTCGCGAACGCCTTCTCGTCCTACGCGACCGCGGCGGCGTTGGCCAGCCAGGGTTCGCAGATCGTGCCCCTGCAGATCCGCACCGCCCTCACGAGCGAAACCGTCCTCGGCCGCGAGAACCTCGCCGGCGCACTCGCCCTCGGCATGATCGTCGTGGTCGCCGTCGTCATGTGGCTGTATTCGCTCGTGCAGCGCCGAGCCGCGAGGTGGCAGTCATGAACGCCATCGCCCCGCGCGCCCTCACCCGGTGGATCATCGGCATCCTGGTCGGGGTCTTCTTCGCCCTGCCGCTGCTCGCGACGTTCCTGTTCACCCTCCGCGACGGCGATGGCTACTCGTTCGCGAACTGGACGGGTCTCTTCTCTGCCGAGAACGCGTCACTGCTCAAGCCGGTCTGGGCTGCGCTCGGCAATTCGCTGACCCTCGCCGTCGTCACGGTGCTGATCGTGCTGTTCCTGATGACCCCGACGATGATCCTCGTGTCCCTGCGGTTTCCGCGGATGCGTCGCATCTTCGAGTTCGTCGCGCTCCTGCCCATCTCGATCCCGGCGATCGTGCTCGTCGTCGGGCTCGCGCCGATCTACCAGCAGATCGGTCGCACGCTCGGCACGGGCGCATGGACGCTCGCGTTCGCCTACGGCGTGCTCGTGCTGCCCTTCGCCTACCGGTCGATCCAGGCGTCGATCGACGCGATCGACATGAAGACCCTGTCGGAGGCCGCGCGCACCCTCGGCGCGGGCTGGATCAGCGTCGTGCTCCGCGTCATCGCACCGAACCTGCGCCAGGGCCTGCTCTCGGCATCCCTCATCTCCGTCGCGGTCGTGCTCGGAGAGTTCACGATCGCGTCGCTGCTGAACCGCCAGGTACTGCAGACCGCGCTTCTCGTCGTCAACAAGGTCGACCCCTACTCGGCGGCGATCTTCACCCTGCTGGCACTCGTCTTCGCGTTCGTGCTGCTGCTCGTGATCGGACGCGCCGGACGCGTCGGATCCGGAAAGGCCTCCTCATGACCACCGCCGACTCTCCCCTGCGGAACCTGCCGCAGACCTCCGACAACATGCTGCTCGCCGAAGCCGGCGAGGGCACCCGCGTCGAGTTCCGCGGCGTCGAGAAGGACTACGGTACGACCCGGGTGCTCCACGGCGTCGACCTCGACGTGGCGCCCGGTGAGTTCGTGTCGCTGCTCGGCCCGTCCGGATGCGGCAAGACCACCGCCCTCCGGGTGCTGGCCGGCCTGGAACGAGCGACCGGCGGCAGCGTGCTGCTCGGCGGCAAGGACGTGTCGGGAGTCCCCACGAACAAGCGCGACATCGGCATGGTGTTCCAGTCGTACTCGCTCTTTCCGCATCTGAAGGTCGCCGACAACACCGCGTTCGGTCTGCGCCGCCGCGGGGTCGGGCGGACGGATGCGGTGCGCCGCGCCGGCGACGCCCTCGACCTCGTCGGCCTCAGCCACCTCGCCGACCGCTACCCGCACCAGCTCTCCGGCGGGCAGCAGCAGCGCGTCGCGCTCGCCCGAGCGCTCGTCACCGAACCCCGGGTGCTGCTGTTGGACGAACCCCTGTCGGCCCTGGATGCGAAGGTCCGCGTGCAGCTGCGCGATGAGATCCGCCGCATCCAGCTGCGCCTGGGCATCACGACCGTGTTCGTCACGCACGACCAGGAGGAGGCGCTGGCCGTCTCCGACCGGATCGCGGTGATGAACGCCGGCCGCATCGAGCAGATCGGCACCCCGGAAGACCTGTACCTGCGCCCCGCGACGGCCAATGTGGCAGCCTTCGTGGGCGTTTCGAGCCTCGTGCGAGGCGTCGTGCGCGGCGGGATCGTGTCGGTGTGGGGCCAGGACCTGCCGCTGCAGAGCCCGGCGGACGACGGTGATGTGCAGGTGTTCCTGCGGCCCGAGAACGTGCGCCTGCGGAGCGCCACCGACCCGGGCGTGGACGCGGTCGTGCAGGAGAGCACCTTCCTCGGCAGCTTCCGCCGCTCGGTGGTGCGCACGGCCGACGGTGCGCTCGTGAACGTGCAGCACGCGGCATCCGACCGCGTCGAGTACGGGGATGCGGTGCGCGTCGCGCTCGATCCCACACCGGTCACCACGCGCCCCCTTCCCTGATCCCGATCCGGGATCGCCCGTCACGGGATTCGGAGATGCGACCGGATGCGGAGCATCGGGGGTATTCCGCTCCGAATCCCGTGACATCTCCGAATCCCGTGACCCCCACACCCGCACAAACGCCCGCGCCCACTCCCCCGACCTCGCGCGGAGGCGGCTCGGAGGTCGGGTGTGAGAGCGTGGAACGCGTCCGACCCGAGGAGGCTCATGCTCGACCCCTGGCTGCAATTCGCCCTCACCCTGGCCATCGCGCTCGTCGCGGCGATCGCCGTGACCGTGATCGTGTCGACCGCGACCCGGCTGGCCTCCCGCCGCCGTTCGTGGCCGGCGGGACTCATCCGGCGCGCCCGTCGCCCGTTCCGCGGTCTGCTGCTGACCCTGGCGGTCTGGGTCGCGCTGGGACTCGCGTTCCCCGACCGGGACTGGATGCCGGTTCTCGACCAGCTCTTCACGATCCTCGTGATCGCGACGGCCGCCTGGCTTCTCGCGGCGCTCGTGACCTTCGGGACCGACGTGACGCTCGGCCGCTACCGCATCGACGTTCCCGACAACCGTGTCGCCCGCCGCATCCGCACCCAGACCCTCATCGTGCGCCGTCTCGCGATCGCGCTCATCGTCGTCGTCGCGATCGGCGCCGCGCTGCTGACGTTCCCCGCGGTCCAGGCGTTCGGCGCGAGCGTGCTCGCCTCCGCCGGTATCGTCTCGATCATCGCCGGTCTCGCCGCGCAGTCGGTGCTCGCGAACATCTTCGCGGGGCTCCAGATCGCGTTCAGCGATGCCCTGCGCGTCGATGATGTCGTGGTCGTGGAGGGCGAGTGGGGCCGGGTCGGCGAGATCACCCTGAGCTACGTCGTGCTCGACCTGTGGGATGACCGCCGCCTCGTGCTGCCGTGCACCTACTTCACCACCACGCCCTTCCAGAACTGGACCCGTCAGGGATCGGAGCTGCTCGGTTCGGTGGAACTCGACCTCGACTGGCGCGTCTCGCCGACCCGGATGCGGGCGCACCTCGACGAGGTGTTGGCCCAGACCGACCTTTGGGACGGCCGGGCGAGCGTGCTCCAGGTGACCGAAGCCACGGGCGGACTCGTGCGCGTGCGGATCCTCGTGACGGCGCAGGACTCCCCGACGCTCTTCGACCTGCGCTGCGTCGTCCGCGAGGCGATGGTGACGTGGGTGCAGAGCACGATGCCGGCGGCGCTACCCGTTCAGCGTGTGATGATGACGCAGCCCGAGCCGGAGCCGCTCGTCGAGCCCGACCACGCTCCTGGAGAGGGCCTGTTCACGGGGAGCGCCGAGGCGGAAGCGCGCGCGAGCACGTTCACGCAGGCGATTCCGATCATCGTGCCGGCGGATGCGGACGCATCCGCGCGGGCTCAGAGTTCGAAGTCGACGGCGACGCGGTCGGAGACGACCGATCGCACGTAGGTGACGACGTCCTGGTGCGCGGGGTGCACGGCGTAGCCCTCGAGCGCCTCGACGTCGGTGAAGTCCGCGACGATGGCGAGATCCCAGTTGGCGCCGCCGATGACGTCGGCGCCGACCGTGACGTCGACGATGCCGGGCACCACATCACGCAGGGCCAGCAGTTCGCGGCGGATGCGGCCCGACTGCTCCGCCCGCTCGGCGGCGTCATCGGATGCGAGCTTCCACGCCACGATGTGTCGGATCGTCATCGGATCGCTCCTTCGGTGCGAGACCGGGTGGCCGTGAGCACCGCGTCGCGGAGACGCTCGGGCGCGACCCGCCAGTGCGCGTGCAGGGTGCCGTCGATCAGCAGCACGGGGATCTTGTCGGACCACCGTTCGAAGAGCGCGGGTTCTTCGAGGATCGACTGCTCGATCACCTCGACGCGATCCGCGGCGTCCTCCGGAATGTCGGCGAGGACGTGTTCGAGCACCCCGCGCGCGACGTCGCAGAGGTGGCAGCCGTCTTTACCGATGAGCGTGATCGTGGTCACGTCACCATCCTAGGTGGCGGCACGGAGGCACGAGGGCACGTCGGCACGGCCGAGCCACGGCACGCCACGGCACGGCCGTGAACGCGCCGCTCAGCTCTCGACGGGGAATCCCGCGGCGACCCACTCGCCGGTTCCGCCGTCGACGTTCGTCGCGTCGTACCCGCGGGCCTCGAGGGCCTGCACGACCCGCGCCGAGCGCCCGCCGACCTGGCAGATCACATCGAACGGCCCGTCCGGCAGGTCGTCGAGGTGCTCGTTGATCGTCGACATCGGGAGGTTGACGGCGCCGGGCACGTGGCCTGCGGCGTACTCGTCGACTTCGCGGACGTCGATGAGGGGGACATCCTGCCGGTCACGCAGCTGCTGCACGGAGATCGAGTTCACGCCCCCAGGCTAGCCGCAGACGCGGCGTGCCGGCACAACACGAAGCGCCCGTCCGGTGGACAGGCGCTCGGTGTCGGTGCCGCGATTACTTCTTGTTGCGGCGCTGGTGGCGAGTCTTACGAAGCAACTTGCGGTGCTTCTTCTTCGCCATGCGCTTGCGGCGCTTCTTGATGACAGAACCCACGGAAAACCTCACAGATCAGCGGTCTGGGCTCAGGGTGGCCTGTGCCCGGGAACGAGGCATCGAAAAAAATGCCTCGGATAAGTCTAGCCGACGTCGGCGGCCGGCCGCTGCACGAGCTCTGCGACGGCCGATTCCGGCACGCGGTAGCTGTGCCCGAAGCGGATGGCGGGCAGTTCTCCCGCGTGCACGAGTCGGTACACCGTCATCTTGGAGACGCGCATGAGCTGCGCGACCTCCGCGACCGTCAGGAACCGCACATCCGGCAGCTCGGCCATGCCACACCCCTCCCCCATCGCCCGTCGGGCTGCCCGCCACTCTAGGTCCCCGGCGGGACGGATGTAAACCGCTGGTGCTCGTGGGAATGCGGGTCAGCGACCGGGAATCTTGCCGAACGCGGCGGTGACGGCCCGACCGACGGATGCGGCGGCACGGCCGACGACGTCGGCGGCGTGCGCGGCGGGCTCCGGGAGAGTAGAGATCGAGTCGTCCAGATCCTCGTCGAGGAACGGGATGAGCCAGTTGTCGATCTCGTCCAGCGGACCGGACGACAGCGAGTAATAGCGGTGCTGACCCTCCTCGCGCACGGAGACCAGTTCGCTGTCGCGCAGCACCTTCAGGTGCTTCGACACGGTGGGCTGACTGACACCGAGCCTCGAGACGATGTACGACACGCTCGTTCCGCGCTCGCCCGCCATCGATCGATCGAGGAGGAGGCGCAGGATGTCGCGCCGGGTCGCGTCCGCGATCACGCCGAAGATATCCGCCATGCGCTTAGGTTAGTGGGGCGCCGGGCGGAGTACCATGACACCCGTTCGGGTCGCCGACCTGTTGTTCGTGCGAAAGGGGTGCCGGATGATGTCCGACACCGCGCGGGTGCTGTCGCGGGAACGCCTCTCGATCGCCTTCGACCGGTTCCGAGACGGAGCGCGCGAGTTCACGACGTCGTCTCCCGCACGTTTCGCCGTCTTGATCTTCTCGTCGTTGATCCTGCTGTTCACCGCGCTGCTGTCGCTGCCCGCGGCGGCCGCATCCGGTCAGGCGACGCCGCTCGCCGACGCCGTGTTCACGGCCGTCTCCACGATCTGCGTGACGGGCCTGTCGACGGTCAACATGGGCGCGCACTGGTCGCCGCTCGGCCAGGTGTTCATCTACATCGGCGTGAACGTCGGCGCCCTCGGTGTGCTGACCCTGGCCAGCATCCTCGGCCTCGTCATCTCGAAGCGCCTGGGCCTGCGTGCCAAGCTCATCGCCGCGGGCGACTCCAACCCGATGCGCGTGCACGGCGGACCTGTCAACGAGGGGCAGACCGTGCGGCTCGGCGAGGTGGGCCAGCTGCTGGCCACCGTCGCGCTCTCGACCCTCGTCATCGAGGCGGGTCTCGCGGTGCTGCTCTACCCGGGCCTGCTGCTCGGCGGCGTCGACCCCATCACGGCCCTCTGGGAGGCGCCGTACTTCGCGGCGATGTCGTTCACGAACACCGGCTTCGCCCCGAACGCCGACGGGCTCGCGCCGTTCGCCACCGACTACTTCTTCATGTCGGTGCTGATGGTCGGGGTGTTCCTCGGCTCGATCGGGTTCCCCGTCATCTTCACGCTGTGGCGGCACCGCTGGCACGTGCGGCACTGGTCGCTGCACACCAAGCTCACGCTCATCACGACCGTCATCCTGTTCTTCGCGGGCGCCGTGGCGTTCGTGACCCTCGAGTACGACAATCCGCAGACGTTCGGCGGGATGGATGCGTGGGACACCACTTTCCAGTCGTTGTTCCTCTCGGCGATGACCCGCTCGGGCGGGTTCTCCGTCATCGACATCGGAGAACTGCACGGGTCGTCGCTCCTGGTCGGCTCGATGCTGATGTTCGTCGGCGGCGGTTCCGCATCGACCGCCGGCGGCATCAAGGTGACGACGCTCGCCGTGCTCGCTCTCGCCGTCTTCTCGGAGGCCAAAGGACGCCCCTCGGTGCAGGCGTTCGGTCGCCGCATCCCGAGCGATGTGCAGCGCGTCGCCCTGTCGGTCGTGGCATGGGGCGCGACGATCGTGGCGGTATCGACGATCACGATCGCCCAGATCACGAAAGCACCCGTCGACGAAGTGCTGTTCGAGGTGGTGTCGGGGTTCGCCACCGTGGGCCTGTCGACCGGGCTCACGACAGAGCTGCCCGACCCGGCGGTCTACGTCCTCGCCGTGACGATGTTCATGGGCCGCGTTGGTACAGTGACACTCGCCGCGGCCGTCGCCGCTTCGTCGCGTTCGCAGTTGTACTCGATGCCTGTTGAGAGGCCGATCGTTGGTTGAGAAGCTCCGCTCGGATGCCCCCGTGCTCGTCATCGGGCTGGGCCGCTTCGGCGCCGCCTGTGCGGGCGAGCTCGACCGGCTCGACCGCGAGGTGCTCGCGATCGACGAGAGCCTCGACCTGGTGCAGAAGTGGTCGGAGCGGGTCACGCACACGGTGCAGGCCGACGCGAAGAACCTCGAAGCGCTGAAGCAGATCGGCGCGCAGGACTTCCAGGTCGCCGTCGTCGCGGTCGGGTCATCGATCGAGGCGTCCGTGCTCATCACGGCCAACCTCGTCGACCTGAAGGTTCCACAGATCTGGGCCAAGGCCGTGTCGCAGTCACACGGCAAGATCCTCGCCCGCGTCGGGGCGAACCACGTCATCTACCCCGAACGCGAAGCCGGCGAGCGCGTGGCACACCTGGTGAGCGGCCGGATGCTGGACTTCATCCGGTTCGACGACGACTTCGTGCTCGCCAAGATGTACCCGCCGCGTTTCATCCGCGGCGTCGGCCTGAACGAGTCGGGCGTCCGCAGCAAGTACCGCGTCACGGTCGTGGGCGTGAAGAGCCCCGGCAAGCCATTCCGCTATGCCGAGGCGAACACGGTCGTCACGAACCACGACCTGATCATCGTCTCGGGCACGAACAGCGACATCGAGCGCTTCGCGACGCTCGACCGCTGAGCGAGACGAGCGACCGCATGGGATTCTCGCTGAGCTTCTATCCGATCGACGGTGACGATCTGCGCGCGGACGACCGCGCGCAGATCATGGCATTCCTCGACGCGCGCGGACTGACGGTCGATCCTGAGACGCACGGGCTCTATCGGGTGACAGACGGCGTAGCGCTGGCCTTTGACGGTGCGTGGACAGACCTGGAGCTCGACCCGCTGGATCAGCCCGAACCTCTGACGGGGTCGCTGCCGCACGCGACCCTCACCGAGGCGGAGTGCACCTTCGTATTCGAGCTGTGCGCGGCCGGCGGTCTGATGATCGTGAACCCGCAGGGACAGCCGATGTATCTCGGAATCCGCGGCGTCCACACGCCGGAGATGTTCCCCGACCCGGATGACGCCGTGTGGATCGACAGCCCCGCGGCGCTCGCGTCGACCCTCGGGGGAAGCTTCGGCGATTTCCAGGACTACCTGGGGCGCGTCCGAGGCCGCTGATCACCGACGACGCATCGGCTCAACCGCCGGCGGCGAGTTCTTTCGCCCGGGCGAGCGCCGCATCCGTCGCCCGCTCGAACACGTCGTCCAGGTGCGCGTCCTGGAGGACCGCGATCGCCCGCTCCGTCGTGCCCTTGGGGCTCGTCACGCGACGACGCAGCTCCGCGGGTTCTTCGCCCGACGCAGCGAGCAGCGCGGCCGCCCCGATGAAGGTCTGCTCGGCCATCGTGCGTGCCTCGTCGCGGTCGAAGCCCTTGCCGATCGCCGCGGTGGTGAGGTTCTCGATCAGCAGGAACACGTAGGCCGGTCCCGATCCCGAGATGGTCGACAGCGCGTCGATTCGGTCCTCGGCCACCTCGAGCACGGTGCCGACGGTCTCGAAGATGGCCGTGACCGTCGCGACCGCGGCGGCATCGGCGTTCGTGCCGGCGGCGAGGCCGGTGACGGCCGCTCCGACGAGTGCCGGAGTGTTCGGCATCGACCGGAGCACGACGGCATCCGCGCCGAGAATCCGCTCGAAGGTCGCGATCGTTACGCCCGCCGCGAGGCTCACCACGATCGCGCCCGCGCGCAGGTGCGGGGCGATCTCGGCCAGCAGGTCCGGCACCATCGCGGGCTTCACACCGATCAGGACCACGTCGGCGGATGCGGCCGCCCGCGCGTTGCCCTCCGGATCATCCTCCAGCGCAATGCTGTCGACGCCGTCGAGTTCGGCGAGCGCGGCCGCCTTCGCGCGGGTGCGGTTCGTGACGGTGATTCCGGCGGCGCGCCCGGACCGGACGACACCGTGCAGAACGGCACCGCCCATCGAACCGGCTCCGAGAATGGCGATCGAGGGAAGCGAGATCATTTCTCCAACCTAGGCCTCGGGGTTCGTCGATAGCCGAGGTCTATCATCGGACATGCCGGGGCACGGCAGCCCCCTCGCGGTAAAGGACCCGACATGACGGAACCGACGACACCTCTTCTCGATGGAATCGATGCGCGACTCGTGGAGACCTCGCGGCTCAGCGTGAACGTCCTGGAACGAAGCGGTGACGACCCCGCGACGCCGGCCGAGCGTACGGTCGTCCTCGTGCACGGCAATGTCTCCTCGGCCCTGTTCTGGCAGGAACTGATGCAAGACCTGCCGAGCGACCTGCGCGTCCTGGCCGTCGATCTGCGCGGCTTCGGCGGCACCGAGAGCCTGCCCGTCGACGCGACGCGCGGCGTCCGCGACTTCAGCGACGATCTGCACGCGACGCTCGAGGCGCTGCAGATTCCGTCGGCGCACCTGGTCGGCTGGTCGATGGGCGGCGGTGTCGTCATGCAGTACGCGCTGGATCACCCGGCGCTCTCCCTCACCCTGCAGGCACCGGTCTCGCCCTACGGGTTCGGCGGCACGCGCCGCGACGGAAGCCGACTGACCGACGACGACGCCGGATGCGGCGGCGGCGGCGCCAACCCCGACTTCGTCCAGCGCCTCATCGATCACGACGCCTCGGACACCGCCGAGACCTCGCCGCGCAGCGTATTCCGCTCGGCGTACGTGTCGTCGACCTACACGACCGAGAACGAGGACATCTGGGTCGCGTCCATGCTCACGACCTCGACCGCGCCCGGCAACTACCCGGGTGACTCGGTATCCAGCCCGAACTGGCCGGGCTTCGGCGCCGGCCGCAACGGGGTTCTGAACACGATGGCCCCGCAGTACTTCAACACCTCCGGGATCGTCGACATCGAGCCCAAACCCCCCATCCTCTGGGTGCACGGCGACGTCGACGCGATCGTGTCGGATGCCTCGTTCTTCGACCTGAACCATCTCGGGTCGCTCGACATCATCCCCGGCTGGCCCGGCGATGAGGCGGCGCCCGCGCAGCAGATGGTGTCGCAGACCCGCGATGTGCTCGCGGTCTACACCGAACGCGGCGGTCACGTGCAGGAGCTGCTGCTCGAGGGCGCCGGCCACGCGCCGCACCTGGAGCGGCCGGCGGAGGTGAGACGCGCTCTGCTGGAGGTCATCGGGTACATCGGGCAGGCGCAGCATCCGGCGCCGCCGACCGAGACCATCATCCTCCGGTCCGCTGACTGACCGCGGCGCACCGACCATGGAGTACTGCGTCTTCACCGAACCCCAACAGGGTTTCTCGTACGACGACCAACTCGCCTTCGCGCAGTCCGCGGAGCGGCACGGGTTCGACGGGTTCTTCCGTTCCGACCACTACCTGCGGATGGGGCCGGGTGACCCGCTCCCCGGTCCGACCGATGCGTGGACGACCCTGGCCGGCCTCGCTCGCGAGACCTCCCGCATCCGCCTCGGCACGCTCGTCTCATCCGTCACCTACCGGACGCCGGGAGTGCTCGCGATTCAGGTCGCGCAAGTCGACGCGATGTCGGGCGGACGCGTCGAGCTCGGCCTCGGCACCGGGTGGTTCGAGGAGGAGCATCGCGCGTACGGTATCCCGTTCCCGCCGAAGCGGTTCGCGCTGCTCGAAGAGCAACTCGAGCTCATCACCGGACTCTGGCAGACACCCGTCGACGAGGCGTACTCGTTCGACGGCGCGCACTACCGACTCGAGCAGGCACCCGCCCTGCCGAAGCCCGTGCAATCCCGTGTGCCCGTCATCGTCGGCGGGGGCGGCGCACGGCGTACGCCCGCGATCGCCGCCCGGTTCGCGACGGAGTTCAACATCGGATTCCAGCCGGAGAGCGTCGTGGCGGAGAAGTTCGACGGCGTCCGTGCCGCGTGCGAGGCGATCGGCCGCGACCCGCAGACCCTGAAACTGTCGGTGGCACTGCCAACGCTCGCGGGCGGGAGCGACGACGTTCTCTCGCGCCGGGCAGAGGCGATCGGCACCGACCTCGCCGGTTTCCGCGGTGACACGAACATCACCGGCGGGGCCGATGAGATCCTGGCCAAGGTCGAGCGGCTGCGCGCTCTCGGGGCCGAACGCGTCTACTTCCAGCTGATGGACCTGCGCGACCTCGACCAGCTCGAGTTCCTCGGCGCCGAGGTGCTGCCGCACCTTCCGCGCTGACCGCGCGTCGCGCCCCGGATGCTGACCGTCAGAGCGCTGTCACCCGAACCATACCGACCGTGTTCCTCAGCGTCGCGCGTCGAAGAATGCGCGGAGCAACGCGGATGCCTCGGTCTCGCGCACTCCGGCGACGACCTCGACCCGGTGCGGCAACCGGCGGTCGCGGACCAGGTCGTAGACCGATCCGGCCGCACCCGCCTTCTCGTCCCAGGCGCCGAAAACGAGGCGGGGCACGCGGGACTGCAGGATCGCCCCGGCGCACATGACGCAGGGCTCGAGGGTCACGACGAGCGTGCACCCCTCGAGGTTCCACTCGCCCCGCGCGGCCGCCGCGCGGCGAAGCGCCACCACCTCGGCGTGAGCGGTCGGGTCCCCGGTCTCCTCACGCTCGTTGCGGCCCTCACCGAGAATGCGGCCATCCGCATCCATCACGACCGCGCCGACCGGCACGTCTCCCGCGTCACCGGCCTCCGCCGCGAGGACCAGCGCCCGCACCATCGCCGCATCATCGCGGATAGTCACGGGCAGGCTCATCACTCCAGGCTAGCCGGGTGCTCTAGCCTGGAGACATGCGCCTGCACGTCGCGGACCATCCGCTCATCACCCACAAGCTCACGGTCCTTCGCGACAAGACGACGCCCTCACCGGTGTTCCGTCAGCTCACCGAAGAACTCGTCACGCTGCTCGCCTACGAGGCCACGCGGAACGTGCGGGTCGAGCCGGCCGAGATCCAGACCCCTGTGACGACCACGACCGGGGTGAAGATCAGCGAGCCCCGCCCGCTCGTCGTGCCGATTCTGCGCGCGGGCCTCGGCATGCTCGACGGCATGGTGAAGCTCCTCCCCACCGCCGAGGTCGGATTCCTCGGAATGGTGCGGAACGAAGAGACCCTCGAGCCCACCACGTACGCGGAGCGCCTGCCCGACGACCTGAGCGACCGTCAGTGCTTCGTGCTCGACCCGATGCTCGCGACCGGCGGCTCGCTCGGCGCGGCGATCGACTTCCTGTTCCGTCGCGGTGCGCAGGACGTCACCGCCATCTGCCTGCTCGGTGCACCCGAGGGCGTCGCCGCGATCGAGAAGCAGGTCGGTGACCGGGACGTCACCCTCGTCCTCGGCGCACTCGATGAGCGTCTCAACGAGAAGGGCTACATCGTGCCCGGTCTCGGCGATGCCGGCGACCGCCTGTACGGCACCGTCTGACCGCGGCGTCCCGCGCTCTGAGCGGGCGTCCGCTCAGAGCCACTTCTTCGTCTTGAAGATCGCGAAGAGTCCGCCGGCGAACGCCAGCATCATCGCCACCGCGACCGGGTAGCCCCATGCCCAGTGGAGCTCGGGCATGTTGTCGAAGTTCATGCCGTAGATCGAGGCGATGAGCCCCGGCGCGAAGATGATCGCCGCCCACGACGAGATCTTCTTGATCTCATCGTTTTGAGCGAGGCTCGCCTCCGTCTGCCGGCGCGCCACCAGCGCCGAGTGCACCGTCAACGCCTTGTCGAGGACGGCACGGAATCCCTCGATCCGGTCGTTGATCCGGATCGAGTGGTCGAGCACGTCGCGCAGGCTGCGCTGCACTTCGAGGTTGACGTCGTACTTCTCGTAACCGCGCTGCAGCCACTCCAGCATCCCGGTCAGCGGCGCGACCGCACGGCCGAAGTCGATGACCTCACCGAACAGTTCGTAGATGCGTCGCGAGAGGGCGTCGTCGTCGCTGTGGCCGAAGAGCTGATCCTCGATCTCGTCGATGTCGTTCTCGATGCCCGCAACGACCGGCTCATACTCGTCGACCACCCGGTCGAAGATCGCGTACAGCACGGCCTCGGGGCCGAGCGCGAGCAGCTCGGGCTGGGACTCGAGCCGGTGCCGCACCGCGGCCAGGTCGGGCGACTCCGCGTGGCGGATGGAGATCACGAACTCCGGCCCGACGAACAGGTGCAGCTCACCGAACTCGACCTCTTCGCGCGCGTCGTCGTAGCGGGCGGGGCGCAGCACCACGAACAGGATGTCGCCGTAGCGCTCGACCTTCGAGCGCTGGTGCCCGCTGAGTGCATCCTCGACGGCGAGCGGATGCAGATCGAACTCGAGCGCGACGGCCTCGAGCTCTTCGCGACTCGGCCGGTACATCCCGATCCAGGCGAGACCGCCGTACTCGGCACGCAACTCGAACGTCTCGTCGAGGTTCTGCGGGGTGGCGACACGTCGGCCGTCGACGTAGATGGCGTTGTCGATGAGCATGGGATTCTCCTTCACAGCCGACGGGCGATGATAGCCCACGCTCGCCGACCATTCGTGAACGTGCCGCCGCTCAGACTCCCTCGCCCACCAGCCGGGCGAACGCGCTCAGTCGGGTGACGCCGTCGGGAGTGCGCGGCAGATCATCGAGGAGCCCGGGCGAGTAGACGACGTAGGCGGCGAACTGCGCACGGGACACGGCGACGTTCAACCGGTTCTGCAGCAGCAGGAACTCGAGTCCGCGCGGCGCATCACGACCGGATGACGCGGCGAGCGTCACGATCGCGACGACCGCCTCCTGGCCTTGGAAACGGTCGACGGTACCCACGCGGACACCCGGGATCCCGGCCGCCTCGAGCGCGGCTTCGACCTCGCCCTGCTGCGCGTTATAGGGGGTCACCACGATGATGTCGTCGGCCGTGACCGGGCGCGAGGGAAGTTCCGTCACCACCCCGTCGATCTCGTCGGACGGCGTCCACGTGCGGCCGAGCGTCGCGCGCACGAGCCGCACGACCTCCGCCGCCTCCTCGGGAGACGCAACCGCATTCCCGCGGTGCCGCACGGGAACCGCGTGCACGCCGGGCACTACGCCCTCGAGGTTGCGGAGCGCGGTGGGCGGCGCCGAGGCGAGTTCTCCCGCGTACGACAGCAGCGACACCGGGCGGGCGACCTCCGGATGCATCCGCCACGACCGCGACAGGAATGTGCCGTACTCCCGCGGCAGCACCGCGGCGCCGCGCATCACCCAGCCGAGCGCGGAGGTGTCGACGGGTTCCGGGTGCGTTCCCTGGCTCACCTGCGGAAGCTGCTGCGGGTCGCCGAGGAGGAGCAGCCGCGTCGCAGCGACCGAGACCGCGATCGTGGAGGCGAGCGAGAACTGCCCGGCCTCGTCGATCACGAGGAGATCGAGACTCCCGCGCGGGACGCGGTTCGAGTGACTGAAGTCCCACGCCGTCCCGCCGATGACGAAGCCGCCGGGACGACCCTCCGTGAAGGCCGCGACACCGTTCTTCTCGATCGCGGTGAACGAGACCGTGGCCGCCGCATCCGGATCCTTCAGCGCCTTTCCGACGAGATGCTTCGGCACCCCGGCCGCGACCACGCGGTCGAGCATGTGCTCGATGACGGCGTGCGATTGCGCCACGACACCGACGCGATAGCCGTGCTCGTGCACGAGCCGGGCGATGACGTGGGAGCCGACGTAGGTCTTGCCGGTGCCGGGCGGGCCCTGCACCGCGAGGTAACTGCGTTCCAGTGCCCGGATGCTGCGCGTGATTGCGGTGATGTCATCGAGGGCGCCGCCCGCCGCATCGAGGCGGTGGCTTCCGGTGCGAGGGGGCAGCCGTCGGAGGATGTCGGTCGCGGGGTCTTCGGGGAACGTCGGCGCCGCATCGATCACGCGGTCGGCCCACGCGTCGATCGCGGTCTGCTGGTTGCCTGCGGACGGCGGGGCCGACGGCGTGAGCGCGAACGGCAGTTCCGCCCAGGTCTCGCCGTCGCTCGCCAGCTCTTCGACGATCGCGCCGTCCTCGAGCACCTCCACGACCCGCACCGTGCGAGCCACGTGGATCCACCGCGGCGACGGCACGGTGGGGAAGGGCGCGGGGAGCGGGTAGAGCACGAACGGCTGCCCGCCCGCCGACAGGCGGGTTCCGGGCGCGAGATCGCCGCGCAACTCGAGCCGGCGGCGGAGCGAACGGGCGCGCCCCTCGCCGGTGTGCCAATCCTCGAGGAGGTGCGAACGCTCGGCATCGACCACGACGACGTCGCGGGTGTCTTCCCAGAGCGACACGGGCTCGCGGAGGCGGAGGAAGTGCGACGCCCAGAAGGTCTTCGCCTCCCGCGGGTAGTAGTCGATCGCGGCCGCGGCCAGCCGCAGCGCCACGACGTCGTCATCGGTCGTCGGATCGGCGCCGGCGGCCGTCACGACCTCGGCGGCGGCGTCCGCGGCTCGGCCGAGGGCGACGGCGCGGGGCGACGCCTCGTACACGAACTCGCCGACCGACGGATCGCCGGACGGCATCAGCCCCGCGTCGCGCGCACGGTCGACCAACCAGTCGCGCAGCCGCAGGGTCGAGACGCAGTCGTCGCGGTTGTACTCGGCGAGGTCCGCGAAGATCGCGGCGGCCGCGTCGCGGTCACCGGCATCGCGCAGCACGCGCGCTTCGACATACCGCACGATCGAGTCGTCGCCGCGCTGCACCTCACTCGTGCGGAGCGCGTCACCCATGTAGAGCGGCTCGAGCTTCTTGATCGAATACGACCGCGAGCCCACCCGCAGCGCGCGACGCACCACGGGGTAGAGATCGACGAAGAGACCGTCGCGCAGCATCCGGTCGATCTCCGCCTCACGGGTGCCGTACTTCGCGGCCATCGCCAGCAGATGCGTGGGCTCGTACGGCGCGTAATGGTAGATGTGCATTCCCGGATGCTGCCGCCGCCGCAGCTCGATCACGTCGACGAACGTCTCGAAGGCCGTGCGCTCCTCGGCGAAGGAGTGCGCCCAGAGGGCGGTGTACTGCTCGCGGGTGTCGATCCACCCGAACAGGTAATCGATCCCCCACTCCCCGCTCGCACCCTCGGTGTACAGCGGATCACCCTCGAAGTCGAAGAAGAGGTCGCCCGGGTCTCGGCGCGGGAGCGCGCCGAGCGCCTGCGGCAGCACGACTTCGTAGCGCGGCACGGCGGGGCGGGCTTCCGGCGGCGCCACCTCGCCGGA
Source organism: Microbacterium sp. cx-59 (assembly GCF_020805625.1). Classification (NCBI taxonomy): domain Bacteria; kingdom Bacillati; phylum Actinomycetota; class Actinomycetes; order Micrococcales; family Microbacteriaceae; genus Microbacterium; species Microbacterium sp. cx-59. Next base: position 88,433 of record NZ_JAJHGO010000009.1, read on the forward strand.
CGGGACTCCGGCCGGGCTGTCGAGCTGGAGGCGCGCCTGGGTCTGCAGCGAGGCGAAGACATCGGCGCTCATCCGTGCGGGCGCCGCGTCGTCGCCTGCCGCGGCGAGCGCGTCGATCGTCGTGATCCCGGCGCGACGGAGCCGCTCCCGCTGCACCGGGCGCATGCCCGCCACCAGCAGCAGATCGCGCGCGGCGACGACCTCCTGCTCGCACGTCGCGCATCGTCCGCACGCCACGATCTGCAGATCGCCGCGGTCATCGCCCCACGCGAGCGGGTTTCCCGCCGCACCGGCCGCGAGGTCGCGGTCGGCCACGAGCGCGGCGAGTCGTCGCCGACGCAGCGCGTACACCGGCGCGAGGTCGGTGACGCGGTGCACGCTCACGGAGCCGTCACCCAGAAGCAACTCCACCCGGTCCGACCGGGGAACACCCAATCGGTCGAGCTGCTCGGCGTATGCCGCGAGCTGCATGAGCGCGGTGACCCGCGCGTGCCGGGCGAGCTTCGTGTCTTGCACGATCCACGAACCGTCGTGACTTCGAACGAGGAAGTCGGCGAATCCGACGAAATCGTCGGTGCGGAACGCCGCCTGGTAGATGACCCGGACAGACGGATCGGTCAGTGCGGCGATCGTCGCCGCCACCGCAGCGGTCATGCCCTCGGCGTCTCCGGAGCGCGTCTCCGCGATCTCGGCGACCGCGTCGCCCTGCTCCGCCCGGTACCGTGCGAGCGCGTCTTCTTCGTGCCGGGTGCCGAGCCGGGCGGCCCGCTCGAGCATGAGATCTTCGGGGTCGGGAACGGCGGCGATCCGGCCGAGGCGCGCGTCGATCTGGCGCGACCACGCGAACTCGCATTCCGCCGCGGCCTTCAGATCGCTCGCACTCCACACGATCCTGCCGGGCTCGCCCTCCTGGGGCTCGATGTACCGCATCCGTTCCCTTCCGCGTTCGACCCTAACCGCGCCTTCCGACACGACCTGCACGACGCCGCCCGGCCTGCGAGACTGGGCACATGCGCCGCGACCTGCCCTTCGAGAGCTCCTACCGGCACGGCTTCGCGCGGATCGCCGCCTGCACGGTGCCGGTCGCGATCGCCGATCCCGCCGCGAACGCCCGCGCGGTGCTCGAGCAGGTGCGCGCGTGCGACGCCGAGGGCGTCGCGGTGGCCCTGTTCCCGGAGCTCGCCCTGAGCGGGTACGCGATCGACGACCTGGTCCTGCAGGACCCCGTGCTCGACGCGGTCGTGGATGCCGTGGAAGAACTCGTGGCCGCATCCGTCGACCTCCTGCCGGTGATCGTCGTCGGCGCGCCGCTTCGCCACGGCAACCGTCTGTTCAACTGCGCGGTCGTGATCCATCGCGGAGAGCTGCTCGGCGTCGTGCCGAAGTCGGCGCTGCCCACTTACCGCGAGTTCTACGAGCGCCGCTGGTACGCCCCCGGCGACGACCAGCGCGGGCAGGACATCCGCGTCGGCTCCCTGTACGCCCCCTTCGGACCCGACCTGCTCTTCGACGCCCTCGATGTCGAAGGACTCGTCGTGCACGCGGAGATCTGCGAAGACATGTGGGTGCCCGTGCCGCCCTCGGCAGAAGCGGCGCTCGCGGGCGCGACCGTGCTGCTGAACCTCAGCGGCAGCCCCATCACCATCGGCCGCGCCGACGACCGCAAGCTGCTCGCGCAGTCGCAGTCGCTCCGTTGCCTGGCGGCCTACGCGTACGCCGCCGCGGGGGTCGGCGAATCCACGAACGACGTGTCGTGGGACGGCCAGACCATGATCTACGAGGGCGGCACCCTGCTCGCCGAGACGGAGCGTTTCCCCGGCGCCGCCCGGCGGAGCGTCGCCGATGTCGACCTCGACCGGCTGCGGCAGGATCGCCTCCGGGAGGGCACGTTCGACGACAACCGCCGGTCGCTCCAGAGCCGCGTCGACGGTTTTCGCACGGTGCACTTCCGGCTCGATCCGCCGGCGCGCGACATCGGTCTGCGGCGTACGCTCGACCGCTTCCCGTTCGTTCCGGATGACGCGGCACGGCTCGCGCAGGACTGCTACGAAGCCTTCAACATCCAGGTGTCCGGACTCGAGCAGCGCCTGCGCGCGATCGGCGGCCCGAAGCCCGTCATCGGCGTGTCCGGCGGCCTCGACTCCACGCACGCACTGCTCGTCGTCGCCCGCGCGATGGACCGCGCCGGGCGGCCGCGCAGCGACATCCTGGCGTACACGATGCCCGGATTCGCCACGAGCGAGCACACCAAATCGAACGCGCTGGAGCTCGCCGCGGCGATCGGTGCGACGGTCGAGACGATCGACATCCGCCCGGCGGCCACCGAGATCCTCACCGGCATCGGACACCCGGCCGCGACCGGCGAGAAGCTGTACGACGTCACCTTCGAGAACGTGCAGGCCGGCGTCCGCACCGACTTCCTGTTCCGCCTCGCGAACCGCCACGGCGGCATCGTGATCGGCACATCCGATCTCTCCGAGCTCGCCCTCGGCTGGGCGACGTACGGCGTCGGCGATCAGATGAGCCACTACGCCGTGAACTCGGGCGTGCCGAAGACGCTCATGCAGCACCTCATCCGATGGGTCATCGCTGCGCGCGAGGGGGTCGATGACCGCACCGTGGCCGTGCTGCAGGCGGTGCTCGATACCGAGATCAGCCCCGAGCTCGTGCCCGCCGGCGAAGACGGCAAGGTGCAGTCCACCGAGGACTCGATCGGACCGTACGCCCTCCACGACTTCGCGCTGTACCACGTGCTGCGGTTCGGCATGCGGCCTTCCCGCATCGCGTTCCTCGCCGAGCGGGCGTGGGCGGATGCGGATGCGGGCGCCTGGCCGCCGGGATTCCCGGCGGAGGATCGCTACGCCTACGACCTCGCCACGATCTCGCGGTGGCTGCACGTGTTCCTGCGGCGCTACTTCGGGTTCGCGCAGTTCAAGCGCAGCGCGATCCCGAATGGTCCGAAGGTCTCGCCGGCGGGCTCGCTGTCACCGCGCGGCGACTGGCGCGCGCCCAGTGACGGCAACGCGCGGGTGTGGCTCGCCGAACTCGACGCCGCGCTCCCCGACTACGCGGAGTGACCCGCCCTCATCCGAGCGCCCGCGAACGGCCGAGCCGCACGTTCCGGCACCCCGCACAGGAACTCTTCGTTCCTGTGCGAGGTGCCGTTCGTTCCGACGTCAGGTGGCGACCGACCTGAGCAGGCCGGTGCGGTCGTGGCATCCGACGTAGATGAAGCGCTGCTCGTGCTCCGTGGGCACGGTGACCTCGTGGTAGAGCGTGAGTTGCGCGGCCGACCCAAACGCAGAGAGGTACCGCATCGCTGCTCCGAAGATTCTCACGTGCGTCTCGTGGGAAGCCGACCAATCTTCGAGGGCGCTCAAATCACGCCACCAGCTCATGCCGAAGGTGCGTTCGGTCGGCTGGTCGTCCTCATCGAGGACGACCATGTATCGGTTCTCGTAGCATCCGACCGTTTCGCCGTGGTCGCGCAGGTAGTCCATTCCGGCGCGCAGCGGAGGTTCGACGGTACCGAGATAGATCTCGCGCTGTTCGCCCGTGGTCTCGCCGTAGTCCTGACCTGACCGAATCAGGCAGGCGTTGCGATGCAGACGAACGGTCCGGGTGAGCCCCGAGATCTCGGCGACCGTCTCGCCGCCGGGGTACAGCGGGTCGGCCTGCGCGGCAGGGAGACGGTCACGCATCGACCCCCAGTACCCGTGTTCCTCGATCATCCCGCTCATCGTCGTTCCCAGGTGCGAGACGCCCTCCGGCGGCTCCGGCGACGAGAAGATCGTCTCGAACCTGTCGGCAGTGGGAGTGACGAGTTCGAGGAACCGGCCGACACCGGGAACGACGTCAGCTTCATCGAGCCAGGAGGCAAGATTCGCGCGCTCCCAACGAGCGAACGCTCGCAGGTCGTCCCAGTAGGCGATGTCGATGACCGTGTCGTAGCCGCGCGCATCCACGTAGCCGGCACGATCGACATGGCCGGGCCCGTCCGCCGTCGCACACAGAGTGCGCAGATGCGCACGCGCCACGGCCGCATCCGGATCATCCGCTTCGCGCGCCTGGACGCCGAAGTAGGCCATCACGACCGCGCCCATATCCTGCGCGAATCGTGCACTGAACGAGGGATACGGCGGTTTATACGTACCGACCGGATGCTTCGGTGTCCGATCCGGGTGCCGAAGATGGGAGGGGATAGAAGATTCCATGGTCATGCTCTGCGCGATCCTTCTTCGCCGCTCTCCGACTAGACCAACGCCTCGACGTCGGCGCCGTCGATGATGTCATCTGCCCGCTGCGGAAGGGTGGTCACCACTTTCTGCAACCGGCCCGCGTTCTCGAACCGCAGCGTGAACACGTCCGGCCGCGAGTAGTGGCCGACCGGATCGGCCGCATTCTTGGCCGCGAGGATCGCGGAGAAATCGATGTCGGCGAACAAGAGCCCCTCCTCGGTAGGCGCCATCGGCTCGGCGAGCGAGCCGCCGTCCGGACCGAAGATGCGCGCGTGTCCGCCACCGAGGGCGAGGAACTGCTTCTTCAGGTCGGTGTCTGTGTAGACGGCCTGTGCCGCTTCACCGATCACGCCGCACGGCGCGAGAACGAACGTCTGCCCTTCAGCGGCGTACTGGCGCGAAGCGCCGACGTTCACCTCGGGACCGAGCGCGGTCGCCACGCCTTCGAAGATCGAGAAGCTCGGCCACGCTGCGATGTGCAGCTGCTCGTCCTGCGAGAACATGGCGTACTTCGTCAACGGCTGCAGGTGCTCCCAGCAGTTGAGAGATCCAACCCGCCCGACCGCAGTATCGGTCACCGCCACGTCGGACCCGTCGCCGTCACCGAAAAGCGTGCGCTCGACATGGGTCGGCTTGAGCTTGCGGCGGGTGGCGACCGTCTTGCCCTCCGCGTCGATGAACGCCTGCCCCATGTAGAGCGATGCTCCGAACCGCTCGCTGTATCCGAAAGCGATGGCGATACCGATGTCGGCTGCGGCCTTCTCGATACGCTTCCATTGCGCCCCACCCACCTCGAGCGAGTTCGAGGCGTAGGGAACGAGGAACTGCGACTGCCACGGCACCGAGTCCAGCCACAAGAACCACGGGTATCCCGGCAGCCACACTTCGGGGAAGGCCACCACTTCGGCGCCGCCCGCCTTCGCTTCCTGCGACAAAGCGATGAGCTTGTCGATGCCGCCGTCGAGATCGTTCCAGACCGACTCCGCCTGCACGGCCGCAGCACGGAACTTCTTCGTGTAATCCACCATGGTGTCCTCCTCCGCGAGGTGATCGGGAGAGCTCGCGGTGTCATCACGGTAGAAAGAGTTACGAGCCGGGATCCGACGTTTCGCGTACGCAATCCGGCAGTGCGCGCACACGTTCACCGGAATCCGGCATTCTGCGCACGCAGCTCTGCGGCGGGCATCGGTTCGAAACAACACGAAGCCGTGGTCGAAACAATCTGCGTGTGACACTTGCTCCATGCCGCCCGCCCGCGTCACCTCACCGTCGCAATGGGCCGCGGTGTGCAGCGACGCGTTCGTCCCCCTCGCCGTGCGCTCGACGACGCCGAGCTTCAGCGCAACGCTCGTTCAACGCCGTTTGAGCGACACCGTGGCCCTGACCCGCGTCGCGAGTGGCCCGTCCCAAGTTGTCCGCGACCGCGAGATCATCGCTGCCAGTCCGCGCGAGAACGTGCTCATCTCTCTCCACCGCAGTGGCACCGGCAACGTCACGCAAAGTGGACGCTCGGTAGCCCTCGCGCCCGGCACGGCGACCATGTACGACACGTCGTCCCCGTACGTGCTGGACTTCCCCGGCAGGATGAGCGAGATCGTGCTGCAACTGCCCCGCGACACCGTCTCGAAGACGGGCAACGCGTTCTCAGACCTGACTGCTCGACCGCTGCCCGCGGGCGCGGGGCTGCGCATGCTCCACGCCCTCGCCGCAGCCTCGTCCTCTTCGTACGAGCAACCGCTCGACCTGGAACTCGACGCGCTCACCGAGGCCCTTACGAGCCTTGCGGCGACGGCGATCTCGGGCATCCGCGCGGCACCTGTCGAGACGTCCGTCCTGTTGCTCAGCATGCGCACCTACATCGGCGACCATTTCGCCGATGTCAGGCTGACGCCCGAAGTCGTCGCATCAGCACACCATGTCTCGCTCCGCTTCGCCCAGAAGCTGTTCGAGCACGGCGGCGACTCCCTCGCCGCATGCATACGCCGGACTCGCCTCGAGGAAGCCCGTAAGCTCCTCGAAGCGGGCGCCCGCGTCTACACCGCTGCCCATCGGAGCGGATATGACGATCTCGACTCATTCAGCCGAGCGTTCAAGAGACACTACGGAGTGACGCCGTCGTCATCGCGTCCTGCATCTGCCTGAAGCGGGCGTTTTCTTCGGCGACCGCTGCGTTGACCGGTTCGAGATGGACGTCGTCATGCGTGGTCTAGTCGATCGGCGCGACACTGTGGGCCATCGTGATCACGAAGGCGTTCCGCGACAGGTCGACGACCTCGTAGCGCGTCGGCCGGTCGTTGATCCAGCCGCGCGTGCCGTTCCGGTCGAGCACGACCCAGTCGGCGCGCACGCGCGCGCCGCGGCCGTCGGCGGCGAGGATCGCCTGCACCCGCGTCCAGTGCGTGAGGAAATCGAGTTCGGTCGACCCGTCCCACAGCTTGCTGTGCGAGCGGATGACGGCGCGCGTCTGCGCATCCGGATGGAGGTCGCGGAGGTCGACGCCGACCAGCAGCTCCGGCTCGTGCACCCAGACGACGGTCGCCGCCCGATACTCGGCGACGCCGATCACCACGGGAAGCTCGGTGCCGTCCACCGACGCGATCAGACGCGTGTGGTGCCCGAACGTCGTCGGCGACTCGCGCTCTATCCGAACGGCGGTCGTTTCGATACCGAGCCGCGCGCCGATGATCTGACGCGCCAGAATGCGCTTGCGATCGTGCGGCGTCACCGCGGGGTCCCACCCGAGCCGTGCGTTGATTCCTGGGGGGGCGTCCAAAACGACCGAATCCATCAGGACCTCCTCAATCCGGGTACGCAAACCTGACGCCAGCCTAGGCCGCGGCGCTCACGCTCGTCGCGACCGGGTGCCGTGAGAAACGCCGGGGGAATGCCGATGGCGTCCGCGGCCTTGTCATCGACGTACGGCGCCGCGATGCCCGCTGATCGCGCCTCGCGACGCACCGACCTCGGAAGGACATCATGACCCGCATCGGACGCAGTGACCTCGACATCTTCCCGCTCTCGCTCGGCGGCAACGTGTTCGGCTGGACGGCCGACCGCGATGCCACCTTCGAGATCCTCGACGCGTTCCACGCCGGGGGCGGCGACTTCATCGACACCGCCGACTCGTACAGCGCCTGGGTTCCGGGTCACACCGGCGGAGAGAGCGAGAAGCTCATCGGCGAGTGGCTCGCGTCTCGCACACCGCAGAACGTCGTAGTCGCCACGAAGGTGAGCCAGCATCCGGACTTCCGCGGCCTCTCCGCCGCGAACGTCCGTGCCGCCGCGGAAGCATCGCTCACCCGCCTCGGCGTCGACACAATCGACCTGTACTACGCGCACTTCGACGACCCCGAGACACCCCTCGAAGAGACGGTTGCCGCATTCGGCGACCTCGTCACCGACGGGCTCGTCCGGTACGTCGCCGTGTCGAACTTCAGCGCCGACCGCATCCGTTCCTGGATCGAACTCGCGAAGGCCGGCGGCAGCGCCCTTCCGGTCGCGGTGCAGCCGCACTACAACCTGGTGCACCGGAACGAGGTCGAGGAATCGATCGTCCCGGTCGCGGAGGAGTTCGACCTGTCGCTCGTTCCCTACTATGGCCTCGCCTCGGGATTCCTGACCGGCAAGTACCGGTCGGCGGAGGCAGCGCAGGCGCCGTCCACCCCGCGTGCCGAGGGCGCCGCGAAGTATGCGACGCCGCAGGGCCTGCGGATCATCGACACCCTCGAAGAGATCGGTGCGGCACACGACGCATCCATCGCCGCGACCGCTCTCGCCTGGCTGCGCGCGCAGCCGACCGTCGCGGCCCCGATCGCGAGCGCATCGCGCGTCTCGCAGGTCGACGATCTGCTCACCAGCGCACGCATCGACCTGACCGCCGACGAACTCGCGGCGCTCGACGCCGTGTCCACCTGGTCGCCCGCGTCCTGATCGTCCGCGGGGGGTCGCGCTTCTCCGCGACCCCCCGCGCCTCGGCTACTGTCGAGGAGTGAGCTTTCTCGGAAACAACTCCGGCGTCGGAGCCGGCGACCCCGGCAACGACCCCAAGAAGCCCTCGCCGGCACGCATCGGCGTGTGGCTGGTCGTGGGCGCCGTGGGCGTCTACATGGTCGCGTCCGGAGTGATCGGAATCATCTCCGGCGGCTGAGAGCCGAGTCTCCCGCGGGTTACTTCTTGCGGGCGATGACGACGACGAGTCCGACCAGCGCGAGCACAGCGGCTCCCGCGACGGCGATCGTGCGCAGCGGGTCGGAGCGGTACGCGCTGTGCGCGGTGCTGATGGCGCGACTCGCGGTCTCCTGCGCGGCCTCCGCTGCCTGGCGTCCGGCGTCGGCGGTCTGTGCCAGCACGTCCTTGGCGGTGTCGGCGATCTCTTCGACGCGGCTGTGGGCGGCGTCCGCATCCGCGTCGACCTTCCCGGACAGCTTGTCGATCGTCTCGTGGGCGGCCTGCTTCGCCTTCTCCACGCCGTCGGATGCGGCGTCCTCGGCGGTGTCGATCCCGTCATCCGCCTTCTCCGCGGCGGCCTTAACCCCGGCACTCGCGCGGGTCGCCGCGGCGTCGCCGCCGTGCTGAGCCGCGTCGGACAGGTCGTCTGCGGCGGCCTCGACGTGGGTCTGCACATCGGCGGCCGTGTCGGCCGCGGCCTTCTTCGCCTTCTCGACGGTTTCGCTGACGGTGTTGTCGTTCTCGCTCATGGTGGTCCCTCCCACGGGTTCCGGATGCGGATGCGGTGCCGACGGCCCTCGCGCCGAGCGCGCCAGCCGTTCGCGATACCAGCACAGCACACGCACCCCGCCGTCCGTCGTCCCCTTGCGCTTCCCCCGCGCACTGTGCTGCGCCCCCGCATCCGCCTCCCGCACCCGCACCCGCACCCGCACCCGCACCCGCGAGACTGCAGTTCGGTCACGAGAATGCGGCCGCGAACCAACGTCTCGTGGCGCAACCGCAGTCTCGCGGTCAGAAGGACGGTCGAAGGGACGGTCGAAGGGGCGCTCGGAGGACGAACCGGGGTCGGGCACGTAGAGTGTCGGTGATCGTCGTCCCCCACGAGCAAGGCCCCGCATGACCGGACTCGCCCATCTCCGTCGCGTGTTCGCACCGACCCTCGTCGCCGCAGTGCTGCTGCTCGCCGGGTGCACTGCCACCGCGGCCTCTCCGGATCCGGATGCCGCCCCCTCCGGCAGCGCTACTCCGTCCGCATCCGCGACGCCCGACAACGCCTGCGCTCCCGGCGCTCGCCTCGTCGGCGACACCCCGAAGAAGCTGCAGGCGGCGCTCGATGCTGCCGAGCCCGGCGACGTGCTCCAGCTCGCCGACGTCACCTACACCGGGTCGTTCACCATCCGCACCTCGGGCACGGAGGCCGCGCCGATCATCCTGTGCGGCACGTCCGGGTCGGCGTTGGAGGGCAAGGGCGCGACCTCGGCGGGCATCGTCCTCCGCCTCACCGGGGCGTCGTACTGGACACTCGAGAACTTCGCCGTGCGGAGCGCGCACGCGGGCATCGTGCTGGATGACGCATCCTCCAACCAGCTCCGGAAGCTCTCGGTCTCCGACATCGGCGGGCAGGGCATTCGCCTCCGAAGCACCAGCGCGCACAACATGATCGTGGACTCCACGATCCGCGACACCGGCATCACCGACCGCGACATGGGCGAGGGCATCGCCGTCGGTTCGCGGGAGTCGTCGTGGTGCCAGTACTCGGAGTGCGAGCCCGACCGGAGCGACGCCACGATCATCGTCAGCACGACGGTCGACCACACCGCCGGGGAGGCGATCAGCGCCGAAGAGGGCACGTCCTCGGGCGTCATCCGCGACAACTGGCTCTCCCGTGGCGACGGCACGAGTTCCGATTCCGTCGTCGATCTGAAGGGGAACGGCTGGATCTTCGCGCAGAACGAAGTCGGCGATGCCGCCGGCCCCGGCGTGCAGGTGCACAGCTTCATGCCCGAGTGGGGCCTGAACAACCGCATCGTCACGAACAAGTTCGGCGGCTCGGCCGACGAGCTCGCGATTCAGGTGATCGGCGTCGCCGCTCTCACGGCCACCGAGGTCGGCTGCAACAACGCGATGACGTGGGGCCCGCCGGCCCGCACGAACATCGAGTGCACCTGAGCCGGAGAGCTCAGGAAGGTCGGCCGGGACGCCCGCGGCGTTCGTTGCGGGCCTTGGCCTCGTCGCGTTCGGCCTCTTCGGCCTTCCGCCGTTCGCGGCGGAACACCTGCGACGGTCGATAGCTCGGGATGGGGATGGGTTTACTCACGGGAAGATCCGGATTCGGGTTGGAGTTCGTCATAGTGGGCGACTACCGAATCTGTGCACGAAGTCCTCGGTGAGGGCGTCTTCGAAGTCATCGGCATCATCCCGGAGGTCGTCGGCGACCAGGTCATGCATGGGGTTCCTCCGCTCGAACGTCAGCGCTGGTGCCGCTGGTTCGTCGCTCGGCGACGTTGCCGGAAGCGAGATGTCGATCCCGCCGTGATGCTGTCGGCAAAGGTTCGAGCGCGAACCCGTGCGGCTGACTTCAGGCTAGGCGCGGCTCGGATCGGTGCCGGGGTCTTGCCAAACGGGCCGGACAGGCGTACGCCGCGCCCAGATGGCCGCGAGCAGCATCCCCACGCACGTTCCGGTCGTGTTGGCCAGGACGTCGTAGATGCTCGCCGTCCGCTGGGACAGCAGCTCCCCCTGGATCGCCTCGATCGCGACGGTGGTGACGATGCCGATCGGCAGCACGAGATGGCGGGATCGATCGAGCAGGATGCTGAGCAGCCACCCGAACGGAACGAAGAACACGATGTTCGCACCGAACTCGATCCGCCGGTACGTGGCCCACGGGAGAATCTGCTCGACCCGGTGCAGGAACCCGGTCGCCCCGGAGTCGACCGGTACCGGCCAGAACGCGACGAGCGCCGCCGCGACCAGGTACGCGATGAGCAGCACCGCGGCACGGACGCGTGCGCGCCGCTCGGCCGTGGTTCGCTGCTGCATCCTGACACCGTATCCGGGCCAGTTTTCGATCCCGTGACAACCGCGCGGCAATCCGCCGTGCGGCGCGCGCGGGGGCCGGGTCAACGGCGGGCGGTCACCGCATCCGCCATCGCGTGCACCGCCTGGTCGAGGATCGGCCGCGGCATCGCGAGCACCATCCGCACATAACCCTCGTAGCCGCGGCCGCAGAGGGCGCCGTCGGTGAGCACTACCCCGGCCCGCTCGCGGAAGAAGGCGGCGGGCGAATCGTCGAGGCCGAGCGCCGAGACGTCGACCCAGGCGAGATACGTCGCCTCGGGCGGTGCGTAGCGCGCGCCGGGAAGTGCGTCGGCGAGCAGACGGGTGAGCGCCTGCCGATTGCCGTCCAGGTACGCGTTGGTCTCCGCGAGCCAGCGTCGGCCGTCGTGATAGGCCGCGGTCGACGCGACGACGCCGAGCGTCGCGGCGCCGTGCACGACGGCGAACCCGAAGCGGCGGTAGCGCTCCGCATCCGCGGCGTTCGAGGTGATGAGCTGCGCCGCTTTCATGCCCGGGATGTTCCACGCCTTCGAGGCGCTCGTTCCCGTGATCGTGTGCCCGGCAGCCGCCTCGGAGATCGATGCGTACGGCACGTGCACGGCGCCCCCGTACCGGATGGGGGCGTGGATCTCGTCGGCGAACACGCGACCGCCGTGCCGCTCGACGATCTCGGAGATCGCGAGCAGTTCGGCCCGCTCGAGCACCGTGCCGGTGGGGTTGTGCGGGTTGCAGAGCACCAGGGTGCGCGCACCCGCCGTGAAGGCCGCGTCGATGGCGTCGAGATCGTGCTGCCAGCGCCCGGCGTTCACGAGGCCCGGCACCTCCACCACGGGGTGCCCGATGCTCGGCAGATAGGTGAGGAAGGGCATGTACGCGGGCGTCGGCACGATCACCGCGGAACCTGCCGGCGAATAGTGCTCGACCGCGGCGCCGAGCGCGGCCATCACGTCTGCGACCGGGTGCACCCATTCGGGATCGACCGCCCAGCCCTGATCGTGCGCGAGCCACTCCGAGGTCGCCTGTCCGAGCCGCGCCGCGACGGTGGGCGACAGGTAGCCGAGGTTCTCCTCGTCGATCGCGCGGTGGAGCGCGGCGGTCACCTCGGGCGCGGTGCCGAAGTCCATCTCGGCGACCCACGCGCCGATCGTTCCCGGATACAAGCTCCACTTGCGGCTTTCCGGTCGATCCAGCATCCGCCGGGTGCGCTCGTCGAAAGGATGGACCATGGGCGCGAGCCTACCGATTGCGGTGCCCGGCGCCCCCGTGATGCAGTATTCTTGTCGACAGCAAGGGGAGTACTCCCGTCTGCGGTCGGCCCGTCAATACGGATGCATCGTTGCATCCCGGGTCGCCGGTTCCGGTCACGGAGCGGAGGAGACCTTGGCGTCATTGTCCGCGCCACCCCTTTTGGAGTACGTCCATGCAGGTCACCCCGCTCATCTGGCTCATCACGATTGCCGTGACGATCGCCTTCTTCGTCTACGAATTCTTCGCGCATGTGCGAAAGCCCCACGCACCCACGATCGGCGAATCCGCTCGCTGGTCGGCGTTCTACATCGGTCTCGCGCTGCTGTTCGGTGTCGGAATCGGCATGGTCTCCGGCTGGCAGTTCGGCGGCGAATACTTCGCCGGGTATCTGACCGAGAAGGCGTTGTCGGTCGACAACCTGTTCGTCTTCCTCATCGTGATGACCGGGTTCGCCGTCCCGAAGGAGTACCAGCAGAAGGTCCTGATGATCGGGATCGTCATCGCTCTGATCATGCGCGGTGGCTTCATCGCGGTCGGGGCGGCGCTGATCGAGAACTTCTCCTGGATCTTCTACATCTTCGGTGCGCTGCTGCTGTTCCTCGCCTACCGACAGGCCTTCTCCCACGGCGAGAGCGACCCCGCCAACGGTCGATTCATGAAGTTCGTCCGCCGTCACCTCCCCATCACCGACGAGTACCACAGCGACAAGCTCACCGTGAAGATCGACGGCAAGCGCTTCTTCACGCCGATGATGCTCACGATCGTCGCGATCGGCTTCATCGACCTGGTCTTCGCCGTCGACTCGATCCCGGCCATCTACGGCCTCACCAATGAGGCCTACATCGTGTTCACGGCGAACGCCTTCGCCCTGATGGGTCTGCGTCAGCTGTTCTTCCTCATCGGCGGTCTGCTGGAGCGCCTGGTGTACCTGGCTCAGGGCCTCGCGGTCATCCTCGCCTTCATCGGCGTGAAGCTCGTCTTCCACGCCCTCCACGTCAACGAGCTCCCGTTCATCAACGGCGGCGAGCCGCTGCTGTGGGTGCCGGAGATCCCGACGTGGCTCTCGCTGGTGTTCATCGCCGCGACGATCGCCGTCGCGACGGTTGCGAGCCTGATGAAGACGCGCGGCGACAAGTCCAAGAGCGACCGCGACCGCGTGCAGGGCGAGGAGATCACCTCCAGCGACGAGACGGCCCGCTGATGGGCAAGCTGTCCAAGATCATCGGGATGGCGAAGAAGGCCCTCGACGAGAACGGATCCGGCTCCGGATCCGGCTCCCGGACGGGATCCTCCGGCGGCGGGACCGACTGGACGTCGATGGTGCGGGGTGCGGCCAGCGCTCTCACCGGAGACAACCGGTCGTCGACCCCGAGCACACCGCCGTCGACAGCTCGTTACGTTCCCGGCGAGTCCGCGTACGGGCAGAACCGCTCGTCCGCTCCGGCCACGACTCCCCCGTCGGGCCCCGCGGATGCGGCCGATCGCGCCGCCATCGCACGGTACGACTACCTGCTGCAGACGGCCGACCCGCACCAGATCGAGCAGGTGCACCGCGAGGCGTTCGCGCGGCTCTCTCCGGAGCAGCGTGCACACATCGCGGCGCGGATGCAGTCCGAACTTCCCCCGCACGAGCACCCGCGCTCGGCCGAGGCTCCGGACCTGGCCCGCGCCGCCGCGCGGACGGAGGCGAGCCGACCCGGCGTGCTGCGGGGTCTCCTCGCTCGCGCCGGCGGCGGACGCGGACGCTCGCGAATGGGCGGCGCCGGCCTGGCGCTCGGCGGCGCCGGCCTCGCAGCCGGTGGCGTGCTGGGCGCGGTGGCCGGCGGTGCGGTGATCAGCTCCGTGGCCGGGCCGCTGCTCGAACAGGCCGCCGGATTCGGCGTCGACTTCGATGCGCTGGCCGCCGGAATCGACCTCGACGCCCTGGGCGGGCTGGACGAGTTCGCGGCGGGTGCCGGGGATCTGGCCTCGGGCGTCGGGGATCAGGTATCGGGCGTGGGCGAGCAGATCACCGACTTCGGATCGGGCGTCGAGATCCCGGGGCTCGGCGACCTCTTCGGACGCTGACGCGGAGCCCTCAGGGGCAGAGCTCGAGGACGTGCGCGGCGTCACCGGCGGGGGCGAGCCCGCGGTCGCGCAGCACCATGGAGGCGGGCGAGTCCTCGTCGGCGCACATCTCAGCGAACGGGCGCGGCAGCGCATCCGTGTACTCGATGTCGACGACGTGCGGGCCGTACACCGCCGTGTACGCCCCGCACTCGCGGTAGACCGCGCACTCCTCGACCACGGCGAAGTCGAAGCCGGCGTCGCTCCGGAGGCGTGCGGCGTCTTCGGCCGCGTTCTTCTGCCCGGCGGCCAGGCCGTGCGCATGGGCTGAGGTCACCAGCAGTTCGGCGAGCGCGAGGTTGTCGGCCAGCTCGAGCGCACCGTCCGAGCGCGTGTACGAGTCGAGGTTGTCGAACTCCACGGCTTGGAATCCGGCTTCTGCGCACCCGGAGATCCACTCACCGATCCGCTCGGCGATGGCCGCGCGGTTCGCGGCACTCCCGGTGTCGAGCAGCGACTCGTCGGGCCAATCGGGGTCGATGACGTCGTCGCCGACCGCATCCGTCAGCACGAGGTCGTCCGGCCAGTCCGCACGCTCACCCGGTTGCGTCTGGAATCCGTTGAGGTAGCAGATCGAGTAGCGGCCCTCGGCCGGTTCTGCCGCCCGGTCCCGACCGACGATCTCGACGCGCGGATCGGGGTCGTACGCGCCCCCGAGCTGGTAATCCAGCGGCGCCCCGGCAGGCGGGAGGGCGACGGATGCGGCGTGCCCGCCCGCATCCGATGTGCAGCCGGCGAGGCCCCCGACCGCCAGCGTCACCGCGAAGGCGGCCAGAAGCCGGGTCGAGAGGGAGCTCACTCCCCCATCCTGCCCGGCCGCACCCCGGTCAGCCGACGAGCGCCTCGACCCGGGCGAGCAGTTCGCGGGGCGAGAACGGTTTGGTCATGTAGTCGTCCACCCCCGCGGTGTACGCCCGCTCGATGTCCGCGGCTTGGGCACGCGCGGTGAGCATGATGATCTTCACGCCGTCGAACGCGATCTCCGCGCGCAGGTCCTCGCAGACTTCGACCCCGTTCCGGCGCGGCATCATCCAATCCAGGATGACGACGTCTGGCCGGATCTCGTGCGCGGCAGCGAGTCCCTCGATGCCGTCACCGGCGACCGTCACGGTGTGCCCGGAGGCGGAAAGCCGATGCTCGATGAGGCCCGCGACGTCGCTGTCGTCTTCGACGACCAGGATGACGGCCACGGCAGCTCCTCTGCGTCGGTCCGCACAGCGCCGTGGGTGCATCACGCACGGTACGTTCACTTTATGGAGCCGGCGACCTCGCTGACAAGCCTCGGGGGTGGGGAGTACCGCTCGTGGGTGCCGTCGTGGTGGGTGTGGCTGCTCGCCGCAGTCACGATCGGTGCGCTCGGAGTGTGGGGAGTCACGTCGTCAGGCGAGGGGTCGATCGTCGCCGCCTGGTGGCCCGCGGCGGGAGTCTCGGTCGCTTTCGTGCTCGCGAACCCGCCCCGAAGGCGGCTGGGCGCGATCGCGCTCGTCCTGGTCGTCACGGCGGCCGCGAACCTCATCGGCGGACGCGAGCCGGGCGTCGCCGTCGGGTTCGCGATCGCCAACGCCGCCGAGGCGGCGGTGGTCGTCGCCATCCTGGCGGGCAGGCGACGACGATTCGCCCTGTCGACCGTGATCGATGGCCTGCGCTTCGTGCTGGCCGTCGCCGCCGGAGCCCTCGTCATCGGCGCCCTCGCAGGGGCCGTCGTGGCCGTGCGAGCGAGCGGCGATTTCGGGTCGACGTTCGCGACCGCCGCCTCGTCGCACGCTGCCGCCGTGCTGCTGATCGCGCCGTTCGCCGTGCTGCCCGAGCAGATCCTCGAGCGGTTCTCCTGGGTAGAAGTCGCGCTGCAGACCGTCCTCGTCGGAGCGACCGTCTATCTCGTGTTCCGCACCGGCGCGCAGCTGCCGCTCGCGTTCATCCCGCTCACCTTCGTCGCGTGGGCCGCCTTCCGCTTCCCGATGGTCATGGCGCTGGCCCAGTCCCTGCTGATCGGCGTCGCCGTTCTGTTGCTCTCCCTCGCTGGCGGCGGCCCTTTCGGCATCCTCCCGACGGTCGGCATCCCCTCCGCCGCGCTCATCGACGTCTTCCTCGTCGCCCTGGCCGTCATGACCGTGCTGCTCGTCACCGCGAGAAACCAGTTGCGGGTGGCGACGCGCGCAGCCGCGCAGACGATGCAGCTCGTGACCGGTGGCTTTGTCGGGTCGGAGGTCGGCCTCCTCATCGCCGGCGGAATCCGCGGGGCGTCGCGGGTCGTGTGGGCCAACGGCGCCGGTCAGAACGCCGTCGCGGCCGAGGTCGACGACGACGGCCGCTGGTCGGGCCCCCTCGAGGCGGGCGCCCGCACCGCGCTCGATACCGGTGCCGAGTCCGTGTACGAACGCGATGGGTACACCGTGCGGATCGTCGCGAACCCGCTCCCCGAGCTGTCAACGCGATTCGCCGTTCAGATCATCGACGTCTCCAGCACGGTCCGGATGACGCAGGTTCGGGTCGAGGCGGAACTCGAGCGCGACGCCGCCCGCACAGCCCGAATGGACCTGGAGCGGCAGCGGGAAGACTTCGTCGCCACGACGAGCCACGAGTTGCGCACCCCCATCACCAGCATCCTCGGCTACTCCGAGTTCCTCGCCGAGTCGGACGACCTGACTGCCACCGAGCGGGAGTGGGTCGGGGTGATCATGCGCAACGGCGCACGGCTCTCCGCGCTCGTCGAAGACCTGCTGACGCTCGGCCGCGCGAGCGCCGCCCCGGTCAACCCGGCTGCCGTTCGCACCCTCGACAGTCACGATCTGATCCACGACGTCGTCATGACGCAGCAACCGATCGCCGATGCGAAGTCCCTCACCATCCGCGTGCAGACCCAGGATGACGACACGGTGCGTGTGTACCCGCCGGATGCGGTGCAGTCGCTCGGCAATCTGGTCTCGAACGCGCTGAAGTTCACCCCGAACGGCGGCTCGATCCGCATCCGCACAACGCAGGACGGAGACGACACGGTCATCTCGGTCGCGGACTCGGGACCGGGAATGCCCGCTGACGCCCGCGCGCATGCGTTCGACCGCTTCTACCGTGCGCCCGCCGCGGAGCGGGAGAACACTCCGGGAGCGGGGCTCGGACTCTCGATCGCCCGCGAGCTCGCCGAGCGCAACGGCGGCACGATCGAGCTGTCGGCCGGCGAGAACAGCGGGCTCGTCGCGTCGTTGCGCCTGCCGCGCGGGTAACCCGAAGACCGCGTCAGAGAGCGACCGTCGCGGCCAGCACGACCGAATCGCCGCGCTGCGACACCTCGCCGCCGACGTGCCGGACGCCCCGCCCCAGCGGCCCGATTCCGGGGGCGAGCACCCCGCGAGAGACGACCTCGACCTGCAGGACGGGCCGGTCATCGACGGTGCCCGCGCGCACCGACAGCGCCGCGTGACGCGCCCCCGCGTGCTTGACCGCATTGACGAAGCCCTCGCTCGCCACCGCCGCCACCCGCTGGGAAACGCCGCGGTTCGTCGATAACGCCTCCACCGCTTCCGGGTCGAGCTCCGCGCGGATCTCGAGCACGTGCGACCACGCGGCGATCATGTCGCCGATCTCGTCGACACCGGGCTGGCTGTCGACCGCGGGCGCGAGCACCGCATCCAGTGCGGCCTCGATCCGGATGCGGAAGTCCGCGGCCTCGGCAGGTGTGGCCGCGGCATCTTCGAGCGCGGCCGCGAAGACGACGCAGCGCCCCTGCACGGACCCGTGCAGTTCGCCTGCCGCGGTTCGCAGCATCTCCCGCGTGCGCGTGGTGCGCGCCGTGAGCGAGACCGCCTCATCGGCGAGCGCCCGGGTGAGCAGGCGCGACCGCACCCGTGAGCGGTGCACGGCGTCCGTGCAGAGCGCGGCGACCACCGCGACCCCGGGAAACGCGATCAGCGGAACGAGGGCGGTGACGCCGGCTGCGGGCAGCAGCCACAGTCCGGCCGCGGTGATCGCGACGCCGACGACGAGCCATGCCGCCAGCAGCACCGCGCCTCGCGTCTGCGCGGACCGACGCACGGGGCGCCGGCTGACGACGTCCGCGACCCGGCCGAGTGCGATCGCCAGCACCGCCGCGATCAGGATCAGGTACCAGGGCGCGACCTGGAGCATGTAGGGCAGGCTGCACATCAGGTAGGCGATCGGCACGGACAGGGTCGGCGGCGGGCGCAGGCGCGTGAGGAACGGTCGGTGCGCCCGAGGCGCGGCGGGGGCCGGTGCGGTGTCGACCCGCAGCTCGGCCAGCTCGATCCCGGCGCGATCCTCCAGGTCGTGGCTCGCCGCCCGAACCACCTCCGAGAAGCGCCGGACGTCGTCGAAGCCGGGAGCATCGGCCGTGAGCGCTGCGAGCTCGAGACGGATCAGACCGATGCGATCAGCCAACGCCACCCGGGACTCGCGGGCGAAGGCGTCGGCGCGGCGGTCGGCGACGGCGAGCGCCGCCAACGCACGCCGCAGCCGCTGGTTCACGGCTTCGGTCGTGGAGTATCCGACCGTGGCGACCGCGACCAGCGACAGCAGCAGCATCCAGACGAGCAGGTTCGTCGCGATCCGCTGCGGCCAGCCGCCCACGGTCGGATCAGGCAAGAGCAGCAGCGCGAGCGCATCGTTGAGCAGCGGACGGATGCCGCTGACCACGACGATCGCGCTCAGCACCAGCAGCCCCCGGGCGAGCGGTGTCCGCATCCGCCGTTCCTCGTACGCGATCGGCAGCATGCCGAGCACCAGCAGCGACCACGACAGCACCGAGATACCCAGGGCCGGCACGTACTCGCGCGCCAGGTCGATCCCCGAGTACGCGCCCAGGATCGTGACGCTGACGACGAGCGACACCGCCGCCGACCACCACGTGAAGAATCGTCCGCTGCTGAGGGTCGCCCACCACACGTCGACGGCCGAGCGGAGGATCTGGCCCGGGCGCCGTCCGCGCGGAGCGAACCTGCCCGTCGATCGACTCACGCGATCGCGGGCGCGGCGATGACCACCCGCGCAACTGACATTGGTGCTCCCTGAGCCGCGTTCGGGCGCGGCCTCAGGGGGATTCTAACGGCAGGTGCCGGATGCCCGCGAGATACGACTCAGAGTGCCCCGAGCGCGGCGTCCAGATCGGCGATCAGATCGTCGGCATCCTCGATGCCCACCGACAGCCGCACGAGCTCGACGGGAACCGCGAGCTCGGTGCCTCGAACGGAGGCGTGCGTCATCTCGTCGGGGTAGTTCACGAGCGACTCGACGCCGCCCAGGGACTCCGCGAGCGTGAACAGACGCGTGCTCTCGGCGAACGTGCGCGCGGCCGGGCCGTCGGCGAGTTCGAGCGACACGATGCCGCCGAATCCGCTCATCTGACGCGCCGCGATCTCGTGCCCGGGGTGGGACTCGAGTCCCGGGTAGTAGACGCGGGCGACCCGACTGTCGGCCGCGAGGAAACGCGCGACCGCATCCGCGTTCGCGCTGTGCTGTCGCATCCGGATGGCGAGAGTCTTGATGCCGCGTGTCGTCAGCCAGGCATCGAACGGTCCGGAGACGGCGCCGGCCGCGAACTGCAGGAACTTCACCTGCTCGGCGAGGGCGTCATCGTTCGTGACGATCGCACCGCCGACGACGTCGGAGTGACCGCCGAGGTACTTGGTCGTCGAATGGACGACGACATCTGCGCCGAGGGCGAGCGGCTGCTGGAGAGCGGGAGAGGCGAACGTGTTGTCGACGACGACGAGCGCCCCGGCGGCACGGCCGAGCCGGGCGAGCCCGGCGATGTCGCTGATCTTCAGCAGCGGGTTCGAGGGGGTCTCCACCCACAGGATGCGGGCGGGACGCTCGTTCAGCGCGTGCTCGACGGCGGCGAGGTCGCTCATGTCGACGATGCGCAGGCCCACCCCCCACGGGGCGAGGAGGCGGGCGATCAGACGGTAGGTGCCGCCGTAGACGTCGCTGCCGAGCAGCACTTCGTCGCCCGGCTTCAGTACAGCGCGCAGCAGCGCGTCCTCGGCGGCGAGGCCGGAGGAGAACGAGATGCCGTGCGCGGCGCCCTCGATCGCCGCGAGCTGCGTTTCGAGCGCCGTGCGCGTCGGGTTGCCGCTGCGGCCGTACTCGTACCCGCCGCGGAGGCCCCCGATACCGTCTTGGGCGTAGGTCGACGACATGTGGATCGGGGGGATCACCGCGCCCGTGGTCGGGTCGAACTCCTGTCCGGCGTGCACGGCGAGGCTCGCGAATCCGCGTGCGGCGTTCTCGGTCATCGTTCTACTCCTTCGTTCGAGGCGGACTCAGCGTGGTCGGTGGCGGGCGCGGGGGCGTCGACCTCGTAGCCGTGGTCGCGCATCCAGTCGTCATCGAAGATCTTGCGGATGTAGCCGCGACCGGAGTCCGGAAGCACGACCACCACGACCGCCTCGGCCGGCAGGTCACGGGCGGCGCGGAGCGCCGCGACGACCGCCATGCCGCTCGATCCGCCGACCAGGAGCCCCTCTTCCCGGGCGAGCCGCCGGGTCATGGCGAACGCATCCGCATCCGAGATCGACAGGTACTCATCGACGACCGCGGGGTCGAACGTGTCGGGGTAGAAGTCCTCCCCCACCCCCTCGACGTCGTATCCGTGCACCTCGCCACCGGCGTAGATCGAGCCGATCGGGTCGGCGCCGATGACGCGTACCGCACCGTGCGAGACCTCTTTCAGGTACCGCCCGGTGCCGCTGATCGTGCCGCCCGTGCCGATGCCCGCGACGTAGTGCGTGATCTCACCGTCGGTGTCGCGCCAGATCTCGGGGCCCGTGGTCTCGTAGTGGCTGCGCGGGCCGTTCGGGTTCGCGAACTGGTTCGGCTTGAAGGCCCCGGGGATCTCGCGCGCAAGGCGGTCCGAGACCGAGTAGTACGAACGCGGGTCCTCCGGCGGCACGGAGGTCGACGTCTCCACGACCTCGGCTCCGTAGGCCTTCAGCACGGCGACCTTCTCGCCCGCGAACTTGTCGGGCACGACGAACACCATCCGGTATCCGCGCTGCTGCGCGACGAGCGCGAGTCCGACGCCGGTGTTGCCGCTGGTCGGTTCGACGATCGTGCCGCCCGGACGCAGCAGCCCGTCGCGCTCGGCCGCGTCGATGATGCGGCTCGCGATGCGGTCCTTGGCGGAACCGCCGGGGTTGAAGTACTCGACCTTCGCCAGCACGGTCGCGGCGATGTCGCCCGTGACGTGGGTGAGGCGGACGAGGGGGGTATTGCCGACGAGGTCGACGACGCTCTGGGCGTAACGCATGGTGGGTGTCCTGTTTCGGGGGCCGCGGGGCTATCCCATCGCGGCGGCTGTCGGAAGTCGAGAAGAGTGCGCGCGAGAACGCGCGGGATCACTCAGCGACAACAGCGACAGGACAGCACGCCACGACCCTACCACCGAGAACCGACCGCGCGGGCGCCGCCGATCGGCCGCAGATGACCCCGCGTGACGACGCGCAACGTTTCGTGACGGCACGATTCGACTCCGATCGGCCTCCCTGGCGCAATGGGGGAAGCGACCCGATCGGCTCGCCACGATGCACTTTGCACCTGCTCCCGTACCCGAGAGGAAACACCATGTCCGACAAGGACCCCGCAGCCCAGAGCGACCTCCGGTCGTCGGTCGGCTCCGCCCGCACCCGACGCCGCAACATCTTCATCGGAATCGGCGCCGTCGTCGCCGTCGCGCTCGTCGTCGGAGTCGTCGTGATCGTCAACACGCTCACGAACTCCCCGACCAGCGCCGCCGCGGGCGACGAGCGCCTGACGCTGCGCATCGCGACCTCCGAAGACACCGACTTCCAGAGCGCGATCGGTGACATCGCCGCCGAGAAGGGACTGGACGTCGAGTGGGTCAACGTCGATGACTGGGTGCTGCCGAACACCGAACTCGCCGCCGGCACGGTCGATGGCAACGCCTTCCAGCACATCCTGTACCTCTCGAACTTCAACGCGCAGAACGGCGAAGACCTGACGCCCGTCTTCTCCACCGTCATCACGCAGTGGGGCATCTTCTCCGCCACCCTCGGCGGCACCGACGAGATCCCGGATGGCGGACGCATCGCCATCCCCGACGACCCCTCCAACGGCGGACGCGCACTCGGCATCCTCGCCGCGGCGGGTCTCATCGAGCTGTCCTCGGATGCGGGCGACTTCCCGACCGTCGACGACATCACTGCGAACCCGCAGAACCTGGAGTTCGTGCCGATCGCCGCCACCACCATCCCGCAGCAGTTCGACGACCCGAGCCTGTCGGCCGTCGTCGTGGGGCTGTCGTACTTCGACCCGTCGCAGAACATCACCGCCGACGACGCGCTCTACCTCGACGACTCGCTCGATGAGAAGAACCTGCCGTACACGAACGTGATCGCGAGCCGCGCCGACAACGCGGACGACCCGGCCTGGAAGATCCTCGAGGAGGCCTACGCCGACCCGCGCGCCGCCGAGGCGCTCGAGACCGAGGACAAGGGCGCGACCGTGCTTGTGCAGGTTCCGGTTGAGACGCTCCGCGACAAGCTCGCAGAGCTCGAGAAGTCCGCAGCCTCGAACGGCTGACCCGTCCCCGCCTCACTTGCCTTGAATGCACGCGACACGATGTGTCGCCCGTGCATTCAAGGCAAGTCAGCGTGTGTCCGAGGAGGACCATGAGCACCGCCATCCGCTTCGAGAACGTCACGAAGACCTTCACCACCGCCAAACGCACCTCGTTCACGGCGCTGAAGAACGTGTCGCTCGACATCGATCCCGGCGACATCTACGGCATCGTCGGGTACTCCGGTGCCGGCAAATCCACGCTGCTCCGCACGGTCAACGCCCTCGAGCGGCCCACGAGCGGGCGCGTGATCGTCGGCGATCAGGTCGTCTCCGACCTCACCGGCGCCGCGCTCTCCCGCGCACGCCAGAACATCGGCATGATCTTCCAGCAGTTCAACCTGCTTCGTTCGCGCACCGTGTACAAGAACATCGCGTACCCGCTGCGTCTCGCGGGCGTCTCCGAGTCCGACACACTCGACCGCGTCGAGGAACTGCTCGACTTCGTCGGCCTGACCGACAAGGCGCTGCAGTACCCCTCGCAGCTCTCCGGAGGACAGAAGCAGCGGGTCGGCATCGCCCGGGCACTCGCGAACCGCCCGGACGTGCTCATCAGCGACGAGGCCACGAGCGCCCTCGATCCGCAGACCACGAGCGAAGTACTCGAGCTGCTGCGCCGCATCCACACCGAATACGGCATCACGATCCTGGTCGTCACGCACGAGATGGACGTCATCCGCGAGGTCTGCAACAAGGTCGCCGTCATGCAGAACGGCGAGGTCGTCGAACACGGCAGCGTCTACGACGTGTTCGCCCACCCGCAGCATCCGACCTCGCAGCGCTTCGTCGCGTCGGTGCTGCACCACCTGCCCTCGGCCGACACGATCCGCCGCATCCGCGCCGTGCACACCGGCCGCCTCGTGCAGTTGCACGTCGAGAACCGCGAGTCGAACGACCCGTTCCTCTCGCGCATCGCGCGCACGCACGATGTCGACGTGAACGTCGTCTACGGCGGGGTCGACGAGCTGCAGTCCCGCCTGTTCGGCAGCCTCACGGTGGAACTCCTCGGCGCCGAGCAGAACATCGATCGCGCGATCGCCGACCTCCGCCAGGGGTCGCTCGTGACAGAACTCGCGGATGGAGCCGCCGCATGAACGACTACCTCGACGCCCTTCTCCCCCGCATCAACAAGGCACTGTTCGAGACCCTGCTGATGGTGAGCGTCTCGTTCGTGCTCGCTACGGTCATCGGGCTCCTCCTCGGTCTGCTGCTCTACGCGACGCGGCCCGGCAACCTGCTGCAGAACCGCGGGGTGTTCGGCGGGCTCAACCTGATCATCAACATCGTGCGACCGATCCCGTTCCTCATCGTCGCCGTCTCGCTCATCCCGTTCACCCGCCTTCTCATCGGCACGAGCATCGGTCCGCAGGCCGCAATCGTGCCGCTGACCCTGGTCGCCTCCGTCGCCATCGCCCGCATCGCGGAGTCGAACCTCGTCGCGGTCGACCCGGGAGCGATCGAGGCGGGCGCGGCCATGGGCGCGCGACCGGCGCGCGTGCTGTTCACGATCGTCGTGCCGGAGTCGCTCGGGCCGCTGACCCTCGGCCTGACCTACATCCTCGTGGCGCTCGTCGATGCGACGGCGGTGGCCGGCGTGCTCGGTGGCGGCGGCCTCGGCGACCTCGCCATGAAGTACGGCTATCAGCGCTTCGACTGGCTCGTCATCGGGATCATCGTGCTGATCCTCATCGTGCTGGTGCAGTTCGCGCAGCTTCTCGGCAACTGGGTATCTCGGAAGGTGATGCACTGATGACTCTCGACGACGACTGGACGACGCTGCTGACGACCTGGCGCGCGGGCGCCTCCGAACGCGAACGCGAACGCGAGCTGCTCTTCACCCCCGTCGAACAGCTCCGGAAGCTCCGCTTCGGCGCGTTCCGCCTGCCGACGGCGCTCGGCGGGGCCGGGGCGAGTCTTCCCGCGCTGTTCGCGCGCGTCATCGCCCTCGCCGAGACGGATTCGAACCTCGCGCACATCTGGCGCGGGCACATCGCGTTCGTCGAGGGCCTGCACTGGGACGGACTGGAGACGGATGCGGCCGCGCGCTGGCTGCCCCGCCTCGCGGCCGGCGACATCGTCGGCAACGCCTTCTCCGAGCAGCGCGAGACGGCGGCGCTCACCACGCGGCTGCACCGGACGGACTCCGGGCTGACGGTGAGCGGCACCAAGCACTACACGACCGGTTCGATCTACGCGGACTGGATCCACGTCGCTGCGCTCGACGACGAGGATCGCCGCCTCTCCCTGACGGTCCCCGCGCGGGCCCCGGGCGTGCGGATCGTCGACGACTGGGACGGCTTCGGGCAGCTTCTCACCGGGTCCGGCACGACGATCTTCCAAGACGTCGCCGTCGCGCCCGACGATGTCGCCGGAGACGGCGACCCCGGAATCGACCGTCACCGCTACATCGGGTCGATCTATCAGCTGAGCCTCCTGGCCGTCATCGCCGGCATCGCCCAGCGGGCCGTCTCGGACACGGCCGACTTCGTTCGGCCGCGCCGGCGCACCTTCGGCTTCGCGGGCGAGACGCGCCCCGCGGAAGACCCGCTCGTGCAGCTGACGCTGGGCGAGGTGAGCGCCGCCGCATCCGCCGCCCGCCGCCTGGTGCTGAGCCTCGCCGCCGACCTCGAGCCCGCCGCGCAGGCGGCCCGCGCGGGCGACGGCGCCGACCTCGCCCGCCTCGAGCTCGAGGTCTACCGCGCGCAGCACACGATCCCCGAGCTCGTGCTCGCCGCGACCACACAGCTGTTCGAGGTGGGCGGCGCCAGCGCGACCGCCCGTCAACTCGGACTCGACCGGCACTGGCGGAACGTGCGCACGATCGCCTCGCACAACCCCGTCGCCCAGCGCGTGCGCGCGGTCGGGCGGTTCGAGCTCGACGGCACGGCACCCGAGTGGGCACCCCCGGCGGCGCCGGTCGCCGTCGGGACGACGGCGTGACCGGCACGCGCACCGCGGCGCTGGTCGCCCGCTACGCCCCGGTGTTCGATGAGGTCGGCGCGGATGCGGTCGCGCGCGAACGCGAGCGACGGCTGCCGTTCGCGGAGGTGGAGGCCCTGCGGGGCGCGGGCTTCACCCGGGTGACGCTGCCGACGGAACTCGGCGGCGAGGGGGCCACCGCATCCGACCTGTTCGAACTGCTCGCGGAACTCGGCCGGCGCGACCCGAATCTCGCCCAGCTCCTGCGTTCGCACTTCTCGTTCATCGACCGCGCCCTGCTCGCCCCGCCCGATCCGCGCCGCGACCGGCACCTCGCCCTCGCGGCCGAGGGGCTGATCCACGGCAACGCGACCTTCGAACGCGGCCCGGCGGCGGTCGGTCACGTCGCCACGACCCTCACCCGCGATGAGCACGGCCTGCGCCTGGACGGACGCAAGTTCTACAGCACGGGCACGCTCTTCGCCGACGTCGTCTCGGTGCTCGCCGAGCACGACGGCGGTCAGGTGGGAGTGCTCGTGCGCACGGATGCGGACGGACTCGAGCGCATCGACGACTGGGCCGGGTTCGGGCAGCGGATGACGGGCAGCGGCAGCACGGTGTTCCAGAACGTCCGCGTCGCAGGCGACGACGTCACCCCGCGCGGCGGCGACACCCTGAGCCACGCGGGCGCGTTCGTGCAGCTCGTGCTGCTCGCGGCGGCCACCGGCATCGGGCGCGCCGTGGCCGATGACGCAGCCGCGTTCGTGCGGAGCCGCACCCGCGGTTTCAGTCACGGCTCGGCGGCGCTGCCGCGCGAGGACCCGCTCGTGCAAGAGGTGATCGGCGACCTCGCAGCGGCGTCGTTCGCCGCCGACTCCGCGCTCGCGGCGGCCGCGAACGCGATCGACGCCTCCCACGCGGCACTGCGGGGCGAGGATCCGGATGCGGCGCGCTCCGCGGTCGCCGCGGCCGACCGGGCCGCCACCTCGGCGCAGCTCGTGATCCTGCCGGCAGTGCTGGACGCCGCGAGCCGCCTGTTCGAGGTCGGCGGGGCGAGCGCACTGGATGTGGACCGCGCCCTCGACCGGCACTGGCGGAACGCCCGGACGCTCGCCTCCCACAACCCGGCCCGGTACAAGGCGCGCGCCCTCGGCGAACACCTGATCGGCGGCGCACCGCTGCCATCGTGGTGGAGTGTGGGCGAAGCATGAACGAAGGAGACCGATGACCGAGCCCAAGAAGCTCATCCTGAACCTGTTCGAGATGAACACGGTCAGTCACATCACGCACGGCCTGTGGACGCTGCCCGGCAACAACCGGCACCGCTACGGCGAGCTCTCGTACTGGACCGAGCTCGCGGAGATCCTCGAGGACGGCGGTTTCGACGGCGTCTTCCTCGCCGACGTGGTCGGCGCCTACGACACGTTCCGCGGCGGTCCGGAGACGGCCGTCCGCGAGGGCCTGCAGATCCCCTCCAACGATCCGATGCTCGTCGTGCCCGCGATGGCGGCCGTGACCCGACGCCTCGGGTTCGGGATGACGTTCTCGACGAGCTACGAGCCCCCGTTCGCCTTCGCGCGCCGCATGTCGACGCTCGACCAGCTCACCGACGGCCGCATCGGGTGGAACGTCGTCACGTCGTACCTGCCGAACGCCGCCCGGAACTTCGGCCTCGCCGACCAGATCCCGCACGACCGTCGCTACGAGATCGCGGACGAGTTCCTCGACGTGGTCTACAAGCTGTGGGAGGGCTCGTGGGATGACGACGCCGTCCGGGTCGACCGTGAGGGCGCCATCTACGCGGACCCCGCAAAGGTGCGCTACATCAACCACGTCGGCGAGAACTTCCGGGTCGCCGGACCGCACCTGTGCGCGCCGAGCCCGCAGCGCACACCCGTGCTGTTCCAGGCCACGGGCTCGCCCGCCGGAACGGCGTTCGCCGGTCGGCACGCCGAGGTCGTCTTCACGGGCGGACGAACGGCCGAGGACTTCCGTCGGAACGCCGACCGGATGCGGAACGCCGCGACCGAGAACGGGCGCTCCCCCGACGACATCCGCTTCATCGTGCAGGCCGGCGTGGTCGTCGGGCGTACCGAGGCGGAGGCCGCCGAGAAGTGGCGGGTGTTCCGCGAACGCACGAGCCTCGACGGCATCCTCGCCCACGCGAGCGTGCCCCTCGACCTGCCCGCGTTCCCGGGCGAGATCACGGTCCGCGAGGCCGCGATCCGCGCCGGGCTCGATCCGGAGAAGGTCGGCCTGCCGCTGGATGCGACGGTCGCCGAAACCCTCGAGGGATTCCGGGCGAGCCGGGAGGATCGGTACTTCGTCGCGGGAACACCGACGGTCGTGGCGGATGAGATCTGCCGCTGGCTGGATGAGGACGGCATCGACGGCATCAACCTGCGCCAGTACCACTCGTTCGACACGGCCCGGGATTTCGCGGAGCTCGTCGTTCCGGAGCTGCGGCGGCGCGGCCGCATCCTGGATCCGGAACCGGCGACGCTGCGCGAGCGACTGTTCGGTCGCGGACCGACTCTGCCGGAGACCCACGTCGCCCGGCGCTACCACGACGGCGCGAACCTCGACCGCCCGCTGCCGCCGCTCCGCTTCACCGCCCCGGTCTGAGGCCGGCGCGGGCGCGCGGTGCCGCGGGCGCGGGGTGCCGGCGCCCGGCCGCGCGGGCGGCCGGCTGCGGGCTCCGCGCGGACTCAGCGGGCGAAGACCTCGCCCCAGGGCGTGGGGCCCACCGCGACCGGGCGCCCGCGCGAGCGCGACCAGCGGCTCCACGACCCGGGGAAGAGTCGGGCGTCGATGCGGGCCGACGCCAGGGCCAGCGTCGTGTGCGCCGCCGCGATGCCGGAGCTGCAGTAGACGACGACCTGCGCGTCGGGGTCGGCACCCGCATCCGTCAGCGTCCGCCGCACCTCATCCGGCGGACGCAGCCGGCCATCGGCCGCGACGTACGCGAGGGTCGGCACGTTGATCGCCCCGGGGATGTGCCCGGCGCTCGGATCGGGGGTCGGGGCGGCGCCGCGGTAATGCAGCGGAGCACGCGCGTCGATCAGCACGCCCTCCTGCGGCGCGCGCGCCGTCTGCTCGATCGTCGCGGTGCCGGGGTCATCGTCGGCCAGCACGACGTCACCCGCGGGCGGACGCACGTCACCGCCCTCGAGCAGCTGGCCGTCTTCGATCCAGGCGCGCAGCCCGCCGTCGAGGACCCGGATGTCGACACCGCGGCGCCGGAGCAGCCACCACGCGCGGGCGGCCGCGACCCCGTCGTTGTCGTCGTAGGCGACGACCACGTCGCCGCCCCGCACACCCCAGCGCCGCGCCGCCTCCTGCAGATCCGCCACGTGCGGAAGCGGATGGCGCCCCTCCTCGGGGTGCCCGGGGCGCGTGAGCTCCTGTTCGAGATCGACGTAGACCGCGCCAGGGAGGTGACCGGCGAGGTACGCGGGCCGCCCCTCGGGACGATCGAGGCGCCAGCGCACGTCGAGGATGCGGACGGGCTGCTGCTCTCGCACCCGGGCGAGATCGGCGACGCCGATCAGCGGCGTCGGGGGGAACGCGAAGGCCATGATGCGAGCCTGCCCGGGGGGCGGCATCCTCGGGAGGGCACCGTGTCACACGCCGTCACCGGCCGTCATCCTCCGACACACACAGATCTGTTGTGCACAATTGAATTGCGTGCAATGCTTCTGGCATGACCTTCGCCACGGATCATCCGGATGCGGCATCCCGCGCCCTGATCCTCGACGAGATGGTCTGCTTCTCCCTCTACAGCGCAAGCCGCGCGACGACCCAGGCGTATCGACGACTCCTGGAGCCGTGGGGCATCACCTACCCGCAGTACCTCGTGCTGGGGCAGCTGTGGACGCGGGGGCCACTGTCGGTCCGTACGCTCGGCGACGACCTCGGGCTCGACTCGGGAACCCTTTCGCCGCTGATCACCCGCCTCGAGAACGCCGGAATCGTCACGCGCTCCCGCACCGAGACCGACCGGCGCATCGTCACCGTCGCCCTCACCGACCGCGGGCAGGCGCTCCGCGGCGAGATGGCAGAGGTGCCCGCCCAGCTGATCACGTGCATGGGCCTCTCGCTCGATTCCGCCCGCATCCTCATCAATTCCCTGCACGCGCTCACCGAGAGCGTGCAGGCCACCCCCGCCGGATGAACTCGGCGCCCCCGAAGAAAGGTGAACAACACCATGGAAGCTCTCTACACCGCTGAAGCCCTCGCCACGGGCGGCGGCCGCAACGGCCACGTCGCGACCTCCGACGGGATCCTCGACCTCGACGTGCGCGTGCCGAAGGAGATGGGTGGCGCGGGCGGCGCCGCCAACCCCGAGCTGCTGTTCGCCGCGGGCTACGCCGCGTGCTTCCACAGTGCATTCCAGTCCGTCGCTCGCGCGCAGAAGGTCGAGATCCACGACACGAGCGTCGGCGCCCGCGTGCAGATCGGCCCGAACGGCGAAGGCGGATTCCAGCTGGCCGTCGAGCTCGAGGTCGTCGTCCCCGACCTCCCGCACGAGCAGGCCCAGGCCCTCGCCGACGCCGCACACCAGGTGTGCCCGTACTCGAACGCGACCCGCGGCAACATCGAGGTCACGGTGCGCGTCGTCGAGGACTGACCTCCCCGCAGGAAGCGCCCCCGGAGCCGAGCTACGGGGGCGCTTCTTCGGTTTCCGGCGTGCGCTTCAGGCGTCGGGCTCAGGCGTCGGTGACGAGCCGGTACCCCATCCCCTGTTCGGTCAACAGGTGCACAGGATGCGCCGGATCGGCCTCGAGCTTCTTCCGCAACTGCGACATGTACAGCCGCAGATAACCCGAATCCGACACCTGCTCGCTCGCCCAGATCTCCTTCAGCAGCGACTGGCGCGTGACGAGGGCGCCGGGGTGCCGCGCGAGGAACTCCAGCATCCGCCACTCCGTCGGGGTGAGGTGCACGGGAGCACCGGCGCGGGTGACGGTCTTCGCCGCCAGGTCGAGTTCCACCTCGCCGAAGCGCACCACCGCCTCCCCGGCCGCGGCGGGCACGCGCCGCCCGAGGGCGCGCAGACGGGCGAGCAGCTCGTCGATCTGGAACGGCTTGGTCACGTAGTCGTCGGCGCCCGCGTCGAGCGCGTCGACCTTGTCGGCCGAGCCGGTGCGACCCGAGACGACGATGATCGGGGCACTCGTCCACCCGCGCAGGGCCTCGATCACCTGCACGCCGTCGAGGCGGGGCATGCCGAGGTCGAGCAGCACGATGTCCGGATGCGTCTGCGCCGCGGTCGTGATCGCGCTCGGTCCGTCGACGGCCGCGACCACCTCGTAACCGTGCGCGGCGAGGGTGATGCGCAGGGCGCGGACGAGCTGCGGGTCGTCGTCGGCCACGAGGATCTTCATCCGCCCATCCTCGCGGGTGCCGGCACGGTGTCGTCGACCGGCAACGAGATCACCATCGTGAGTCCGCCGCCGGGGGTGTCCTCGGGGGTGAGCGTGCCGCCCATCCCCTCGACGAACCCGCGCGAGAGGGCGAGGCCGAGACCGAGCCCGGTCGTGTTGTCGGTGTCGCCCGTGCGCTGGAACGGGGCGAACATGTCGTCGCGCCGCTCGATCGGCACCCCCACCCCGTGATCGACGACGCGGAGTTCGGCGACGGCGCCGAGCCGGCTCGTGGCGACGCGCACCCGCTCGCCCGCCGGCGCGTACCGGTGCGCGTTGGCGAGCACGTTGACGAGTACGCGCTGCAGGAGCACGGCGTCAGCCCTCACCGCCGGAAGATCGGGGTCCAGGGCCAGCTCCACATCCGCCGGCCCCAGACGCAGCTCGTCGAGCGCCGCCAGCACGCTGTCCGCCGCGTCCACGGGGGCGAGCGACACCGCCAGCACACCCGCCTGCACGCGACTCACGTCGAGCAGGTCGGTCACGAGCGTCGTGAGGGTGCTGAGGCTCTCGTCCGCGGTGGCGAGCAGCTCGGCGCGGTCCTCGTCGCTGAGCTGCACCCCCGTCGCGCGGAGCCCGCCGACCGCGGCGACCGCCGCCGCCAGGGGGCGGCGCAGATCGTGACTCACAGCCGACAGCAGCGCGCTCCGCACCTGATCGGTCTCGGCGAGCGCCCCCGCCTCGCGGGCGGTCTCGCTCAGGTCGGTGTGCTCGATCGCCGCGGCGAGCTGCGCGACGATCACGTCGAGCAGACGCCGCGCCGCCGCATCCCGCAGCGCACCGTGCAATTCGAGCGTCGCGCGCGGCTCGGCATCCGTCCCGCCAACCGGGAGCGCCGAGAAGGCATCGCCCCGCACCGGCTCGCCGTCGGTCGCCAGCACGGCCCCGTCGTCGGCGACGAGTCGCACCCCGGCGAGTCCGAACGCCTCGCGCGTGCGGCTCACCAACGCGGGCACGGCGCTCTCGCCGCGAAGAACGGAGCCGGCGACCGTCGCGAGAAGCTCCGACTCGGCGGCCGCACGCTCCGCCCGTCGCGTGCGGCGTGCGGCCTGATCGACGATGTAGCTCACGAGGATCGCGATCACTACGTACAGCGCGAGCGCGAGGGCGTGCAGCGGATGCTGAATCGAGATCGTGAACTGCGGCGCCACGAAGAGGAAGTCGAGCGTGAAGCCCGATAAGACGGCGGCGAAGAGAGCCGGCCAGATGCCGCCGACGAGCGCCACCACCACCACGAGCAGCTGGTACGACAGCACGTCCGCGGTGATCGATTCGTCGCTGCGGAACGTGAACAGCAGCACCGACAACAGCGGGCCGAAGATGAGAGCCACCGCGAAGCCCAGGATGCGGCGCTTGACGCTCAGCGCGCCCCGCTGCATCCGGGGCAGCCGCAGCCGCCCGCCGGCGGCCGAGTGCGTGACGATGTGCACGTCGATGTCGCCCGACTCGCGGATCACGGTCGCCCCGATGCCCGGGCCGGTGAGCGCCGCGCTGAGGCGGCTGCGCCGACTGACGCCGATGACGAGCTGGCTGGCGTTCACCGAGCGCGCGAACTCGACGAGCGCCCCCGGCACGTCGTCGCCGACGACCTGGTGGTAGCTGCCGCCGAGGGTCTCCACGAGCGTCCGCTGCCCGGCGAGCGCCGCCGGGTCGGCGCGGCGGAGGCCGTCCTGACTCGACACGTGCACGGCGAGCAGTTCGCCGCCGGCCGAGCGGGCGGCGATCCGTGCACCGCGACGCAGCAGAGTCTCCCCCTCGGCGCCGCCCGTCAGCGCCACCACGACGCGCTCCCGCGCCTGCCAGCTGCCGCGGATGCCGTGCTCGGCGCGGTAGCTCTGCAGCGCACTGTCGACCTCGTCGGCCAGCCACAGCAGCGCGACCTCGCGGAGGGCCGTGAGGTTTCCGAGGCGGAAGTAGTTCGACAGCGCCGCATCCACGCGCTCCGCCGGGTAGACCTGTCCGGCCGAGAGCCGGTCGCGCAGCGACTGCGGCGCGAGGTCGACGACCTCGATCCGGTCGGCCCGGCGCACGACGGCATCCGGAACCGTCTCGCGCTGCAGGGCGCCCGTGATGCGTTCGACGACGTCGCCGAGCGACTCGATGTGCTGCACGTTCACGGTCGTGATGACGTCGATGCCGGCGTCCAGCAGCTCTTCGACGTCGGCCCATCGCTTCTCATTGCGCGATCCCGGGGCGTTCGTGTGGGCGAGCTCGTCGACGAGCGCGACGTCGGGATGCCGGGCGAGCACCGCCGCCAGATCCATCTCGGAGAGCTCGACTCCCCGGTGCTGCACCATCCGGCGGGGCACCTGCTCGAGCCCCTCGATCTGCGCCGCCGTGGCCTCGCGACCGTGCGTCTCGACGATCGCGATGACGACATCGCGGCCGTCCTGGGCGAGCCGACGGCCCTCCTGCAGCATCTCGAACGTCTTGCCGACGCCGGGGGCCGCACCCAGCAGCACCCGCAGCTTGCCGCGCTTCATCCGCGCATCCCTCGCCACACCCTCCGAGTATCCTCCGCCGCGCGCTCCGCCCGCCCCGCCTCGCGCTCCGCCCGCCCCGCGCGACCCGCCCGCTCCGCCCGGCTCGCCTCGCGCTCCTCCCCCACACGCTCACGTGGCGCAATCCGCCGCATCCGCCGACCGATCGCGACACGTGAGCCGCTTACCGTCACCCCGCGCCCCGCCGCGCACCCCTCGCGCTTCTGTTCCGCACGCCCCGCGCCGCGCTCCGCGCGCCCCGCCCCCACACGCTCACGTGGCGCAATCCGCCGCATCCGCCGACCGATCGCGACACGTGAACCCCTCGCGGTTGCGCTCACGTGGCGCAATCCGACGGGTCGGGCGACAGATCGCGACACGTGAGCCATTCGGTCGCTCAGCGCAGCGCGTCGAGCGCGAGGTTCAGCTCGAGCACGTTGACGCGCGGTTCGCCCAGGAAACCGAGGTCGCGAGACGTCGTGTGCGCGGCGACGAGAGCCTGCACGTCGGCGGCATCGAGATCGCGGGCCGCGGCGACGCGGGCGACCTGCAGGTCGGCGTACGCGACGCTGATATGCGGATCGAGCCCGGATGCGGACGTCGTTACCGCGTCGGCCGGCACGGACGCCGGGTCGACTCCCTCGAGTTCGGCGACCGCGGCACGTCGTTCGGTGATGGCCGCGATCAGGTCCTCGTTCTCGGGCCCGAGGTTTGAGCCGGACGACGCGCCCGCGTCGTAGCCGTCGCCGGCAGCCGACGGCCGCGACTGGAAGTATTCGGGGAGCGCCTGGCCGTCCGCATCCGTGAAGGACTGTCCGATCAAGGCGCTGCCGACGACCGTGCCGGCGGCATCCGTGACGGGCGAACCGTTGGCCTGCGCGGGCAGGAGGACCTGCCCGACGCCGGTGATGACGGCGGTGTAGCCGACGCCGAGCACGAGGGTGGCGACGAGCATCGCGCGAACGGCGACACCCGCCTGGCGGAGGGTGGTGCGAGTGGATGACATGGTGTTCTCTCCTGAGACCGGGTCAGAAACCCGGGATGAGGCTCACGACGAGGTCGATGAGTTTGATGCCGACGAAGGGGACCACGACGCCGCCGACGCCGTAGATCAGCAGGTTGCGACCGAGGATCTGCGCGGCCGACGCGGGCCGGTACCGGACCCCGCGGAGGGCGAGCGGGATGAGGGCCACGATGACGATCGCGTTGAAGATGATCGCGCTCGTGACGGCGGATGCGGGCGAGTGCAACTGCATGATGTTGAGCGCCGCGAGGCCCGGGAAGATCCCCATGAACATCGCCGGGATGATGGCGAAGTACTTGGCGATGTCGTTGGCGAGCGAGAAGGTCGTGAGCGCCCCGCGGGTGATGAGCAGC
The DNA here is from genome assembly GCF_020805625.1 of Microbacterium sp. cx-59. Classification (NCBI taxonomy): domain Bacteria; kingdom Bacillati; phylum Actinomycetota; class Actinomycetes; order Micrococcales; family Microbacteriaceae; genus Microbacterium; species Microbacterium sp. cx-59. Next base: position 123,821 of record NZ_JAJHGO010000009.1, read on the forward strand.
TGCTTACCGATCCGCACGATGTCGATCAGCTTCGTCGGGTCCGAATCGAGGTCGACCATGTTGCCGGCCTCCTTCGCCGCCGACGTGCCGGTATTCATCGCGACGCCGACGTCGGCCTGCGCGAGCGCCGGGGCGTCGTTGGTGCCGTCGCCGGTCATGGCCACGAGGTTGCCGCCCTCTTGTTCGCGACGGATGAGGGCGAGCTTGTCTTCCGGGGTGGCCTCGGCGAGGTAGTCGTCGACGCCGGCCTCCGCCGCGATGGCCTTCGCGGTGAGCGGGTTGTCGCCCGTGATCATGACAGTGCGGATGCCCATCGCGCGCAGCTCGTCGAACCGTTCGCGCAGCCCCTCCTTGACAATGTCCTTCAGGTGGATCACGCCGAGCACACGACCCGCGCCCGCCGCGTCGATCGTCGCCACGACGAGAGGGGTGCCACCGGCCTGCGCGATCGCATCGGTTTCGCCCGTGAGGGAGGCGCGGATCGAGGCGCCGACCGGGGAGCCTTCCTCCTCGAGCCAGGCCGCCACGGCCGAGCCGGCTCCCTTCCGGATGCGGCCGCCATCGGCGAGGTCGAGTCCGCTCATGCGGGTCTGCGCGGTGAACGGCACGACGACGGCGCCCGCGGGCTCTTCGACGTGGATGCCGCGGGTCGACGCGAGCTCGACGACCGAGGTGCCCTCCGGGGTCGGGTCGGCGAGGGAGGACAACGCCGCAGCGCGGGCGAGCTCGTCGTCTCCGACGCCCGCCAGCCGCACGAAGTTCGCGGCGCGACGGTTGCCGTAGGTGATCGTGCCGGTCTTGTCGAGCAGCAGGGTCGTCACGTCACCGGCGGCCTCGACCGCGCGGCCCGACATGGCGAGCACGTTCCGCTGCACGAGCCGGTCCATCCCGGCGATGCCGATGGCCGACAGCAGCGCGCCGATCGTGGTCGGGATGAGGCAGACGAGAAGCGCGACGAGCACGGGGATGCTGACCGGCGCCGCCGCGTACGAGGCGATCGGGTTGAGGGTCAGCACCACCACGACGAACACGACCGACAGGCTCGCGAGCAGGATGCCGAGGGCGATCTCGTTCGGAGTCTTCTGCCGACTGGCACCCTCGACGAGAGCGATCATCCGGTCGACGAAGGTCTCACCGGGCTTCGACGTGATGCGCACGACGACCCGGTCGCTCAGCACCCGGGTGCCACCGGTGACCGCGCTGCGGTCGCCGCCGGACTCGCGGACGACGGGAGCGGACTCGCCCGTGATCGCCGACTCGTCGACCGTGGCGATACCGTGCACGATGTCGCCGTCACCCGGGATGAGTTCTCCCGCCGACACGACGACGACGTCCCCGAGCGTCAGATCGCTCGACGCGACCTCTTCGGTCTGCGCGTGGGCGGCCGCCGCATCCGCCGCGGAGTCGTATCCGCGCACGCGACGGGCCATCGTGCTGGTGCGGGTCTGGCGAAGCGTCGCCGCCTCCGCCTTTCCGCGGCCCTCCGCCACGGATTCGGCGAGGTTCGCGAACAGCACGGTCAGCCACAGCCAGACCGCGATGCCCCAGGTGAATCCCGCGGGAACAGCCGCCCCGCCGGAGTCCTCCGCACCCCCGAGGAAGGGCTCGGCGATCGCGATGACCGTCGTGAGAGCCGCGCCCACCCACACGAGGAACATGACGGGGTTGCGCCACAGCTCCCGCGGGTCGAGCTTGCGGAGCGCTCCGGGGAGCGCCTGAGCGAGTGCCGCCGCGCTGAAGGCGCGGGAGCCCGCGCGCCCGGTCGGCGCCGCCGGCTCGGTCGCGAGTGAGGTATCGGTCGAGGTGGACATATCAGGCAAGCCCTTCCGCCAGGGGACCCAGCGCGAGAACGGGGAAGTAGGTGAGTGCGGTGATCACGACGGAAACGACCACGAGAAGTCCGACGAACTGCGGACGGTGCGTGGGCAACGTGCCCGTCGTGTTCGGCAGCCGCTGCTGGCTTGCGAGCGAACCGGCGAGCGCCAGCACGAGCGCGATCGGCACGAAGCGTCCGAGCAGCATCGCGACGCCGAGCGCCGTGTTGAGCCAGGGCGTGTTCGCGGTGAGACCGGCGAAGGCGGAGCCGTTGTTGTTCGCGGCGGAGGTGAAGGCGTACAGCACTTCGGTGAGGCCGTGGATGCCGGGGTTCCAGATCGACGTCGCCTCGATGTCGTCACGGACGGCCGGAACGGCGAAGCTCAGCGCGGTGCCCGCCAGCACGAGGGTCGGAGTGACGAGGATGTAGAGGCTCGCGAGGGTGATCTCGCGCGGCCGCATCTTCTTTCCGAGGTACTCCGGGGTGCGCCCGACCAGCAGACCGCCCACGAACACGGCGATGACGGCGAGCACGAGCAGTCCGTAGAGACCCGACCCGACGCCGCCGGGCGCGATCTCGCCGAGCATCATGTTGAGCAGCGGCATCATGCCGCCGAGCGCGGTGTACGAGTCGTGCATCGAGTTGACGGCACCGGTCGAGGTGAGCGTGGATGCGGCGCCGAACAGCGTCGATCCGAAGAGGCCGAACCGGTCCTCCTTGCCTTCCATCGCGGCGCCCGCGAGCTGCGGCGCGCTACCCAGGCCGAGCGACTCGATCCAGGTGAGCGCGGTCAGGGACGCGAGGAACAGCGTGCTCATGACCGCGAGGATCGCATAGCCCTGGCGGTTGTCGCCGACGATGCGGCCGAAGGCCCGGGGCATGGCGAACGGGATGGCGAGCATCAACACGATCTGCAGGACGCTCGTCCACGGGGTCGGGTTCTCGAACGGATGCGCGGAGTTGGCGTTGAAGAAGCCGCCGCCGTTGGTGCCGAGCTGCTTGATCGCCTCCTGCGAAGCGACCGGGCCACCGGGGATGGACTGGGCGCCGCCGACGAGGGTCGTCGTGTCGGTGAAGCCCGCGAAGTTCTGAACGACGCCGCCGACGATGAGCGCGACCGCCGCGATCGCGGCCAGCGGCAACAGCAGCCGCACGACGCCGCGGACGAGATCGACCCAGAAGTTGCCGATCGTGCCGGATCCGCGCCGCGCGAAGCCGCGGACAAGCGCGATCGCGACCGCGATGCCGACCGCCGCGGACACGAAGTTCTGCACCGCGAGACCGGCGAGCTGCACGGTGTAGCCCATGGTCAGCTCGGGCGAGTAGGACTGCCAGTTCGTGTTGGTGACGAACGAGACCGCCGTATTGAAAGCGAGCCCCTCCGGAACGGCCGGCAGGCCGAGCGAGTACGGCAGGAACTCCTGCGTGCGCTGCAGGAGGTAGACGAGGAACACGCCCACCACCGAGAACATCAGCACACCGCGCAGGTACGCCTGCCAGGTCTGCTCGGAGGCCGGATCGACGCCGATGACGCGGTAGATCCCGCGCTCGATCCGCCAGTCCCGCACCGAGGTGTAGACGTACGCGATGGCGTCGCCGAGCGGACGGTAGAGGAGCCCGAGGATCACCAGCACGGTGGCGATCTGCAGGATGCCGAACCAGATCGTGGCCGCATCCATCAGAACTTCTCCGGCTTCACGAGGGCCACCACGAGGTAGGCGATAGCGGAGACGCCGAGGACGACGGCGATCACGGACAGAACCGTCATAGCTTCTCGACCCCCTTGGCGACGAGGGCGACGAGCGCGAAGAGCGCGAGGGTCGCTGCGACGTAGATCACATCGAGCACGGAGGACTCCCGGATGCAGGGCACGTGCGCGGGCACGTGAGCGCCCGAGGTGGGCGCCGACATTGATCGAACCGCGCCGCCGGCCCGTGCCCGCGGATCCTCACGGAATCCCTACGGGTCGCGCGACGTTCCTCACAGTCCTCCTACGCCGCATCCGTCGTCACGGCGCGCGCCGCACGTCGATGTGCACTATCTGCCAAGGAGTGCAATACTGCACTTCGTGCAACAGAGTGCAGATTCACTTCGCGAGCGGCGACGAGCGGAAACCGGGCACGCGCTCATCCGCGATGCTCGGCGGCGCACCGCCGAGATGGGCCTCCATGGCTTCACCGTGGAAGAGGTCTGCGAGGCCGCGGGCGTGTCTCGCCGCACCTTCTTCAACTACTTCGCCTCGAAAGAAGACGCCGTCCTCGGGGTCACGCTGCTGCGCAACGACGAGGCGGCGGTCGCCGCATTCCTCGCCGGCGGCGACCCGGAGAGCCCCGACCTGAGCGCGACGCTCCTCGATGACCTCGCGACCCTCTCGATCGAACGCTGGTCCGTGATGGATCTCGCCCCCGACACGTTCGCCGAACTCCTCGCCGCGGTCGACCGCGAGCCGCGCCTCCTCCCCCGCCTGCTCGACCACGGCGCCGCGATCGAGCGTGCGGATGCCTCGCTCATCGAACAGCGGGAGGGGCTCCCCGAGGGCGACCTCCGCGCATCGATCGCGGCGCAGGTCGTGGGCACGATCGGCCGGTCGACCGTGCACGCGTTCCTCAACGGCGGTCACGATCGCCCCTTCGCCGACCTCTACCGCACCCACCTCGACGCCGCACGACAGCTGCTGCGTTCTCAGAATCTCCTTCCGGAAGGCCCCGCATGACCACCGCCCCCACGCGCACCGCCCCCGCGGCGAACGCGCCGATGCTGCTGACGCAACGCCGCATCTGGATCATCTTCTCCGCGCTGATCGCGGGGATGCTGCTCTCGAGCCTCGATCAGACGATCGTCTCCACCGCGATGCCGACGATCGTCGGCCAGCTGGGCGGCGTCGAGCACCAGGTCTGGATCACGACCGCCTACATCCTGGCCACGACCATCGTGATGCCGATCTACGGCAAGTTCGGTGACGTGCTCGGCCGGCGCCGGCTCTTCCTGGTCGCGATCGCGATCTTCACCCTCGCCTCCATCGGTTGCGCGTTCGCCACCGACTTCTGGATGTTCGTCGTCTTCCGCGCGATCCAGGGACTCGGCGGCGGCGGGCTGATGATCCTGTCGCAGGCCATCATCGCCGACATCGTGCCGGCCTCGGAGCGCGGCAAGTACCTCGGCCCGCTCGGCGGCGTCTTCGGCCTGTCGGCCGTCGCCGGACCGCTCCTCGGCGGATTCTTCGTCGACCACCTGACGTGGCAGTGGGCGTTCTACATCAATATCCCGGTCGGAATCGCCGCGTTCATCATCGCGCTGGTGGCCCTCAAACTGCCGAACAAACGAGCGGTGAAACGCATTGACTGGCTTGGCGTCGTGCTGCTGTCGGTCGCGACGACCTGCCTGATCATGTTCACGGACTTCGGCGGCGACAGCGAGATCGGCTGGACCTCCATGACCACCTGGACGTGGGGCCTCGGGATGGCGGTCGCCGTCGCGCTGTTCATCTTCGTGGAGTCGCGCGCCGACGACCCGATCATGCCGTTGCACCTCTTCCGAAACCCCATCTTCGTCAACGCCACGGCAATCGGTCTCGTGCTCGGAATCGGAATGTTCGCCGCCATCGGCTTCATCCCGACGTTCCTGCAGATGTCCTCGGGCACCTCGGCCGCCGAGTCCGGACTCCTCATGCTGCCGATGATGGTCGGCCTCATGGGCACGTCGATCGCCTCCGGAATAGCGATCAGCCGCACCGGCAAGTACAAGATGTTCCCGATCGTCGGCACCCTGCTGACGGGCGCCGCCATGGTCGCGATGACGTCGCTGGCCGCATCCACGCCCATCTGGCTGATCTGCGTGTACCTGTTCTTCTTCGGTGCCGGGCTCGGCCTGATCATGCAGGTCGTCGTGCTCGTCGTTCAGAACGCCGTTCCCGCCGCCGACCTCGGCACGGCGACCAGCTCGAACAACTACTTCCGCGAGGTGGGTGCGGCGCTGGGCACGGCCGTGTTCGGCGCGCTGTTCACGAGCCGCCTGACCCAGAACCTGCAGGGCGTCTTCACGGGGGCGGGGGCGTCCGCATCCGACGCCGCAGACGCCACCGCGACGATCGACCCCGCGACGCTGAGCCAGTTGCCGGACTCGGTGCGGGAGGGCGTGGTCTCGGCCTACGCCGATGCGCTGGCCCCGGTGTTCTGGTACCTGGTTCCGTTCATCGCGGTGGCGTTCCTGCTCGCCCTGTTCCTCAAGCAGATCCCGCTGTCGGACGTCGCGGGCCTGGTCGCCCGGGGCGAAGCCGTCGGCGGCGAAGAGGCCGAACGCCTCGAGGCCGCTCAGCGCGGAACCCCGCCGCGGAAGGGCGCGGGTTCTGCGGATGCGGGTTCTGCGGATGCGGGCGCGGGTTCTGCGGATGCGGGCGACAGTCGGGCGACCGACGGAGCCAGCGGGAGCAGCGCCGACGGGAGCGACGCGGCGCGGCCCTAACGCCCGCGCTCAGACGGCGGGCGCGAGATTTCCGCGAGCGGATGCGGAGCGCCGGGCACGGCTCGTGCGGGCGATCGCGACGTCGTCGGGGCGGGAGCGCGCCGGGGTGCACTCCTCGAGAGCGCCCTTGGCCGCGCCGAGCGTGACGAAGGTGCCGCGCGGGCGTCCGGCTCCGTCCATCGTGGCGAAGCCGGCGCCCGTGTCGGTCACCGTTCCGACGAAGGTGAACGATGTGTTCGCCACGTGAAGGCCCGGTTCGACCTCGACCCACACGGCGCGGGCGCGTCGAACGGCCGCGTCGTCGATGAGAGGAAGCGTGATGGGTTCGGTCGGCGGCAGCGAGTCGACATCGGGACGATTCACGATCGCGTGCATCAGGGGGTGCTCCATTCGGCGGGTCATTCGAGTCCGGGAATCAGTGTCCCCTCGACACCATCCGCCCACCCCGGACTGGCGGCGCACCGCCGGATCTGCTAAAGCTCATCCACTTCTCGCAGGGCATGCAATTTCACGGCCAACTGATTAACCCGGTTAAGCACCGATAGTTAAGGCAGCCCGGGAGTTAGGCTGCATCCGTGGGACAGTTGCTTTACGACGCCGGTGCGCAGTCGTTCGATATTGAAGACCGTGCGCTCGCGCATCTGCGAGTGATCCTGATGAACAAGTTGCGGCGTGGGGAGCCGTTCTTGCTGCACCTTCCGGATCCCCAGAACATGGGTATCCGGAGCGTGTGGATCCACCCCGCGATCTCGCTGGTGCTGTCGTTCTACGGCAGCCGGAGTCCATCGCTCAATCGGGAGTGGCTCGACGAGCTCATGACCGATGCGAACGGGCCGCACGGGCTGACGCTCGGCACGGAGCCGGCGGCCTGACGAAGCTTCTCGGGCCCTCTGGCCTCAGCGACCTCAGCGTCTCAGCGACCTCGGCGTCTCAGCGGCTTCGGCGCCTCAGCGGCACTCGAGGTCGACCGAGTCGACGATCTGCTCGAGGAACTCGGCGACAGCGGTGGCGACCTTCGGGTCGAGGTCGCTCGCCATCTCCCGCACGCGGGCGGTGAGCGGGTCGAGGTCGTCCGCATCCACCGACCGGTCGAAGGGCACGACGAGCTTGCTCCGGCGGTCTTCGGGGTTCTGCGCGAAGGAGATCATGCCGCCCGCGTGGAGCTTGTCGAGGATGCCGGTGACGGCGGCGGGCGACACCCCGAGGTGAGCGGAGATGGCGCGCGGAGTCACGCTCTCGCCCGCATCCGCTCGCTCGAGGATGAGTCGCATGGCGGCGCGCGCGTTCTCGCTCGGACCGCACTGGGTCTGTCGACGCCGAGACAGGCTGGCCTCGGCCAGCCGTAGTCGCTCCATCGCCTGGGATGCGCGCGTCCTCGCGTCGATTTCCGCCATCGTTACGTCCCTTCACCACCGCATCCCTACGGGCGTCGGGAGCGCAGTGCCATAAACGTTAGCCGGTGCACGGAGGCGATGTCTTTATGCGGCCGCCGTGGGTTTCTGCTGAGTGCCGGCGGGGTTCTGCTCGGCGGCCGCAGCCTCGTGCTCGAGCGTGAGGCTCATGCCCCCGGACGAGTTGGCCGACGCCGCAAGCGTGGTCAACAGCTCGGAGTCGAGGGACTCGGCTTCTGCGGAATCGAACACGAATCGAAGGGGGATGGAGGGCTGGATCCAGATGGTGCTGCGACCGGAGTTTCCGGATGCGTGCCGCCAGGAGAGCGTGAAGCTCTCGTTGCGGCGGAGCTTCGTCGCCACCACGACCTTCACGTGCGCGAGCAGGCGATCCTCGATCTCGATCGGATCGCGGTCGTCGCCGTAATACAAGCTCCCCATCGCACCTCCGTCTGCGCTGAAATGGTGAGTAGTTAGCTGAGCGATATATTCATAGCCCACCCCGCCCGGCCGCGCAACGCGCGCCGGAACATGCCGCCTCACGCACCGCAACCCCTCGCCGAGGAAAAATTCCGTTCGGCTATATTCGCGGCATGTACGTGCTCGATGGTGGCCCTCGCGCGGGCCAACTCGTCGACGATCTTCCCCGCGGGTACGCCCTGGATGGCTCGTCGCGACCGTCTTTCGCGCGCGTTCTCATCGCCGACATCCCTGCGGTCACCGCGGTGTGGACCGCGCCGCCGCAACTCCACGGCGCGCACCTCCATCGCGTCGAGTGACCGCGTAGCGGGGCGGGCGGGGTGACTCGCCCGCCGGCCTCGCGGCGCGGGGTCACTCGCCCGGCGTGCTCGCGGCGCGGGGTCACTCGCCCGGCGCACTCACGGCGTGGCGATCACGCGGCACCACCTCCTCAGACAACCCACGGGAATGCACGGCCTCCCCGCGGTGCTGGGTCTGGGGTGGACATTTTCGAACCCCTGACCCTCGGCCGAACCCGACTCGCGAATCGCGTTGCCATGGCTCCCCTCACGCGCCTGCGCGCCGGTGAGGACGGCGTGCCCGGCGACCTTCTCGTCGAGCACTATCAGCAGCGCGCCGGCCTTGGCCTCATCATCACCGAAGGCACCTACCCCGTGCGCGAAGGCCGCACCTGGATCGGCCAGCCCGGCATCGAAACGGACGCGCAGGTCGCGGGCTGGAAGCGCGTGACCGACGCCGTGCACGCCGCCGGCGGACGGATCGCCCTGCAGATCATGCACGGCGGACGCATCTCCCACCCCGAGATCACCGGCACCGGACGCGTCGTCTCAGCCAGCGCGCTCGCTGCGCCGGGCGAAGTCCGCATCCCGTCGGGCAAGGCCGACCACCCCGTCGCGCACGCTCTCGAGATCGACGAGATCCCCGACGTCGTGCGCGGATTCGCGGATGCCGCACGCCGCGCGATCGAGGCGGGGTTCGACGCCGTCGAGGTGCACGGTGCGAACGGGTACCTGATCCAGCAGTTCCTCGCGCCGAGCTCGAACCAGCGCGACGACGCCTACGGCCGCACTCCGGAGGGTCGCGCGCGGCTCGCGATCGAGGTCGTCACCGCGGTTGCCGAGGCCGTCGGCGCCGACCGCACCGGCATCCGCCTCTCCCCCGAGCACAACATCCAGGGCGTCGTGGACAGCGACCCCGCCGAAACGGCGGCGACGTACGCGGCGCTCGCGGCCGGAATCGCGCCGCTGGGCATCGCATTCGTCGACATCCTGCACGCCGACCTGCGCGGCGAGCTCGTGCAGGCGATCCGTCGCGATTCCGGCACTCCCGTGATCGGCAACTCGGGCTTCAGCTCGCAGACCACCCGCGACGAGGCATCCGCGCTGATCACCGAGGGCGTCGTGGATGCGGTGGCGGTCGGCCGCGCCGCGATCGCGAACCCCGACCTCATTGAGCGCTGGCGCCACGATGCCGAGGAGAACACGCCGAACCCCGGCACGTTCTACGGCCCGACCGGCGAGGGGTACATCGACTACCCGACGCTCGCGCGGGTCTGACCCCCACCCGCACCGCGAGACGGGATCTTCGCGCCGAGACGTGGGGGTTACCCCTCGGTTTCGGCGCGCAGATCCCGTTTCGCTACCTCGGCAGCACGCCCGTCGCCGCGAGCTCGCGGAACCAGAGCCCGCTGTCCTTCACCGTGCGCTCCTGCGAATCGAAGTCGACCCGCACGATTCCGAACCGCTTGGCATAGCCGTAGCCCCATTCGAAATTGTCGAGCAGCGACCACACGAAGTACCCCCGCAGATCGACACCCGCCACGAGCGCGCGGTGCGCGGCCGTCAGGTGGCGACGCAAGAAGTCGGTGCGCTCCTCGTCGCGGATGCGGCCGTCGTCCGTCACCGCGTCATCGAACGCCGCACCGTTCTCGGTGACCATCAACGGCAGCCCCGGGAACTGCTCCGCGAGCGAACCGAGCAGCTGCTCGAGCGCCTCGGGCGCGATGTTCCACCCCATCGCCGTGTGCGGACCGGGCTGCTCGAGGAACTCGACCACGTCGCTGCTACCCGGCCACGCGGTACCCTCCGGCGCACCCTTGTGCCCGTCGTGCGTTTCCCGGGGCGAGATGCCGTCCCACATCCGCACCGTGACGGTCGAGTAGTAGTTCACGCCGAGCACGTCGATCGGCTGCGCGATCGCGGTCAGGTCGCCCTCGCGGACGAAGGACCAGTCGGTCACCGCCGCCGTGTCGGCGATGAGGTCGTCCGGGTAGGCGCCCTTCAGCATCGGGCCCGTGAACGCACGGTTCGCCAGCGCGTCGACGCGGCGGACGGCCTCGGCCGCATCCGGCCCCTCGCCCCGCGGCACGTGGAAGTTGAGCGTCACCGAGTACTCCGGCGAGCCCGTGGAAGTCGCCCGCAGCGCCTGCACCGCGCGACCGTGCGCGAGGTTCAGATGGTGCACGGCGGCGAGCGCCGCGGCCGGCTCGTGCCGCCCGGGCGCATGCCCACCCTGCCCGTAGCCGAGGTAGGCGGAGCACCACGGCTCGTTCAGGGTCGTCCAGGTGTGGATGCGGTCCCCCAGCGCGGACCCGACGATCTCCGCGTAGCGCTCGAAGGCGTCGGCGGTCGCCCGCACGGGCCAGCCGCCGGCATCCTCGAGGGGCTGCGGAAGGTCCCAGTGGTAGAGCGTCGCCACGGGGCGGATGCCGCGCTCGCGCAGCCCGTCGACGAGCCGCGAGTAGAAGTCGAGTCCGGCCTGGTTCACCTCGCCGGTGCCGGTCGGCACGATGCGCGGCCAGGCGATCGAGAACCGGTAGGCGTCCAGCCCGAGCTCGGCCATGAGGTCGAGATCCGATTCCCACCGGTGGTAGTGGTCGCACGCGACATCACCCGTGTCGCCGTTCCAGACCTTGCCCGGCGTTCTGCTGAACGTGTCCCAGATCGAGGGAAGCCGACCGTCCTCGGCGGCCGCACCTTCGACCTGGTACGACGCGGTCGCCGATCCGAAGGTGAAGCCCTTCGGGAAGACGAGTCCGCTGTCGCGGTAGTCCGGGTTTCCTGCGCTCATGCCGTTCGCTCCGCTTCGCTGCTCGATCACGCGGGGAGGTCGGAGGATCGACCGTTCCGCGCCGTCATCCCACCGTAACGGATTGCCGTGGGAGCGCTTCCATCACCCTCTCGAACGGCGTCGGACCGTCACGAGACCGCATCCGCCGCCGGAGAATGGGACCATGCCGATCCTCAACAAAGACATGACCCTGTGCATCTCGCTGGCCGCACGGCCGTCGAACATCGGCACCCGTTTCCACAACTATCTGTACGACGAGCTCGGGCTGAACTTCATCTACAAGGCGTTCACCACCGACGACATCGCCGGAGCGATCGCGGGCGTACGGGCACTCGGCATCCGAGGCTGCTCGGTGTCGATGCCGTTCAAAGAAGACCTGCTCGCCCTCGTCGACGAGATCGAGCCGTCGGCCTCCGCCATCCAATCGGTCAACACGATCGTGAACGAGAACGGTCGCCTGACGGCATCCAACACCGACTACGAAGCCGTCGCCCAGCTCCTCGCCGAGCACGCCGTCGACCCCGGCGCCTCCGTCCTGGTGCGAGGTTCGGGCGGAATGGCGAAGGCGGTCGTCGCGGCCTTCGCGGGCGCCGGCTTCCGCGATCTGACCGTGCTCGCCCGCAACACTGCGGCCGGCGCCCGCCTCGCCGACCAGTATGGGTTCCGCGCCGTCACCGAGATTCCCGCGCCCGGTGCCGACGTGATCGTCAATGTCACGCCGCTCGGGATGAGCGGGGCGGATGCGGACGCCCTCGCCTTTCCCCCCTCGCACATCGCCGCTGCGCACACGGTCTTCGACGTCGTCGCGTTCCCGTCCGAGACTCCGCTCATCCGGGCAGCACGCGCGCACGGCGTCGCAGTCATCACGGGCGCCGAAGTGATCGCCCTGCAAGCGGCCCGGCAGTTCAGCCGCTACACGGGAGTGACGCCGACCCCCGAGCAGATCGCCGCCGCATCCGCCTTCTCCCGCGCGTGACGGGTGCGGCGTCGCACGCGATGCGCCTCAGGTGATGCCCCTCAGGTGATGCCCGCGGCGATGGTCGCCGCGACCGGCCGCCACCGCGGACACCAACAGCGCACCGCTGACCGGTACCGCCGGAAGTCGTCGCCGAACCGTTCCTCGAGGTCGCGTTCCTCGAGCGGGCGGATGGCGTAGTTCCACACCAGCGAGCCACACACGGCGTAGACCACCACGAGCCATGACGACAGCATGAGACCCACCCCGGTTCCCTGGACGATGCCGGCCAGAGCCATCGGGTTGCGGACGAATCGGTATGGACCACGCACGACGAGATCGCTCGCCATCGCCGCGGGCAGCGGGGTCCCCCGCCCGAGAGTCGACATGACCACCGCCGACCAGATCCCGAGCGCGCTTGCGGCGACGAAGATCCCGGCTCCGGCGATCACCACCACGGCCGGGACTGGCACGTCGACTTGCCACCTCACCTCGAACCACCGGATGATCGCCGGCAACACTCCGAGCGTCAGCCCCCAGAAGACGAGAATCTGCAGGCCTGTTGCCGCCACGTGGCGGGAAACAGGTGCCGCGCGATCCGCAGCCCGGAAGCGGAACGGACCGATGAGCAGCCAATGCGTCGGGACTCTCCCCCACAGCACCAGCCCGAGCGCGAGTGCCGATGCGACCGCCGCCGCGATCATGAGCACGGCGCCCCATCCGGCCGTTCCGGTCATCGTCGCGTAGCCGACCAGGAGCACGGCGACCATGGCAGTCCACAGCGTCGCGATGACAGCTGCGGCACTGACGCCGCATGCCGCCAGCACCGAGCCGGCGACGAAAAGCGGAACGTCGAAGGCGGCCACGAGCAGCGGGTCGAGGCCGCCGAGGGTCGCGCGTCGCACCGCCGGGACGAGGAACACCGCAAGCCACCACCCGGCGCCGGCTACCGCCTGCACCGCGAAGTATGCGCGCCCCCACACCATGTCGGCACAGTAACACCGCCCGCCCAGGCCCCGAGTGGCTCCGCAGTCGTCGGACGCGTGGGGCTGATGACCACGGATGAGGCGAATGAGGCGCATCCCGCGCGTTGAATCCGACAACTGCGGAGGCAACAGCCCGGGGAGCGTACCCGGCCGGGCGTCTGCGGGCACGCGCGAGCCCCCGGCAGGCACCCCGCCAACGCCCGGCAGATGCCCGCCGAGAGCCCGGCTACTCCGCAGTCGTCGGACCGCTGGGGCTGATGATTACGGATGAGGCGAATGAGGCGCATCCCGCGCGTTGAATCCGACAACTGCGGAGCCATCACACCGGGGAGGCGGCCCGGCAGGGCGCCTGCGGGCGGCGCGAGCTCGTACAGCGGGCTCGGGCCGGCGGGCGCGCGGGCTGGCGGACTCGGGCCCGCGGGCCGCACTCAGCGGGTGCGCGGGCGGGAGCGGGCGGGCGGCAGCGCGGGAGCCGGAACGGCGGCGCCGACGCGGTTGACGAGCCGCCCGATGCCCTCGATCGTCATCGCGACCTCGTCGCCCTCCCGGAGCGGCGGCGGCGTCAAGCCGCCGTTTCGGCCCCACAGCTCGCCGAGGCAACCGCCGTTGCCGACGGTGCCCGACCCGAGCACATCCCCCGGCACGACCCGCGAGTTACGTGACGCGTAGGCGACGAGCTCCGCGAACGGCCAGCCCATGTTCGAGATCAGGTCCTCCCCGATCAATTCACCGTTCACGCGCACCTCCGCGCGAATGCCCAGAAACCCGTCCGCATCGAGAAATTCATCGAACTCGTCGGCCGTCACGATCCACGGACCCAGCACGGTGCCGAAGTCCTTGCCCTTCGCGGGCCCCAGCCGCACCTTCATCTCCCGTGCCTGCAGATCGCGAGCCGACCAGTCGTTCATGATCGTGTAGCCGAAGATGGCGGATGCCGCCTCCGCCGCCGTGAGGTTCGCCTCGCCCGCTCCACCGCCGATCACCGCGGCGAGCTCGAGTTCGAAATCCAACCGCTCGGTGACCGGGGGACGGAGATCCTCGCCGTCGGCGAGCACCGTATGCGGGTTAGTGAAGTAGAACGTCGGAGCCTGATACCACTCGTCGGGCACGTCGCTCTTGCCCTCGACGCCGGCCGACACCCCTTCGACGTGCTCCTCGAAGGCGACGAAGTCGCGGATGGATGCGGGAACGAGCGGCGGAAGCAACGTCACCTCCGCGAGCGCTACCCCGTCATCAGGGCGCCCGTTATCGCCGCCCCTCTTATCGCCGCCCCTCTTATCGCCGCCCCTCTTATCGCCGCCCGCGTCATCACCACCCGCGTCATCACCGCCCACACCAAAGCCCCCCGCGTCATTGGCCCGCCCGTCGCGCACGCGAGCGTACGTCTCGTGCGCCGCGCCGAGCCCGGCCGCCAGCAGAGCGGCGACGGTCCCACCGTCCGGGAAGGGGACGACTCGATCGTCGATGACGAAGCCTTCGGCGGTGACTCCGTGGTGCGTCCAGCGCGCGATTCTCATGGGAGGGATCCAATCATTCGGGGGCGATTTACGATGCGTGGCCGGGCCAACGGCCGGAGCCGGAGAGCCAGCGGCAGGGCCGGAGTGCCAACTCCGGAGCCGGAGAGCCAGCGGCAGGACCGGAGAGCCAGCGGCAGGACCCGAGAGCCAGCGGCAGAACCCGAGAGCCAGCGGCAGGGCCGGAGTGCCAACGCCGGAGACGGAGAGCCAGCGGCAGGACCGGAGAGCCAGCGGCGAGGCCGGAAAGCCGGGGACGCCCGCAGGCCGGCATCACAGCCCGCGCCGGCGGGCCAGCCAGCCCCGCGCCGCGGGCCGGCGGCAACACGCCGCCAAAGCCCACCCGGCGCGTCAACCATCAGGCGTGGCAGTCGAGCGGCTGCGACCCGTTGTATTCGTACATGTCCTGCCACGCGGCGGGAACGTCGGGCTCGGTGCCGTCGAGCTCGGCGAGCGCGCGGTGCAGGTTGCCGACGATCCGCTCGCGCTCGGCGAGCGCGCCGAACGACCCGAAGTCCAGTCCGCGCGCGGCCTCCGCCGCCGAGAGCCCGGCACGGTGCGCCGACTCCGCGGCGTCGAGCAGAAAGCGGAGGTAGTCGGACACCGGGGCGAGAAGCTCCGGGCCCCCGACCGGACCGTGTCCGGGCACGACCGTTTCGGGCTCGAGCGCCGCGAGCTGTTCGAGCGCCCGGAGCCACCCCGCGGGCGAACCCGACAGCGCGAACGGCGTTCCACCGTGGAAGACGAGGTCGCCGGTGAACAGCACGCCGTCCTCGGGAAGCCAGACGTAGGCATCGCCGGTCGTGTGCGCGGGTCCGCCCGGATGCCGCACCTCGAGCCGGTGCCCGCCCTCGTCGATCGTGAGGGCGTCGCCGAAGAGGATCGTCGGCAGCCGCGGGCTGACCGCGCCCTGGTCGAAGGGCGAGAAGATGTGCGGCGCCAGCGCATGCGAACGCCGGAGGTCGTCGGCGACCGAGCGATGCGCGACGATCTCCGCATCCGGCAGCAGCGATGCCCCGTTGCAGTGATCGGGATGCGAGTGGGTCAGCACGATCCGGCGCACCGGCGCGTCCGTGGCACCTTCGACGGCCCGCAGGTAGGCCCGCATCCGCTTCTCGGTCGATGTCGCGTCGATACTCGTGGCGCCGTAGGGCCCTGCGACGAGGCCCGTGTTGTTGATCATCCAGCCGCCGTCGGGCTGGATGTAGGCCCACACGCCGCTCGCGAGCTGCTGCAGCTCGGGGGCGGAGGTCATCGGACGTCCGCCCGCGAGAAGCGCGGCAGGGTCAAGAGGATGACGGCGGCGATGCCCATCATGACCGCGGCGAGGATGAGCGGGATGGTGTAACTGCCCGTGCCGTCGAAGGCGAAGCCGGCGAACACCGGCCCGAAGGCGCTGCCGATCATGAACACGCTGTAGACGAGGCTGTACAGCGCACCGAAGGCCCGGGGCCCGAAGTAGCGCGAGCTGAGGTACGACATGAGGTCGATCTCGGCGCCGAACCCGATTCCGATCAGGAGCGCGGTCAGCGGTGCCGCGCCGGGGCCGGCCCAGAGCAGCAGCAGACAGCCGAGCGCGGCGGCGAGGAAGAGCGGCACGGCGACGTAGGTCGCGTAGAAGCGATCGAACAGCCAGCCGATCACGGGGCGCGCGATCACGGTGCCGGCACCCACGAGCGATGAGAGGAAGGCCGCCTGCACGGGGTCGACGCCCGAGTCGATGAGCAGCGGCACGAAGTGCGGGATCATCGTCAGCAGCGCCCAGCCGAGCAGGAAGAACACGACGCACAGGCTCCAGAACTCACGGCGCCGGATGGCGAGGCGAAGCGTGAGACCGGGGAGCGTGGAGCGGTCGACCGCGGCGACGGCCGACGGCGGCGTCAGCCGGGCGAAGAACACCAGCACGAAGGGCAGCGCGGCCAGGAGCGCCATGACGAGATACGCCGCGCGCCATCCGCTGTCGGCGATGACGACGCCCATGAGCGGTGGCAGCACGAGTCCGGCCGCCCCCAACCCGCCGGCGACGATCCCGAGGGCGATGCCGCGCCGCCTGTCGAACTCCTCCACCACGGCCTTCGAGTAGGTCACCGCGGAGGTGCCGGCGCCGAGGATTCCGGCGACCGCGTAGAAGGAGAGGAAGGTCGCGAGGCTCGAGGTGAGCGTGCTGAGCAGGATCATCGCGATGACGAAGAGCGGAACCGACACCATCACGACGCGCTTCACCCCGAAGCGGTCGAGGAAGCGACCGACGAAGGGCAGGGCCGCGGCAAGTCCGAGGGAGCTCACGAGCGAGGCGAGGTTGATCTCGCCTCTTCCCCATCCGAATTCCGTCTGGAGCGGCACGACCAGCGTGCCGAGGATGTAGCCGAGCGCGCTCAGGCCGACGCCCGCGCCGATCGTGCTGAAGATCAGGGTGGGCCAGCTGCGGCGGAACTCGCCGGAGGACGGTGCAGCCTTCTGGACGTCGGAGGTCACGGCGTGGGTCATCGGCATATCTCTTTCGACAGAGCGCTTTCGGCGGTGAAAGCGCGGCGCGCATCGGTGGGCGTACGGTCCACACTGCCCCCGCTGTACTATCCACACAAACTCGTATTTGCCATGCGGCGTATCCATACCGTGAATACATGGAGAGAGAGGATGCTGTGCCGGAGTTCGACCTGAACCTGTTGCGCCCGTTGCTCGTTCTGCTCGAAGAGCGCAGCGTCACTCGCGCCGCGGTTCGGCTGCACTTGAGCCAGCCCGCCACCTCCGCCGCTCTCGCCCGGCTTCGACGCCAGTACGACGACGACCTGCTCGTGCGCACGGGACGCACGATGCAGCTGACGCCCTTCGCGCGCGATCTGCTGCCCGCGGTCGCCCACGCCGTGGCGGAGCTGCGTCCCGTGATCGATCGCAAACAGTCGTTCGACCCGGCCCACACCGAGCGCCGCTTCGTCATCGGCGCAACGGACTACATGACCGCCATCCTCGCCGGCCCGCTGCTGCGCACGTTCGCGGCAGAAGCGCCGCGGGCGTCGCTCGACTTCGCGCCGCAACCCCTGCGCGATGGCACTCTCGCGCCGTTCAGCCAGCTCGATCTCATCGTCGGGCCCGTGGGGTTCCAGCTCCCCGGGCGGAGCCAGGAGCTCTTCACCGACGAGTTCGTGCTGATCGCCGACCCCGACAACTCCGTTCTCGGGGTGCCGGATCCGACGATCGAGATGCTCTCCGCCGTGCCGCACGCGACCGCGTACCTGAACGACCCCGATCACGACGAGCTGCAGGATCTGCTTCGGCGCGCGGGGATCGACTACATCGTGGGCGCGCGTCTCTTCGGTCTCGCCGCGCTCCCGCTCCTCGTCTCGGGCACCGACATGGTCGCACTCGTGCCCCGGATGCTGGCGGCCAAAGCCTCGCGCACCCTGCACCTCGCGGTGCTCGAGCTACCCGAGCAAGTCCGTATGCCGATGATGGAATGCATGTACTGGCACCCGCGCGACGAAGACGATCCGGCAATCTTGTGGCTTCGAAACGCGCTGTCGCGGACCGTCCCGTCCCTCTCCCGAGAGCCGAGCGGGCCCGCGCCCCGACGCCTCCGCGCCGCGACCTCCGACTAGCCGCGCTGCGCGGAGCGGACGCGGAACCAGAGGCTCAGTTCGCGGATGGCCCGAAGTGTGGCCGTCGGGTCGGCGTCCTCGTCGAGGTCGTCGAACGTGTTGCGGAACCCGTCAGGGAGCTGCTCGGTCGACACGGTCATCGGCTGGAAACCCATCGTCCAGTCCCGGAACCGACGTTCGGTGATCGGCTCCTCCATCATCACGCGCACCCCGGAGTGGCGGGGGTCGTTCCGGATGACATCGAAGATGTCGCGCACGACACCCTCGGGACCCTCCAGCACCTGAACGAACCGGCCGCCTCGGTACAGCAGCATCCCGGTCAGCCCCTTCTCGGCGTTCGACGCGCGACTCTGCTCCAGCAGCGCCGAGAGGTCCGCGTCGTCGAACGACTGGTTCGCAGCACTGATGTACACGATCGAGAGGAGGGGGTCGGGCCCGGTCATCGTCATCTTCCTGGTCGTCGCGGAGTCGGTCATGCCGTACGGCTCGGCGAGCTGGACGACACCGCGCGCATCGCCGAGGTGAGGTCGACGAAGCCGCCGATGATGCGGGAATGCAGGTCGAAAGCGACGAAACGCCCGTCGGGCTGCCGGTCGATGTATCCGAGGAATTCGCCGTGCCTGCTGCCGACGTGGAAGCCGTCTTCGACGCGCGCCCAGGTCGTGCCGGCGCCTTCCCCGTCGTGGTGGAACATTGGGTTCACGAGACTCTCCTCACCGCGGCATCGCTCCGGACCGCGGCGCCCGACACGTCGATGTGTGCGGGCAACGGGGAGAAGATCGCCAGGGTTACACCCTTTCACGGCCTCCGGACACCCAGGGCGGATTGCCAAAACCCTGCCCGGTACGCCACGATGCGGCGTCAATACCGGATGGCGTCGATCACCTTCACGCGCACGGCGACGATCGCCGGCAGCAGCCCCGCGAGCGCTCCGACGGCGGATGCGGCGATCAGGCCGAGGATCGCGGCATCCACGGGGAACGGCGGAAAGTCGGTGATCATGCCCTGGCCGATCAGATCGCGCATCCACGAACTCTGCACGATCAGGATGGCGGCGGCGACGCCGAGCGCACCCGCGGCGACCGTCGCGACGACGCTCTCCATCATCACGGCGAAGAACACGCGCCCCGCGGTCGCCCCGAAACTGCGGCGGATGCCGATCTCGCGCACGCGCTGACGCACGGTCACGAGCGCGATGTTCACGAGCCCGAGCGCGCCCAGCAGCAGCACGAGGACGGCGATCCCGCCGACCACGAGCTTGGTCACGAGGAACGGATCGTCGTCGTACTGGGCGTAGTCCTGGCGAGACACGTCGACGGCGGTGCCCTCGCCGAGCGCCGCCTGCATGTCGGCCTTCACGCGTTCACCGAGTTCCTGCGAGACCTCGGGCGGCACCCACATCTCGTACTGCGTCTGCGCGCCGCCGTACGGATCCATCGAGGGGTCGGGCGCTCCCTGCGTCTGCGCGACGGTCTGCTGCACCGCCTGCAACTGGTCGGCGAGCATGAACATCGTCGGCTCGGTCTCCCACTCGTTGACGGGGGTGACGCCGACGACGACCGCGAGGATGCCGCTCGTCGCCCCGGTCGCGCTGCCGGGAACGCTGTCGCCGCCGAGCGCGACGGTGGGGTGCGTCGCCAGATCCGGACGCCCCATCCGGTCGTAGAAGACGTCGTTCACGATGAGGCGCGGGGCATACTGCTCGGCATCGCTGGGCGTGAACCATTCGCCCTGCGACATCCGCACGCGGTGCATCTCGCCGTACGGCTGGTCGACGGCTTGAACTCCGACGGTCGCGCTGCCCGTCGCGAAGGGCACGGTCTGGGTGGCCTGCATGACCCGGCTCGCGTAGGTGATGTCGTAGCGCGCGAGCATTTCATCCCACGCCGCGGCCATCTTGGCGGAATCGACGGTGCCGCTGTCGGTGCGATAGGCCGCCAGATACAGGGTGGCGGGGCGCCCGCTGGAGCGTTCGTTCATCTCTGCGGTCGCCTGCTGCACGATGCCACCGAGCGCGACGACCGTCGTCAGCGAACAGACCGCGACGGCCACGCCGACGAGCGACAGCAGCACGCGGGTGCGGTGAACGCGGAGCTCCTGCCAGGCTTCGAGGACCGCGCCCACGAATCCGGTGAGCAGGCGCTTCATGCTTCGACCGCCGTCACCCGGGTATCGGCAGCGTCAGCGTCTGCCGCATCCGCGACCGGGTGATCCGGGTCGACCGGATCCTGGGCACGGGATGCGGCGCGCTGTTCGCGGCGGCTCGGAGGGTCGGCCGCGGGGTCGTCGGCTTTCGTCAGGACGCCGCGATCGAGGCGGAAGTGGTCGCGCGCCCGCTGTGCCACGGTCGGGTCGTGGGTGATCGTGATCATCGCCGCGCCCGTGCGGGTGGCCACGTCGTCGATCAGGTCCATGACCTGCGCCCCCGTGTCGATGTCGAGTGCGCCGGTCGGTTCGTCGGCGAGGATGAGGCTCGGTCCGCGCACGAGGGAGCGCGCGATCGCGACCCGCTGCTGCTCCCCTCCCGACAGCCGATCGGGCATGCTGTCGAGGCGGTGGCCGAGACCGACCTGCTCGAGCATCTCGGCGGCGATCGTCCGGCGCCGCCAGAAGTCGCGCCCGGTCGCGTAGAGGAGCGGCATCGCGACGTTCTCGAGGGCGGTGCGTCCGGGGAGCAGGTTGAACTGCTGGAAGACGAAGCCGATCCGGGCGCCGCGCACCCGGTCGCGTTGCGCGCTCGAGTAGCTGCGCACGGCACGATCGGCGAACTCCACCGTGCCGCTCGTGGGTAGATCGAGGAGCCCGAGGATGTTGAGGAGCGTCGACTTGCCGGATCCCGATCGCCCCACAATCGAGATGCGGTCGCCGGGCTCGACGGTCAGGTCGATGCCGTTAAGGATCGTCAGCGCGGGTTGATCGGTGGGGATGACCGTACGGGTGACGTTCTCGAGGCGCAGCAGGCTCACGGCATCTGCACCGGGTCGCCGCAGATCGTGCTTCCGTCGGGCATCGCCGTGCACCCGCCGTCCGCGGGGACGGCGAGCGCGCCGGGCGCGAACTGGAGGATCTCTTCGCCCTCTTCGAGCCCGCTCGTGATCTCCACCTGGCTCCCGTCGCTGAGGCCGAGCCCGACGGCGCGTTCCTCGGTGCCGCCGTCGACGGTCGAGACCCACACGGTGCCGGTCTGCGCGGCGCCGCGAACAGCGGTGGTGGGAACGACGACCACGTCTTCGGCCCGCCCTCCGGCGAGGGTCATCTCCGCCGCGAGGCCGGAGAACACCGTCACCTCGGCGGGTACGGCGCAGCTGACGGTGGCACCGGAACCGCCGGATCCGGCGCCGGGCGCCGCACCGGTCTCGCCCGTCGATCCACCGTCGCCACCCGTGCTGCCGGCGAGCGGGGTGGAGATGCGCAGCCCCGTGCAGACGAACGGAGCGGGTCCGCCGGTGATCGCGACGGTCGCTTCGGTGGGCTGGTTCAGGAGCCGGTACTGCTGCTCGGGCTGCAGTGCGCCCGAGACCGAGAAGGTGGGCGGCGCGACCTGACCGGCGACCATGCCGATCGTGACGTCCTGGCCCTGGATCACGGCGAGCGAGCTCAGCACACCCGCGGCGGGCGCGGTCACCCGCTCGTACCGGAAGATCGCGGGCAGCGGGTTGCCTTCGGCATCGACGCTCTTGGCCGGATCGCGTTCGATCGGAACCTTCACCTCGAACACGGGGTCACCCGCGGCGACGGTCGCGCCCTGTTGCACGAACAATTTGCTCACGGTTCCCGCCGCGGTCGACTTCACCGCGACGGCGGGATCTGCCGACACCGTCGCCGTGATCACGACGTCGTTCGTGACGGTTCCGCGCGCGACCGGGACGCGGGGTTCCACCACCGCGCCGGTCGGCACCGCCGGGCTCGTCTCCTCGGCCGTGTCGGGAACGAACGCGAGCTTGCCGAGGGCGACCGCGATCACCGCGATGAGCACGATCCGGATGATCGGAAATATCCACTTGCGAGTGATGCCCATGGCGCTCCCCGTGCGAGACGTCAGGACACCGGCAGCGCGTGGCAGCCGGTGCATACGGTCGTTTGGTCAGAGCGTATCGGCAAGCCGGGGCCGCGCACCGACCACGACAAGCCTCAGCCCTGGCCGCTGATGCTCTTCGCCGTGATCGTCAGGATGATGCGCTGCTGGTCGCGCCCGCCGTACCAGGGGTACGGCCGCCCGGTGTACTTCTGTGAGAGGGACTCGATGCTCGCGGCGCCGCCATCCGTGGTCATCGCGGTCACCTCTCCGCGCACCTGGATGTAGCGGAAGGGGTTCTCCGGGTCTTGGATCGCCACCGCCACGCGGGGGTCGCGCTCGACGTTTCGCACCTTCACGTAGCCGACCACCGTGTTGATGATGATGTGCTCGCCGTCGGTGTCGACCCAGGTCTCGGTGACCTGGGGCGAACCGTCGGGCATCAGCGTGGAGAGGAAGCAGGGGCTGGGTTTGCGCAGCAGATCGAGCAGGCTTTCGGGCAGGGTCATGGGGTCTCCTCAGGGGTGGAACCTCAGTCTCTCCCCGAACCGACGTGAACGGATGCGGTGCGCGACCTCGTGCAGACTTGCCCCACGACGATCCCGAAAGGCCCGTGATGGAGTACTCCGCGAACATCGAGATGCAGTTCACCGAGGCCGGGCCACTCCCGGAGCGCATGCGGGCCGCGGCCGAGGCAGGATTCGACGCCGTGGAGTTCTGGCGCTGGGAAGACACCGACGTGCCCGCACTGGCCGCCGCTGCCCGCGAGCTCGACGTGCAGATCGCCCTGTTCGCGACGGACTGGAGCATCGCGGTCGCCGACCCGGCGGAGCGGGCACGGTTCACCGCATCCGTCGACGGCGCCATCCGGGCCGCCGGCCTTCTCGGCGCGCGACAGATCGTGGTCTCCCTCGGCCCCGACCTGGGTCTCCCGCGGGAGAGCCTCGTCGACGAGCTGTCGGCGGCGCTCCGCGTCGTCGCACCCCGCGCGCACGACGCGGGGGTGACACTGCTGCTCGAACCGGTGAACACCCGCGTCGACCACCCGGGCTCCGCGCTGTCGTCGACCGCCGACGCACGCGAGATCCTCGCACGCGTCGATCACCCCGCGCTTCGGCTGCTCTTCGACGTGTACCACAGCGCGGCGCAGGGCGAGGATGTCGCGCAGGAGCTGCGCCGCTCACGCGATCTGATCGACTACGTCCAGCTCGCAGACAGCCCCGGCCGTCACGAACCCGGCACGGGCGAGATCGATTGGATGCAGGTCGCCACGGTCGTCCGCGAGATCGGGTACACGGGGCGGATCGGGCTCGAGTTCTCGCCCCTCGCCGACAGCGCGACCGCCCTCGCGCAGGCACGGACGGTGTGGGAGAAGGCCTGGGCCGGCTCGATACGATGAGAGTCGGCGGACGACGAGGGGACCTGCATGCCGGCGATCGACCAGTCCGGGATGCGGCGCCTCAACACGGCGGCGACTCTTCGAGTTATCACTGACGCGACCGGAACGCTCACCTCGGCCGACCTCGTCGCCCAGACGCGGTTGTCTCGCCGCACGATCGAACTGATCGTCGGCGACCTGATCGCCCAGGGCTGGGTCGACGAGGCCGACTCCCCCGCCCCGACGACCGCCGGGCGCCCGAAGAAGTACTACCGACTCGTCGCCGACCGCGCGACGGTGCTGTCGGTCGGCATCAACCCCCCGCTCGTGCGTGCCGTCGTCGCCGACCTCCGGGGCCGGGAGATCGCCCGGGCCGAGGGCCCTAGCGGCACGGTCGCCGACACGCTGGACAGCGCGCTGCGCCTGGCATCGCAGGCCCTCGCCCAGGCGAACGTCGACCCCGATCATCTGCACGCGCTCGTCGTCGGTCTCGGCGGCACCTTCTCCCCGGATGGCGTCGTGCTCACCTCGCCCGTCGACCCGGAGTGGGTCGGCGTCGATGTGCGCGAGCCGTTTGCGCGCCGCTTCGACGTGCCCGTCGTCGTGGAGAACGACACGAACCTGTCGGCTCTCGCCGCCCGTGCCGAAGGCCCGGCCCGCGGCGAGCAGACGTTCGCCCTACTCATGCCGGGCATCCGCGTGAGCGCCGGCGTGGTGATCAACGGCGAACTCCACCGCGGGTTCCAGGGGGCCGCGGGCGAACTCGTTCGACTCCCCGAGCTGAGGGACGCGAACCACCGCGGCCTCCTCGCCCAGATCAGCTCACCCGATGAGCGCGAGCGGGTCGACGCGCGAGCGCATCTCCGGCGCGCGATCGACGGAGACCCGGCGGTTCGCGAGGACGCCCGCGCGTTCTTCGACGCCGTCGCGCGCGTCGTTGCCGTGCTCGGCTGGGTGATCGCTCCGCCGGTGATCGTGCTGGTGGGCGGCTTCGAGGGCCTCGAAGACGGCACGCTCGGGCTTCTGCGAGACGCTCTGTCGACGATGGATGCGCCCGACATCGACATCCGCGTCGCCGCGCTCACCCCGGACTTCCCCGTTCGAGGCGGCATTCAGCTGGCGCTCGATATCGCCGGCGCCACCATCTTCGATCCTCGCCGCTGAGCCACTTCTCCCCGCTCGACCGGCCCGCCTCACGTGCCTGCGCGGCACGCCGTGATTATTCACGGCCGTTTCGGCTGCGTAACAAGTCGGTTTCCGGCTAGGCCATCACTGCTACTTTCGCGCATTATTACTCGGAACACCTCGAGAGCCCCGTTCGCGGTGACGACGACCCGCCCCCTTCACCTGGAGTTCCGCCATGTCCCGAGCTATGCCGCGTACCCCACGCATCCTCACCTTCACCGCGCTCGGCCTCGCCGGCGCCCTCGCCTTCGCCGGCTGCGCGTCGGCCGACCAGTCGTCCTCCGGCGACGAAACCGCCAGTACCGGCAGCACCCTCCCCCAGGAGCTGGTGGATGCGGCCGTCGCCGCGGCGACCACCGCCGCGGACGGCCAGGACCTGTCGGGCACCCTCGAAATGGTCGGTGTGTCCACCGGAGCCGACGCCGACCCGTTCATCGGCGCCATCTCCGCATTCGAAGAGGCCACCGGGGTGACGGTGAACTACACCGGCGCCCCCGACCAGGCCACCGTGGTGCCGGCCGCCGTCGAGGCGGGCAACGCCCCCGACATCGTCGACGGCCAGGGCCTCGGCCTCATGCAACAGTTCGCTGCGAGCGGCGACGCCGTCTCGCTCAGCGACGTGATCGGCGACGACGTGCTCGCCGACAACTTCAACCCCGGCCTGCTGCAGTCCGCCACGGTCGACGGCCAGGTCTACGGCATCTGGAACGAAGCCGACACCTTCCAGATCTTCTACAACCCCGCGACCTACGACGGCCCGACCGAGGGAAGCTGGCAGGACCTGTCGGCATGGTCCGAGGCCCTCGCCGCATCCGGCACCGGCGTCGCGCCGTGGTGCATGGGTCTCGAGGCCGGCGCCGGATCGGGCTTCCCCGCCCAGGGGTTCATCGAGAACCTCTTCGTGAAGCAGTTCGGCAGCGACGCGCTCGCGGCGTGGGCCAGCGGCGAACTGCCCTGGACGAGCGACGAGGTGCGCTGGGCGTTCGAGGAGTTCGGCCGCATCGCGACCTCCGAGACGATGGTCGCCGGTGGGCCGCAGGCCGCCGTGTCGACCTCGGCCTTCTCGTTCATGGACGGCATGTACACCGACCCGCAGGCCTGCCAGCTGACCCTGTGGGGCAACTACGCGGCCGGCATCGTGCAGGGCTCGAACCCGGAGGCCACCGTTCCGGACGGCCTGAACTTCTTCGACATTCCGGCCAGCGACCCCGCCTACGCCGGCGCGCTCGACGTCGCCGGGCACGTCACGTTCGCCCTGAACGACGACCCGGCCACCGCCGCGTTCATGAAGTACTGGGCGACCCCCGAGGCGCAGTCCCTTATCGCCGCGAGCGGGCGGTACACGGTCGCGAACGTGAACGTGCCGCTCGACGTCTACCCGAACGAGAACATGCGCGGCTCGGCCGAACTGCTGCTCGCCGCAGAGACCGTCACGCCCGGGCCGGCAAGCGCCATCCCGACCGCGGTCAACACGGCCTACCTGCAGGGCATCCTGTCGTACATCCAGGACCCCGCGTCCCTCGACTCGATCCTCGCCGGTATCGAGGCAGCGAAGAGCTGACCGCATGACCGTCCTGTCCATCCTCATCGGGACGGTGCTCGTCCCGGCCGCCGTGATCATCCTCACGGCGGCCGGTGAGCGCCTGCTCGCACGTGCCCGCCCCGTGGTGGCACGCCGCATCCGCCCCTGGTTCTGGCTCGCGCCGGTCATCATCGGCGTCGGCGTCGTGCTCGTCTATCCCGCGATCGCGACGCTCGTGCTCAGCTTCCGATCGGCCGACTCCTCGGCCTGGACCGGGCTCGACAACTACCTCTGGGCGCTCGGCAGCGACGTGCTCCCCCTGTTCGTGAACAACGCGATCTGGATCATCGCTCTGCCGCTCGGCATCGTGATCGTCGCCACGATCATGGCCGTCATGATCGATCGGGTGCGGTACGAACTCGTCGCTCGCACACTACTCGTGCTGCCCACCGCGATCTCGCTCACCGCGGCCGGCATCAGCTGGCGCCTGCTGTACACCTGGGCGCCCGAGGGTCGCACGCAACTCGGCGCGTTCAACGCCGCGCTGCAGGCGATCGGCCTCTCGCCCGTGCCGTGGACCTCGAGGCCCCCGACGGATGCGCCCTGGCTGAACACGCTCGCCCTCGTGGTCGTCGGTGTGTGGGCAGGGCTCGGCGTTGCGGTGCTCATCCTTTCGGCCGCGGTGAAGGCCGTGCCGGCGGAGTACCTCGAGGCCGCCCGCCTCGACGGCGCGGGCGAGTTCCGCGTCTTCTTCCTGATCGTGCTCCCGGTGATCTGGCCGAGCATGCTCACCGTCATCACGACGCAGGTGATCGCGGCCATCAAGGTCTTCGACATCGTCTACGTCATGACCAACGGCAACGCGGGAACCGACGTCGTGGCCAACGAGATGTTCGGGCAGCTCTTCCACTTCCCGAATGACATCGGCCACGCCAGCTCGCTCGCCGTGCTGCTGCTCGTACTGGCGCTGCCGGTCGTGTGGTTCAACGTGCGCGCCGCCCGACGGGAGATGAACGCATGACCGCCGCCTTCGGTGCCCCCGCCCCGCTCGCTGCTCATTCCGCATCCGGCGGCCGACGTCGTCGCGGCGCACGGGTGCGGGTCGCGCGCATCCTGCTGCACGTGGTGATCCTCGCCATCACGGTCACCTGGTTCACGCCGGTGCTGCAGATGATCGCGATGTCGCTGCGCACGACCCCCGATTCGGCATCGAGCGGATGGTGGACGATCTTCGCGCAGCCGCTGATCACGCTCGACAACTTCGCCGTCGCCGCGAAGGCGCTGCGCCTGGACACGACCCTGCTCGCGACCCTCACCTTCGCCCTTCCGGCCGCGGTGATCACGGTGCTGCTGTCGGCCTACGGCGGCTACGCCCTGTCGCGCTGGCGATTCCGCGGCAACCTGTTCGTCTACGGCACGCTCGTCGCTCTGCTGGCCATCCCGCCGCAGCTCGCGTTCAGCCCGCTGATCCAACTGTTCTCCGCGGTGGGACTCAGCGGCACGCCCGCCGCCGTCTGGATCTTCCAGGTCGCCTACACGCTGCCGTTCGGAGTCTTCCTCGTGCGCGGCTACATGTACACGATCCCCATCGAGCTGTTCGAGGCGGCCGCCGTCGACGGCGCCAGCGAGCTGCGCATCTTCCTGCGCATCGTGCTGCCGCTGTCGGCGCCCATCCTCGTCTCCCTCGCGATCTTGCAGTTCATGTGGTCGTGGAACGATCTGCTCACCCCGCTGATCTTCGTCGGGGTGAGCAGCGACAGCACCCCGATCACCGTTCAGCTCTCGGGACTTGCCGCGCAGATCTCGTCCAACGGCACGAACACGACAGCCGCCGGTGCACTGATCTCCGTGCTGCCCCCGCTCGTGATCCTGCTCGCCCTGCAGCGCTACTTCGTCGCCGGCATCACCGGCGGAGCCATCAAGTGACCCGCACGACCACCGCGCTGTCGGCAGCGCGCGAAGGAGTTTTCCCCCTATGACCCTCGACATCGAAACCGACGTTCTCATCGTCGGCGGCGGCATCATGGGATCGGCCGTCGCCGCCCTGCTGCGCGAAGCCGACCCCGACCTGGACATCGTCATGGTGGACGCCGGCGAACCGATCGGCGACACCGTCGGGCGGCACCTGCACGAGAGCGACGACCCCGAGATCTGGGAGCGCTACAACCATCGTGTCGCGAGCGGAATCCAAGGCTTGTACGCCGGCGACGAGACGTTCCGGCCGGTCGCGCGCAGTCGCGACGAGCTCGAACTGGGGATGCACCGGCTGGCGACCCTCGGGGAGGACGCCGAGGAGTTCTCGGGCGCGGCGCTCGCGTGGAACGCCGGCGGGATGGGCGTGCACTGGACAGCGGCGACACCGAGCCCGGGCGCGCAGGAACGATGGGGCGAAGAGGACCGCTGGGCCCGGGACCTCGAGACCGCCGCGCGCCTCCTCCGCATCACGGAGGCACCGCTCGGTCCGACGGTCGCCGGCGAGCCCATCGTCACCGCCCTGCGCGAACGCTTCACCGACGTGCCCGCCGATCGCACCCCGCGGGCCATGCCGATGGCCGTCACGGTCGACGGCGACCGCCGCATCCGCACGGGTCCGGCGACGATCTTCCCGCCGATCGCGGTCGGCGGCGACCCCGCCTTCCGGCTGTTCACGGGCACGATCGCCACGGCGATCGACCACGACATCGACGCCGTGATCGGGGCGCGGGCGCACCGGTACGCGGATGGCGCGAGCGGCAGCATCCGCGCGCTCATCACGATCGTCTGCGCCGACGCGCTCCGCACTCCGCAACTGCTCTTCGCGTCCGGCATCCGCCCCGCGGCCCTCGGCCGGTACCTCAACGAGCACGCGTTCATCAGCAATCGTGTGCTGCTCGATCTCGACCGCTTCGGGCTCACGCTCGCCGACCTGCCCGCCATCCCCGAGGGCGAGACCGTGTCGGATTCGCTGTGGCTGCCCGCCAGCGCCGAGCAGCCGCTGCAGGCGCAGATCATGGCGCGTCCGTACATCGACGACGAGGGCTCGCCGCTCGCCTTCGGCGTGGGGGTGTCGATCTACGTCCCGCTCGACAGCCGACCCGAGAACCGGATCGAGTTCGGCGACGAGTCCGATCTCGCCGGTATGCCCCGGATGCGGATGCACTTCTCTTACTCGGATGCCGACCGCACCGCGATCGCGAAGGCGACCGATGTGATGGCGGAGATCGCCGCGGACCTCGGCGAGTGGGATCGCGCGAGCGACTCCGTGCTGCTGGCGCCGGGCAGCTCGCTGCATATGACCGGCACCGTGCGGTCGGGGAACATCGACGACGGCACGTCGGTGTGCGATCCGGGCGGACGAGTGTGGGGTTTTCGCAACCTGTTCGTCGCCGGCAACGGAGTGATCCCGACGCCGATGGCCGGCAATGTCACCCTCACGGGTGTGGTGACCGCGATCCGCGCCGCGGAGAGCGTGACGAGTCTTCTTGCCCGACGAACGGAGGTGTCGGCATGACCTTGCCGCCACGCGAACGCATCGCCATCAACCCTCTCCAGTGGGCGACGCCCCGTCTGGATCCGGCCGACCCGCTCAGCGAGCGTGCCTGGCTCTTCCCCGACCCGGGATTCGTGCCGACCTACGCCGCGGCGCTGCACGAGGTGAAGGGCGCCGGTTTCGACGCCGTGTCACTCGAGGTGCTGCCCACTCAGACGACCGCGGAGTACGCGCGCATCGTGGCGGATGCGGGCCTCGCGCTCGCCCCCGGATACGCCGCGATCGACCTCCCTGACGAACTGCCCGCTCCGGGGAGCAGCGCGCGGTCCGCGCTGTTCGACGACATGCGTCGGAAGGCCGAGGAGTCGGTGCACTTCGGTCTCAACACGATCTTCCTCGCCCCGGCGATGACCTTCCGGGAGGGTTCGGTGCGCACACAGGAGGCGGCCGCAATCGGAGCAGGGTTCGATGCTGACCGCCTCGACCGCATGACCGAGGTCATCGGGGAAGCGGCCGACGTCTTCGCCGCCGCGGGCGTGCGCGCCGGGCTGCACAACCACATCGGCACGTGGGTCGAGACCGTGGCGGAGATCGATCACGTGCTCGCCGCGATCGATCCGAGCAGGCTCGGTGCGTCGTTCGACATCGGCCATCTCGCGTGGCTCGGCGTCGATCCGGCGGACGTCCTGCGCCGCCATTCAGACCGGCTGATCGACCTGCACATCAAGGATCTCGATCTGGGGATCGCCGCGGCGAGCCGTGACGGCGCGCACCCCTACAGCTGGGGCCCGAGCCGCGGCCTGTTCCGCGAGCCCGGCCTCGGCGATATGGATCTCGACGCGATCCTCGCCGCGCTCCCGGAGGGGTTCGGCGGATGGATCGTCGTCGAGGTCGACAGCACCGACCTCGACCCCACCGAGAGCGTGCGCCTGTGCGCACGGTGGGCCGACGCCACGTTCGCCTGACCCGACGGGGGCGGCGGGTGGCGCATTCGCCGCACCTCCGAGCGGGAGCGGTCTGCGCCTCTCCTCGGCGGCAGGCTCAGCCGTCGGTCTCGGCCGATCCACCCGTGCGCCGCGACCGGGGCAGCCCACGCGCCGCACCCCACAGCGCCGCGAATCCCGCGTAAGCGCCGAAGATGACGACGAACCCCAGAATCCCGATGAACACTCCGGGCCCGTTCTGGTAGAACCAGCTGAGATAGATCAGGAACACGGTACTTCCCACCGCACCCCCCATGCCGGCGCCGACGCTCCTTGCTGCGTTGTTGACCGCGGGCCCGGGCGCATCCGCCGACATTCGAGCGCCGACGTACGCACCGAAAGCCGCCGCCAGTCCGGACAGAATCCCGGTGATGACCGTCGGTATCAGGATCAGGAGAATCGTCCAGGACACCCCGGCACGGGCATCCGGCAGGTTTCCGACGTAGATCGCCGCCTGAATCAGCAGCATTCCCCCGGTCATGCTCAGTACGCCGAACAGGGTGAGCGCGAGCGTAAGGCGGCGCATGTCAGTGACCCCCGTGCTCGGCGACGACATCCTTGAAGTGATCCGACTGAACATTCCACGTCTGCTCCGCCGCCCACTCGGCGCCGAACGCGGCCCCAGAATTGGCGTTGACGGCACTGGCCGTCTTCCGCAGGACCCACTCGCCATCCGTCTCGACGATGGAGAATTCGATGGTGGATCCGGGCCCGTCGAAGTACTGGTCGGATATGACCGTGAATTTCACGCTCGTGTCTGTCGTCGTGACGACGACATCGCCCGTTTCGTAGGGCTCGTCGAGGTCATCAGTGACGATCGTGTCGGAGAGAGTGAACACCGCACCATCCGTGAATGTACTCGAGGACCCGGATACCTCAAAGGGGAAGATATCGGTCGGGTACTTCTTGAAGAGGTCCATGAGTTCTTCCGCGGTGTAGTCCTTGGTGGAGAATCCCAGGTTGTCATCGATGACGTAGTCGTATCCCGCGCGGTCGTACCATTCCCGACTGGATGGGTACTCCTCCGGGGCTAGCTCCCACGTCGTCGCTACGGCCGCGCGAACGTCGGCGAGGATGGCATCGTCGCTGCTTTTTCGGGGGGCGGCGAGCTTGCTGAGCGCGGCCGATGCTTCCTTGAGAGGCTGGTTGGCCGACCCCGATCACTCGGGACCGAATGCGCCGGGGTCGTGGATCAACTCATCCTGAAGCGCCTCCTGCGCGTCCGTTCTTATTTCGATCTGAACGGCCGTGAGCTGTTTGATCTCTTGAATCTCAGTTGCGTACTGGTCCAGCGCCTTCTTCACATCCGCGACTGCCGCCTGATAGTCCCGCACGGGAATCTTCGCGGGATCCGCGACTCTCGCCGTCGAAGGACGAAGGATCCGACAGAACTCTATTGCGGTAGAAAAGGGTAGGCTTACCTAAGTGCTCTCGTCGTGAGCTCCAGAAGCCTAAGGAAATCTAATACGCATGCCGTCAGTCTTCCTGTCAACAAAGATCCGTAGCGGTGCAATACTCGCAACAACCCTTGCGGTAGCTGTCGCGCTCGCAGGCTGTTCAGTCCCTGCTGGCGAATCGAGGGCCGACTCCTCCGGTGCATCGAGCAATGCTGCATTCCCCGTGACCATCGAGAGCGCTCTGGGCTCGGTGACTATCGAGGAAGAGCCCACCCGCGTTGCTACCTGGGGATGGTCCACACAGGATGCCGTTCTGTCCCTCGGCATAGTTCCCGTCGCGATGCCTCTCAACGCTTACGGCGGCAACGCCGAAGGAGTCCTGCCGTGGTCCGCGGAAAAGATCGAGGAACTCGGAGGCGAAACGCCTCAGCTGCTGAGCGGCGGCGACACCGGCGAGGTCCCCTTCGAAGAGTTCGTTGAGGCGGCTCCGGATGTCATCCTCGCCCCATACTCCGGCCTCACCCAGGAGGATTACGACACGCTGAGCAAGATTGCTCCCGTAGTCGCCTACCCCGATCAGGCTTGGTCTCTGCCGTGGCAAGACCAGCTGAGCATCGTCGCAACTGCTCTCGGTAAGACCGACGAGGCCGAGGACCTACTGGCTGACGTCGATTCTCAGATCGCAGACCTCGCCTCCGCTAACCCTGTGCTGGACGGGACCAACTTCGTCTACATCTCGGCGCTCGAAGCTGACAAGATCAACATTTTCCGCGCCAGCGATCCCCGCGTGGACCTGTTGACCCAATTGGGCATGGTCGTCAGTCCCAATGTGGCCGAGCTCGACGCGGACCCGAGCGCTGGGAGCTATTTCTACCAGTTGAGCTACGAGAACCTGGGCAAGATTGATACTGACCTCATCGTGGGCTACTTCGACAACCAGGACTCTGTTGACACCTTCCTTGCCGACCCCCTCGTCGCCGCCATGCCCGCGATCATGGAAGGCCGCTTCGCCCCCGTAGTCGGCGAATCATTCGTCATGGCCAGCAGTGCCCCGACGGTTCTGTCCATCCCGTGGATGCTCGACCAGTATGTTCCGCAGCTCGCCGGAGCAGCGGAGAACGTTGGCTAATTGAGCATCGTCACCACCTCGACGAACCAGGACTCGACCCGGGCAACCCGGTCGAGTTCTGGCCGTCGTGGCACCCTGCTGTGGGTCATGGTCGCGATTGGCGCGCTTTTTGTCGTGTCAATCCTGAGCCTCGTGGTGGGGGCATCGAGCATTGACCCGGCGACGGTTGTCAGAGCGATCGTCTCGTACGATCCCACAAACACCGATCACCTCATCGTGATTGAAAAGCGGCTCCCTCGCACCCTCATCGGACTCGCCGTGGGAGCGGCCCTCGGGCTCGCGGGAACCGTTGCACAGGGTCTCACCCGGAACCCGATCGCGGACCCCGGAATCCTCGGGGTCAATTTCGGCGCATCGCTCTTGGTGGTGCTCGGGATCTCGATTGCCGGCGTCACCACCCTGAGTGGATATGTCTGGTTCGCCTTCGCCGGTGCAGCGCTCGCATCCATCCTCGTCTACTCGCTCTCAGCACTCGGCAGAGACGGAGCGACACCTGTGAAACTCGCTCTGGTGGGATCGGCTGTCTCGGCGGCGTGCGCCTCGCTAATAACCGCAGTCATGCTGACGAACACCCAGGTGCTCAACTCAGTAAGGTTCTGGCAGGTGGGGGCGATCGCGGGCCGCGGCTACGACGTGTTCTGGCAGATGCTTCCCGCCTGCATCGCAGGAGTGGCAATTGCTCTCGCGCTCGGGCGCCAGATCAACGGGCTCGCGCTCGGCGACGACGTCGCGCGCGGCCTTGGACAGAGAGTTGGCCTCACGCGAGTTCTTGGCGCCCTTGCGATCGTCCTGCTGTGTGGATCGGCGACATCGGCAGCCGGTCCGATCGCGTTTGTTGGCCTCGCTGTGCCTCACATCGCGAGGATGTTCACGGGCTCGGACTACCGGCGGATACTCCCTTTCTCGATCGTTCTGGGAGCCATCATGCTGCTGGCCTGCGACGTCCTCGGTCGGGTCGTGGCCCCTCCAGGTGAACTTGAAGTCGGCATTGTTGCTGCCTTCGTCGGCGCACCCTTTTTCCTCGCTCTTGTGCGGCGACGAAAGCTACCCACGCTGTGATCCTGTCCCCCTCTGTCGCGCAGATCAGACACGCAAGACGTCGTCGATCAATCGTGACTACTTCTATGCTCCTGCTGGTGATTGTGGCGCTCGGTGTGGGTTCGCTTCTCCTGGGTAAGGCTTCAGCGACCCCCGCCGAGGTAGTGAGCGCTCTGCTGGGGCAAGGAACGAAAATCACAGGATTCGTTATCGGGGAACTTCGATTGCCTCGCACTGTTACGGCGATAGTTGTGGGAGTCTGTCTCGGAGTATCCGGTGCGCTCCTCCAGACCACTCTGCGCAATCCCCTTGCCAGTCCAGACATCATCGGTGTCACGGCGAGCGCGAGCGTCGCGGGGATCGTGGGCATGATCTCGTTCGATTTGAGTGGTTTCACGCTCGCACTCGCGGTGATTGCGGGTTCCCTCCTTGCGGCGGCCCTCATGTATCTGCTCGCCTGGCGCGAGGGACTCAGTGCCTACCGCCTCGTGCTGGTCGGCATCGGCATCGCCGCGGTCTGTGCCGGAGTCGTGTCGTTCGTGCTCAGCAGGAGCGACATCCGCGACGCCCAGATAGCCCTCGTCTGGGTGACCGGTAGCTTGAATAACTCGACGTGGCAAGCCGTCCTCCCCGTCGCCGCCTGTGGTGCCGTGCTGCTGGCATTGACCACGATCCTCCTGCGCACCATTCGCACGCTCGAGCTCGGAGACGACACCGCCGGCGGCCTCGGAGTGCCCGTTGAACGAAGTCGACTGGGCATCATTGCGTGCGCGGTCGCACTCACCGCCGTAGCCGTTTCGGTTGCGGGACCCCTCGGTTTTGTTGCCCTCGCATCGGGGCAGATCGCTCGCCGACTCGTTGGAGCTGGCGGATCTGGAATCCTCATGGCCGGACTCGTGGGGCCAACGGTCCTGCTCGCGGCCGACCTGACTGCACAGTTTTCGTGGCCAGGCGTCTCGTTTCCCACAGGCGTCGTCACGGGCCTTGTCGGCGCTCCTCTTCTCATCTGGCTGCTCGTGCGAGCCAGCCGAACAGGCACGGGAAGCTGATCATGACCGCTGACTCCCCCGACCCGACAGCGCCCGAGGGTGTGTCGGCGCACACCCTCTCGGCGCAGGACGTACATCTGGGCTATCGCGACCGCTCCATCATTGAGGCGCTCGATGTTGAAGTTCCGCGCTCTCGCATTACTGCGATTGTCGGCCCAAACGCCTGCGGCAAGTCGACACTGCTCCGCGGCCTGTCTCGTCTGCTGGTTCCGAGTGCCGGACACATCATGCTGGACGGACGGGACATCCACTCGATGCCAACACGTGACGTAGCCACGATTTTGAGTCTGCTCCCACAGACTCCGCAGGCACCCGAGGGCATCACCGTAGCGGATCTGGTCGGCCGAGGACGCTACCCGCATCAGGGCTGGTTTCGCAAATGGACCGACGCTGACGATGCGATCGTGGAGGCGGCAATGGCGGCCACCGGTATTCGCGACCTTGCGAGTCGAAGCATTGACGAGCTCTCCGGTGGCCAGCGTCAGCGGGTCTGGATCGCTATGGCTCTCGCGCAGGGAACAGACATGTTGCTGCTCGATGAGCCGACAACCTACCTCGATATCACTCACCAGATCGAAGTTCTTGACCTGCTGGTGGACGTGAACGCCGCAGGAACGACCGTGATCATGGTGCTTCACGACCTGAATCTGGCCTCGCGGTATGCGGACCACATCATCGCGATGAAGGAGGGGCGAATTGTGGCCGAGGGGACGCCGCGGGAGGTCATTACGTCGCGCCTTGTTCGAGAGGTCTTCGACCTGGAATCCCTGGTGACATCTGACCCCGTCAGCGGCTCGCCTACGGTGGCGCCGATCGGTCGACACCACAGGCCCGAGGCTCCGCAGCAAGGGAACGCTAGTTAAGTCCGCCTCAGTCATCAGCTGAGAGCCCCCAACAGTTGCGGCGTGAGTACGCGCACGGAAGTGTGACCCGAACGGTGGTCGAGGACATTGCACGCGAGGGCGTGTTTGTCGTAGCGGGTGGCGAGGCCTCGCCATTGCTTGAGGTGGCGGTACTGGCGTTCGATGACGTTTCAGTTCTTATGGTCCGCGGTATCGAGCCCGCCCCGCGCGCCGCGCCAGCGCCGGTGGCCCTTCTGGTCGTCGTGCTCGGGGATGACGGCCTTGCTCCCGCGGGAGCGGAGATGTCCGTGGATCGCGCGGGACGAGTAGGCCCCGTCGGCACGGACCGCGCAATCGTCGAATCCACCGACAGTGACCAGTCGACCAGCCCGCCCGCGTCCGCCGCGGTGGTGATCCTCGCGAGCACTCGATCCCACGTGCCCTCGGTAGCCATCCGATGATGCCACGTCCACACCGTCTGCCAAGGCCCGAACACCTCGGGGAGATCCCGCCACGCGATCCCGGTCCGATGACGGTAGATGATCGCCTCGACCATCGTCCTGGCATCGGAGAGCTTCCGCCCAGGCCGACCGGTCGGACGTGGGAGCATCCCCTCGATCAACGACCACTGCGCATCCGAAAGCATCTGAAACCGCGACATGAACCCAGACTCCCAGCCCAACCCAACCTTTGTCAGACACGCTCTAGATGCTCACGCTGCCCGAGGTGAAGTCACCAGTTCCGAAGACCCGCCGACCCATCAGGAGCCTCGCTACCGGCGCTACGCATCGGACGGGACCCCGGCCGGAGCCTGTTCCGCGAGCCCCATCTCGGCGATATGAACTTCGACCCCACCGAGAGCGCGCCTGTGCGCACGCCGGGCCGACGCCACGTTCGCCTGACGGACCCGGGGCGGCCGGGCCGTCTGGCTGCTGTCTCAGCGCACCCGAGTAATCGGTTTGAGAACGAAGGCCGATACCACCGCCAGGACCGCCGCAATCACGAAGACCGGCTGGAATCCGACGGTCGCGACAAGTGCACCGGCGACGACCGGGGCGAGCACCTGCGGAAGCGTGTTCGCAATGTTGAGGATTCCTAGATCCTTCGCTCGGTCATCGGCGCTCGGGAGCACTTCGGCGAGGAGCGCTTGGTCGACGGCGATGTAGATACCGTACGCAAATCCGCCGATCGCGAGGAACGCGTAGAAGGCCCACACTTCTGGGAAGAAGGCGAGAGGCAGAGCTGCGAGCGCGAAGATGACGGATGCGGCCATGACGATCGGCTTGCGACGGCCGATCCGATCGGACAACGGACCGGACACGATGGTTGCGATACCCGACGACACGGCCATGACGATTCCACCGACGGCGATGACACCTCCCGCTTCCGCCAGACTCAGGCCGAGGTAGTCGGTGAGGAGGTACAGCTGGTAGAGCAGGATCATCATGAAAGACAGCAGCAGCAGGAACCGGCCCGACAGGGCGAGGAGGAAATCCTTGTCCTTGGGCGGGACGAAGGAGCGGAGCAGCGCACGGACGGAGAGCGGGTCGCGCGGTTCGGCCCGATTGTCGCGCTCCGGTGACAGAAGAACGAACACGACCATGACGACGGCAATGAGCCAGGGCAGCCAGCGAAGACCCTCCCGAGGAATCGTGATGAGCGATCCCGCGATGATCCCGGCGAGGCTCTGTGCGATCAGTTGCCCTGCACCGATGAGGGCCGACGCCTTTCCGAGATTCTGAGTAGCGACCCGGTCCGGCAGAACGGCAAACAACGGGGCCAGCACGACCGCGAGGCCGATCTGGAAGATCATCCAGAGAACGACCAAGAGTGCGAAGTCGTTCGTGAACGACATCGCCGTGCTGGCCGCGGCGAGCACGAAGGCTCCGGTGGCGATCCACGGGTTCCGTCGGCCGAATCGCGATCGCGTGCGATCCGACAGGGTCCCGAAGACGATGGTGGCGACCATGCTCGCGAGGGACCCGGCGGCTGCCAGGGTCGCGTACAACGCAACCTTCTGTGCGGGATCGATCTCGGTCATGAGCGCCTGGATGAGAGTGCCCGCTGCAGCAAACGGCAGCATCCAGCCGGCATGGGCCATGAACAGCAGCGGGCCGAGCCGTCCAAGTCTTGGCGGGAGCGCGGGTGGCTCGGTCGCGATGGTCGTGGGGGTGTGGGGTTGCGTGCTCACCGGTGCTCCTTTGCATCGACCGGAATGGTGACGAAATGCAGCATAGGCCCAAATCCGTACACATGCTACATTTTGGTTCTACGCAATCGGAAGGTGCAACGATGCCCAATGACCTTCAAGACCGAATCGTCTCCGTCGAGCCATCTCCGGGCGCATCGATGGACCGCACGCCGCGCGTGACCCGCCGACGCGGGATGGCCGAGCTCGAGGTCGGTGGCCAACGCCTACTCATCCGCGGAGCGGAAGTACACAACTCGTCTGCGTCGACCGCTTCGGCGGCCCGCGCATCATTTGCGAGCGTGGCGTCCATCGGGGCGAACACCGTCCTCGCCCCCGTGGCCTGGGAGGACTTCGAACCCTCTGAAGGGGAATTCGATACTTCCGCCGTCGACCGCCTTGTGGTCGCCGCGCGCGAAGCAGAACTCCGCCTGATCATTCTGTGGTTCGGAGCGTACAAGAACGGCGCGTCGTCGTACGCTCCCGGCTGGGTCAAGTCAGACGGGCAGAGATTCCCTCTCTGCCTCGACGACGCGGGGCGCACAACCCGCACCCTCTCTCCCTTCGCCGACACCACCCGCAGCGCCGATGCCCGGGCATTCGCGCAGATGACACGTCGCGTGGAGGAGATCGATTCCCTTGATCGAACGGTGGTGATGATTCAGGTCGAGAACGAGATCGGGCTTCTCGGCCACTCGCGGGACCACGGACCGGGAGCCAATGCATTATTCGCCGCTCGCCCGCCGGCGGAAGTCCTCGAGCTGACGGGTCGGTCACGCGACAGTGAGAACTGGACGGACGCGTTCGACTCGTCAATTGAGGCGGACGAGCATTTCATGGCCTGGGGCTTCGCCATCTATGTCGACGCATTAGCTCTCGCGGCACGGGAGCACACTGCCCTGCCGTTCTTCACCAATGCGTGGCTCAACAGCGACATCGATCTTCCCGGTTTCGCCCTGGCGGGCGGACAGAAAGCTGGCGACTATCCGAGCGGCGGGCCGGTCGCACCCATGCTTCCCCTGTGGCGCGCCCTCGCCCCGAACGTCGACCTCATCACTCCAGACATCTACTTCGGCGACTTCTCTGCCATCTGCGCTGAATACGGGCGCGCGTCCTCGGGCCTCTTCATCCCCGAGATGCGGCGAGACGCGACGGGCGCGGGCGATGTATTCGTCGCCGTCGGCGAACATCATGCGCTCGGAGTCGCACCCTTCGGCGTCGATTCTTTCCGGGGCGATGAGGCGGAACCGCTCAGGGACGCGTACACGCTCCTCGCCGCCATCGACGTCGACCTGGCCTCCGGACCGCGTCACGGTTTCCACATCCCCGCGTCGGCGACTACGGACGAACACGTCGTCGTCGACTTCGGTGACGTGCACCTCCGCGTCCGGCGGCTCGTACCTTTCGGCGAGCAGAGTCCCGTCGACCAAGGGGCTTACGGAATCATCGTGCGAACCAGCGAGACGACCTTTCTCGCGGCGGGCCGAGGTTTCACCGCGACGTTCGAAGACGCGCGCGGGGCCCGATCGATTGGGCTGCTCCGCGTGCTCGAGTACTCGACCACGCCGCCCGCTGTGCGACACGACCGTCGGGTTCTCCGCGCCCTGAACGGTGACGAGACGGCAGGAGGCACGGCGTGGCTGCACCCCGCCCGAGCACAACGACAGTCCGCGATCTTCCCCATTCCGATGTCGCTCGACCACAGCGGGCTGTCCTCAGCGAGCATCTACTTCGTCGACGGCGGCCGTGAGAGCCCAGCACGAGATGATTAGTCTTGATCGATGACACGGACGACGCCCACCCCGAAGCCACGGGGACCGTACGCCAAGACAGCGCGTCGTCAGCAGGACATCATCGATGCCGCAACGAACGTCTTCGCGACGAGCGGATACCACGGTGGATCACTCCGGGATATCGCGCGAACACTCGGGATGAGCCTCACGAGCGTCGTTCATCATTTCTCCACGAAAAGCGATCTCTTGATCGCGGTTCTCGAGAATGCGGATCACACGGGCGCTGACTGGCTCGAGGACCGGATGCGCGAAGTCGGAGTCCGGGTCGCCCTTCCCGAACTCGTCGAGTCGAACTTCCGTCGCCCGGAGCTGTTGCGACTGTTCACCATCCTGTCGTCCGAGGCGTCCGCCCCCGACCACCCGGCGCACGGCTGGTTCGCACGGCGTTACTCGCGCGTCACGAGCCAGATTGCGGAATCGATCGCTGAAGACCAGGCGATCGGAAGAGTTGCCGGCTCCGTGGATGCGCCGGAGGCGGCCAAGCTGATCATCGCCGCGTGGGATGGGCTTCAGTTGCAATGGCTCCTCACTCCGGACGAGCAAATGGGCGCGAGCTTCGAACGCATTCTGGCTCTGATCCTCACGGACGCCCAACGGTAGCCCTGCTTCCGAGGCGGACGGCAGCGACATTCCCGCCTTGATGCGGGATTCAGGTCAGGCGAGTTTCTCCGGCGCGATCAGCGCCAAGCGGAGGAAGGCGTTCCGCAGACCGTCGTCTTCGACGGCGTCGGTGACGAAATCGGCCGCCGCCTTCGCCGCATCGGTGCCGTTGCCCATCGCCACGCCCACACCGCAGGCGCGCAGCATCTCGATGTCGTTTCCGCTGTCGCCCACCGCGACGGTGTCGGCCATCGTCCGCCCCAACCGCTCGGCGAGCACCTCGATCGCGGCGGCCTTGTGCACGCCGCGCGGCGAGATCTCACCGCTCGCGGTGCCGAGTCCCGGCAGGGTGCCCCCGACCACGACGTACTCCTCGCCCAGCCGCGCCGTCACGAGGTCGTACGCCGAGGGGGCGTCGCCGTCGAACACGATCTTCGCGGCATGGTCGTAGCGGATCTCGCCCGGATCGAGCACGTGCAGCCGCACTCCGGAGTTCTCCATGTCGGCGCGCGTGTAGCCGAAGCTCGCCAGCACTCGCTGCATCCGGGCTCTGTGACCGGCGGTCGGATACACCCCGCGCCGGCCCTGGAGGCTGTAATCGAGCCCCAGCTCGTCGAGGATGCCCGCGACGCGCCGCGTCTGCTCTTCCGTGAGCTCGTTCTCGACGATCCAGTCGCCCTCGAACAGCACGTACGCCCCCGCGCCGGCGACGAGTCCGTCGAATCCGAGCGCGTCCACGCGCGGATCGATCTCGAGGGGGCTCCGGCCGGTCGCGAGGAAGACCAGGTGCCCGCGTGACCGTGCCTCCGCGATGGCGGCTGCGGCGGATGCCGGGATATCGCCGCGCTCGTTCGTGAGTGTTCCGTCGATGTCGATGTCGAGGAAGACGAGACGGGGCGCGGCGGGCGGGCGGCTCATGTGCACGACGACACCGTATCACCAAAACCAAGCGTCGTTTGGTTTATAGATTGCGCGAGGCGGCCGGGCACACTCAGTCCGCCTCCGCGTCAAGAATCAGATCGGCGATCGGTCCCTCCGGGAGCGCGATCCACCCTTCCCGCGCGGCGAGCGCCGAGACGTCCGCAGGAGGAGCGGAGGACGTCCCGCGCGCAGCGCTGCGCGCAGCGAGCGCGGCGATCACGGCGTCGAACGCATCCGCGGACGAGATCATCGCCGGCTCGAAATCGCCGACGTCCAGCCACGGCGCCGCATCCTGGATCGTGCGGAGCAGCCGGCGTCGATCCTCCGGATCGGTGCGATACCCGGCCGTCGCGAATCCCCACAACCGGAGCGACGCTCCCGGGTAGATCTCGACGACTCTCCCGCTTCCGGCCCGGTCGACCGGGATCCCCGCCTCGGCGATCCGGGCGAGCAATCCGGCGCAGCGCATCGCCGTCAGCCCCAAACGATCCGTCGATACGCTGAGCGGCCAGCGGCCCGTCCGTCGCCGGACGTCGCGGTCGGTCTCGCGGAACGCGAGCGTTCGCCGCCACTCAATCCCGCCATCGACAGTGCGAGAATCAGCGGCATCGTTCGCATGCGCGTGAACGAAGCGCACGAACTCATCGGGCCAGCCGAAAGCGCAGTCGATGCCGACCTTGCCGACGCGTCGAGCAGCGTCGACGACCCGAGCGTCGTCGACGTCGAGCCGCAGGTCCACCACGGTGGCCGACGATTGCCAGTCGATGATCGCCAGGGCTGTTCCTTTGCTCTGGGCGGCCAGGTCGACGCCCGCCGTCAACACTCTCGACCTGCATTCTCGGAGGAAGTCACCACGCCATCCTCCCCCGGAGGAGAGTGCGTTCGGCGGATGCCCGGATGCAGACGGCCCGCTGCGAGAATGGGGCGAGGACAGCAGGGATCGCCTCGCGGAGTGCGCATTCTCACGAGGAGGAGACGTCGATGGTGGGGCCGATTCTGCACGTCGACGCAGATTCCTTCTTCGCGTCCGTCGCGATGCGCCGACGTCCCGATCTGTACGAAGTGCCGTTCGCGGTCGTCGCCCACGTCTACATCGCGAGCGCGAACTACCCCGCCCGCGCCCGCGGCGTGACCTCCGGCCAGCTCGTCCACGAGGCCGTCGCGGCGTGCCCGGATCTCGTCTTGCAAGACGTCGATCGAGACGAAGTGGAGTCGGCGAGCGACCACCTCTTCGACATCTTCGGCCGCCACGCCGTCAGCGTCGAACCCGGCTCGCTCGAGGAGGCGTTCCTCGACGTCGGGGCACGAGACGGGACGGCCGCGATCGCCGCGGCTCGGGCCATCCGCGCCGAGACGAGCACCACCCTCGGCATTCCGGTCAGTGTGGGCGTCGCCCGGACGCGGCTGATGGCCAAGCTCGCGTCCCGCCGCGCCAAGCCCGACGGGATCTACACGATCGGGCCGCCCGAAGAGCGACACCTGCGCGCCACGCTCCCACTCTCCGAGGTGTGGGGCATCGGCGCCAAGACCATCGAACGCCTCCGATTGTCGGGGTACGGCACCCTCGGCGAACTCTCGACCGCATCCGACGAGGAACTCCGTCGGGTCTGCGGCGTGACCATGTCGCGACGACTCATCGCCATTCGCGCGGGGACCGACGAGTCGGCCGTTCGAGGACTCGACCGTCGCACGTTACTGTCGTCCGAGGGCGCGATCTCGGGTTTCGGCCGCGCCGATCTCCTCCCCGCCGACCTCGTGCAGCAGTGCGTTCGGCGCGTCTGTCACCGTGCGACGAGAGCCGGACTCCTCGCCTCGACGCTGTC
Organism: Microbacterium sp. cx-59; assembly: GCF_020805625.1. Classification (NCBI taxonomy): domain Bacteria; kingdom Bacillati; phylum Actinomycetota; class Actinomycetes; order Micrococcales; family Microbacteriaceae; genus Microbacterium; species Microbacterium sp. cx-59. Next base: position 167,421 of record NZ_JAJHGO010000009.1, read on the forward strand.
GCTGTCGCTGCGCCTCACGTCATCCCGGAGCCTCGCGCCACTCAAGGCCGGTGCGCCCGTGCCGACCGACGATGCTGCGACCTGGACAATCATCGCCCGCACCCTCCTGACCCGCGGCCCGGCGGCCGGAGTGACCGGCGTACGCGTCACGCTGAGCGGCCTGATCGCCGCGGAGGACGTGACCCCGCCGCTCTTCTGACCGACCTCGACCCGCGAGCCGGGCGAGTACGATCAAGAGTGAGCGGTCTCACTTTCGGCTGACGCCGGGGACGCGCTGCCCTGCGCCACACCGGCGCCACTCGCCGTCCTCCCGAAAGTTGCTCGTGCACGCCGCTGCCCCCTCACCCCTGGACGGAACCGACGCAGCACTCGCGGCCCGCTCGCAAGGCAGCACTCTTCCGGCACGGGTGGCTCGTTACGTGTCGATGACGAAACCCCGCGTGCTCGCCGGGAACGTCCTCACCACCGCTGCGGGCTTCGCGCTCTCCAGCGCCGGCGCGTTCCGTCTCGATGACTTCCTGACCGTCACCATCGGGACGACGCTGATCATCGCGTCCGCCTGTGTGGTCAACAACGTCCTCGACCGCGACATCGACCAGTCCATGGCCCGCACGAAACAGCGCGCGACGGTCACCGGAGCGGTCTCCGCCCGCGCGGCCAGCATCTTCGCCGCGGTCCTGGGACTTACCGGTCTCGCGATACTGCTGTGGATGTCGGGCTTGCTGGTGGCCGCGATCGGCGTCATCGGGTTCATCGTCTACGTGTTCCTGTACGGAATGTGGTCGAAGCGCATGTCCCGCCACGGCACACTCGTCGGCAGCGTGTCGGGGGCGATCCCCGTGCTCGCGGGGTGCGTGGCAGCATCCGGGACAATCGACGCGACCGCACTCGTCGCTTTTCTGATGATGTTCTTCTGGCAGGAACCCGAGTTCTACTCGATCGCGATCTATCGGCGTGACGAGTACGCGGCCGCGGGCGTTCCCGTCGTGTCCGTCACGCGCGGAATCCCCCATACGAAGCGGCTGATCGTCCTCTACACGGCCCTCTTCAGCGTGAGCACACTCGCGCTTCCGCTCGTCGCATCCGTCGGGATCGTCTACACGGTCGTCATGGGCGCCGTCTGCGTCGCCTGGATGGGGATCGCCCTCGCCGGTCTTCGCACACGCGACGACGAGCGTTGGGCGCGGGGAAATTTCCGCTTCTCACTCTGGGTCGTCATGATCATGTGCGCGGCGTTCGTGGTGGGCCCGCTTCTGCCCTGACTCCTTCCCGCTGCGCAGGAATGTCGGTGATCCTCGTCGTGCAACGGCTCCCCACGCAGACGGAATCCCGACCGACGCATGCCCGCGAGGGCAGACCATCGGTGACAGTTCATGCGGCGAGAACGACAGATTGTGCGGCAGAGCGGGCGACCAGCGCACGCCACGATGGAATGACTGCTGGCACCGCTGCGCCGATGCAGGGTACCGATCTCCATCGTCGGAGATCTGCACACAGAGGAGTACACAGTGAGTTCAGCGACGGCTAAGCGGCCGATGTCGAACAAGAAGTTTCTCGCCATCTGGATCCCGATCGTCGCCGTGGTGGCCATCGTGGCCATCGGCGCGAACATCGCGATCGGAATGTTCCGAGGCGCGATCGAGTCGTACATGGGGGCCGGGACCTACGACATCAGCAATACCGCTGAAGGATCGGAGCTCGACACCGACTACTACGGCGCCGACTACGAGACCGTCGATGACGCCAAAGCGGCATCCAGCGCTCTCGTCGAAGAGATCGCCGGCGAGGGAATGACCCTGGTCAAGAACAACGGCACGCTCCCGCTTGCTGCGGGCGCCGTCACTCTGCTGGGTCGCGGTGCAGCCGATCCCGTCTACGGCGGCTCCGGCTCGGGCACCGCCGACACCCGGACGGCGATCAACATCCGCGCGGGCGTCGAGAACGGCGGGTTCACCGTCAACGGAACCGTCTACGACCAGCTCGCCGCGTTCGCAGAGGCGAACCCTGCGGCCGAGGGCGGACGCACCAACATCGTGATGGACAAGCCCGACGAGTCCAACTACAACATCGGCGAGATGCCGGTGGATCAGTACACGCAGGAATCCGTCGACAGCTTCGCCGAGTTCGGCGACGCAGCGGTCGTCGTCATCGCCCGCGGCGGCGGCGAGGGCGGCGATCTGGCGACGAACATGGAGCAGTGGGATGAGAACGCCGAGCCCGGCCAGCACCAGCTCGAGCTGAACAAAGACGAGAAGGACCTCCTCGAACTCGCGAAGTCGAACTTCGACAACGTGGTCGTCGTCGTCAACGCGTCGACCTCACTCGAGCTTGGTGCACTCCAGGACGATGAGGGCATCGACGGCGTTCTTCTCGCCGGATCTCCCGGTGCCGTCGGCTTCGGCGCCCTCGGCCCGATCCTCGCCGGCGAAATCAACCCGTCCGGCCGCACGGTCGACATCTTCTCGAGCGATTTCACCGCCGACCCGACGTTCGCCAACTTCGGCGACTATGCCTACAGCAACGTCGACGACGCCTACTTCGTGGACTACGAAGAGGGCATCTACGTCGGATACCGCTACTACGAGACGGCGGCCGTCGAAGGATTCATCGACTACGACGCGGCTGTCGTCTACCCGTTCGGCTACGGCCTGAGCTACACGGAGTTCGACTACGCGGTGACGGGGCAGAGCCTCGGAGCCACCGACGGAGAGATCTCCGTGGACGTCGAGGTCACCAACAGCGGTGACACGGCGGGCAAGGACGTCGTGCAGCTCTACTACACGGCGCCCTACACTCCCGGCGGCATCGAGAAGTCGTCCGTCGTGCTCGGCTCGTTCGCGAAGACCGATGTCCTCGAGCCCGGCGCGTCCGAGACCGTGACGCTCAGCATCCCGGTCGAGCAGATGGCTTCTTACGACAGCGAGGGCGCCGGGGCGTACGTGCTCGATGCGGGCACCTACGAGATCAAGGTGCAGACCGACTCGCACACGGTCGCGCCGGGGACCTCCCCGATCGCATACACCGTCGCCGAGACGGTCGCGTACACCGACGGTCGAGCCAGTGACGAGACCCCGGCGACGAATCAGTTCGCCGACGCGACGGCGCCGTTCACCGACGGCACTCTGACCGAGTTCTCGCGCGCGGACTTCGCCGGAACCTTCCCGAACGCCCCCGAGGGCGACGACCTCGTGGCGAACGACGCGACTCTCGCCGCGTTCGCTCCGTACGACGCCGCGGCTGCGGCAGAGGAGAACGGCGACGTCGAGGCACCGACCTGGGGCGCCGACGGCGACCTGTCGCTCATCGACATGCGCGGGCTCGCCTGGGACGACCCGGCCTGGGATTCGTTCCTCGACCAGCTCGAACTAGCCGACATCGTCGACATGCTCACCTCGGGTGCGTACAACACGGCCGGGCTCCCGGAGATCGGCAAGATCCGCACGAACGACCTCGACGGTCCCGCCGGATTCAGCTCGTTCATCAACCCGGACCTGTGGACCGGCACCGCGTTCCCGTCCGAGTACCTGCTGGGCCAGACGTGGAACGTGGATCTCGCCGAAAAGATGGGCGTCGCGATCGGCAACGAGGCGCTGACGATGGGCGCGAACGGCTGGTACGCGCCCGCCGCGAACCTTCATCGCTCGCCGTTCGCGGGTCGCAACTTCGAGTACTACTCCGAAGACCCGACCCTGTCGGGGATGCTGGCGACCGCCGCCGTCGACGGTGCGCTGACGAAGGGCGTCTACTCCTTCACGAAGCACTTCGCGATGAACGATCAGGAGACCAACCGTGTCAACGGCATGGGCATCGCGACGTGGGCCACGGAGCAGACCATCCGCGAGATCTACCTGAAGCCGTTCGAGATGATCGTCAAGGACGCCTCAGGGGAACTCAGCTGGTATGACGCGGACAACCAGAAGCAGACCACCGAGATCGGCGCGACGGCCATGATGAGCTCGTTCAACCGCATCGGGGCCACCTGGGCGGGCGGCTCGTCCGCGCTGATGCACGACGTGCTCCGCGAGGAGTGGGGCTTCACCGGCTTCGTCATCACGGACTTCAACCTGTACCCGTACATGTATGTCGATGAGGCGTGGGCCGCACGCGGAACCGATCACATGCTGACCTTCTCGGGCACGAAGACCGTCGACGACACGGAGAGCGCATTCGCGCAGTCGAACATCCGGTACGCCGCGCACAACGTGCTGTACACGGTCGCCAACTCCAACGCCGTCAACGGCATGGCCCCGGGCGCGACCCTGGCCTACCAGCCGGCCGCGTGGGAGATCTGGGTGACCGTGGTCACGGTCGTCCTCGGGGCACTGATCGTCGCCGGCATCGTCTGGATGGTGGTTCGCGTGCGTCGCCACCGCCGCCGCCCCGTCGTCACCACAGAAGACACCGCGTCGGCCTGATCTCGGTCCGACACCGAACGGGGCCGGGCGAGGTCTCCCCTCACCCGGCCCCGAACAGAAAGAACCATCGTGACTGACGTGAACGACACACTGGCGGACTTGAGCCTCACGGAGAAGGCTGCTCTGCTGAGCGGCGAGAACACGTGGCAGACGCGCGCCATCCCCGCACTCGGGGTTCCGCGCATCTGGATGGCCGACGGTCCGCACGGGGTGCGCAAGCAGATCGGGTCCGCCGATCACCTCGGCATCAACGGCTCCGAGCCCGCCACCTGTTTCCCGACCGCGGCCACGGTCGCCAACAGCTGGGACGAGTCACTAGCGGAGGAGATCGGCGCCGCACTGGGGCGCGAGGCGTCCGAACAGGGCGTGCACGTGCTCCTCGGGCCCGGCCTGAACATCAAGCGCAGCCCGCTCGGCGGGCGCAACTTCGAGTACTTCTCCGAAGACCCCGAGCTCGCCGGACGACTCGCCGCCGCCTACGTCCGCGGTATCCAGTCCGAGGGCGTCGCCGCATCTCCCAAGCATTTCGCCGTCAACAGCCAAGAACTCCGCCGCATGGTCAGCGACTCCATCGTCGACGAACGCACCCTCCGCGAGCTGTACCTCACGGCGTTCGAGATCGTCGTCCAGGAATCCGCCCCGTGGACGGTCATGAGTTCGTACAACCTCGTGAACGGCGAGTACGCGCACGAGAACACCCACCTTCTCCAGCACGTCCTGCGCGACGAATGGGGCTTCGGCGGGGCCGTCGTCTCCGACTGGGGCGGCAGCAACGACGCCGTGGCCGCCGTTCGCGCCGGCGGCACGATCGAGATGCCCTCCCCCGGTTTCGATTCCGCACGGGAGATCGAAGCGGCCGTGCGTTCGGGTGCTCTCGACGAAGCCGACCTCGATGCGCGGGTGCGCGAGGTCCTGACGCTCGTAGCACGGGTGACGGCTCGCCCCGTCCCCGCCTCCGTCGACGTCACCGCCCATCGCGCGCTCGCACGCCGCGCTGCCGCCGAATCCGCCGTTCTCCTTCGCAACGAGAACCGGATGCTGCCGCTCGCTACGGGCACTCGCGTCGCACTGATCGGTGATTTCGCGACCACGCCGCGCTACCAGGGCGCCGGTTCGTCGCTCGTGAACGCGCGGGACGTCTCCACTCTCGCGCAGGCGCTCGGAGCCAGCACGCTCGACCTCGTCGGCACCGCCCGCGGATTCCGCCGCGACGGCGTCGCCGATGCCGCGCTCGTCTCGGAGGCGCGAAGCCTGGCCGCATCCGCCGACGTGGTGATCCTCACGCTCGGACTTCCGGAGATCGCCGAGTCCGAGGGCTCTGACCGCGTCACGCTTGCCCTGCCGGCCGACCAGATCGCCCTCATGAACTCCGTCGCCGCCGTGAACGCACGTGTCGTGGTCGTGCTGAGCGCCGGTGGGGTGGTCGAGGTCCCGGCACTCGATGGTGCCGCCGCTCTCGTGCACGGTTACCTCGGCGGTGAGGCCGGTGCCGAGGGCATGGCTGATGTCCTCACCGGCGTCGCCGAGCCCGGAGGACGTCTGTCCGAGTCGATGCCCCTCCGACTCGCGGACACCCCGACCGCGGGGAGGTTCCCCAGTACCGCCCGCACCGCCGAGTACCGCGAAGCGCTCTCGGTCGGCTACCGCTGGTACGACGCATCCGGCACTCCCGTTGCCTTCCCGTTCGGATTCGGGCTCGGCTACACGACCTTTGCGTACAGCGACCTCCGGGTGCAGAACGGCATCGTGACGGTGACCGTCACGAACACCGGCGAGCGCGCCGGTAGCGATGTCGTGCAGGTCTACGTCGGGCGTTCCACGCCGAGCCGGATGCCGCGGCCCACGCGCGAGCTGAAAGGCTTCTCGAAGGTGCGCCTCGAGCCCGGCGCGTCGACGACCGTGCGTGTGCCGCTCGGCGACCGCGCCTTCCGCTATTTCGACGTCGATCTCGACTCATGGCAGGTCGAGGGCGGCGAGTACGACGTCTCGGTCGGGCACCACTCGGGCGATCACACGCTGTCGGAGACGGTGCACGTCGAGGAGTCGATCTCCGAGGGTGCGGCCGCGAGCGATCCGCACGCGGCGCGTGCGGAGGCGGGGCGAGTGCTCACCGATTCCGAGTTCGCCGCGCTCCTCGGCCACGACGTGCCAGCACCGGGCTGGGGAAGCGGTCCGCTCGGCTACAACGATCCGATCGACCGCATCTCGACGTCGAAGAGCGCGCTGGTGCGGCTCGTGTTCCGCATCCTCGACCGGCGCCGCCGCAAGGCAGAGGCGTCGGGGCACCCCGATCTCAACATCCTGTTCATGTTCAATGCGCCGTTCCGCGTGCTGTCGAAGATGAGTGGCGGCCTCGCCACCCGTCGCCTCACCGAAGCCGTCCTCACGGTCGTCAACGGTCAGGTCGTCCGCGGCGTGGGAGCGGTCGTGTCCGCCTACTTCCGCGGGCGACGTCTCGAGAAGACGAGCCGTGAGCGCTTCCGCGCCGCATCCGAACGCCCCCGCACGACCCGAAGGAGCCGGTGATGTTCACCGCCATCAAAACCCGCTGGACCACATTCGCGGACGGTCACCCGGAGCTGTCGAAGTTCCTGATGTTCTTCGTCTTCTCCAACGGCGTGACCCTCCTGCAGATCGCGCTCATGCCCCTGTTCCGCTGGGGATTCGACGCGTTCAGCGATCTCACGCAGGTCTCGTTCCAGGTGCTGCCCATCGGGTCGAACGTGGACGGCAGCCAGTACTACATGTTCAACTACGCCGCGGGTCCGCTCCCTGAAGGCGGCGGCGGCCTGTCGTACTTCCTGTCGGTGCAGATCACGCTGCTGATCGCACAGGTGATCAACTTCTTCCTGCAGCGCAACATCACCTTCAAATCGAACACCTCGGCCTGGGTCGCTGCCGGGTGGTACACGCTCGCGTACGTCGTGATCACGTTCGTCGCGGCCGCGGCGCAGGGTTTCTACAAGGCACCCATCTACGATTTGCTCATGAACATCTGGGGCTGGGGCGCGACCGGCGCGGTCGTCGCCGACGTCATCACGGTGATCATCAACTCGGCCATCTCGTTCTGGGTGTTCTACCCGATCTTCAAAGTCATCTTCCGGCAGAAGACCGTCGAGCCGACGCTCACCGGCGCCTCCGCTTGACCCGCCCGCAACACCTCGAATGCACACCGTCCCCACTCCGCTGCTGAGCGTCATCGTGCCGGCGTACAACGCCGTCGCGTACCTCTCGCGCGCACTCGACCCGTTGGCGACAGCGTCGCCGCGGGAGATCGAGGTCATCGTGGTCGACGACGGATCGACCGATGCCACGGGAGCCCTCGCCGACGCGTACGCGGCGGCCCTCCCCGATCTCATCCGAGTGGTGCATCAGCGCAACGGCGGCCACGGCGCGGCGATCGAGGCGGGGATCGCGCTCGCGCGCGGCGAGTACGTCAAGGTTCTGGATGCCGACGACTGGCTCGATACCTCGGCGCTGCTCTCAGTGCTCGCCACGCTGAGAGACCTGGCCGGACGCGGCGGTGTCGATGCGCTATTCACCGACTTCGTCTACGACCGCGCCGGGAAGAGCAACCGCGTCTCCCGGTTCGATACCGTCTTCCCCAGCGACCGGCTCTTCGGCTGGCACCAGACGGAACGGTTCGGAAAGCGTCAGCACCTGATGATGCACGCCATCATCTACCGCACCTCACTGCTCCGGGCGAGCGACCTCTCGCTGCCGCACCACACCTTCTACGTTGACAACCTCTACGTCGTCCGGCCGCTCGTGCGCGTCCGCACGATGTACTACCTGCCCGTGCAGCTCTACCACTACTTCATCGGACGGGCCGGGCAGTCGGTCGACGCCGACGTGATGCTCGCGCGGGTCGACCAGCAGCTCCTCGTGAACAAGCTCGCTCTGGGCGCCCTCCCGCCCGCCGCAGACGTCGCCGCCGGGTCCATCCCCGTCCAGCTCTATGCCGCGCTCCTCCACTACGTCGAAGCGCTGTGCGCGGTCACGTCCGCCACGCTCGCGCGGGGCGGCGACGACGCCCACCTCGCCAAGCGCGACGCGTTCTGGTCGCACGTGAAGCGCGAGAACCCGTGGGTGTACACCCGGATGCGGCGGAGTTTCATCGGCACGAGCAGCAATCTGCCGGGCGGCGCGGGCCGCAGGGTCACCTCGCTCGCCTACCACGTCGCGAGGCGCGTCGTGGGGTTCAGTTAGGATCGCGCGAGCGGGAGAGGAGCACTCGATGATTCGGATCGGCGTCGTCGAAGACGACCCCGCCAGCATCGACCGTTTGGTCTCCCACCTCGACCGCTTCCAACGCGACCACGGCGAGCGGTTCCACGTGGGTGCGTTCCGCGACGGTCGGGACATCATCGACGACTACCGCCCCGACTGGGACATCCTGCTGATGGACATCCAGATGGAGCGCGTCGACGGGATGACTGCGGCCCGCCGCATCCGGGAACACGACGCCGAAGTTCTGATCCTGTTCGTCACCAGCTCGCCGCAGTTCGCGATCAGCGGGTACGAAGTCGACGCCCTCAGCTACCTGCTGAAGCCCGTGTCGTACCCGGTTTTCGAACAAGAGCTCCAACGATGCCTGGTTCGGCTGCGACGACGGGAACGTCGCCACATCCTGTTCTCCACCGTCGACGGCGACCGCCACCGCGTCGACGTCGCAGACGTGCTGTACGTCGAGAGCGCCAAGCATCAGGTCGTCATCCACACGCTGACCGGTGACTACTCGGTCGTCTCGTCGCTGAAGGCGATGGAGGCCGAGCTCGCCGGCGACGACTTCTTCCGGTGCAACAGCGGCTATCTCGTGAACCTGCGCCACGTCACCGGGATCGAGGGCAACGACTGCTCGATTCGCGGCGGAGTCCACGTTCAAGTGAGCCGCCCTCGGAAGAAGCTCTTCCTCGCCGCCCTGGCCGCGCACATCGGCGCGAAGGGCATCACCTCGTGATCCCCGAGGTGGTCGCGAACATCCCCCGCACGTACACCGCCCTGGCCGAGTGGGGTGCGTGCATGGTGTTCGTGTTGATCGTGGCGCGGCGGATGCCGTGGCTGGCGACCGCGGCGACGATGCTGGGCGGCCTCGGCGCGCTGCTCGCGGTGCAGACGATTGCGGGCCTCCTGTCGGTGACACTGTGGATCCCCGGCATGCTGGCCGCGGTGGCGACGATGTTCGTGCTGCTGCTCGGAGTGCTGAGGGTGACCGCGGTGACCGCCGGCTACCTCACGGCGCGGGCGTTCGTTCTCGCCGAGCTCACCGCATCCATCCACTGGCAACTGGACAGGTTCTACGCCGACGCCCCGGAGGCGGGAAAGGCCGCCCTGCTCGTGCTCGTCTACGCGGGCGTGCTGGCGGCCGCGTGGTTCGTGGAACGCCGGCACATGCCGCGTGGCACGCACGTCGACGTCGGCGTCGCGGACCTCGTGAGCGCATTGGCCATCGCCGGCGCGACGTTCGGCATCTCGAACCTCAGCTTCGTGAATGCCTCGACCCCGTTCAGCGGTCGCCTCGGCCCGGAGATCCTCTACATCCGGACCCTGGTCGACCTCTGCGGCTTCATCGCCCTGTACGTGCAGCACGAGGTGCGGCGAAGTTTGCAGACCCGACGCGAGTCGGAAGCGATGGCCCGTCTCCTCACCAGTCAGCACGATCAATACGAGATCTCGCGGCGGACGATCGACGAGGTCAACCGCAAGTATCACGACATGAAGCACCACCTCGACGCTGTCCGCGCCGAACAGGACGCCCAGCAGCGCCTGGTGATCCTGGACGAGCTGGAGACGTCGATCCGCGATTACGGTGCGCAGGTGCGCAGCGGGAATGCTGTTCTGGATGCGGTGCTCACGGGCAAGCAGATGTACGCGCGAGAGCAGGGCATCCCGGTCGTCGTGGTCGCCGACGGCCGACTGGTCGACTTCGTTCGACCTCTCGATCTCACCGCGATCGTGGGAAACGCACTCGACAACGCGTTCGAGGCGACGATGCGCCTCGGCGAGCGAGAACAACGGATGGTGAAGTTCTCGCTCTTCGCCCACGACGATTTCGTCATGCTGCGCGTGGAGAACACCTTCGACGGCCGGGTGCACCGTCGCGCCGGTCGGATCGTGACGCGCAAAGAGGGCGAGGGCCACGGGTACGGGCTGCGTAACATCGAGGCCGCCGCCGAGAAGTACGGCGGATCGGTCTCGCTCGGGCAGGACGACGGCTGGTTCTCTCTGCGTGTCCTGCTCCCCCGGCGCGGGTCTGCGCAGTCTTCCTAGGCCGGGATTCGATCGCGTTCGTCGGCCGCATCTGCGGTCGTGCCGATCTCCGGCTCGCGCCGGAAGATGATCTTGAAGATCGGGAAGTACACCGCCGCTGAGAGCAGGGCGTTGATCAACATGGTGACCATGTCGGCCGCAGCCTCGCCCGTCGCCCCCATTCCCCACGTCGTGATGAAGAGGTCGTAGATCGGCGCTTTGTAGAAGCCCTGCAGCGCCGCGGCGCCGAACGTGATGACGACGTAGGCGAGCGCGTACCAGACGGCTGCGACCCACGGGTTGCTGTTCGATTTGAACGTGATGTTCCGCTGGGCGAAGAAGTTGATCACCTGCGCGATCGCGAGCGTGATCTGGACGGCGAGGAAGTACGCGAGCCCGCCGCCACCATCCGGAAGCGCGCCGGCGGCGTAGTCGAAGACGTAGTACTGACCGGTCTCGGTGGGCGCCCCGATCGGCAGCGCTTGGAAGCCCGTTTCCACGAGGGGCGTGGACTCGAAGAGCATCTTGATGACCGGCATGAGGATGAGCTGCAGGACCGTCATCCCGACGTTCAAGATCATGAAGATGATGAGCTGCGCGAGAGTCGGCTTCGCAGCTTCGAAGCTCGACCAGCGACGGGTGATCCGAGTGAACATGACGCGCTTTCTGACGACGGCGTGAGGTGGCTTCGCATGGGCCGAAGTTCAGGCAATCACGGACATGAAGGGTGGCCCCGGCGGCACACACGATCTGTCGATCTGACGTCACAACCTGCGTGCGAATCCCCGCGACTCCGCCCTGAGAGGGAGGCACGCACCCGCGCGGCTGGTTAGCGTGAATACTGGGAGCAAGACGGCCAAGAGCTCCTCTCGGGACGGCGACGACGCGTAGGGAGCGTCCATCGCACCAACCTCGCGGGGTACGGTCGGGAGGAGCCGAAGCGAGCGGCGCTGGTGCGGGACGAGGAGCGAGCGAATGCTCATCAGACATCGGGACTGCGAGCCGACGATCGATCCGACCGCCTACGTCGCTCCGTCCGCCGTCATCGTGGGAGCTGTGCGGATCGAGGCGGGCGCCCGCATCCTGCACGGGGTGGTCATCACCGCCGAAGACGGCGAAGTCACCATCGGCGAGAACACCGTCGTGATGGAGCAGGCCCTGATCCGTGGCCGATCGGGGCATCCGGTGCGCATCGGCGCAGCGGTCATGATCGGCCCGCACGCGCACGTGAACGGCAGCGTCGTGGAAGACGAGGTCTTCGTCGCCACGGGGGCGTCACTGTTCCCCGGGAGCCGCATCGGCCGCGGGGCCGAGATTCGAATCAACGCGGTCGTGCACGTGAACACGGTCCTCGAACCGGGCGCCGTCGTTCCGATCGGATGGGTTGCGGTGGGCGAACCGGCGTCGATTCTGCCGCCGGAACGTCACGACGAGATCTGGGCGATCCAGCGACAGCTCAACTTCGGAGGAACCGTTTACGGCATCGGACCTGCCGTGTCGATGCGGGAACTCATGCGACAGCAGTCCGCGTTCTACGGCGCACACCTGGAAGACCGAGCGATCGACGAGGAAGACCGCTGCCGGATAGGCGGCGTCGAGCAAATAGATTCGACGTCTGGCGGGGCGTTGACTGGCGGAGACGGAGGGATTTGAACCCTCGGTCCCCGTGAGGGGACTCCACCTTAGCAGGGTGGTGCACTAGGCCGAACTATGCGACGTCTCCAGGCGCTCGCCTCGCGACGAGCACACCTGGCAATCATAACGGCTGCCAGGCGATCTTCCGAACGCTAGCGAACGTTGCCGTTCGAGCAGGTTTCTTCGGCCGCCGTCTGACCGGCGATCGCGGACGGAAGCTCGGCCACATCCGGTGCGGTCGCCGCCGACTCCGTCGGGGCGGGCGTCTCCTCCGGCGCGGTCGTTTCAGCGGGCGCCGGCGTCTCCGTCGGGCTCGCGACGATCGTGCCGTCGCCCTGGCTGGTGGTTCCGGTCAGCACGAGCTGCTGGTTCGCCTCGAGCGCCGTGAACAGCGCCTCGGCGGCCGGGTAGTTCGGCACGACCTTGTTCGGGTCGGACGGATCGGCGTTCGTCGGGTACTGCACGAACACGATGTCCTCGAACGGCACGCCCTTCAGCGCGAGCGCGAGCTGCACGAGCTTCAGCGGGTTCGTCAGGCTCTGGCTGGGCGTGATGTTGTCAACGGCCACGGTGGCGAGCTTGTACAGCGTCGCCGGGTCGGACAGCACATCTTCGCTCACGACCTTGCGGGCCAGACGCGACATGTACTGCTGCTGGTTCGAGATGCGACCGAGGTCGCCGCCGTCGCCGACGCCGTGCCGGGTGCGCAGGAACTGCAATGCTTCGAGGCCCTGGATGTTGCGCGGACCGGCCGGCCAGTCGATGCCGGTGTAGCGGTCCTTGATGCCGTTCGCGATGCAGACATCGACACCGCCGACGGCGTTCGTGATCTCGATCACGCCACCCCAGGTGACCTTCGCCGCGTACGGAATGCTCTCGCCCGTGAGCGTCGAGATCGTCTTCACCGTGCACGACAGCCCGCCGTAGGTGAACGTCGAATTCAACGGCTGCTTGCTCATCGCCGACGTCGAGGACCCGTCCTCCTGCTCGCAGGAGGGGACCGGCAGCATGAGGTCGCGCGGGAACGAGATGACGGTGACCCGGCGCGGATTGTCGGAGATGTGCACCATCAGGTTCACGTCGTTGAGCTCGCCGCCCGCATCCGCACCCGTGCACCGGGCACCGAAGTACTGCTCGTATGCCGCTTCGCACGCGTCGGTTCCGGCGAGGAACACGTTCGTGCCGCCCTCGATCGCCCCGATGTCGGGCGGTGCCGCATCCTGACCCTCGAGCGCGACAGCTCCGTCGGCGTAATCCGTCGCCAGGGTGGCGACGTTGTACCCGATGATCCCGACACCGGCGACGAGAACGACGGCAAGGCCCACCGCCAGAAGTTTGAAGAACTGCGAGACCGGATGCGGCGAACGCAACTGGCCGTGGCGCGCGATGGTCTCGCGGCGCCCAGGTCGGGTTGACGGGCTCACTCGGGTCCTCTCCTCCGGGGACGCGACCGAATGCGCCGCTCCTCCATGACGGCCCTCATCCTACGGGCGCAGCCCTGAAAGCTCGTTGAAGGCGCGGCGTGCGTTGCCCGGGTGGTCCGGCTCCGCTTCCGGCGAGGAATGTTCGTCGCGGAAGCGGAGCCGGATGCAGACCTACGCGGTGACGAGGGTCTTGGCGTCGATGACGAAGCGGTAGCGGACGTCGGAACGGAGCACACGCTCCCACGCATCGTTGATCTCATCGGCCGAGATCAGCTCGGTCTCCGGCGCGATGCCGTGCTCGGCGCAGAAGTCGAGCATCTCCTGCGTCTCCTGGATGCTGCCGATGCCGGAGCCGGCGAAGGACCGCCGGTTGCCGAACAGCGTGAACACCTGGATCGGCAGCGGCTCGGGCGGGGCCCCCACGTTGACGAGCGTGCCATCGAGAGCCAGCAGCCCGAGATACGCGCCCATGTCGATGACGGCAGACACCGTGTTGATGATGAGATCGAACTCGTTCGCGTGCTCTTCGAAGACCACGCCATCGGCGGTGGCGTAGTAGTGGTCGGCACCGAGCCGGAGCCCGTCTTCCTGCTTCGACAGCGACTGCGACAGCACCGTGACCTCGGCGCCCAGAGCGTGCGCGATCTTCACGGCCATGTGCCCGAGGCCCCCCATCCCGACGACCGCGACCTTCTTGCCGGGGCCGGCGTTCCAGTGGCGGAGAGGTGAGTACGTGGTGATGCCGGCGCAGAGGAGGGGAGCGGCGGCGGCGTAGTCGATCGACTCCGGCACGCGGAGCACGAAGTCCTCGTCGACGACGATGTGGGTCGAGTACCCACCCTGCGTGATCGTGCCGTCGCGGTCGACGGACGTGTACGTCTGAGTGTTGCCCTTCAGGCAGTAGTTCTCCATGCCTGCCTTGCAGTTCACGCACTCGCGGCACGAGTTGACCATGCAGCCGACGCCGACACGGTCGCCGACGGCGTACTTCGTGACGCCCGAGCCGACCTCGGTGACGACGCCGACGATCTCGTGACCGACGACCTGCGGGTAGCTGATCGGGCCCCACTCACCGCGGGCGGCGTGGATGTCGGAGTGGCAGATGCCGGCGTAGGCGATCTCGATCAGGACGTCCTGGGCGCCCACATCGCGGCGCTCGATGGTCGTAGGGACGAGGGGTTCTGTGGCGGACGGGGCCGCATAAGCGTTAACAATCATCCTGGCCACCATAACCACCGCACGCCCGAAGAAAGAGGGTCTGATGGGGCACCCCTCCGCGGGAATAAACCGGAGACCGGATGCGGATGCGGTTGCGGGGGCGGCGTGGGCCCACCCAAGGCTTCGAACCCGCTCTACCGAATGGTGAGAGGGAGGCCCCCTGCGGGGACCTCCCTCTCACCAGCGGAGGGTGTGGGATTCGAACCCACGGGACATCTCTGCCCACTGGTTTTCAAGACCAGGTCCATCGGCCGCTCGGACAACCCTCCCGACGACACCGTCACCGGCGCGCGTCGAAACCCGAGTCTAATGCGCGGGCCGACCCGGCTCAGAGTTCGCGCAGAACCGCCGCGACGCCGCCCTCGGAGACGGATGCGGTGACCTCGCCCGCCGCATCCCGAACCTCCTGCGGCCCCTGGCCCATGGCGACCGCGCGGCCACCGTTCTCGCGCGCCCACGCGAACATGCCGACATCGTTGCGCCCGTCGCCCATCACGAGCACCCGCGCGGCGTCGATGCCGGTCCACTCACTGACGTGCGCCAGCGCCGTGCCCTTGTCGACGCCCTTGGGCGCGATATCGAGCCAGGCCGTCCAGCCCACGGCATACGAGACCTGGTTCAGCCCCACCCGCTCGACGAGCTCGACGAAATCACGCTCGGTCTGCTCGGGCGACACCACCACGACGCGGGTGACCGGCACCCGTGACAGCTCCTCGAACTCGACCTGCTCGGCCCGATCGAGGTTCCAGTCGTCCATGTAATCGGTGTACTGACGGCGACCGTCGGGCAACTCCACGAGGTAATGCGCGTCGGGCAGGTGCTCGCGCAGCAGCGTCAGCACCTCGCGCGCATCGAACGTCTCGGTGTGGAACCGCTCGTAGGCGGCGGCGCCCGCATCCGGATCCCCCGTGCGCTTCATGATCACCGCACCGTTCGAGCACACCGCGTAGTCGGGCGCGATCTCGAGCACGTCGTGCAGGCGATGCGTCGCCTCCCAGCTGCGACCGGTCGCGAGCATCACATCGTGACCCGCGCGACGGGCGTCGGCGATGGCCTCGACGATTCCGGGGCTCGTGGACTCGTCCTCGAGCAGCACCGTCCCGTCGATGTCGAGCACGATCAGCATCGTCTCGGCGCCGGATGCGGCATCCTTCGCCAGCCCCTCGACGAGCTCCGCCGCTTCGCTCACCGGCTCGACGTCGACCTCGCCGCGGGCGGGAAGGCTCGCGTCGTTCACGCGATCGGCTCCATGACCTCGAGACCACCCAGATACGGGCGGAGCACCTCGGGCACCGTGACCGAGCCGTCGGCCCGCTGGTGCGTCTCGAGGATCGCCACGATCCAGCGCGTCGTGCCGAGCGTGCCGTTCAACGTCGCGACCGGAGCGGTCTTGCCGCCGTCGGGGCGATGCCGCACATCCAGGCGACGCGCCTGGTAGGTCGTGCAATTGCTCGTGCTGGTGAGCTCGCGGTACGCATCCTGCGTCGGAACCCACGCCTCGACGTCATACTTGCGGGCGGCGGAGGATCCGAGGTCGCCGGCCGCGACGTCGATGACGCGGTACGCCAGACCGAGGTCCTGCAGCATCCGCTCCTGCATGTCGACCAGGCGCAGGTGCTCCGCCTCGGCGTCGCTCGGGTCGGCGTAGACGAACATCTCGAGCTTGTTGAACTGGTGCACCCGGATGATGCCGCGGGTGTCTTTTCCGTACGAACCGGCCTCGCTGCGGTAGCAGGTGGACCACCCCGCGTAGCGCTTCGCGCCGCGGGTCAAGTCGAGGATCTCGCCCATGTGATAACCCGCGAGCGGTACCTCGCTCGTGCCGACGAGGTAGAGGTCCTGCTCCTCGAGGTGGTAGACCTCGGCGGCATGCTTGCCGAGGAACCCGGTGCCGCGCATGACCTCGGGACGCACGAGCGTCGGGGGGATCATCGGGGTGAAGCCGGCCTGCAGCGCGCGGTCGAGCGCGAGGCTCATGAGCGCGAGCTCGAGGCGGGCGCCGATGCCGGTGAGGAAGTAGAAGCGGCTACCCGAGACCTTCGTGCCGCGTTCCATGTCGATCGCACCAAGCAGTTCGCCGAGCTCGAGGTGGTCGCGGGGCGCGAAGTCGAAGGAGGGGATCTCCCCGTGCGTCCGCAGCGTCACGAAGTCGTCTTCGCCGCCGGCCGGAACACCGTCGATCACGATGTTCTCGATCGCACCGAGAGCCTCGGCGGCCGCCTCTTCGGCAGCGGTCGCGGCGACCTGTGCCGCCTTGACCCGCTCGCTCAGCTCCTTGGCCTCGGCCACGAGCGCGGCCTTCTCGTCTTTGGGGGCCTGCGCGACCTTCTTGCCGTGGGCGTTCTGGGCCGCGCGCAGCTCCTCGAAAGCGGTGATGGCGGCGCGCCGGTCGCGGTCCGCGACGAGCGCGGCATCGACCGTGTCGGCCGACTCTCCCCGGGCTTCCTGCGAGGCTTTGACCAGCTCGGGCGCGTCGCGAAGCAGTGCAAGATCGATCACCCCGCAAGTCTAGACGCGCCCGGGGTGCAGACTCGCGTGGGGTGCGTGGGGTGCGGGGGTGCGGGGTGCGGGGTGCCAGGCGGGTGCGGCGTGCAACTCCTCCAAAACGAGCTGTCCCCGCACCCCTGGCGCCCGAGATAGCCCCGTTTGGAGGATTTACGCCATGCGCTACCCCCGAACCGCCGCCGAACGGGGGCGGTTCCCCGGCGAGAGGCCGCGGGGTGAGCCTCCGGAGCGAGGGGGTGCGCAGTGCGAGGGAGGTGCGCGGTGCCAGGCGGGCACGCCGTGTAACTCCTCCAAAACGAGCTGTCCCCGCACCCCTGGGCGCCCGAGTTAGCCCCGTTTGGAGGAGTTGCGCCATGCGCTGCCCCCGAACCGCCGTCGAACAGGGGCGAGGGTGGCTCTCCGAACGCGGAGCCGCGGGGTGGGGCTCGCGGAGGGCGGAGCGAGGGGTGCGCGGAGCGTGGGGCGCGCGGTGCGAGGAAGGTGCGCGGTGCGAGGCGGATACGCCGTGCGAGGCGGGTACGCCGTGCAACTCCTCCAATACGAGCGATACGCGCGCCCCAGGCGCCCGGGGCGCGCATTCTGGAGGAGTTGCACGCCGGCTGCGGCCGAACACCTCACCGCACGCCGCGGCGGCCGAACCCCCTGCCGCACGCCGCTGCGGCCGCGCCGCATGCCGCTCGCCGCGGCGGCCGCGCCGCACGCCGCTCGGCGCGGCCCAGACCAGCACCCCACGCCGCTCGGCGCGGCGGCGCGGCCGTACCGGGTTATCGTGTGACCCATGACAGCGGACGCGGCGACACGGCGCCGCGCCGCACTCATCTACAACCCGATCAAGGTCGACGCCGAGGCGCTGCGCGAGCAGGTCACACACTTCTCCCGACGCGCCGGGTGGACCGACCCGCTGTTCTTCCCGACCTCGATCGACGACATCGGGCAAGGACAAGCTCACGCGGCCGTGGCCGCGGGCGTGGACGCTGTGCTCGTCGCGGGCGGTGACGGCACGGTGCGCGCGGTCGCGGAGGGCCTCGCCGGCACCGGAGTCGCCCTCACCATCGTGCCCAGCGGAACGGGCAATCTGCTCGCCCGCAACCTGCGGTTGCCGCTCGATGACGCGGAACGCATCATCCGCAGCACGTTCACCGGCGAGCGGATGCAGGTCGACGTCGGCTTCGCCCTCCTTCGCCGCGTCGATGGCACCGCCGACGAGCACGCGTTCGTCGTGATGGGCGGCATCGGACTCGATGCCGCGATGATCGCCAACACGAACCCGAAGCTCAAGAAGAGCATGGGCTGGGTGGCCTACGTCGACGGCGCCGCCCGCTCGCTCGCGTCGGCCCATCCCTTCCGCGTCGTCTACCAGGTCGGCGATAACCGCATGCATTCGGCCCGGGTGCAGAGCGTTCTCTTCGCCAACTGCGGCTCGCTCCCCGCCGGGCTCGAGCTCATCCCGGAGGCATCCGTCACCGATGGGTCGATGGACGTCGCGGTGTTCCAGCCGAAGGGCTGGTGGGGCTGGCTCTTCGTGTGGCGACGGGTCGCCTGGGACAACAGCGTGCTCCGACGGTTCCGCGCCGGGCGCCGCGTGCTGTCGCTCCGCACGCGCGACAACTCGGTGCGGTACTCGCGCGGGGTGTCGCTGGACGTGGCGGCGGCGGGTCCGCATCCGGTGCAGCTGGATGGCGACGAGTTCGGCGAGGCGGTGCACATCATCGCGCGCATCGAAGCGGGGGCGCTGACGGTCGCCGTGCCGCCCGGGCACGACCTCCGCGGGCTCTGACCCGCCCCAGGTCTCCCGACCGCGAGACGGCAGTGGGGCGGCGAGACGTTGGCCCGCGACCGACGTCTCGTTGCGAAACTGCAGTCTCGCGGTCGGAGCAGCGGCGGGGTGTCAAGCCCGCGGCGGCGGCGCAACGGGCCCGGCATGATGAGTGGAATGACCGGCCCTTCGATCGTGTGGTTCCGCGACGACCTGCGCCTCGCCGACAACCCCGCCCTGCGCGCGGCCGTCGACCGCGATGAGCCCGTGATCGCTCTGTTCGTGCTCGACGAGGAATCCCCCGGCATCCGTCCGCTCGGTGGCGCCGCGCACTGGTGGCTGCATCACTCGCTCGCGTCTCTCGGCGAGCGCCTCCGCGAACGCGGCGGCAATCTCATCCTCCGCCGCGGCCCGGCCGCCGAGGTCGTTCCTACGGTGGTGTCGGATGCGGGCGCCACCGCCGTCTACTGGAACCGCCGCTACGGCGGCCCGGAGCGCGAGATCGACGCGGCGCTGAAGTCGAGCCTGCGTGCCGACGGGCTCGAGGTCCAGTCGTTCGCCGCGAACCTCCTGTTCGAGCCGTGGACGGTGCAGACCGGCGCCGGCACGCCGTTCGCCGTCTACACCCCGTTCTGGCGCGCCTGCCTGCAATCACCCACCCCGCGCGCGCCGCTTCCGGAGCCGCAGAAGATCCGCGGGGCGACGCCGCATCCGCCGTCCGACGACCTCGCCGACTGGAACCTGCTGCCGACCTCCCCCGACTGGGCCGGCGGCTTCCGCGAGGCATGGGAACCCGGCGAGCCCGCCGCCCGCGCCCGCCTGCGGGAATTCCTCGCGGACGACATCGCCGACTACGACCGCGCCCGGGACGAGCCCGCCGCGGGGGTCACCTCGGCGCTGTCGCCGCGCCTGCGCTGGGGCGAGATCAGTCCGTTCACGGTGTGGCACGAGACTCTCGCGGCGAACGCGGATGCGGGGCGCTTCCTCTCCGAGATCGGCTGGCGCGAGTTCGCGTGGCACACGCTCTTCTTCCACCCCGACCTCGCGACGGTGAACCTGCGGCGGCGCTTCGATGCGTTCCCCTGGCCGGACCTCGACGAGGAGCACCTCCGCGCCTGGCAGCAGGGGCGCACCGGGATTCCGCTCGTCGACGCCGGCATGAAGGAGCTGTGGCAGAGCGGCGCGATGCACAACCGCATCCGGATGGCGACGGCGTCGTTCCTCATCAAGAACCTGCTGATCGACTGGCGCCTCGGCGAACAGTGGTTCTGGGACACCCTCGTCGACGCCGACGGCGCGAGCAATGCGTTCAACTGGCAGTGGGTCGCGGGTTCCGGGGCGGATGCGTCGCCCTACTTCCGCATCTTCAACCCCGAGACGCAGGCCGCGAAGTTCGACGCGAACGGCGAGTACATCGCGCGCTGGGCCCCCGAGCACCGCAGCGGCGACGCGCCGGACCCGATCGTCGACCTCAAGGCGACACGAGCCCGCGCACTCGACGCCTACGACGTCGTCAAGAACGCGAACTGACCCGCCGCACGGCGGAGTCGGCGGTCGGCGTCGGTCAGTTCCAGGGGTCGGTCGGGTTGCCCGCGTCGAGATCGGCGAGCACCTTCTCGATCTCCTGAGTGATCCGTTCCTCGTGCGCCTGCAGATCCTGCAGCACGAGATCGAGGTTCGTGGCCGCCTTCGTGACGTCCCAGGACAGGTTGGTGAGAAGTTCGCGGAGCAGGAACGACAGCTCCGCCCACTCCACCCCCGGCCCCGTGGCGCCGATCCCCAGCGACGGGTCACGACGCGCGCCACCGATCGACGTGCCCGCTACCGTTCCGGCAACACTCGTCAGCTCGGTGGCGATCGCCGGGAGGTAGGTCTTCGTGATCTCGGTAATGAGGCCTGGCTGGTAGGCGATGACGTCGGTGGTGTCGGCCTGGTCGTTGCGGATCGGCGGGGCCGACAGGTCGTACGACGTCTGATCCGCACGGACGTTCGCGAGGTTCGTCGAGAGGTTGTCCCGCAGCCGGGTCTCCTCGGTCGAGATGTCGGAGTTGATGCGTTCCAGCGCGGATTCGAACGCGCTCAGCACGGCCTCCGCATCGGCCCCCGATACCTTCGGGTCATCGCCGGGTTTGCCCGTCGATTCACCGAGGATCTCGATCCCGAGCGACGCGACTTCGAGCACGGCACCCGCGCCGGGTACGAAGATCTTGGCGCCCTTCGCCGCCCAGCCGGCGACTTGCAGCACCACCTCGGGACTCCCCGATGACCCTGACGCGGCGAGCGCGGAGGAGGCTGCGACTCCGGCGGCGACCGCATCCGCCACCGCCTGGCGCGCCGCGCCCCAGAGCCCTTCCTCCGCCGCCAGCGCCGAGCCGACCACGAGGGAAATTCCGTGGTGTCCTCCGATCACCGGCCCCAGCTGCGCGAGGAACTGCGACTTGAACGCCGCGATCGCGTGACCGGCCATCGCGTCGCTGTTCTCCAGGATGAGCGAAATGTTCCCCGGGATGATGCCCGCGCCCACCTGACCGCCACTCGACGCCGCCGCCGCACCCGACAGCTTGCGGGTCACCTGGCGGCACTCCTCGACCTCCGGCGTGATGTCGGCGGGGTCGGGAAGAGTCAGCCACGGCGCGATCGCGGAGTCGATCCGGGAGCGGATGCTGTCGAACGCACCGCCGTACTCCTCGTCGTTCGAACCTCCAGTGAAGATATTCGCGATGAAGTTGTTGCTCGACCAGTCGCCGCCGCCCTCGCCGTCCGCGCCGGGGCGGGTCACCTTTGTGTTGGTGCTGCTCGAGCTGATCTCGTAGTGGTCGCCCTCGATCGACCACGCGTACGGCAGGGTGCGCATGTACGCGTCGATCGCGGCGCGCTTGAAGTCCTTGATCAGGTCCGGAATCTCGCTGTACTCAGCCACGGGTCGCCTCCTCGGTGTGGGCGACGGTGCCGGTGTCGGTGCGGCGGACGAGGGTCAGCGCGAGAGCGAGTCCGGTTCCGAACACCGCGGTCAGAGTCATCCACAGTGAGCGGGTGTCGCGGGCGTCCTCGCACAGCGCGCGGACATTCGCGAAGACTTCGCCCGCATCCTCTGCCGTCGGCGATTGGGAGATGTCGTCGATGTACAGGTTCTGCAGCAGCCACTCCTGGCTCCGCTCCTGCTGCTGATCGGTCAGCGAGTCGGTCAGATCTGCCGCATCGATGGGCGCGAGAACCGCACGGCACTCCATCGCCCCTACCCCCGCCGAGAGGCCGACGGATGTGGGCGCGAACCCCATCCACGCGACCCCCGCGATCGTCACCGCTGCCACTGCGATAGCGGACTTCCGCATCGTTCCCCCATTCATCTCTTCACAGCAGCCTATGGACACACGGGATTCTGGCCTCGTGCTCTTTCATCTGCGGCGGCGCTGGTGTAGCGGGGCGGGGCGGGGGCGGGGCTCTGTGGGTGGCGGGGGCGGGGGCGATACTCCCGGGGGCGGGACGGCCGCGCATCGTGGGTGCGGCCGCGAGTCGTCGGATCGGAGCGACGCCGGGCGCCACACCCGCCACATCCGTCATCATCCGCCCCACCGATCCGACGACTGCGGAGCGCCGGGGGGAATGAGCGCGCCCGCGGGCGGGTTGGCATGAGGGATATGAGCATCTCCCTGTCTGTCCTCGACCTCGTTCCCGTGCGCACCGGCCAGACCAGTGCCGAAGCGGTCGCCTCGTCGCTCGCCCTCGCCGAGCGCGCCGACGAACTCGGCTTCACGCGCTACTGGTTCGCCGAACACCACAACATGCCCGCCGTGGCCTCGACGACTCCGCCGGTTCTGATCGCCGCCGCGGCCGCACGCACGCGCCGCATCCGGGTCGGGTCGGGCGGCGTGATGCTGCCGAACCACTCGCCGCTCATCGTCGCGGAGCAGTTCGCCGCGCTCGAGGCGCTTGCCCCCGGGCGCATCGACCTCGGTATCGGCCGCGCCCCGGGCAGCGACCCGGTCATCACCCAGCTGCTGCACCGCAGCGGAACGACGAGCGACGTGGACCGGTTCCCCGATCACGTCCGCGACATCCTCGCGCTCACGAGCGCCGAGGGTGCCACCATGTCCTTCACGTCGGGCGGCACCTACACCGTGCGCGCGACGCCCACCCCGACCGGCACCCCCGAGGTGTGGTTGCTCGGCTCGAGCGACTACTCGGCGCAGTTGGCGGCCGCATCCGGGCTCCCCTACGTCTTCGCGAACCACTTCTCCGGTGAAGGACTCGAACGGGCGCTCGCTCTCTACCGAGGGCAGTACCGGCCGAGCGAGGCGCACCCCGAACCCCGCACGTTCGTGACGGCGAACGCGGTCGTCTCGCCCACGGCCGAGGAGGCCTGGGATCGCGCGCTGCCGCAGGTGCGCATGATGGCGCGCCTGCGCACCGGGCGTCCGCTCGTCGCGCTCGAGACGGTCGAGGAGGCCCGGGATGCGGAGGCCTCCGACAACCTCGCCGCACCGTTCGCCGACTGGGCACGCTCGTCGTGGTTCCTCGGAACGCCGACGGATGCGGCCACCGCCCTCCGCGACTTCAGCGCACGCCATGGCGTCGACGAGGTCATGATCTCACCGGTCGCCGGGGCCTACGCGGACGAGCCGATGAGCTCGGCCACGGGGCGCGCGCAGACACTCGAGCTGCTGTCGGGCGCGATCGCCGCGTAGCGTCCGCGTTCCGCATCCGTCCGCGCTGCATCTTCCCGCCGCTCACGTGTCGCAATCGGTCGCCGCGCCCCACGGAATGCGACACGTGAGCAAAACGGGCTCGCGCTCACATGACGCAATCCGTCGCCGCACCCAGCGAATTGCGCCACGTGAGCGATGTCGACTCGCGCTCACGTGACGCAATCGGTGCGCTCGCCCGACGGAATGCGACACGTGAGCGATGTCGACTCGCGCTCACGTGACGCAATCGGCGCGCTCACCCGACGGAATGCGACACGTGAGCGAAGTGGGCTCACGCTCACGTGGCGCAATCGGCGCGCGCGCCCAGCGGATTGCGACACGTGAGCAAAGTGGGCTCACGTGAGCGAAATGGGCTCGCGCACGCCCGGGGGATCAGGCCTCGGGCTCGCCGCTCAGCAGCCCGCGCAGCCAGTCGCGCGCTTCGACGAAGATGTCGTCGGAGTAGCGATCGGGATAGCGGATGATGGCGCGATCGGCCCGCGGATACGAGCCGAGGAAGATGACTTTCGGGCTCGTGCGGCGAAGACCGAGCAGCGCGTCGGCCATCCGCTCGTCGAGCACGTGACCGTCCGCGTCGATGACGAATCGGTAGCGCCCGAGGGCGTCGCCGATCGGGCGCGAGGCCAGCAGACTCAGGTTGATGCCGCGGGTCGCGAACTGCTCGAGCATGTCGAGCAGGGCGCCCGGGCGGTCATCGGACAGCTCCACGATGAGCGAGGTCTTGTCGGCGCCGGTCTGGGCCGGCGGGGCGACCGTGCGGCTCACGAGCACGAAGCGGGTGACCGCATCCTTCTTATCGCCAATGCCGTCGGCGAGCAGGTGGAGATCGTGGTGCTCGAGGATTCCGGGCGGGGAGATCGCCGCATCCGCAGCGCTCGTGCCGTCGATCAGTCCGATCGCGCTCGCAACGTTGCTCGCGGCGGGAATGTGGGCGTGAGCCGGCAGTTCGCGGCTCAGCCACTGCAGGCACTGCGCGTACGCGACCGGGTGCGCGGCGATCAGCGACACATCGGCCAGCGTCGTTCCGGGGCGGCCGACGAGCACGAAGTTCACCGGCACCAGATACTCGCCGACGATCCGCAGACCCGGCATGGTCGCGAGCGCGTCCTGCGCGGTCGAGACACCGCCGTCGACCGAGTTCTCGATCGCGATCATGGCGGCATCCGAACGCCCCTCGACGACATCGGCGAGCGCTTCGGCGACGTTCCGCACCGGGCGCCACACCTGTCCGCGCGCTTCGGGCACCTGCGCGAGGGCCGCTTCCGTGAACGTCCCGGCGGGGCCCAGATAGCTGTAGGTACGGGGCGGGACGGATGCGGTAGTCACAGCGACCCAGCCTAGGCGGTCGCGCGCCGTCGCCGCCTTGGAAGGTTCGATGCATCCCCCGCACCCGCAAACCCCCACACCCGCAAACCCCCGCCCGCCGAAAACCACCAGTCTCGGTGGCCGGGCGGGCGACGCCGCATGCGCCGGAGCCGAGAGGATGACGATCGAATGCCCCCGGCTGCGTGCCGGCCGCGCGCACAGACGACCCGAAGCCCGTCTGCGCGCCGGGCAGGGGAGGAAACGCCATGACCCTCAACGCGCCCGCACGCACCCGGCACCGCCGCCGCGACGATCGCCGGCGGCCGCGTGCCGCATCCGCGCCGCCCCGGCGCCCCGGGCGGCGTGCCCGCCGCATCGCGAGAGACGCCGCGCAGCCGTCGGTGTTCCACGCCGCCCCGAGCGCCGGCCGCATCGCGCGGGCTCGACTCGCGGTGTGCCTGTGCATCGTGCTGTGGATGCTGTACATCGTCACGGTCATCGTCACGCTCGCCCGGGGCGGCGCGCTCTCGGATGCCGCGCAGCTGCTCTCGACCAGCGCGTTCCTGCTGTCCGTGACGCTGCTCACGTTCTCGGCCTGCATGTATCTGCTCGCCCGGGCGGCCGCGCTCCCGCGGTTCGCGGCGCATCGCCGGGTGCGCCGGGTCGACCTGGACGCGCACTTCGCGCACCACTCCCCCACGCTGACCGCGCTGCTGCCGTCGCGGGCAGAGGATCCGGACCTCGTTCGGATGGCGCTGTGGTCGGTCGCTCTGCAGGAGTTCGGCGCGCTGCGGATCGTGCTGCTGCTCGATGACGATCCGCATCCGAGCGATGCCGACGAGCGCGCGGTCCTCGACCGCAGCCGCGCCCTGACCGCCGAACTGGTGCAGGACTTCGCGCCGCCCCGCGCCCGCGCCGAGTACGCCCTCGAGCGGCTTCGCGGCGAGGTCCTGGACGCCCGCACGACCGAGATCGTGATGCGCGAGCACGCGGCCGCCGCGGCCTGGCTGCGTGGGCGAGCGGATGCGGAACCCCCGCGCACGCACGTCGAGACGTTCTTCGTCGACCGGGTCCTGCGCGGTCTCGCGGCCGACCTGGACGCGACGGCGACGGCTCTGCACGAGGCCGCCGAGGCGGGCGAGCCGCCGCTTCCCCGGGCGCGCGCCGAGCAGCTCCTGCTGCGGATCGTGCGGATCTTCTCGGTCGAGGCGACGGTCTTCGAACGGAAACGCTTCGCCTCCCTCTCGCACGAGCCCAACAAGGCAATGAACCTGAACAGCTACCTCCAGCTGCTCGGCGGTCGCTACCGTGTCGTCTCCGACGGGATCACCGAAACGCTCGTCCCCGCCGGCGACGCCGCGCACGAGACGGGCGAGATCATCGACGTGCCCGAGAGCGACTACATCCTGACCCTCGACGCCGATTCGATGCTGCTTCCGGAGTACTGCCTCCGGCTGGTGCTCGAACTCGAGCGGGCCGGCAACGAGCGGGTGGCGGTCATGCAGACCCCGTACTCCGCGTACCGCGGCGCCCCGTCGCGGATCGAACGCCTCGCGGGCGCGACGACCGACCTGCAGCACATCGTGCACCAGGGGCTCTCGGCGTTCGGGGCGACGTTCTGGGTGGGCGCGAACGCGATCCTCCGCCGCGAAGCGCTCACCGATCTGCGCCGCGAGAGCGTGGAGCGCGGGATGCGGGTCGTCCGGTTCATCTCCGACCGCACCGCGATAGAAGACACCGACTCCAGCCTCGATCTCGCGATCCACGGCTGGTCGCTGCGCAACTACCCCGAGCGGCTCAGCTACAGCGCCACCCCTCCGGATTTCGGCGCCCTCGTGATCCAGCGCCGGCGTTGGGCGGATGGCGGACTGCTCGTGCTGCCGCGACTGCACGACCTGATCCAGCGTCGCCGCCGCGCGGGCACCCCGCTGTCGGTCCCCGAGCGCCTGCTGCGCGCGAACTACCTCGGTTCGATCGCCTGGGTCACGCTCGGGCTGATCGCGATCCTCACGCTGTATCCGCTGGACGGGCAGCTGGTCACGGTGCTGCTGCTGCTGATCGTGCTGCCCTACTTCGTCGAGATGGCGTCCGATCTGCATCACCTCGGGTACCGACGTCGTGACGTCGTCGGCGTCTACGGCCTCAATCTCCTGCTGCTGACCGTGAATCTCGCGGGCACGATCGGGTCGATCGGGCAGGCTCTGACCGGCCGCAAAGCCCGGTTCGTCCGCACCCCCAAGGTGCACACCCGCACGTCGGCGCCGGCTTTGATGCTGGTGGCGCCGCTGCTCCTCACCGCCGGCGCCACCGTCATCGCGGTGCGCGGGGCACTCGACGGCGCCTGGGGAACGACCGTGTTCGCAGGCATCACCGCGCTCTCGCTCGCTCTGGCGCTCGTGCGACTCGTCGGCATCCGGAACACGCTGTCGGACATCTGGTGGGGATGGCTGAACTGGATCTGGGTCGCCGCCGACGCGGCCCCGGCGCCTGCCCACGCGGGCGCGGCCCGATGGGCGAGCATCATCGACGACGGCCCCCTCGAGGCGATGGAGGTGGCCCGATGAGCCGCATCCGCCCCGCCACCGTCTCGCGGTTCGCCGGCAGGCGCCTCTCGCTGCCGCGTCTCGCGGCGAGCATCGTGGGCATGATCGTCGCGTCCGCATCCGTGTTCGCGGCCGTCGTGATGCCCCAGCTGGCCCCGCCGATCTCCGGCGCGGCCGCCGCGCAGCAGTGGTTCGCCGGCTACTACGACGTGACGCTGGAGTCGGGCGAACAGCTCGCTCGGAGCGCGCTCGAGCAGACGACGGGCGGCGCGGTCCTCGCGTTCGTGGTGGCCGCAGGAGACGACGACTGCACGCCGACCTGGGGCAAGGCCTACACGCTCGACGACGCGGCGAGACTCTTCGAGCTCGACCGGCGGGTGGAGCGGATGCACCGCGAGGGCACACCGGTCGCGGTCTCGTTCGGCGGTGCGATCAACACCGAACTCGCCGCCGCCTGCGCGGATGCGGAATCGCTGGCGGGCGCGTACCGCACGGTGCTCGACAGGTATCGCCTCGACGTCATCGACCTCGACATCGAGGGCGACCTGCTCGCCGATACGGCCGCGACCGCCCGCCGCGCCGCCGCCGTCGCCGCACTCCAGGCGGAGCGTCGCGCCGATGACCGCCCGCTCGACGTCTGGCTCACCCTGCCGATCGCGCCGTACGGGTTGACGCCCGAGGGCCTCGAACAGGTCGACGCGTTGCTCTCGGCCGGGGTCGAGGTCGCCGGGGTGAACGGCATGACCATGAACTACGGCACCGACGGATCGGTCGCGTCGATGTCGGCGCTCAGCATCGACGCGCTGACCGCGCTCGCCCCTCAGCTGGCGGATGCGTGGGATCGCCACGCGGTCGACCTCCCGCCCGGCGGCGCCTGGTCGCTGATCGGCGCGACGCCCATGATCGGCCGCAACGACGTCGCCGGCGAGGTGTTCACGCTCGACGACGCGCGCGCACTGAACGCCTTCGCGAAGGAGCACGGGGTCGCGCGCATGTCGATGTGGTCACTCAACCGCGATCAAACCTGTGGGTCGAACTACCCGCATCCGACCGTCGTGTCGACCGGATGCAGCGGCATCGAGCAGGGCGGGGAGCGCTTCGCCGATCTGCTCGATGATGGCTACTCCGGGACGCCCGGGGGGCGCGCCCTCGACGAGGGCGACGGCGAGGTCATCGCCGACGACCCGAAGACGAGCCCGTACCCGGTCTGGTCGTCGCAGATGTTCTACTCGTCTGCCGTCAAGGTCGTCTGGAACGGTTCGGTCTACATGTCGAAGTGGTGGAACGAGGACGGCCCGACTCCCGATGACCCGACCCTCGACGTCGCCGGGTCCGCGTGGAGCTATCTCGGCCCCGTCCTCGACTCGGACACGCCCTTCACGTTGCCGCAGCTGCCGGCCGGCACCTATCCGGACTGGTCGGTGTCGACGCTGTACAACCAGGGCGACCGTGTGATGCTCGACGGCAGCGGCTACGAGGCCAGATGGTGGTCGCAGGGTCAGCGACCCGACCGGTCCGTCCTCGACCGCGACTACTCGCCCTGGAAGCTCATCACTCCGTCGTGAACGGATGCGGCCGGTGCGTCCGCGGGCCCGAACTCGGCGAATCGCTCATCGATGGCGACCGTCGCCCAGGTCTCGCGCGACCTCGGCAGCATCCGCCCCACGGCGCGGAATCTCGCCTCACCGACGCGCGCCGCCATCCAGACCGCGACCGCATCCACGATCGCGTCCGCCGCCCCGACATCGCTGTCGTCCAGAAGGACGACATCCACTCCGCGCGCGCGGGCCTGCGCGGCGGCCGCGGTCAGCGGCTCGCGCACCAGTAGTCCGGCCCGCAGACTGTCGCGCAGTTCGCCCTCCTGCGCGGCGAACCGGCGCCGGTCCGCGGCGGTCGGCGGCGGGCCGTCGGCGAGCCGTTGCAGCACCGGCACGACCGTGCGAGCGAGGTCCGCGACGCGGTCGGCGAGCTCGTCACGCGCAGCGCGCGACCAGCTCTCGGCCTCGATCGACGCGACGGCCTCGGCATGCAGCGCGGCGATGTCGGCCTGCATCCGTCCGAGAACGCCGAGCAGCGCGGCCGCGAGGATCACGATCGCGATCGGTCGCACCGTCATCTGCAGCACCTGGCCCGAAGGAGCCTGCGCGACGAACCCCGCGACGACGATCGCGGTGACGACGACCGCCGCGCCGAGGAGCGCGATCCGCGGACGGCGGCGGAGGGCCACCGCGACGAGGACGAAGGCGGCGGCGGTCGCGAACCAGGTCGCGCCGTAGGTGAAGGGCACGAACGCGAGGCCGACGGCCACGGCTCCGACGACCGTCGCGACCACCACCGCGACCCGGCCGCGGGACGGAACGAGAGTCGGCGAACGCCGGAGGGTTTCGGCGGCCCACACCACGGCCGCGAGAATGACCGCCTGCACGAACACGCTCGAGGGGGCTGCCGCGACCGCCGCGACCGCCGAGAAGACCTGGACGATCACGAACATGACGGCGATCACGCCGAGTCCCGCACGGAGCGCGCGCTGGCCGTCGGCGCGGAGATCGCCGCCCACGGCCGGCCGCTGCACCACCAGCCGCACGCGGGTGCCCCGGCCGGGGGTCGAGAAGATCTCGCCGCTGCCGCCGGGCACGCGCGCCATCCGCGCCACGATGCTCTGCCGGATGCCGAGACGGTCGTGCGGGATCGCCGACACGTCGAACCCGACGCCGTCGTCTCCGACCTCGACATGGATCTCGGAGTCGGAGACGACCAGCGCGACGGTGCGCGCCGCATCCGGACCGGCGTGCCGCACGCTGTTGCCCAACGCCTGCCGCACCGCCGCCACGATCGGCTCCTGCACCTCGGCCGGCATCTCGGATCCCGTGCGTCCCGCCTCGCGGAACGCGGCGCCGTGCTGCGCGGCTTCGGCCCAGAGAGCCGCCCGCAGCGTCGGCCGTTCGTCGGCATCCGCATCGACGAGCCGGGTCACGCCCGCGGCCGCACGTCGCGCCTGCTCGGCCACCCGATCGTGCGGAATGGGCAGGTCGGTCGCCGCGACGTTCAACGTCGCGAGGATCTCGTCGTGCACGAGCGCACTCGCCCGGGCACGGGCAGCGAGCCTCCCCCGCTCCGCCGACGCGCGGGCCGCCGCGGCGGCGGTCTCGGTCGCGGCCCGATCGAGACCGCGCGCGACCGACAGGATGCGGTCGCCGACGACGCAGATCACCGCCCCGGTCAGCAGGGCGTGCAGGTCGTTGACGACGCCGTCCATGTCGAATCCGCCGAACAGCGGGCGGTAGACGATGCCGGCGGCCGCTCCCGCCGCGACCGTCACCCATGCCAGCGTGCGCCCCTGCGCGACGAGCGCCATCACGACCGCCGCACTGGACGCGGTCAGGATCCACGGGATCCGGCCGACGCCGTGCCCGGATGCGGCGACGGGGAAGGCGAGCAGCACCGACAGGTAGAGAAGCACGGCGACGAGCCCGCACACCCGCACCGCCCGGTCGGGCAGCCAGCGGACGACGACCGCGGGCAGAAGGGTGAGTACGGCCGCCGCACCCGCGAGCAGCGAGTACCAGAGCGGGAACGGGCGCTGCCCGCCGCCGGCGATGAAGGTGAGGTTGACCGCGACGATCGCCCCGATCAGGACGGCGGCGGCGATCACGAAGATTCGGCGCGCGGAACGCTCGCCGGGCCCGGCTTCAGCCACGGCGCGGAGCGGGCACGAACCCGTCTTCGATGCCGCGCTGGTAGAGCTCGACCTTCGTCGTGGCGGGCCGGCCGAGCTGGTGGTAGATCGAACGGATGCGGCGGAGGTGGTCGTTGACGGTGTTCTCACTGATGAAGAGGCGCGCGGCGACCTCCCGGGCGCCCAGCCCGGAGGCGTACAGCCCGAGCACCTCGCGCTCGCGCACCGTCAGCGGGGCGCTCTCGAGGCGGGGGTCGGTGTCGAGCGCCGACGCCCATTCGGCCGTCGGCACGTGCGTGCCCTCCGCGGCGGCGTGCAGCGCCGCGACGATGCTCTCGTGCGGGGCGGACTTGCGGAGGATGCCGAGCACGTCGGTGCGCGAGGCGGCACGGACCAGGTACGCGTCTTCGCCGGAGGTCAGCACGAGCACGCGCGCACCCCACGACCGGATGCGCGCGACGTTCGTCTCCGGATCGGTGCCGTCCCGGAGGCTGAGATCGAGCAGCACGACGTCCGCATCCCGCATCGGCTGCACCAGGTCGTGCACCGTGAGGGCGTGGCGGGCGAACACGAGCCCGTCCGCGCCGTCGACGAGGTGCCGCACGGCCAGGGCCAGCAGCTCGTGGTCATCCACGATCGCGATGCGCGCCGCATCTGCCATCGCTCCCCCTCGGGTCAACGTTCACCCTGAGTATGGCCCACCGGCCGGCGCGGTGAACGAACGAAGTCACGCAAGACGTGACCGATGCCGCCCGCGCACGGCAGACTAAGCGTATGAGCCGAGCTGGATCTCCCGCAGACGCGTCCGACCTCATCGATGTCGACGAGCTGATCTCCGCCTACTACGACCGCAAGCCCGACCCCTCGGTGCCCGCCCAGCGCGTGGCATTCGGCACGAGCGGCCACCGCGGCTCCAGCCTGTCGACGAGCTTCAACGAAGACCACATCCTCGCCACGACCCAGGCGATCGTGGATTACCGCAACGCGCAGGGCATCGCCGGCCCCCTGTTCCTCGGGCGCGACACGCACGGGCTGTCGCTGCCGGCGGAGCGGAGCGCGATCGAGGTGCTCGTCGCGAACGGCATCGATGTGCGCGTCGACGCCCGCGATTCGTGGGTGCCGACACCGGCGCTCAGCCACGCCATCCTGAACTACAACCGTGACCGCGACGCAGCCGACCCCGGCCGGAGCGACGGCATCGTCGTGACGCCGAGCCACAACCCGCCTCGCGACGGCGGCTTCAAGTACAACCCGCCCCACGGCGGCCCCGCCGACACCGACGCGACGAGCTGGATCGCCGACCGGGCGAACGAGCTGATCGCGGGCGGCCTCGAGGGCGTCCGCCGCACGCCGCACGCCGACATCGACGCCGACGCGCTCGGTCAGTACGACTTCCGCGAGGCGTACGTCCGCGATCTCGACTCGATCATCGACATCGCCGCGATCAAGAAGTCCGGCATCCGGATCGGCGCCGACCCGCTCGGTGGCGCCTCGGTCGAGTACTGGGGCCTCATCGCCGAGCACTACGGCATCGACCTCACGGTTGTGAACCCCGACGTCGACCCGACCTGGCGTTTCATGACGCTCGATTGGGACGAGAAGATCCGGATGGACCCGTCGTCGCCGAACGCGATGGCCTCGCTGGTCGCACGCCGTGACGAGTACGACATCCTCACCGGCAACGATGCGGATGCCGACCGGCACGGCATCGTCACCCCCGACGCCGGGCTCATGAACCCGAACCACTACCTCGCGGTCGCCATCGACTACCTGTTCTCGCACCGCGAGGGGTGGCCGGCGGATGCGGCAGTGGGCAAGACGCTCGTCTCGTCGATGATCATCGACCGGGTCGTCGAAGCGCTCGGCCGCCCGCTCTACGAGGTGCCGGTCGGCTTCAAGTGGTTCGTTCCCGGGCTGCTCGACGGGTCCGTGGCCTTCGGCGGAGAAGAGTCGGCCGGTGCGTCGTTCCTCCGCTTCGACGGCTCGGTGTGGACGACCGACAAGGACGGCATCCTGCTGTGCCTGCTCGCCGCCGAGATCCTCGCGGTCACCGGCAAGACGCCGTCGCAGCGGTACGCCGAGCTCGAGGACACCTACGGGGCATCCGTGTACCAGCGCGTCGACGCACCGGCGACCCCGGCGCAGAAGGCCGCACTCGGAAAGCTGTCGCCGGATGCGGTCACCGCGACCGAGCTCGCCGGCTCCGAGATCATCGCCAAGCTGTCGCACGCGCCGGGCAACGGCGCGCCGATCGGCGGCCTCAAGGTGGTCACGGCCGACGCGTGGTTCGCCGCGCGCCCCTCCGGCACCGAAGACGTCTACAAGCTTTACGCCGAGTCGCTCCGCGGCGAGGGACACCTCCGCCAGGTGCAAGACGCGGCCCGCGCGGTCGTCACCGAGGCCCTCGGCGACGCCTGACCCGCGCCGCGCGACCACGTCGGTCGAGCAACCCCTTTAGCATCGAGCCGGCCCGTTGGCAGCGCGACAAAAAGGGGTGGGTCGGCGATAAAGGGGCGGTTCGGGTCGAGGGTCAGGGGCGGAGGGACGCGCGCCAGTCCGCGAGCAAGCGGGCGGTCGCGACCGACTGCGCCCACGGCATCTGCGGGGCCTCACTGCGACCGTCGGCGATCGCGGCGGAGACCGCATCCGCTTCCGCCGCGAACGGATCGAGCGTCGA
Organism: Microbacterium sp. cx-59; assembly: GCF_020805625.1. Lineage (NCBI taxonomy): Bacteria > Bacillati > Actinomycetota > Actinomycetes > Micrococcales > Microbacteriaceae > Microbacterium > Microbacterium sp. cx-59. The sequence continues at coordinate 201,530 of NZ_JAJHGO010000009.1, forward strand.
CACCGTGACGATCTCGGCGCGCGATTCGGTCCGCACACCGAAGGTTCGGCCCGACTCGAGCCGGCTGCCCCAGAGGTCGCCGGAGGTGATCGTGCCCAGCCCGCCCTCGAGCGTCACGATTCTCGGCAGATCCTCCACGATCGAGGCACGCACGTCGGCGACGAAGGTGCCGGCCACGACCCGCGCGCGAGCGGTCTCGTCGACCGCGCCGACGACACCATCCGCTTCGCCGATGTGCAACTCGTCGAGGTCGATCCCCGCCGCCGCGGCGACGGCCACCACGAGCGACATCGGATAGCCGCCCACATCGAGGATCGCCCCACCCGCAACAGCCGGATCGAACAGCCGACCCTCGCGCGAGCCGGCCGCGAACCCGAACGACGCGGTCAGCGCACGCATCCCGCCGATCCGCCGCGAACGGATGACGTCATCGAACGCGCCCGCGAAGGGACCGAAGCGGTACTTGTAGGCCTCGACGAACGGGCGCCCGGTCGCCGCTGCGGCCGCGAGGACGCGCGTGGTCTCGGAGAGCGACGGCGACACGGGCTTCTCGCAGAGCACGGCTTTGCCCGACTCGAGCGCGGCGACCGACAACTCCGCGTGCGTCGTGTGCACGGTCGCGATGTAGACCGCGTCGACGTCGTCGCGGGCGAGCACGTCGGCGTATGTTCCGGCGACCGGAGCGCCGTATTCGTCGGCGAAGGCGCGCGCGCGGTCGGGATCGGTGCTGCCGACCGCCTGCAGCACCCCATGGGTGCTCCGCGGCAACGCGCGGGCGAAGAATCCGCCGATCTGCCCCGGCCCGAGGATGGCCCACCGTGTCCGCTGCACGCCCCGACCGTAGCAGCGTCCGCCCCGCTCGCCGCCACGCTCGGCCCCACCCCTGTGCCCCCGCCCGCAGCTCGCTAGGACGCCGAGACGGGATCTTCGCGCCGAGACAGTGGGGTTACCCCTCCGTCTCGGCGCGAAGATCCCGTCTCGCGGCCGATCTGGCCCGGGCGGCGGTTAGGCGCGGGAGCGGCGGATGCGGCGGCGGCGCGCGCCGACCGCGAACAGCAGCCCACCGAGCAGCAGCACGCCGTAGGCGATCGGGATGATCGGGCCGAGTTCGGCGCCGGTGACCGCCAGCGGAGACGCCGCGCGCACCTCCAGCGGAACCCAGCCGATCAGGGCACCGGACGCATCCGTCACCGCCAGACGGTGAGCGCCGACCGGCGTCTCCACCGGAACGCGCACCGAGATGTCTCCCGACGACGAGACGGTCCGCGTCCCGAGCAGCGTCGGCGTCGAGAACAACCACGCACTCACCGACTCACCCGCCCGGCCCGCGTCCACCCCGACCGTGATCGACGAACCCGCCGCCACCGAGCCCGGAGCGGTGATCCCACCCTGCAGCGCGGGCGTCAGCGCCGACTCGAGCGGCGCGATCGCACCACTCGGCGTACCGGGGCCACCACCCGGGCCCCCAGGCGTACCGGGCCCACCCGGCGTACCCGGACCACCCGGCGTACCCGGACCACCCGGCTCGACCGGCGCGGTCTCGACGATCACCGGCGACGACGTTCCCTCTCCGGCGACGAAGCCGGAGGCGGATGCGGTCGCCACCGCGCGCAGCTCGGCGCCCACGTCGGCCGTGGTCGCCGTGTACGTCGCTCCGGTCGCTCCGGTCGCGCCGATCGCGCGGCCGTCGCGGGTCCACGTGTAGGCGACCTCCGCGTCGCTCGGGTCGGTGGTGACGCTGGCGGTCAGCACCTCTCCGACGCGGGGCGTGCCCGTGATCGTCACGTCACCGAGGGTCACCTGACGCTCGATCGCAACCGCGTAGGTCCGTACCGCGCCGTTCGGGGCGGTGACGGTCACACTGCCGGTGGCGGATGCATCCGACGGCTGCGCGATCTGCACGGTCGCGTCGGAGTCGACGGCGACCGCAGACAGCACCGGCCAGCCGGAACCCTGAGTGCGCACGGTGTACTGCTCTGTCGCCGGATCGAAGTCCGCGACGGCGGTGCCGCCGACCGACAGGCGCGCGAGGTCGGCGATCCCGGCGGGCGCCGCGGAGAGGCCGAAGATCTCCACCTCGGAGACGATCATGTGCGTGTTCGGCCGCGCCTGCAGCACGACGCGCACGTCGTCCGCGGTGACGCCGGCGAGCGGCACGTCGACGACCGGTGCACCCGTGTCGGGCGCGGGAACGGCCACGGACTCTCCGGCGACCCACTCGCCGCCGGCCGTGCGGTGCTCGACGCGCAGGCTCGCGGGCCAGGTCGCCCCGCCATCGCGGTAGAAAGACACGCGCACGTGCCCGACCTGCTCGGTGCCGGAGAGCGCGTAGGTCAACGTGTCCTGCGCGTTCTTCGTGCCCGAGCGCCAGTTCGACCAGCCCTTGTCGGTGGTGACCCCGTTCGTCGTGCGTTCGACGCCGTAGCTCGAGCTCTCGGTGAACGTGGCCGTCGCCCTGCTCTGCGGAGCCACGTTGCGCTCGCTGGGTTCGGTGACGATCACCGTGAGCCGGGCGGGCAACGTGTCGGCGCCTCGTCCCGCGGCGGTTCCCGTCACGACGACGGTGCCCGGCTGGGCGAGGTCCGCATCCGATATCCCCGACCAGTCCCACTCGACCGGGGTGTCGTACGCGGTACCGCCCAGGCGCACCTCGGCGGGAACCGCGGTCGGCGCCGCCGCGCGCACCCGGTCGACCGCCGCGCCGGCGTAGGTCGTCAGCGATACGGGACGGGTCGCGGTGTACGCGCCCACCTCGACCGTCGCGAGCGCACCCTCGAAGCGGGCGCCGAACACGTCGGTACCCGATCCGGGCACCTCGACGGTTCCGGGCACCGACCAATCGGCCCCCGACAGATCCCATTCGACGGCCGCGGTGCGCTCGACGCCCCCGCGGTAGCGGAGCGTCACGGTGCCGGGAAGCTCCGGAGCCTCACCGACCGCCGTGCTGGCGGTGACAGGAGCGACCCCCTGCACCGCCGTCGAGGCCGGCGTCCACCGCTGGTTCGCACCGTTGTTCGAGGTCCATGTGCCGACGCTCGTGCCGTCCGCCGTGCCCTGACCGTTCACATCGAGAACTCGCTCCGCGGCGACGCTGAGCAGCGAGTACGTGCGACCGTCCGCGGTCGACGGAATCCACTGCAGCGCGGGATCGGATGCGGCCGCCGCCGCATCCGCCGTCACCAGGGTCGTGCCGGTACCGGACACCGCGAGGAACCGGCCGTCACCCGCCTGCAACGCCAGGCGGTGCCGGTTCGTGCCCTCGCCGCCGAGCGACCGCACGGTCCACGCCTGCGCGGGCGCGGTGGTCGCGTCGGTCGCACTCGTCCGGATGCGGAGGCCGGCCGCATCCGCGGCGAGCGCCTTTCCGCTCTGCACACCGAGCAGCTGGAGGGTCGCCCCGTCCTCGAACGCGACCGCATCCGCGGAGACGCCCGACACACCCGTGACCACGAAGGTCGTCACGGACTTCGCCGGAACCGTCAGGACGGCCGACCGGGATGCGGCGTCGATCGGCACCGCATCGCCCTCGACGAGCGCGTTGCCGGTGACGTCGCCGGCCGACGATTCGGTGGTCACCACGGGAGTGACGGTCGCGCCGGGAGCGATCTGCCCGAACTGCGAGAGGTCGAGCTCGACCGTGCGCGCAGACGCCTCACTGTTGACGTGCACGAGCGTGACACCGTCGCCCTCGGCCGTGAGAGCCGCGGTCGTCTGCGCGTCGTTCGTCGGGATCAGGTGGTCGCCGGGCTCGATGTAGTGCGTGAAGTTGCGCACGGTGTTGAACTTCGCGTTCGTCAGCACCTGGCACGACGGGTCGGCGTCGCCATCCGCGATGCGCCGTTCCGAATCGCCCTCGGCGTTGCAGTCGAAGTCGATGAAGACGCTGCCCCAGTTGAGGTCTTCGACCTTCTCCATGTTGTAGAGATCTTCGACGGGCTGCCAGAACACCCATGCCGCCGGCTCGAGCTCGCGGAGGTCGTCGACGATGCGCGTGGCCATCCCGAGACCGTTCTCGATGTTCGTCTGGTTGAAGCCCGTGCCGTCCCAGTCGCCCTCGACCTCGCTCATCCACAGCGGCTTGTCGGATGCTTTCGCGATGTCGCGCGCGACCATCCGGTCGCCCGTGCCGTACGTGTGCACGTTGAGCTGATCGACCGCGTCCTTCGACTCGTCGCTCCAGCCGTTCCAGTTCTGCACGAAGATCGACGGGTTCGTCTCGTCCATCGCGGAGATGCTGACGTCGGTGGCCGTGCCGGGGGCGGCGAGGCGGTCGCGGAGCACCTGGATCATCTGGTCCTGGCGCGAGGGCCCGATGTGCGCGCCCTCCTGACGGCTCGCGCTCGTCGGCCAGGTCGCACCCGCAGGGATCCGTGTCTGCCAGTAGTTCGTGTTGGGTTCGTTGAACGGATCGAGCGTGTCGAACTGGATGCCGTGATCCTTCTCGAGCTCCTCGACGACGTTCACGAGGTACCCGGCGAACGCCTCCATGTCTTCGGGCGCCAGCTGCTCGCTCGTGGCGTTGTTCACGCCGCCGGAGACGAATCCGCTCTGGGTGAGGAAGTACGGCGGCGAGTTGCTGAACGCCTCCCAGTGGGTGACCTTGTCTTTCAGCGCGTCGATCCACCAGCGCTGCGCCGCGTCCGCGTCGAGGTCGTAGCTCGCCGGGTCCTCCGCGTCCCACGCGGCCGCGTACCGGTCGCGGTCGGCGAACGTCGCAGAGATGTCGCCGTCCGCATCCGTCGCGTCGAGGTCGGGGTTCCACCATCCGGGCACCGCGCCACCCGGGCGCAGGTACGACGGCACATCGGTCGCGTTGCCGCCGCCGATGTTGTACCGGGCGATGTTGAGGTTCAGCCCCTCTTCACCGAAGACCGCGTCGAACAGCTTCTGGCGCACATCCGCCGGGTAGCCACCGGTCGCGTTCGCGAACCAGACCAGGCTCGTGCCCCACCCCTCGAAGGGATCCGACGCGTACGACGGATTCGGGGTGATGCGGACGGATGCGGCCGCGTGCGCAGCCTGCGGCGCGGCCGTCGTTCCCGCGACGAGCGCGCCGGCGCTGAGTGCGCCGACGCACAGTAGCGACAGGATTCGGGTGGACTTCATCGTCGTTCCTTCCGGCCGCGGCGATGCGGCGTGGAGTGTGTGGCGGTGTGGTGCAGAGAGCGCCCGCGCAGAGCGGCACTCGTGTTGACGTAAACATGTTGACGTCAACACCGACCATAGGCGACACACAGTCCGCGCACAAGGTCTTTTCGCCCGCTCCCCGCGAGGGCGTGAGCCAGCGGCGGGTCAGGCGCGGAGGAGTGAGCGGCGGGTCAGGCGGGGGCGGCCGAACTGCCGCGGACCACGAGCTCGGTCGGGATCACCATCCGCTCGGTCGCCGCGCCCTCGCCGTCGATCTCGGCGAGGAGAGCCCGGATGGCGGCGGCACCGACGCGTCCGAAATGCTGGCGCACGGTCGTCAGCGGGGGCCAGAAGTTCGCCGCGTCGGCGGTGTCGTCGAACCCCACGACGCTGACCTCGCCCGGAACCGCGCGGCCCGCCTCGTGCAGCGCCCGGATCACACCCAGCGCCATCTGATCGTTCGCCACGAACACGGCGGTGATGTCGCGATCTTCGGCGATCCGCCGGCCGATCTCGTACCCGGAGTCCGCGGTCCAGTCCCCGACGGCCACCTCGGGCACGCGCACCCCGCGCGCCTCGAGCGTTTCGCGCCACGCCTCGCGGCGTCGCTCGGCGGCGTAGGACTCCAGCGGGCCCGACACGTGCCAGACCGTCTCGTGCCCGAGATCGAGCAGATGGCCCGTCGCGAGTCGCGCACCCTGCGCCTGATCGTTGTCGACGACCGGGTAGGCGTACGCCGCGTTCGAGTCGACGACGACCACGGGAAGTCCCGTCGGCAGCGCGAGCTCGGTCTCGCCCAGCCGGTGCGTCTCGATCAGGATGACGACGCCGTCCACCGCGTGCTCGACCAGGCGCACGAAGGCCCCCGACACATCGGACTGCGTCGCGGACTCGACCGTGATGAGGGTCAGCGAGTAGCCCGCATCCGCCGCGACCGACGCGACGGCGTCGAGCGTGCGCGTGTTGCCGTAGCTCGAGAGCGAGAACATGATCACGCCGATGCTGCGGAAGCGTCCGGAGCGGAGCGCCCGCGCGGCGCTGTTGGGCCGGTAGCCGAGCCGGGCCATCGCTTCGAGCACGCGTTTGCGGGTGTCGGGGTCGACGTTCGCGCGGCCGTTCGCCACCCGCGACACGGTCTGGCCCGAGACTCCGGCCTCGGCGGCGACGTCGGCCATCGAGGTCTCGCGTCGTCGGGAGCGCGCCGCAGCGGTCACGGATGCTGCGTCTTCGCCCATGTCCGGATCCCCTCGATGTTGACGTTGACATGTTATCCATACCGGTTTATGTTTACGTCAACATCCTCCGCATCGGTCAGTAACGACCCGCGGAGCGGCATGACAGAAAAGGCTTCGGACGATGACGACCACAGCAGCACCCCCACCCGCGGTGCACACACCCCGACGGCGACGGCTCCGGATCGACGAGCGCGGCTGGCTGTTCGTGGCCCCGTTCGCGATCGTCTTCGCGCTCGTGTTCCTCGCCCCGCTCGCGTACTCGCTCTACCTGAGCCTGTTCCGCGAACAGATCGTCGGCGGCAACGCCTTCGTCGGGTTCGAGAACTACCTCACCGCGTTCAGCGACCCGAAGCTCTGGGACGGATTCCTGCGCGTTCTGCTCTTCCTGCTCATCCAGGTGCCGATCATGCTGGCGCTCGCCCTCGCCGCCGCGCTCGCGATCGACAGCGGCCGCCTCCTCGGCTCGGGCTTCAGCCGCATCGTGATCTTCCTCCCGTACGCGGTGCCCGCCGTCGTGGCGGTGCTCATGTGGGGCTACATCTACGGCGATCGATTCGGTCTCGCCGGCAACATCAACGACTTCCTCGGGGGCGAGTTCCTGGGGCCCTTCCTGCCGGAATGGATGATGCTGTCGATCGGCAACATCGTCACGTGGCAGTTCATCGGCTACAACATGCTGATCTTCTACTCCTCGCTGAAGACCATCCCCGGCGACCTGTACGAGGCCGCGTCCCTCGACGGCGCGGGCGCCTGGCGCACGATCGTCTCGATCAAGCTCCCCGCGCTCCGCGGATCCATCGTGATCGCGACGATCTTCTCGATCATCGGCAGCTTCCAGCTCTTCAACGAGCCGAACATCCTGAAGCCGCTCGCCCCGAACACGATCACCACGTTCTTCACGCCCAACATGTACGCGTACAACCTTTCGTTCGCGGGCCAGCAGTACAACTACGCCGCCACCGTCGCGATCATCATGGGCCTCATCACCGCGATCGTCGCCTACGTCGTGCAGCTGCGTGGATCCCGTCAGGAGATTCGATGACCGCCCCCACCCTCGACCGGACGCCCACGACGCGGCGCCGTCGCTCGTCGGCACCCGGATACGTCCGAGCGTCCTCCACTCGTCCGCGCCGCTCGGTCGTGCTCACGATCCTGGTCGCGCTGTTCTTGATCTACTCGCTGCTGCCGCTGTTCTGGCTGCTGATCAACGCGACCAAGACGCAGGCCGACCTGTTCACGACCTTCGGGCTCTGGTTCGGCGACAGCTTCTCGCTGTGGGACAACATCGTCGCGACATTCACCTACCGCGACGGCATCTTCCTCCGCTGGCTCGGCAACACCCTGCTCTACGTCGTGGTCGGCGCCGGCGGCGCGACACTGCTCGCGACCCTCGCCGGGTACGGGCTCGCGAAGTACAACTTCCGCGGACGCAAAGCGGTCTTCGCCGTCGTCATCGGTGCCGTCGCGGTGCCCGGCACCGCCCTCGCCGTTCCGACCTTCCTGATGTTCAGCCAGCTGGGCCTCACGAACACCCCGTGGGCCATCATCATCCCGTCGCTGATCAGCCCCTTCGGCCTGTACCTGATGTGGGTGTTCGCCACCGAGGCCGTTCCGACCGAGCTGCTGGAAGCGGCGCGGATGGATGGCGCGGGCGAGTTCCGCACCTTCTTCACCATCTCCGCGAAGCTGCTCACCCCCGGCATCGTGACGGTGCTGCTGTTCGCGGTCGTCGCGACCTGGAACAACTACTTCCTGCCGCTCATCATGCTGAGCGATCCGGCCTGGTACCCGCTCACGGTCGGCCTCAACCAGTGGAACGCGCAGGCCACCGGCGCCGCCGCGCAGCCCATCTACAACCTGGTGATCACGGGCTCGCTCCTGTCGATCATCCCCATCGTCGTCGCGTTCCTCATGCTGCAGCGGTTCTGGCAGTCGGGACTCAGCGCCGGAAGCGTCAAGCAGTGACGAGGGGAACTGCCTGACCACGTTCGTCTCCTCCCTGCGGGGCATCCCGCCCCGCACCCGAAGAGCCGGAGCATCCGCCCCGGCACCCGAAATACCCCGGGGCATCCGCCCGGGAACCTGCAACACCCGGGGCACCCGCCCCGGCATCCACAACAACGAAGTGAAGGACATCCCATGACACCCATGCGCAAGGGCTCGGCGCTGCGTCGCATCGCATTCGTCGTGGCCGCGACTGCCATCGCCGGCAGCTCGCTCGCCGCGTGCTCCTCCGGCGGACCCGCCGCGGGCAGCGGCTCGGCCGACGACCTGGACGCCGCCCTCGAGGCCGGCGGCGAGATCACCTACTGGTCCTGGACCCCGTCCGCCGAGGACCAGGCCGCCGCGTTCGAGAAGGAATACCCGAACGTCAAGGTCAACGTCGTCAACGCCGGAACGAACACCGAGGAGTACACCAAGCTCCAGAACGCGATCAAGGCCGGTTCGGGCGCGCCCGATGTGGTGCAGGTCGAGTACTACGCCTTCCCGCAGTTCGCCCTCACCGAGGGCCTGCTCGACCTGGCCCCGTACGGCTTCGGCGACCTCGAGGGCGACTACACGGCATCCACCTGGAATTCGGTCGACTTCGACGGCAAGATCTACGGTCTGCCGCAGGACTCGGGCCCCATGGCGCTGTTCTACAACAAGACGGTGTTCGACCAGTACGGCCTCACCGTCCCCACCACCTGGGACGAGTACATCGCGGAAGCCAAGAAGCTGACCGCCGCCGACCCGACGAAGAAGATCACCAACGACACCGGCGACTCCGGCTTCGCGACCAGCATGATCTGGCAGGCCGGCGGCCAGCCGTTCCAGGTCGACGGAACGAACGTGACGCTCGACCTGGCCGACGAGGGCTCGCAGAAGTGGGCCGACACGTGGAACCAGCTCGTCGACGGCGATCTGCTCTCGGATGCCTCCAGCTGGAGCGACGAGTGGTTCCAGGGCCTCGGCGACGGATCGATCGCGACCCTCGTGATCGGCGCATGGATGCCCGGCAACCTGGAGGCATCGGTTCCGGATGCCGCCGGCGACTGGCGCGTCGCCCCCATGCCGACCTACGACGGCACCCCGGTGTCGGCGGAGAACGGCGGCGGCGGCCAGGCGGTCACCAAGCAGAGCGAGAACCCGGCGCTGGCCGCCGCGTTCCTCAAATGGCTGAACAACGACCAGGCGAGCATCGACATCTTCGCGGCGAGCGGTGGCTTCCCCTCCACCACCGCCGACCTCGAGTCGGATGACTTCCTGAACGCGACGTCGGACTACTTCGGCGGCCAGGAGATCAACAAGGTGCTGGCGCAGTCCGCATCCGACGTTCGCGAGGGATGGCAGTACCTGCCGTTCCAGGTGTACGCGAACAGCATCTTCAGCGACACCGTGGGCCAGTCCTACGCCTCCAAGGGCGACCTGAACGAGGGTCTCGCCACCTGGCAGGACCAGCTCGTGCAGTACGGCAACGAGCAGGGCTTCACCGTCAACAAGTGACGCACGCGAGGGGCGGGTCGCATCGATCATCGATCCGGCCCGCCCCTCGTCACGTCGCCGCAGAAAGCGATCATGACCTCCTCCACACGAATCGTCCTCGACCCGGCCGCCCCCGGCGCCGCGGTACCGCCTCGCCTGTTCGGCACCTTCGTCGAGCACATGGGCCGGTGCGTCTACGACGGCATCCACGAGCCCGGTCACCCGACGGCGGATACGGCCGGCTTCCGACGCGACGTACTCGAGCTCGTCCGCGAGCTGGGTGCGACCGTCGTGCGCTACCCGGGCGGCAACTTCGTGTCGGGATACCGCTGGGAGGACGGCGTGGGCCCCTCCGACGAGCGCCCCGTGCGCCTCGACGCCGCCTGGCACAGCACCGAGACGAACCAGGTCGGCCTGCACGAGTTCGCCGACTGGGCGGAGCAGGCCGGTCTCGAACTCATGCAGGCCGTGAACCTCGGCACCCGGGGCGCCGCCGAGGCCGCCGATCTGCTCGAGTACACGAATCATCCGGCGGGCACCGCGCTCAGCGACCGCCGGCGCCGCAACGGCCGCGACGAGCCGTTCGGGGTGCGCCTGTGGTGCCTCGGGAACGAGATGGACGGCCCCTGGCAGATCGGCCACAAGACGGCCGACGAGTACGGTCGGCTGGCCGCCGAGACCGCGCGCCTCATGCGCTTCATCGACCCCGACATCGAGCTCGTCGCCGCGGGCAGCTCCAACCACGAGATGCCGACGTTCGACGCGTGGGAGCGCACCGTGCTGCGCCACACTGCCGGCCTCGTCGACCACATCTCGGTGCACGCGTACTACGAGGAGGCCCCGGGCGACCCGGAGAGCTTCCTCGCCTCCGGCGTCGGGCTCGACCGCTACCTCGGCGACGTCGCCCGCATCATCGACGAGGTGCGCGCCGAAGAGGGCATCGAGAAGCCCATCGGCATCAGCGTCGACGAGTGGAACGTCTGGAACCAGACGCGGTGGAACGAGGTCGACAAACCCGACGTCTTCACGGGTGACTGGCCGGTCGCCCCGCGCCTCATCGAAGACGACTACACCGTGACGGATGCGGTCGTCGTCGGCTCCCTCCTCATCACGCTGCTCCGCCGGGCCGACCGGGTGACGATGGCGAACCTCGCGCAACTCGTCAACGTGATCGCCCCGATCCGCACCGAACCGGGCGGCGCCGCATGGCGCCAGACGACGTTCTTCCCGTTCCAGCTCACCGCGACCGCCGCGGCCGGTCACGTCGTCATTCCCGAGATCGCCGCCGCATCCGTCGACACGGACCGGTACGGCGCGGTCGACGCGGTGGATGCGGTCGCCACCGTGGACGGCGACGACATCGCCGTCTTCCTCGCGCACCGCTCGCTCACCGAAGCGACCGAGGTCGAGCTGCGTCTCGGCGTCGCCGCGCACGAGGTCGAGGGCGTCGTCCTGACGACACCCGACGGCGGCGATCGCGACACCGTCAACGCCGCCGCATCCCAGCCCGTCGCCCCCGTCCCCCTCCGGGTCGAGACCGACGACGACGGCTCCGTCCTGCGGTTCACCCTCCCCCCGCTGTCCTGGGCGCGCCTGCGCCTCGGGACCGCCCGCTGATCGAATCGGAACAGACTGTGACCACCTTCACCATCGGCGAGACCGACTTCCTGCTGGACGGCCAGCCGCACCGCATCCTGTCGGGGGCGCTGCACTACTTCCGCGTGCATCCCGACCAGTGGGCCGACCGCATCCACAAGGCCCGCCTGCTGGGGCTGAACACGATCGAGACCTACGTCGCCTGGAACTCCCACGAGCCCGTGCACGGCGAGTGGGACGCCACCGGCTGGAACGACCTCGGCCGCTTCCTCGACCTCGTCGCCGCCGAGGGCATGCACGCGATCGTGCGCCCCGGCCCGTACATCTGCGCCGAATGGCACAACGGCGGCCTGCCGGTGTGGCTGACCGGGCTGCCGGGGGCGACGCTCCGCAGCTCGGAGCCGACCTATCTCGCCGAGGTCTCGACCTACCTGCGCCGGGTATACGAGATCGTCGCGCCCCGCCAGATCGACCGGGGCGGCAACGTCGTGCTCGTGCAGATCGAGAACGAGTACGGCGCATACGGCGCCGACAAGGACTACCTGCGAGAACTCACCCGCGTCACGCGGGAGGCCGGGATCACCGTGCCGCTCACGACCGTGGATCAGCCGATGCCGCAGATGCTGCGTGACGGCAGCCTGGAGGGCCTGCACCTGACCGGATCGTTCGGCTCGCGCGCCGCCGAGCGCCTGCAGACGCTCCGCGAGTTCCAGCCGACCGGGCCCCTGATGTGCTCGGAGTTCTGGGACGGCTGGTTCGACTGGTGGGGCGGGGTGCACCACACGACAGATGCCGCCGCATCCGCCGCCGAACTCGACACCCTGCTCGCCGCCGGCGCCTCGGTGAACCTCTACATGCTGCACGGCGGCACGAACTTCGGGCTCACGAACGGCGCGAATGACAAGGGCCGGTACGCGCCGCTCGTCACGTCGTACGACTACGACGCGCCGCTGGATGAAGCGGGCAACCCGACGGAGAAGTTCCACGCCTTCCGCCAGGTGATCGCGAAATACGCGCCCGTGCCGAGCGAGGTGCCGGCGCCCGCCGTGCCCGCCCCCGCGTTCGAGGTTCCGCTCGAGTCGGTCGGCGACTGGCTTCCGGAGGCCGCGGGTGGCGGTGCCTCGGGTGCGGGTGCCGCGGGTGCGGGTGCCGCGGGTGCGGGTGGCGGTGCCGCGGGTGCGGGTGCCGCGGGTGCGGGTGCCGCCGGCTCGGCCGTGCCGCCGACGTTCGAGGATCTCGGGCATCTCGGCGCGCTCGTCCGCTACGACGCGGCCCTGCCGGAGGCGGCTTTCGACGGGTCGGATGCGGCCACTCTCGTCTTCGACGAGGTGCGCGACATGGCCTGGGTCATGGTCGACGGCGTTCCGGCAGGCCGCCTGTCCCGGGCACTGCACGAGCGTGCGCTCGTCGTTCCGCGCGGGGCGCAGCTCACGGTGCTCGTCGAGGATCAGGGCCGGGTGAACTACGACGTACGCCTCGGCGAGCGCAAGGGACTCATCGGCGAGGCGTCGGTCGGTGGCGTGACGGTGACGGGTTGGCGGGCGACCCCGGTCGACCTCGACGCGGTGCGCGGGGCGGTTGCTGCATCCGCCGTCCGCCCGACGGTCGGGCGCACGGGTCTTCGCGCATCGTTCGAGCTGGCGGAGCAGGCCGACCTGTTCCTCGACACCGCCGCATTCGGCAAGGGGTTCGCGTTCGTGAACGGCTTCCTGCTCGGCCGCTACTGGGTGAACGGCCCGCAGCGCACGCTCTTCGTGCCCGCGCCCGCGACGCGCGCCGGCGCGAACGAACTCGTCGTGATCGAGCTCGACCAGCTCGCCGAGCCCGTCGCACGCTTCCTCCCCACCCCCGCCCTCGGCCACACCGAGGAGTAACTCCCCCTCCCCTCCCCCACCTCCTCTCCGCCGACCCACCCCTCTATTCCCGACCCACCCCTTGCCACCGCGCATAAGGGGGTGGGTCGGAGACAAGGGGGTGGGTCGGCGAAGGGAGCGACGGGGATGCGGGAGAATGAGAACCACACACAGACGAAGGAGAACCATGTCCTGGCTCGTGACCGGCGGCGCCGGCTACATCGGTGCACACGTGGTACGCGCGTTGGCGGATGCGGGCATGCCGCCCGTCGTCATCGACGACCTCTCCAGCGGGCACGCCGGGTTCGTTCCCGACGACGTGCCGTTCGTGCGCGGCAGCATCCTGGACCACGCTCTCGTCGAGAAGACCCTGCGCGACCACGCGGTCGAGGGCGTCATCCACGTCGCCGGCTACAAGTACGCCGGCGTCTCGGTGCAGCGGCCGCTGCACACCTACGCGCAGAACGTCGAGGGAACCCGGGTCGTGCTCGCCGCGATGGCCGACGCGGGTGTCGACAAGCTGGTGTTCTCCTCGAGCGCTGCGGTCTACGGCACGCCCGATGTGCCCCTCGTCACCGAGGACCTGCCGAAGCGGCCGGCGTCGCCGTACGGCGAGTCGAAGCTCATCGGCGAGTGGCTGATCCGCGATCAGGCCGTCGCGACGGCGGACTCCCCGCATCCACTGCGGCATACGTCGCTCCGCTACTTCAACGTCGTCGGGTCGGGTGACCCGGTGATCTATGACACCAGCCCGCACAACCTGTTCCCGATCGTGTTCGAGAAGCTCATCGCGGGCGAGGTTCCGCAGATCAACGGCGACGACTACGACACCGCCGACGGAACGAACGTCCGCGACTACGTGCACGTCGCCGACATCGCCGCGGCCCACGCCGTCGCGGCGCGCCGTCTCGCCGCCGGCGAACCCGTCGAACCCGCGTACAACCTGGGGTCGCAGAACGGCCTGTCGGTGCGCGAGATCATGGACGCGATGGCCCGGGTGACCGGCATCGACTTCACGCCGAAGATCGGCCCTCGCCGCCCCGGCGACCCTGACCGCATCGTCGCCACCGGCGAGCTCGCGGCGCGCGACCTGGAGTGGGCGAACCGATTCCGCGTCGATGACATGGTGCGAAGCGGCTGGGAAGCCCGCCGCAACGCCTGAGCCGGCGGTGATCGCCCGCTAACTCCTCCAGATCGGTCGCTTCCGCCCACGTACGGGCCCGAAGTGGCAGTTCTGGAGGAGTTAGCCGCGCAACCCGACCGGCATCGCCCGATTGGGAGCGCTCCCGGAGGGCGAAAGCACCCCGCGCCTGCGCGGAGACCACCCCGGGAGGGGCGGCGGCACCCCGCGCAGGTGCGGCGGCACCCCCACGAGGGGCGGAAACCCCTACGCCGACCCGCGCCAGACGATCGGCGCGTCGAGGATGATGCCCTTCCGGGCCGATTCGTCGCCGCCGAGCTGGGCGAGCACGGCCTGGGCCGCGGCCACGCCCAGCCCTTCGGCCGGCTGGTGCACGGTCGACAGGTGCGGCGTCGTGCGGCGTGCCCATGCGCTGTCGTCGAACCCCACCACGCCGATGTCTTCGGGAACGCGCCGCCCGGCCGCGCGCAGCGCCTGCATGGCGCCGGCCGCGACGGCATCGGATGCGGCGAACACGCCGTCGAGATCGGGCACGCGCGCGAGCAGGCGCTCCATGCCGGCCGCGCCGTCGGCGAAGGCGTAGAGCGGCACGGGCTCGACGAGCGCGGGGTCGAAGTCCTCCCCCAGCGCCTCCCGGAATCCGGCGAGGCGGTCGGTGCCCGAGTCGCGGTCGAGGGCGGCGGCGATGATGCCGATCCGGCGACGGCCGGTGGCGCGGAGCCGTTGCGTCACGGCGCGTGCGGCGCCGCGGTTGTCGATGCCCACCCACGCCCCGCTGATGTCGGGCGGATGACCCACGTAGGCCGCGGGCAGCCCGAGGCGCGAGACGACGGCCGTGATCGGGTCGTGCTCGCGCGCGGAGATGACGACGACGCCGTCGACGAATCCCCCGCTGAGGTAGCGCGCGACGCGGTCGGTATCGCGGGCCGTGTCGACCACGAGGCAGACCATCTGGTAGTCCGCTTCCGACAGGGCGGTGTTGGCTCCGAGCAGGATGCCGCCGATGTTCGGGTCCTCCAGGAACAGCGAGTGGGGTTCGTGCACGATGAGCCCCACGGCCTGGGTGCGCTGGCGCACGAGGTTCCGCGCGGCGGTGTTCGGCACGTAGCCGACCTCGTGGATCGC
This sequence comes from Microbacterium sp. cx-59, assembly GCF_020805625.1. Lineage (NCBI taxonomy): Bacteria > Bacillati > Actinomycetota > Actinomycetes > Micrococcales > Microbacteriaceae > Microbacterium > Microbacterium sp. cx-59. The sequence continues at coordinate 217,072 of NZ_JAJHGO010000009.1, forward strand.
CTGCTCGATGGCGGCGCGCGCGCCGTCCGAGACGTATCCGCCGTTCAGCACGCGGCTCACGGTGCCCCGCGAGACCCCTGCCGCGCGTGCGACGTCGTGCACTGTGCTGCGGCGCCGCACGGAGGAAGGGGAGTCCATGCGCGTCAGCCTATCGACGCGAGTCGGACTTGACGGAGTCGGCGCGCGATGTCAGTATGTGCACGTTCACACATTCTGCTGATGACTTTCGCAGTCCGAATGTGTGCACGTGCACAGTCCGCACAACTTTCTCGCCTGACGCAAAGGAGCGCCCCTCGGATGTCCGACGCCGCTGCACCCGACCTGCTCGCCACCCTGGGCGGCGATGGGCTGATCTTCGGATGCGACTACAACCCCGAGCAGTGGGACCGCGAGACGTGGCTCGACGATGTGCGACTCATGCGCGAGGTCGGCGTGGGCCTCGCGGCGATCAACGTCTTCGGGTGGTCGGAGATCAATCCGGCGCACGGCGTGTGGGACTTCGCGGCGCTCGATGAGATCATCGCGCTGCTCCACGAGAACGGCATCCGCGTCAACCTCGGCACGGGCACGGCGTCACCGCCGCCGTGGCTGAGTGCGCGGCATCCGGAGATCCTCCCGGTCGCCGAGGACGGCACCCGCAGCTACCCGGGCGGGCGGCAGGCCTACTGCCCGAGCTCCCCCGTGTTCCGCGCGTACGCGGCAGAACTCACGACGCGTGTGGCCGAGCGATACGGCGCACACCCCGCCGTGGCGCTCTGGCACGTGTCGAACGAGCTCGGCTGCCACAACGCGCTCTGTTACTGCGACGCGAGCGCCGAGGCGTTCCGCGGATGGCTGCGCGCGCGCTACGACTCGGTCGACGCCCTCAACCGCGCGTGGGGCACGGCGTTCTGGAGCCAGCGCTACGGCGCGTGGGAGGAGATCTTCCCGCCCCGACGCGCCCTGTCGCTCCGGAACCCCGCGCAGATGCTCGACTTCCAGCGCTTCAGTTCGGATGAGGAGCTCGGGCTCTACCGCGCCGAGGCCGCCATCATCCGCGGCCGCAGCGTCGCTCCCGTCACGACGAACTTCATGGTGACGGCGCACATCCGCAACCTCGACTACTGGTCGTGGGCCGCCGAGATGGACGTCATCGCGAACGACCACTACCTCGACCGCCGCCTCGACGACCCGCGCGCCGAGCTCGCGTTCTCGGCCGACCTCACCCGCGGCCTGGCGGGCGGCGGGCCCTGGATCCTGATGGAGACCTCGACCGGCGCGGTCAACTGGCAGCCGCAGAACCTCGCGAAGGCTCCGGGCGAGTTGCTCCGCAACATCACCGCGTACGTCGCGCGCGGCGCCGACGGCATCTGCTTCTTCCAGTGGCGTGCGTCTGTGCAGGGCGCGGAGAAGTACCACTCGGCGCTCCTGCCGCACGCCGGCACCGACACGGCGGCCTGGGCCGATGTGCAGCGACTCGGCGCCCTCCTCGGCCGACTCGGCGGGCTGCACGGCACCCGGGTCACGGCGCAGAGCGCGATCCTCTTCGACTGGAACAGCTGGTGGGCCCTCGAGGGCGAGGGTCGCCCCAGCGACCAGCTCGCGTACCTCGATCAGGTGCACGCGGCCCACGCCGCCCTCAGCGCGCACGGCCTGACCGCCGATGTCGTGCATCCGAGCACCGACCTGTCGGGGTATCGCCTCGTGATCGTGCCCGCGCTGCATCTGGTATCGGATGCGGATGCCGCCGCGCTCCGCGCCTTCGCCGAGGCGGGCGGCACCGTGCTCGTCACGTTCTCCAGCGGCATCGTCGACGAGACCGACCGGGTGCGTCTCGGCGGCTACCCGGGGGCGTTCCGCGACCTCGTCGGCGTGTTCGGTGAGGAGTTCGCGCCCCTCGCGGCGGGTCGCTCCGTGGCTCTCTTGAACGGCGCGACCGGGTCGATCTGGACCGAGCGTCTCCGCGCGCACGACGACACCGAGGTCATCGCGACTTACCTCGACGGCCCCGCGGCGGGCGGGCCCGCTCTCACCCGGCGGCGCGCCGGCGACGGCACCGCCTGGTACGCCGCCACCCTGCTGGACCCGTCCGGCTACGCCGATCTGATCGGGCGGATCGCCGCGGAGGCGGGCCTCACGGGCTTCGCCGGCGCCGGCCCCGACGTCGAGATCGTCCGTCGCGCAGGCCAGGGCCGTTCCTACCTTTTCGCCATCAATCACGGGCACGCAGAGGCGTTCGTCGAGGCGCGGGGACGCGATCTCGTCTCGGGAGAGGCCGCGACCGGCCGCCTCCCGATCGCCGCCGGCGGCGTGCGGATCATCGAGGAGATCTCATGACGACGTCCATCGTCCAGGCGCCGCCCCCGCGGCGACGGATCCGGGTCGCGCACAAGCGCGCGATCGCGATCCTGCTGGTGCCCTTCGGCATCCTCTTCACGCTCTTCTACATCCTCCCGATCGGGTTCGCGATCGGGCAGTCTCTGCTCGTCGTCGAGCGCAACGGCACCTTCGGTCGCGCGGAGCTCGTGTTCGGCGGGTTCGCACAGTACGCGCTGGTGTTCCAGAACGAGCAGTTCTGGGCCTCGGTCGGCCGGATGCTGACGTTCGGGGTCGTGCAGGTGCCGGTCATGCTCGGGCTCGCGCTGCTGTTCGCCCTGCTGCTCGACTCGCCGCTCGTGCGCGGGAAGCGGTTCTTCCGCCTCGCGTTCTTCGTGCCGTACGCGGTTCCCGGCGTCATCGCGGCGATCATGTGGGGCTCGCTCCTCTCCCCCAACCTGTCGCCGTTCAGCGCGGTGACGAGCCAGATCGACTTCCTCGGCGCCGACCTGGTGCTCTGGTCGATCGCCAACGTCGTCACGTGGGTCTACGTCGGCTACAACATGCTGATCATCTACTCGTCGCTCCTGTCGATCCCGACGGAACTGTACGAGGCGGCGCGACTCGACGGCGCAGGCCAGTGGCGGATGGCGTGGTCGATCAAGATTCCGCTGGTACGGCCCGCGATCGTCATGACCGCGATCTTTTCGATCATCGGCACGCTGCAGCTGCTCGCGGAGCCCCAGGTGTTCCGCTCCTTCAGCTCGGCGGTCACGAGCACCTTCACCCCGAACATGACCGTGTACGCCACGGCCTCGATCCCGAACGCGAACCTCGCGGCGGCGTTCTCGGTGGTGCTCGCCCTGACGACCTTCGTGCTCTCGTTCGGCTTCATGAAGTACATGCAGAAGAAGGACAACGCATGAGCGCCTCCACGTTCCCCTCCCGCGTCGGCACCCGCGCCCGGGTCGCGCGCGAGCCGATCGTCTCCCGCGGCAGCGCGATGCTCGTCATGGCCGTCTTCACGATCTACTTCCTGCTCCCGCTGTGGTGGCTGCTGGTCGCCTCGAGCAAGGACACCGGTGACATCCTCACCACGAACCCGCTCACGTTCGCCGACTTCCGGCTCTTCGAGAACATCGGCACGCTCTTCGCCTACCGCGACGGCGTCTACCTCAAGTGGCTCGGCAATTCGGTGCTCTACGCCGGACTCGGCGGGGCGATCGCGACGCTCCTGGCCGCCATGGCCGGCTACGCACTCGCGAAATACCGGTTCCCCGGCCGAGAACTGATCTTCAACGTCGTGCTCGGCGGCGTACTCGTCCCCGCGACGGCCCTCGCGCTCCCGCTCTTCCTGATCTTCAGCCAGGTGCAGCTCACGAACACGTTCTGGGCGGTGTTCCTCCCCTCGCTGGTGAGCCCGTTCGGGGTCTACCTCGCCCGGATCTTCGCCGCATCCTCGGTGCCCGATGAGCTTCTCGAGGCGAGCCGCCTGGATGGTGCGGGCGAAGTGCGCACGTTCTTCACGGTCAGCGTCCGGCTCATGACGCCCGCGCTCGTGACGATGTTCCTGTTCCAGTTCGTCGCGATCTGGAACAACTTCTTCCTGCCGCTCATCATGCTCCGCAGCGAAGATCTCTTCCCCGTGACCTACGGCCTCTACAACTGGAACAACCAGCTGAACCAGCTGCCGGAACTCCGCGGGCTCGTGCTCATCGGCGCGCTGCTGTCGGTCATCCCGCTCATCATCACTTTCCTCTTGCTTCAGCGTTTCTGGCGGAACGGACTGGGCGCTGGCGCCCTGAAGTAAGTCGATCGCCGGACGGAACGACCCGTCCGGCACCCTGCCGGTCGGAATGGACCGCTCGGCACCCTCACCAAGAAAGGATCGAAATGCAGCACAAGACCATGAAGGCGGCGGCAGCTGTCCTACTCTCCTCCCTCCTGCTCGCCGGTTGCTCGTCCGGCGGCGGGAACCCCGGTGGCGACGCAGCCGCAGGCGACTGCACGCCCGCCGGCGAGAACGTGACCCTGGAGTTCACCTCCTGGATCCCCGGCATCGAAGACGTCGTCGACATCTGGAACCAGGAGAACCCCGACATCCAGGTCGAGGTGCAGACCGGCCCGAACGGCAACGGCGGCACGTACCAGAACTTCTTCAACCAGATCGCGGCGGGCGATGCGCCCGACCTCGGTCAGATCGAGTACGACGCCCTCCCGAACTTCCTCGTGCAGGACGGCCTGGAAGACATCGGCGGCTGCGCCGACGTCGTCGCGGCGCAGGACCAGTTCGTCGACTGGGCGTGGGGACAGGTGAGCCTCGGCACCGAGGGCAGCGTCTACGGCATCCCGCAGGACATCGGCCCGATGGCCCTGTTCTACCGTTCCGACCTCTTCGCCCAGAACGGGATCACGATCCCGACGACGTGGGAAGAATACAAGGAAGCCGCGAAGCAGATCCGCGCGCTCGGCGGCTACATCACGAACTTCTCCACCGCCGACATCAACCAGTTCGCCGGATTCGTCTGGCAGGCGGGCGGCCAGTGGTTCGCGAACGACGGCGACGCCTGGGACGTGACACTGACAGACGATGCATCCGTCAAGGTCGCCGACTACTGGCAGGAACTCATCGACGAGGACCTCGTGTCGTCCTACCCGGCGTGGACCGACGAGTGGAACAACGCCTACAACTCCAGCGAGGTCTGGACCTGGAACTCCGCCGTCTGGGGTGCCAACTCGATCTCCTCGGGCGCACCCGACACGGCCGGCAACTGGTCGGTCGCCCCGCTCCCGCAGTGGTCTGCGGGCGAGGCGGTCGCCGGCAACTGGGGCGGTTCGTCGATCGCGGTACTGAAGGGCAGCGAGCACCTCTACGAAGCGACGAAGTTCGCCCTGTGGCTCAACACCTCGGATGAAGCGCTCACCGCGCTGAACGAGTCGGCCAACATCTACCCGGCGACGACCAAGGGCCTGACCCTGCCGTCGCTCGCGGAAGGTGTCGACTTCTACGGCGGTCAGAAGATCTACGACGTGTTCGCGGAGGCAGCCACCGAAGTGTCGCCGAACTTCACGTGGGGTCCGACCATGACGCAGACCTACGCCGACGTCTCGGACGGGTTCAAGTCGGCCGTGACCGGCAGCGGTACGCTGTCCGACGCGCTGACGAAGGGCCAGGAGTCCACGATCGCGACGCTGAAGACGCAGTCGATCCCGGTCGCCGAATAATCACCTGGTACACAGCACCCCGCCCGCGGACGCCGAAAGGCGTTCGCGGGCGGTCCGTACGTCCAAGGAGCATCCGCATCATGCCGAACGAGACCGGCGACACGATCACCCTCGCGCACCTGCGGGCCGCGGGAACGAGCCTCGTGGTGGCCTGCGATGCCTCCGCCCCGCGCGTGCTGCACTGGGGCACCGAACTCACCGACGCCGACGCCGCGCTCCTTCTCGACACGGATGCCGGCGCCGTCACCTTCAGCTCATTCGATGAGCCCCGACGATTCCCGGTGCTGCCGGTCGAGTCGGACGGCTGGTCGGGCACGCCCGCGCTCGCCTGGCACCGGGCGGGGACCGCATCCGCCCCGCTCCTCCACCTGCGCGCGGTCGATGCAACCGCGACGACGCTGCGACTCGGGTTCACGGATGCGGTCGCCGCTGCCGACGTCACCCTCGACTACGCGATCGATGTGGACGGCGCCCTGACCGCGCAGCTGCAGATCACGAGCACGGCGGATGCGGCGGCCCCACCGCTCGATCTCGCCGCCGCCCGCATCCTGGTCCCCCTGCCCGCGCGGGCGGAGGAGATCGCCGACCACACCGGCGCGTGGACGGGCGAGCGTCGCCCGCAGCGCCTGCCCGTGCGCGACGGCGCGCACGTGCGGGCGGGGCGCCGCGGCCGACGCGGCCACGATGACGCGTTCGTCACGCTCGTCGGAACTCCCGGTTTCGGGTTCCGCGACGGAGAGCTCTGGGCGGCCCACCTCGCCTGGAGCGGCGACACCGAGATGATCGTCGAGCGCCTCCCCGAGGGCGCGGGCGTGCACACGTCCGTTCTGGGCGGCGGCGAGGGGCTCCGGCCCGGGGAGGTCCGGCTCGCCGGCGGCGACACGTATCGCTCGCCCCTCCTGTACCTCGCGCACAGCACGCGCGGGATCGACGGCGTCTCGGAGCGGCTGCACGGTGCCGCCCGCCGGCTGCCCGGCCACCCCGACACCCCCCGGCCGCTCGTTCTGAACACGTGGGAGGCCGTCTACTTCGATCACCGCCCCGAGCGCATCGCCGAGCTCGCCCGCGCCGCCGCCGACATCGGTGTCGAACGGTTCGTGCTCGATGACGGGTGGTTCGCGGGGCGTACCGACGACCGCCGCGCACTCGGGGACTGGGTCGTCGACACCGCCAAGTGGCCGGACGGCCTCCGCCCACTGTCCGACCTGGTGCACGGACTCGGGATGCAGTTCGGGCTCTGGTTCGAACCCGAGATGGTCAACCCCGACTCCGACCTCGCCCGCGCGCACCCCGACTGGATCCTGTCGGCGCATCCGTCGCCGCCCACCTGGCGCCACCAGCTCGTGCTCGACCTCACCCACCCGGACGCCTGGGCGCACATCCTCGCGCGACTCGACGCCGTGATCACCGAGGCGGGCGTCGACTTCGTCAAGTGGGACCACAACCGCGACCTGCACGCCGCCGTGTCGCCGCATTCCGGCCGGGCGGCGGTGCACGCGCAGACGACCGCGTTCTACGCGCTCGTCGACGAGTTGCGCCGCCGGCATCCGCGCCTGGAGATCGAATCCTGCGCGAGCGGCGGGGCCCGGGTGGACCTCGGCGTGCTCCGTCGCGCGCAGCGGGTGTGGGCGTCGGATTCGAACGACCCGATCGAACGGCAGGCGATCCAGCGGTGGACCGGCGTGCTCGTGCCACCCGAAGTCGCCGGCGCCCACGTCGGGCCGCCCGTCGCCGAGACCACGCACCGCGCGGCGTCGATGTCGTTCCGCCTGATTACCGCCCTGTTCGGACACGCCGGCATCGAGTGGGACGTCACGACGTGCACGCCCGACGAGCGCGACGCCCTCCGCAGGTGGGCCGCGCTCTACCGCGAGCTGCGCCCGCTCCTCCACCACGGACGCACTGTACGCACCGACGAGGTCGACCCCGGCAGCATCCTGCACGGCGTCGTCAGCACGGAGGGCGACCACGCCGTATTCGCCTGGGTGCGAACGGCCACCTCGGCGGTCGCGTCGACACCGCGCACCCGGATCCCCGGGCTCGACCCCGAGAGCCGCTACGAACTGCGCCCGCGCACCGAGGTCGGCGCCGCCGCGCGGCATGCGGTGCACGACCCCGCGTGGCTTGCGGACGGCGCCGGGCTCACCGCATCCGGTCACTTCCTCGCCGAGGTCGGCGTACCGCTCCCGCTCCTCGCGCCGGGCGCCGCGATGCTGTTCGAGCTCCGCCGGGTGTAGCGCGGACTCGCGCCGGCGCGGCCGGCGGCTATTGCGCGCGCTAACTCCTCCAGATCGGCACGCAACGGCGACTTCGACGCCCGAAACGCGAGTTCTGGAGGAGTTGGCCGGCGGCCGACCCCGGGCCCCGGCGGCAGAGCCCGAACGTCAGTGCCGCTGACCGCGCTTCAGCGGCACAGCCTGAGCATCAGCGGCACTGCCCGGACCAGGAGCCCGGGAGCAGCCCCGGCGGGCCGGGCGGGCCGCTTCGCGCCCGGCCCGCACGCTAACTCCTCCAGATCGGCACGCAACGGCAACTTCAACGCCCGAAACGTGGATTCTGGAGGAGTTAGCCGGCGGCGGGCGCCGAGCCTCGGCGGCAGAGCCCGGACGTCAGTGCCGCTGACCGCGCTTCAGCGGCACAGCCTGAGCATCAGCGGCACTGGCCGGACCAGGAGCCCGGGAGCAGCCCAGGACGGGCGCTTCGCGCCCGAGCGCACGCTAACTCCTCCAGATCCGCACGCAACGGCGGCCCCAACGCCCGAAACGCGCATTCCGGAGGAGTTTGCCGGCGGCAGGCGCCGAGCACCTCGCCGACACGGATCAGGAGCTGGCGCGCACGACCAGGGTCGCGGGCACCTCGGTACGCCCAACCTCGGCGTTCTCCTCGAGCAAGTCGACCAGCACCTCGACCGCGCGCGTGCCGAGCGCGTCGAAATCCTGACGGACGGTCGTGAGCGGCGGGCGGTACTCGGCGGCGTCGACGACGTCGTCGAATCCGACGACCGCGACATCGTCCGGCACTGACCGGCCCGCGTCGGCGAGCGCCCGCAGAAGCCCGAGAGCCATCTGGTCGTTCGCCACGAACACGGCGGATGCGGCGCCCAGCGCGGCTCCCGCGGCGTACCCGGATGCGGAGGTCCAGTCGCCCCGCACCGCCTCGGCGACGGGGGCTCCGGCATCCGCCAGCGCCTCCTGCCACCCGCGCTCCCGCTCGACCGCCGCGAACGACGATCGCGGCCCGGCGAGGTGGTGGACCGTCGGGTGACCCCGTTCGAGGAGGTGCGCAACGGCCGCGCGCGCTCCCGCGGCGTGATCGGTCTGCACGATCGCGAAGCGGTCATCGGCGGGCGAGTCGACCACGACCAGCCGCAGCCCCGCCGGCGGAGCGCTGTCGCGCGCCAGCCGGGTGGCCTCGTTCAGCACGACAGCGCCGTCCACCCCCTGTTCGCGCAGACGCGCGAAGGCGTCGGCGATGTCGCGCGAGCCGGCGACCGTGACGATCGCGAGTGCGTAGTCGCGGGCCGAGGCCGCCTCGGCGATCGCCTGCAGCATCCGCGAGTTGCCGACCGAGGCGAGGGTGGAGACGACGAGGCCGATCGTGCGGGTACGCCCGGTGCGCAGCGCCTGCGCCGCGCGGTGCACCCGGTAGCCGAGCGCGGCCATGGCCGCTTCGACCCGGGCACGCGTGACGGGATCGACGCGGGGACTCGCGTTGACGACGCGCGAGACGGTCTGCGCGGAGACGCCGGCGTGCGCCGCGACATCCGCCATCGATACTCGCGACATGCGTTCTTCCCCTCGCGCTCCGCTGATCATGTTGACGATAGCATCCCCGGAATATAGCGTGTTATCGTGAACACACCTCAGCAGCCCGCCGTGACGCTCGGCGCGGGCGTCGTCAAGCGTTCGACCCGTCTCGCCGACGGTCGCGAACTCGTCTACTTCGACGACCCCGACACGACGCTCGGTGCCGAGCGCTCCGTCGACACGCGCGATCTGGCGCCCCGCCCCGAGACGGCCACGATGCGCCTCGACGTCCTCACCGGCGACTGGATCTCGATCGCCGCGAACCGGCAGAACCGCGCATTCCTGCCGCCGGCCGAGCTCGACCCGCTGGCCCCGCAGTCACCGACGAACCCGTCGGAGATCCCGTCGCTCTACGACGTGGCCGTCTTCGAGAACAAGTCGCCCTCGTTCGGGCCGGCCCTCGCGACCGAGACCGACGACGTCCCGGCCGGAATCGACCCGCCGCGCGGCCTCGCCGACCTCGCGGAGTACGGCCTCGGCCGCACCCGCACCTCGGTCGGACGCACGGAGGTCGTGTGCTTCAGCCCCGCGCATTCCGGCTCGTTCGGCACGCAGACCGTCACCCGCGCCCGCACCGTGATCGAGGCGTGGGCCGATCGCACGGCCGCCCTCTCGGCCCTTCCGGGTATCGAGCAGGTGTTCCCGTTCGAGAACCGCGGGCAGGAGATCGGGGTGACCCTGCAGCATCCGCACGGCCAGATCTACGCCTACCCGTACGTCACTCCGCGCACGCAGCGGCTGCTGACCGCGCTCGAGTCCACCGGCCCCGACCTGTTCGACCGCATCCTCGAGTTCGAGTCCGCGAGCGACCGCGTGGTGCTCTCGGGCGAGCACTGGACGGCGTTCGTGCCGTTCGCGGCGCGCTGGCCGATCGAGATCCACCTCGTGCCGCACCGTCACGTCGCCGATTTCGCCGAGACCTCGGATGCGGAGCGCGACGAACTCGCCCCGCTGTATCTGCGGATCCTCCGCGGCGTCGACGCCCTCTACGACACACCGACGCCGTACATCGCCGCATGGCACCAGGCGCCGGTGCGCGTCGGGCGCGACGGTGCGCGCCTCCACCTCGAGCTCACCTCGCCGCGCCGCGCGGCCGACAAGCTGAAGTACCTCGCCGGGTCCGAGGCCGCCATGGGCGCCTGGATCGGCGACGTTCCCCCCGAAACTGCGGCCGCTCGCCTGCGCGAGGCCATCGAAGGAGTACAGCTGTGACCGGAACGGATGCGGCATCCGCCGCCCGCGACCTTTTCCTCCGCGTGACGGGCGCCGAGCCCACCGGCCACTGGTCCGCGCCCGGACGCGTCAACCTGATCGGTGAGCACACCGACTACAACGACGGTTTCGTGCTTCCCTTCGCGATCCCGCACCGCACGCACGTGCAGCTCGGCACCCGGGCGGACGGCCGCATCCGCGTGGTGTCGACGTTCGACGAGGTGCCGGTCGAGGTGCCGCTGGCCGACCTCGCTGCGCTGTTCCCGGATGACCGCGAGAGCGTACCGGAATGGTCGCGGTACCCGCTGGGCGTCGCGTGGGCGCTGCTGCACGCCGCGGGGCGCGACGCCGACGTGACGGGTGTCGACATCGCGATCGCCTCCGACGTACCGGTGGGGGCCGGGCTGTCGTCGTCGGCCGCGATCGAGAGCGCGACCGCGATCGCCCTCAACGACACCTGGGACCTCGGACTCGACCGGGTGGCACTCGCTCGGGTCGGGCGCACGGCCGAGAACGAGGCCGTCGGTGCGCCGACGGGGATCATGGACCAGATGGCGTCGATGCTCGGTGAGGCGGATGCGGCCATCTTCCTCGACTGCCGCTCGCTCGACGCGAACGTGGTCGAGCTCGGCTTCGCGTCGGCGGGACTCGAACTGCTCGTGATGGACACGCGGGTTGCGCACGCGCACTCGACGGGCGGATATCGCGAACGCCGCGCCTCGTGCGAACTGGGCGCCGAGATCATGGGCGTTGCCGCGCTCCGCGATCTCACGGTCGGCGATCTCGCCGCGGCCGCCGAGAAGATGGACGATGTCACGTTCCGGCGCGTGCGCCACGTCGTGACGGAGAACCAGCGGGTGCTCGACACGGTGCAGACCCTCCGCAATTCGGGACCGCGCGCGATCGGTGAGCTGCTGGTCGCCTCGCACGCGTCGATGCGCGACGATTTCGAGATCTCGGTGCCCGAACTCGACACGGCCGTCGACGCCGCCCTCGCGGCGGGTGCGATCGGTGCCCGCATGACCGGCGGCGGATTCGGCGGCGCGGCGATCGCGCTGGTCGAGCGCGCGCAGGCAGCGGAGGTCACCGCATCCGTCACCCGCGCCTTCGCCGACGCGGGCTACGGCGCTCCGCACATCTTCGCCGTCACCCCGTCCCCCGGCGCCACCCGCGCCTGACCCCGGCTCTCTCGACCGCGAGACGGGATCTTCGCGCCGAGACAGTGGGGTAACCCCACGGTCTCGGCGCCCCGATCCCGTCTCGCGGTCGATCGGGCGGATGGGCGGGCGCGGCGCGGGCGGGCGGGCAGGAGCGCGCGGGTCAGGGGGCGGCGTTGGCGGAGGCGAGGAGCTCCTCGATCTGCGCGGTGCTCACCGGCGCGTTCGGGAACGCCGCGAGGCGGCCGATCGGGAACGACGCCATCATCCGCAGCATCCCCTGGTCGTCGCCGAACATCGGCTTCAGCGCCTCGCGCATGACCGGGCCCGCGACGGGGTTCTCGAGCAGGTCGCCGATCGACGAGTTCTGGCTCAGCGGCACCCGCACCGCGTCGCCCTCGAGCGTGACGGTCGTGCTCGCGCGGATGTCGCGGCTCGACGCAGCCACCTCGACCGTGTACTCGCCGCCCTCGACGACCCATTCGTCGACTCGGGTGTCCCAGTAGGCCAGATCGCCGCGGCGTACGACGAGTTCGACGCGACGGCTCTCGCCGGGATCGAGCTGCACGGTTCCGAACGCCTTCAGTTCGCGCGGCGCGCGAGCGACGAGCGACTCGGCGAGCGACGTGTAGACCTGCACGATCTCGCGTCCTGCCACCTCACCCGTGTTGGTGAGAGTCGCCGTGACGACGACGTCGCCGGTCTCGGAGACGGATGCGGCGGCGTCGCTGTACGCGAACGACGTGTACGACAGGCCGTGCCCGAACGGGAACGCCACCTCGGTCTTCTTCGCATCGAACCCGCGGTAGCCGACGAAGATGCCCTCGCCGTAGCGCACGTGGCCGAACTCGCCGGGGAAGTACCCGAACGACGGGGTGTCCTCCAGGCGCAGCGGGATCGTCTCGGTGAGCTTCGCGGAGGGGTTCACCACACCGAAGAGCACGTCGGCCGTGGCGCTGCCACCGGCCTGGCCGAGCAGCCACCCCTCGAGGATCGCGGGGACCCGGTCGGCGAACGGCAGCGCGACCACGCCGCCGTTCGAGAGCACGACGGCCACGTTCGCGCCCGCCTCCAGCAGCGCGTCGAGCAGGGCGAGCTGCGCGGCAGGCAGATCGATGTGCTCACGGTCGAAGCCCTCCGACTCCTCCTCCGCCGGAAGCCCGAGGAAGAGCACGGTCGCGTCGGAGCCGGCAGCCGCCACGACGGCCTCCTCGCGAAGCGTCGCCGCGTCGCCCGATCCGTCGAGCGTGAACCCGGGGGCGAAGGCGACGTCACCGTCGGCGAGCTCGCGGATCGCGTCGAGCGCCGCGTCGAGACGCGTCGGGTTGATGAGCGACGAACCCGCGCCCTGGTAGCGGGGGGTCTCGGCAAAGGCGCCGACGACCGCGATCTTCGCGCTCGGGGCGAGCGGCAGCATCCCGCCGTCGTTCTTCAGCAGCACGATCGACCGCGACGCCGCTTCGTGCGCCAGCGCGTGGTGCGCGTCGACGTCGAGGACGTCCGCGCTGCGGGAGTTCGCGGTCTTCCGGATGAGGTCGAGCACACGGCCGGCGGCGATGTCGAGCGCCACCTCGTCGAGCGACCCGTCCTGCACCGCGGCGACGAGTTCGGCGTCGGTGCGTCCTCCGCTGGAGGGCATCTCCAGGTCGAGACCGGCGGGCAGGCCCACGACGCGGTTGTTGACGGCACCCCAGTCCGAGACGACGAGGCCTTCGAAGCCCCACTCGCCGCGCAGGACCGAGGTCAGCAGCCACGGGTCCTCCGAGGCGTAGACGCCGTTGATCCGGTTGTAGGCGCACATCACGGTCCACGGCTGCGCGTCTTCGACGACCCGCTGGAAGCCGCGCAGGTAGATCTCACGAAGCGGCCTCGGGTCGACATCGCTCGAGACGCGGAGTCGATCGGTCTCCTGGTTGTTCGCGGCGAAGTGCTTGAGCGAGGCGCCGACGCCGCGCGACTGGATGCCGCGGACGAGGCCCGCGGCCATCGCACCCGAGACGATCGGGTCTTCGGAGAAGTACTCGAAGTTGCGGCCGCACAGCGGCGAGCGCTTGATGTTGACGCCGGGACCGAGGATGACCGCGACGTCTTCGATCGCCGACTCGGTGCCGAGCGCGACGCCCACGCGCTGCGCGAGCTCCGGATCGAACGACGAACCGAGCGCCACCGCGGGCGGGAAGCACGTGGCGGGCACGCTCTCGGCGAGGCCGAGGTGGTCGCTCGCCCCCGACTGCTTGCGCAGCCCATGCGGTCCGTCGGTCATCATGATCGCCGGCACGCCCAGCCGCTCAATGGGCTTCGTGCGCCAGAAATCTGCGCCGCTCGTGAGCGCCGCTTTCTCCTCGAGGGTGAGGTCGTCCGTGGTGGGCAGGTTCTCCGTCATCGGAAGCACTCCTTGATCGATGGTCGGCGGCGTCGCTCGTCAGAAAACCATACGTCCTTTGGTTTTCGAGGTGCAAGCACTGTTCGGCCTATTCTCGGTTCCATGGTTCAACGCGGTTCGTACGCCAAGGGTGTCGCCAAACGCGAGCAGATCCTGCACGAAGCCCTCGCGGTCATCGCCCGCGAAGGCTACCGCGGGGCGTCGGTGCGAGAGATCGCGGATGCGGTCGGCCTCAGCCAGGCGGGACTCCTCCACTACTTCGACAGCAAGGAGGAGCTCTTCGTCGAGATCCTCCGGGTACGCGACCGGGTCGACGTGGCCGCGCTCGGCGGGGAGACGGATGACGCCGCCGATCTCGGCGCTCTCACCGACGGATACCTCCGCATCATCCGGCACAACACCGATGTTCCCGGGCTCGTGCAGCTCTTCGCCCAGATGGCCTCGGATGCGGCGGATCCCCAGCATCCGGCGCACGCGTACTTCCTCGAACGCGGGGCGATGTTCCGATCCGGATGCGCCGCGGCCTTCGCCCGCGCGCAGTCGGCGGGCACGGTCACCGACCGGGTCGCGCCGGAGACGATCGCCCGCACGCTGCAGGCCGTGTGGGATGGTGCGCAGATGCAGTGGTTGCTCGACAGCTCGGTCGACGTCGCCGGCATCGTCGGGGCCTACCTCCATTCCCTCGCCCCCGCGCCGGAGGGGCAGCGCGCATGAACGATGCACCGGTGGTGCGAACAGCCTCGGGTCTGGTCCGCGGCATGCGACGCGAGGACTCCCTCGCCTTTCTCGGCATCCCGTTCGCCCAGCCACCTGTGGGTGAGCGCAGGTTCGCCGCTCCGGTACCGATGGAGCCGTGGGAGGGCATCCGCGATGCCACGACGTTCGGGGCGACCGCGCAGCGGGGTGACACCGGCTTCACCCTGATCCCGGAGCCGTCGGTCCCGGGCGACTCCACGCTGAACGTCAACGTCTTCACCCCCGCCGCCTTGAGCGATACGCCGCTGCCCGTCCTGGTGTGGATCCACGGCGGCGGGTTCACCTCCGGAACCCCGTCGAGCCCCTGGTACGACGGCGGCACGTTCGCCCGCGACGGCGTCGTGCTCGTGGCCCTGTCGTACCGGCTCGGGTTCGACGGCTTCGGCGACATCGTCGGGGCGCCGAGCAACCGAGGAGTACGCGACTGGATCGCCGGTCTCGAGTGGGTGCAGGAGAACATCGCCGCGTTCGGCGGCGACCCCGATCGCGTGACGATCGGCGGGCAATCCGCGGGCGGCGGCGCCGTACTCACCCTCCTCGGCATGCCCGCCGCGCAACACCTCTTCCACGCCGCGTGGTCGGTGTCGGGCGCGCTCGGCGACGTGCCCGCGGCGGATGCGCGTGCCCGCGCGGTGCGCCTGGCCGACCTCGTGGGGGTCGAACCCACCCGGTCGGGCTTCGAGTCGGTCGCCGAGGAGCACCTCCGCGACCTGCAGGAGCGCGCCGCGCACATGCCGCGGCGCGACAAGCTCGTGGCGGTCCGCGAGATGCTGGCCGGACTCTCTTGGGGTCCGATGATCGACGGCGACCTCCTCGTCCGTTCGACCCGCGACGCGCTGGCGGCCGGCATCGGCGCCGACAAGCCGCTGCTGCTCGGCGCCGCCGACGACGAGTTCACGATGGTCACGGCCCGGATGCGGCGGATGCTGCGGTGGGTGCCGCCGGGGCTCGGACTCCGCGCGCTCGGCGTGCCCGCATCCGCGCGTCGTCGATACCTGCGCGCGAACCCCGGCCCGCGGCGCGGCGGCTCGCCCGCCCTGCTCGGGCGCTACGTGACGGACCGCATCTTCCGCGCGCTGGTGTCGGATGTGGCCGCGCTACGCGCCGAGGCTCCCGCGCCCACCTGGGTGTACCGCTTCAGCTGGGCCTCCCCCGTCATCGGGTGGGCGTGCCACTGCCTCGATGTGCCGTTCTGGTTCGACGCGCTGGGCGAGTCGCACGTCGCCGCGATCGCCGGCGACCACCCGCCCGCCGCCCTCGCGACAGCGATGCACGGAACCGCGGTCGGGTTCGTGCGGTCTCGCGCCGCAGCCTGGCCACGGTGGTCGGCGTCCGATAAGCCGACGCGTGTGTTCGGCGGCTCCGCATCCGCCCCCGAGGTGATCCCCGACGGATACGCCGGCGCCGCCGCCCTCGCCTGACCCGCGCTGATCCGCGCTGATCCGCGCTGATCCGTCCTAACCTGCCCTGATTCACCCTGACCCGCGGCGCCCCGACCGGACCCGCCCAAACTCGCCGCAGGAGGGTGCTGCGGTGTCTCACGGGAGGTCGCGGCGCGCGATGCGGCGCGCGAATCTGCCGAAGCGAGGGGATCTGCCGAAGCGAGGACGGATGCGGCCCGAACGGCCCTCGCTTCGGCAGATCCCCTCGCTACAGCCGGCCATTAGCCCGCGCCGACCCCCTCGCGAGAGCGAAACCCCTCACCCCAGCAGGGCATCGGCCCCGCCAACCCCTCGCGACAGCAAACCACCCCAGCAGAGCTCGACCCCGCGAGAGCCCGCCCGCGAGAGCCCGCCGCACCCCGCACCTCACCCCGGTGGGATGAGCACCGCGCCGGGCAGGCGCTCCCGCATCACGGCGATGGCGGCGGGGTTGTCGTCCACGAGCACGGCGTCGCGACCGAGCGCGGCGGCCACGGCGCCGGTCGTGCCGCTGCCGGCGAACAGGTCGAGCACGGCGTCGCCCGGGCGGCTCGAGGCCTGCACGATGCGTCGGATGATGCCCTCGGGTTTCTGCGTCGGGTACCCGGTCTTCTCGCGGCCGGTCGTCGGCACGATCGTGTGCCACCAGACGTCGGTCGGCAGTTTGCCGCGCGCCGCCTTCTCCGGGGTCACGAGACCCGGAGCCATGTACGGCTCGCGGTCGACCGCATCCGAATCGAACCAGTACCGATCGGGATTCTTGACGTACACGAGGATCGTCTCGTGCTTCGGTGGCCAGCGCCGCTTCGTCTTGGCCCCGTAGTCGTACGCCCAGATGATCTCGTTCAGAAACCGTTCGCGACCGAGGAGCGCGTCGAGCAGCACTTTCGCGTAGTGCACCTCGCGGTAGTCCAGGTGCAGGTACAGCGTGCCGTCGTCGGCGAGGAGGCGCCAGGACTCGAGCAGTCGCGGTTCGAGGAACGCCCAGTAGTCCTGGAACTCGTCGGCGTACACCCCGAGATCTCCCCGGAGCCTCGTGTACTCGCGGTCGCGGAATCCGCGACGCACATCGGGAACCGCAGCGTCGACGGCGGCGATCCGGGTGCGCGAACGCCCCGTGTTGAACGGCGGATCGAGGTAGATCACCGTGAACGCGCCATCCGGAAGCCGGCGCGCGACGGCGAGGTTGTCGCCCTGATGGATCGCGATCGATCCCGTCACGGAACGCGCTGCAGCCAGGCGTCGGTCGCGAACTTCGACGCGACGAGCGCCTCGGCCTCAGCGTATTCCTCTTCGGTGATATGTCCGGGGACGGCGCCGTACAGGTTCGTGAAAATGTCGATGAAGCGCTCGATGACGGCCTCGCGCGGCAGGCCCGTCTGCGAGCGGAGCGGGTCGACGCGCTTCGCCGCCGAGACGGTGCCCTTGTCGCTCAGCTTCTCGCGACCGATGCGCAGCACCTCGGTCATGACCTGGCCGTCCATGTCGTAGCTGAGGGTCGCATGGTGCAGCACGCCGCCGTTCGCCAGCCGCTTCTGCGCGGCGCCGCCGATCTTGCCCGTGGGCGAGGCGATGTCGTTGAGCGGCTGGTAGGTCGCGTCGACGCCGAGCGAGCGGAGCGCCTGCAGCACCCACTCGTCGAGGAAGGCGTAGGAGTCGGCGAACGTCATCCCGGCGACCAGGGATGCGGGCACGTACAGCGAGTAGGTCACGATCGAGTTCGCGGCCATCATCATGGCGCCGCCGCCCGAGATCCGGCGCACGACGTCGAAGCCGTGCCGGGCCGCGCCCTCGGGGTCGACCTCGTTCCGGTACGACTGGAACGACCCGATCACGACGGCGGACTCGTTCCATTCCCACAGGCGCAGGGTCGGGTTCCGACGCCCGTCGCCCACGCGGGTGGTGAGCACTTCGTCGAGCGCGAGGTTCATACGCGCCGAGACGGGCGCATCGTGCACGACCTCCCAGGTGAAGTCCTTCCAGCCGGGCGCCGTGATGAGCGCGCGCCGCACCGCGGTGCCGACGGACTCGGGGGTGAACCCGAGCAGCTGGGCTCCGGCCGGAAGCGCCGCGCGCACCGCTGCGGCGATGGCGGATGCATCCGTTTCGACGGGAAGGCCCGTGACGGCCGCGTCGATATCGGCGAGGGCGTCGTCGGGTTCGAGGAAGAAGTCTCCCGCCAGATGGAAATCCACGATGCGGCCGTCCCGCACCTCCAGGTCGACCACCACGAGCTTGCCGCCAGGCACCTTGTATTCACCGTGCATGCTGACAGCCTAGGCCTGCTGCATCCGGGCGAAGAGGTGCCGCGGATATGCCCATCGGGTGTACTCTCGCTCCGAGATAGCTAGATAAGCGAGATAAATCATGTCGAACCGTTCATCGCGACGTTGGGTCGCCCTGGTCTTCATCAGCATCGCCGTGTCGCTGATCATCGTCGACTCGACGATCGTGAATGTGGCCGTGCCGTCGATCGTCGACGAGCTGGGCATCAGCTCCACCGAGGTGCAGTGGGTGCAGGAGGCGTACACCCTCGTCTTCGCGTCGCTCCTCCTCCTGTTCGGGTCGCTCGCCGACCGGTTCGGGCGCCGGCGTCTGCTGCTCATCGGCGTCGCCATCTTCGCCCTCTCCTCGCTCGCGGCCGCCACGGCGCCGAGCGGCAGTCTGCTGATCCTCGCGCGCCTGGTGCAGGGCATCGGCGGCGCCATGATCCTGCCGACGACGCTCTCGCTGATCAACGCGACCTTCCGCGGCCGGGAACGCGGCATCGCGTTCGCGGTGTGGGGCTCCACGATCGGCGGCATGGCCGCGGTCGGGCCCCTGCTCGGCGGCTGGTTGACGACGGCGTTCTCCTGGCGTTGGGCATTCGGCATCAACCTGCCGCTCGCGGTGATCATCGTGATCGGCGTGCTGCTGACGGTGTCCGAATCGCGCGAGTCGGCCCGTCGCGGCGTGGATCTGCTCGGCGCCGTGCTCTCGGTCACGCTGTTCGGCAGCCTCGTCTTCGCCCTCATCGAAGGACGCACCTACGGATGGTGGGATGCCACCGAGACGTTCTCGGTGGCGGGCATCGAGTGGCCCGGGAGCCTTTCGCCCGTGCCGGTCGCGTTCGTCATCACCGTCGCCTCGCTCGTCCTCTTCCTGCTCTGGAGTCGGCGTCGGCTGCGGCGGGGGCAGGCGGCGCTGCTCGATCTGACGCTGTTCCGGATCGGGTCGTTCCGCAACGGCAACATCGCCGCGCTCGTGGTCGCGCTCGGCGAGTTCGGCATCATCCTCTCGCTGCCGCTGTGGCTGCAGTTCGTGCTCGGGTTCGACGCCCTGCAGACCGGCCTCGTCCTGCTCGCCCTGGCGGTCGGATCGTTCGTCGCCAGCGGGTTCGCCGGCGCGACGAGCGGCCGCATCCGGCCGGTCGTCATCGTGCGCGTCGGCCTGGCCGCCGAGATCATCGGCGTCGCGTGGGCGGGGTTCGTCATCGGACCGGATGCGGCCTGGGGATGGCTCATCCCCGCACTCTTCGTCTACGGATTCGGCGTCGGACTCGCCACCGCGCAGCTGACCGGCGTCATCCTGCAGGACGTGCCGGTCGAGCTGTCCGGTCAGGGTTCGGGCACGCAATCCACGTCACGGCAAGTGGGCGCGGCGCTCGGCGTCGCGATCCTCGGCACGGTGCTCTTCTCGAGCACCGGGGCAGTGCTCTCGAACGCCCTCGACGATGCCGGGGTGCCCGCCGACCAGCGCGATCAGGTCGTGTCGGCCGTCGTGGACTCGGCCGGCGGCGCCATCGCCGGGCTGCGCGCGAATCCGGAGACGGCGGCGGCCGGGGATGCGGCGGCGCTCGCCTTCTCCGACGGCACTCGCTGGGCCGCGTTCACCGCGGCGGGGTTCCTGCTGGTCGGGCTCGCCACGACGTGGTCGCTCGGTCGCGGCCCCTCGGCCACGAGCGATGAACCGCGCCCCTCGGCCGAATCCTCCGCGGCCTGAGTCGCCCGGCGCGTTCGCGTCAGCCGCTCGGCGCGTTCGCGTCAGCCGCCCGGCGCGTTCGCCTCGGTCGCCCAGCGCACCAGCGTCAGTCGCCGCGCGCCGGGAAGCGCCGGTCGAGCCAGGCCATCAGGTCGGCGCGGACATCGCCCTGCACGGTCTCCTGGAAGATCTCGTGGCGCGCACCCGGGTAGACCAGGGTCGTCACGTCGCTGAGGCCCGAGCGTTCCCGATAATCGGCGGCCAGGCGGTGAACGCTCCGCGGTCCGCCGACCGTGTCGTCGCTGCCGACCATGAGCAGGATCGGAACATCCCGCCCGAGATCCCGACGTGGGCGGCCGAAGATCCGGAGCGCGTCCCGCAGACCGAACAGCTTCACCAGCGGCACGCTCGTCGTCAGCGGATCGGCCAGGAATGCCCGCCCCACGGCCAGATCGCTCGACAGCCACTCCGTGCCGAGCGCGCCCTTGCCCTTCCAGGGCGCGTTGAGATCGCCGCCGTTCAGCGCGCCGGGCGTGCGCAGGGCCGACCCCGAGAGCACAACCGCGTCGTACGAATCCGGATGCTGATCGAGCAGCATCTGCGCGAGGAACGACCCCCACGAGTGCCCGAGCAGCACGAGGGGAAATCCGGGGTGCGCGTCGCGGATCAGCCCGGTCAGCTGCCAGACCGCGTCGACGGCGGCGCGGTGGCCGCCGGGTCCGAGGCGGCCGAGGCGGTCCGCATCCGCCCACTGCCCCATGCCGGTTCGCCCGTGCCCGCGATGGTCGTCGGCGTACACGGTGAAACCGGCGGCGGCGAGCGCCTCCGCGAGCGCCACGTACCGGCCGGCGTGTTCGCCGACGCCGTGCAGCAGCTGCACGACACCGCGCGGGGTGGACTGCGCCTCGTACACGTCGTAGACGATCGTGATCCCGTGCGCATCGATGAACTCGGGCATGCGGCCGAGTCTATGGCCCCGGATGCGGTCCGCTCGCCCGCCCGCGAAGACCCTTAGCCGGGCTAATGAGCTATGCTAAGGATCGACATGAGTTCCTCCGCACAGCCCGCTGATCCCGCTCCGCCCGCAGATGCTGCCGCCGATCCGGCCGACCACTCCGCCGATGCATCCGAGCTGCGGATGGCGACATTCCGACTCGCCCGACGACTGCGCGGCCAGCGCGCGGTCGACACCATGAGCGACGGCCAGTTCGCGGTGCTCGCGGGCCTCAAGGTGCACGGCGATCACACCCTCGGCGAGTTGGCGGCGCGCGAGCGCGTGACGGCCCCGTCGATGAATCGCACCGTGAACGGCCTCGAGGAGTCCGGTTACGTCATCCGCACCCCCGACGAGCAGGACCGTCGCAAGGTCAACATCTCGCTGACCGACGAGGGACGCGCGGTGGTCCACGAGACCGTCCGCCGCCGCGACGCCTGGCTCGAAGAGGCCCTCGGACACCTCACCGCGGCCGAGCGCGACATTCTCGGGCAGGCGGCGCAGATCATGCGGGGAGTCGCCGAACGATGAGCGCGATGTTCCGCTCCCTCGGACTCTTCAACTACCGCGTCTGGTTCATCGGCGCGCTCGTGTCGAACATCGGCGGATGGATGCAGTCCACCGCCCAGGACTGGGTCGTGCTCACGCAACTGACCGACAACGACGCGGCCGCGATGGGCGTGACGATGGCCTTGCAGTTCGGCCCGCCGCTGTTGTTCGTCGGAGCGACCGGGTGGGTTGCCGACCGGTTCGATCGGCGACGACTGCTGCTCGTGACGCAGTCCGCGCTGATGGCTCTCGCGGTGATCGTCGGCATCCTGCTGATGACCGGCGTGATGACGCTGCCGCTGATGTTCTGCTTCGCCTTCGCGTTCGGCCTGGTGAACGCGTTCGACGCGCCCGCACGTCAGGCGTTCGTGACCGACGTCGTGGCCCGCGAGAACGCGGCGAACGCCGTGGCACTGAACTCGGCATCGTTCAACGCGGCCCGGATGATCGGCCCGGCGGTCGCGGGCTTCCTGATCGTGCTCGTCGGCACGGGGTGGGTCTTCATCCTGAACGCCGCGACGTTCCTCGCCATGCTCGTGGCGCTGACGCTCATCCGTCGATCGGAGCTCGTGCCGCGCGCCCGCACGGCCGGCGGGGCGCGCCTGGCCGACGGATTCCGCTACGTCGCCGGACGACCGGACCTCGTCGTGACCTTCGTCATGGTGTTCCTGATCGGCGCCTTCGGGATGAACTTCCCCATCTTCGCCTCGACGATGGCGCTGGAGTTCGGCCAGCAGGCCGACGGATACGGCATCCTGAGTTCGATCCTCGCGATCGGTTCGCTCGCGGGCGCTCTGCTCGCCGCCCGGCGCGATCGCGCGCGGATGCGGGTCATCATGGTCGCCGCGGGCGGGTTCGGGGTGTTCTCGCTCATCTCCGCGGCGATGCCGACCTACGGCCTGTACGCCGCGTCGCTCGTGTTCGTCGGATTCGCGACGGTCACGGTGCTGACGACCGCGAACGGCTACGTGCAGACGACGACCGATCCGGCCCTCCGCGGCCGCGTGCTCGCGCTGTACATGGCCGTGATCATGGGCGCGACGCCGATCGGCGCGCCCATCGCCGGATGGGTCGCCGACACGTTCGGCCCGCGCGCGGCGATCGTCGTCGGCGCGGTGGCAGGGCTTGCCGCCTGCCTCGTCGGGGTGACATGGCTCGCACTCTCGGGTCGCATGCACCGCGATTCGGCGCACCGCTTCCGCGTCACGATCGACGAGACGCGGCCGATCCCCGTCGTCGCGCCCGAGGAGTTCAGCGACGCGGTCGCGAGCACGACCCCGATCCCGCTCCCCGAGCGCCGCCGCTAGCGGGCCGCACTCCCGAGCGCCGGGTCGCAGCTCAGGCGTCGCGTTCCGATGTTTGGGGCACAAAATTGCGTTCGGGGCACGATATTCACGCCCCAAACGAAGAATTGCGCCCCGAACCCGCGGATGCCGGGAACACAGGGTCAAGGTCGGCACTGACCGGTCGGGGCTCTCCACCCTTGCGTAGGCCCCGTATGGCTCCGAGTCGTCGGGTCCGACGCCCCCGAGCCGCCTCACACGCCCCATCCGTCACCACCAGCCCCACCGGTCCGACGACTGCGGAGCCGCGAAGCCGGAACAGGCCCCCCGGCACGGGCCATCGGCCGTCGACCACCCCGACGCAGGACATCAGGTCGACCGCCCACAGGGCGCTCCCGCGCAGGACCCCCGTCGACCACCCCGGCGTCCCGAAACCGCCCACAGACCGCCCCGGCACAGGGGCCCCACCGTCGGGCCGAAGTCAGGCCTCGCGGGTGATCGTGACCTTGACGTGCAGGTTGCTCTTGAAGGGACCTGCGTACACACCGCGCAGCGGCGGCACGTCGTTGTAGTCCCGCGCCCGCCCGACCAGCACGTGCCGGTCGCCGATCTCGATGTTGTTGGTCGGGTCGAAGCCGGTCCAGTCGCCGGCGAACCATTCCACCCAGGCGTGCGACTCTCCCGTGACGGGCGTGCCGATCTCGGCCTGCGGCTTCGGATGCAGATACCCCGACACGTAGCGCGCCGGAATGCCGACCGATCGCAGTGCGCCGAGCGCGATGTGCGCCATGTCCTGACACACGCCCTTTCGCGCTTCCCATGCCTCGACGGCGGTGGAGTGCACCCCGGTCACGCCGTGCATGTACTCCACGGCGTCACCGATCGCGACGCAGATGTCGTGCGCGGCCCGGCCGGGATCGTCGTGCCGTCCGGCGATCGAGCGGGCGATCTCGGCGACCTCCGGATGCGGACGCGTCCGGTGCGTCTGTTCCAGCTGCTCGATGGTGTCGATGCTGCGCTCGGCCTCGACGCGCAGTCGGTCCCAGCTGATGCCGCTGTGCTCGATCGGGCGCGGACGCACCTCGACGAGCGAACGCGCCGTAATGCGCAACGCCCGGTGGGGCGAGAGCACATCGAACGAACTCACCCGCGTGCCGAAGTAGTCGACGTAGCTGTTGACCGAGGTCGACGGCTCGATGTCGAGCGACGAGCTCAGCACGAACTGACTGTCGGTCGTGCCCGGCAGCATCCGGGCTTCGTTGTACGAGGCCGACACGTCTCCGCCGTAGCTGAAGCCCGTTTCGTGCTCGATGCGCAGGCGCTTCATGAGGTCTCTCCGATCCAGCTGGGTTCGGCCTGCGTCGGGAAGAACCGCTGCCGGATCGCGTCGGATGCTTCGCGCGTCACGGTCTGCACGCGCAGCATGTGGTCGGGGAGTTCCTCGAGGATCTCGCCGATGGGCTGGTATTCGAGATCGTTCCGGATGCGGCCGAGCGCGCGCAAGACGTGATTGGAGTGGCCGACGCGGTCTTCGCGCGGGTCGATCGCGCTGATGCACTCTTCGGCGCGTGAGATCGAGTAGATGATCGAGCGCGGGAAGAGGCGGTCGAGCAGCAGGAACTCGGCGGCGTTTCGGGCGCTGGGCATTCCGCGGTAGGTGCGGAGGTAGGCCTCGTACGCGCCGCAGGAGCGCAGGATCGTCGTCCACGACGGTCCGGATGCTTCGGTCAGCGACCGCGTCGCCAGCAGGCGTGCCGACATGTCGGCGCGTTCGATGGAGCGTCCGAGCGTGAAGAACTGCCAGGCTTCGTCGCGGCTCGTCGACGAGTCGACGATGCCGACGGCGAGCGCCGACCGCTCCCGCACCCACTGGAAGAACTCGTGCACCTTCTCGGTCTGCAGCCGTCGCGGCATCCGGGAATTGGTGGTGTTGAGGCACTCCCAGAGCTCGGTGGAGACGATCTCGCGCGCCCGCCGCGCGTTCTCGCGCGCCGCGGTGAGCGAGTACTGGATGCTGGAGGGGTTCATCCGGTCGACGGCGAGCCGGGCGAGCACGTGCTCGCGGGTGACGTCTTCGACGCCTTCCGGCGGCGACGATCCCATGACCGACAGCAGCGACCGGCACGCGGTGTCCTCGTCGATCCAGGGGTCCTCGAGGAGCAGTTGCAGGTGCACGTCCAGGATGCGGGCGGTGCCGTCGCTGCGCTCGACGTAGCGACCGATCCAGAAGAGGCTTTCGGCGATGCGGCTCAGCAGCATGGCGCGCTCCCCTCGGCCGACTCGGCCTGCTGCTGCTGTTCCTGCTGATCGACGCGCGAGCGCGGGCGATCGTGCGGGGAGTGCGAGACCTCGACGTTGGTGGCGGGCGCGGCGGCGGATGCATCCGTGATGATCGGGATGGCCTGCGTCACGGTCGACGCCTGATCGGCGACGAGTCCAGCGAGACCGTGCCCCTGCCCGTACTCGACCTTGCCCGGAGCGGCGCCGCCGACGATCCAGGTGTCCTTCGAGCCCCCGCCCTGCGACGAGTTCACGACCAGCTCGCCCTCGGGAAGAGCGACGCGCGTGAGGCCGCCGGGGAGCACCCAGATGTCGTCGCCGTCGTTCACGGCGAAGGGCCGGAGGTCGGCGTGCCGCGGGCGCATGCCGTCTTCGACCAGCGTCGGGATGGTGGACAGCATCATCACCGGCTGCGCGATCCAGCCGCGCGGATCGGCGAGCAGGGTTTTACGCAGCGTCTCGAGCTCGGAGCGCGAGGCATCCGGACCCACGACGAGCCCCTTGCCGCCGGAACCGTCGACAGGCTTCACGACGAGCTCGTCGAGCCGGTCGAGCACCTCCTCGAGCGCCGCCGGGTCTTCCAGCCGCCAGGTGTCGACGATCGGCAGGATCGGCTCCTCCGACAGGTAGTACCGGATGAGGTCGGGCGTGTAGGTGTAGAGCAGCTTGTCGTCGGCGACGCCGTTGCCGACCGCGTTCGCGATCGTGACGTTACCCATGCGCGCCGCGAGCATGACCCCGGGCGAACCCAGCATCGAGTCGGCGCGGAACTGCAGCGGGTCGAGGAACTCGTCGTCGACCCGGCGGTAGATGACGTCGACCCGGCGCGGTCCGCGCGTGGTGCGCATGAACACGCGGCCACCCATGCAGAGCAGGTCGCGGCCTTCGACGAGTTCGACGCCCATCAGGCGCGCGAGGAGCGTGTGCTCGAAGTAGGCGGAGTTGTAGACGCCGGGGGTCAGCACGACGACATTCGGGTCTTCGATCCCGGGCGGGGCCGATGCGCGGAGCGCCGCGAGGAGTTTGTTCGGGTAGTCGCCGACGGGGCGTACCCGCATCGACACGAACAGCTCGGGGAGGGTCTGCGCCATCACCCGACGGTTCGAGATCACGTAGCTGACGCCCGACGGCACCCGCACGTTGTCTTCGAGGACGCGCATCTTGCCGTGCTCGTCGCGGATGAGGTCGATGCCCGACACCTGGATGCGCACACCGTTGGCGGAGCGGATGCCGTACGCCTGGCGGTAGTAGTACTGGCTCGAGGCGATCAGTTTCGCCGGAATGACCCCGTCGCGCACGCAGTTCTGCCGGCCGTACGCGTCGTCGAGGAAGGCCTCCAGCGCACGCACCCGCTGCTTGATGCCGGCTTCGACCTCCGACCACTCGGCGTAGTCGATGATGCGGGGCACGGCGTCGAGCGGGAACGGTCGTTCCTCGCCCGCGAAGTCGAAGGTGACGCCCTGCGCAAGGTAGGAGCTCGCCAGCGAGTCGGTGCGCCCGCGCAGCTCTTCCTGCGTCATGCGGGCCAGCGCCTGGTAGAGCTCGCGGTAGGCGATGCGCGACTCGGCGAGCGCACCGGGGGTGTCGGGGTGGCCGAACATCTCGTCGAACGCGGGCAAGCCCTGCGAGTTCCTCCGCGGCGCGAGAGTGGAGCCGTAGCCGTCGAAGAGGTCGCCCATGGCACCACCCTAGACCGGCCGATGTTGCCGTGATGTTTCGCGGCCAGGGGGTGGACAGCGCCCCCGACTCACGGCATCCGTCTCCGCCGATCGCGCGGGCTGGTGCCGCGAGCGCGCCACATTTCTGCTCCCGCGCCACAGATTTCTGGCGCGGGAGCAGAAACATGGCGCGTCGCAGTGCCGGCATACACGGCGCGGGCCGCGAGACACCAGCCCAGATCGCAAGCCCCCACCGCGCAACCCGCCACCATCGCGAGCGAGCGCGCGCGGGTCAGGCGGCGAGCACCACGCGCAGCTGCTCGACGGCCCAGTCCAGCTCGGTCGCTCGCACCACGAGCGGCGGCGCGATGCGGATGGTCTGGCCGTGCGTGTCTTTCACGAGCACGCCGCGCGCGAGCAGGCGTTCGGCCACCTCGCGCCCCGTGCCGACCGCGGGATCGATGTCGACGCCGGCCCAGAGCCCGGCGACCCGCACGGTCGTCACCCCGTGACCGACGAGGTCGGCGAGCTTCGCCTCGAGGTGCTCGCCGAGCGCGAGCGCGCGCTTCTGGAACTCGCCCGTCTCCAGCATCTCGACCACGCGGAGCCCGACCGCGGCCGCGAGCGGGTTGCCGCCGAACGTCGATCCGTGCTCGCCGGGGCGGATGACACCGAGGATCTCGCGATCGGCGACCACGGCCGACAGGGGCAGGATGCCGCCACCGAGCGCTTTGCCGAGCACGTACACGTCCGGAACGACGCCCTCGCGGTCGCACGCGAAGGTGTGCCCGACCCGGCCGAGCCCCGACTGGATCTCGTCTGCGATGAAGAGCACTCCGCGCCGGGTGCAGATCTCGCGTACCGCCGCCAGGTATCCCTCGGGCGGAATCACGACGCCCGCCTCGCCCTGCACCGGTTCGATCAGCACGGCGGCGGTGTTGTCGTCGATCGCGGCCTCGATCGCGGCTGCGTCCCCGAACGGAACGTGCGCGAACCCGGGCGCGAACGGCCCGAACCCGTCGCGCGCGCTCGGGTCGTCGCTGAAGCCGACGATCGTGGTCGTGCGGCCGTGGAAGTTGCCGTCCGCGACGATGATCGACGCCTGATCGGCGGCCACGCCCTTGACCCGGTACGCCCACGCGCGAGCGACCTTGATGGCCGTCTCAACCGCCTCGGCACCCGTGTTCATCGGCAGCACGAGGTCCTTGCCGCAGAGCGCGGCGAGCGCCGCCGCGAACGACCCGAGCTGGTCGTTGTGGTAGGCCCGACTGGTCAGGGTGAGGCGTCCGAGCTGCTCCTGGGCGACCGCGACGATCGCCGGATGCAGATGCCCGAAGTTCAGGGCGGAGTAGGCCGACAGCAGGTCGAGGTAACGCTTGCCGTCCACATCCGTCACCCACGATCCCTCGCCGCGCGAGATGACCACGGGCAGCGGGTGGTAGTTGTGGGCGAGGTGCTGCTCTTCCGCGGTGATCACATCGTTCGTCGCGGAATCGGGGATGAGGTTCGTCATGCGTTCTCCTGGTTCGCCGCGCGCAGCTCCAGCGTGCAGCACTTGATCCCGCCGCCGCCGAGCAGCAGCTCGGACAGGTCGATCAGCACCGGGTTGTAGCCGCGCTCGCGCAGCTGCGCTTCGAAGCCCGTCGCCCGGGGGGAGATGAAGACGTTGAGTCCGTCGCTGGCCGAGTTCAGACCGAAGACGTCGCCGTCGGCATCCGAGACCAGGATGGCGTCGGGGAAGCGCTCCTCGAGGGTCGCGCGGCTGGCGTCGTCGAACGCGCCCGGCAGGTACGCGACGTTGGCCCGCTCGACGCCGCCCTCGCCCTGCACGGGGTCGAGCACGGTGAGCGCGGTGTCGAGGTGGTAGAACCGGGGGTCGGTGAGGGTGAGCGACACGACCTCGCGGCCGAAGACCTCGCCGATCTCGCGGTGGCTGTCTCCGGTCGAACGGAAGCCGGTGCCGGCGAGGATGATGTCGCCGACGAGCAGGAAGTCGCCCTCGCCCTCGTTGACCTCGACCGGCTCGGCGAGACGGTAGCCGTGAGAGGCGAACCAGTCCATGAACGGCCTCTCCTCACCGGAACGCTCCGCGAAGCGGAACTTCGGCCCGTAGGCGACGCCGTCGACGAGGAAGCCGCCGTTCGCGGTGTAGACCATGTCGGGAAGCCCCGGCACGGGGTCGATCAGGTGGATCTCGTGCCCGAGGGCGATGTAGGCGTCGAACAGGGTCTGCCACTGCTCGATGGCCCGCCCGGTGTTCGTCGGCTTGGCCGGCTCCATCCACGGGTTGATCGAGTAGCTGACGACGAAGTGCTCCGGCCGGCACATGAGGTAGGTGCGGTGCTGGGCGACGCGGACGGGGGTCTGGGTGGTGAGGGACATTCGGCTCCTTGGCGAAGGCGGCGGACGCTGTCCTACAGGCCCGGCTGAGCGAAGAGGCTGACGCACGGGCACGCCGGGACTCATTCTGGCACGCGGGCCGGGCTCGAGACAGTAGCTGCCGGCCGTGACAGGCTGGAGGAGCCGGCCTGTCACGGCCGGTCATTTCCACAAAGGAGTTGCAATGCAGGAGCGGAAGCTCGGACCTTTCACGGTGTCGGCCATCGGACTCGGCGCCATGCCGCTGTCGATGAACAACGACAAAGAGGTGCCCGATCGGGATGCGGCGATCGCCACCGTGCACGCGGCGCTCGACGCCGGGGTCACGCTGATCGACACCTCCGACATCTACGCACCGGCCTGGGATCAGATGGGGCACAACGAGGTGCTCATCGGGGAGGCGCTGCGCAGTTGGGGCGGTGACACCGCATCCGTCGTCGTCGCGACCAAGGGCGGAATCACGCGGAGCGAGGGCGAGGTCTGGGGCCGCGACGGATCGCTCGCGTACCTGCGTTCGGCCGTGGAGAAGTCGCTTCGGAACCTGCAGGTCGACGTCATCGACCTGTACCAGTACCACCGGCCCGACCGCTGGATCGTCTACGGCGAGGTGATGCAGAGCTTCCAGACCCTGAAGGACGAGGGCAAGATCCGCTCCATCGGCATCTCGAACGCGAACATCGAAGAGATCGAGGTGGCGACCCAGGTGCTCGGCGAGGGCGCGCTCGTGAGCGTGCAGAACGAGTTCTCACCCGCGCATCCCGGTAGCTACGACGAGCTGCGCTACTGCGCCGCCCACGGGATCGCATTCCTGCCGTGGAGTCCGCTCGGCGGCACCGGCGGCGGCGGGCGCTCGGTCGGCGACCGCTTCGGCGTGTTCACCGAGATCGGCCGTGACCGCGGCGTCAGCCCGCAGCAGGTCGTGCTCGCCTGGGAGCTGGCCCTCGGCTCGAACGTGATCGCCATCCCGGGTGCGCGCCGTGCGCAGTCGATCGTCGACTCCGCGAAGGCCGCCGACCTGCGGCTGTCGGGCGATGAGATCGCTCGCTGCTCCGCCTCCGTCGGGATCACACCGTAAGCCCCGACGGAGGCAGAGCGGGCCTCACCCGAGCGCGATCGCGCTCCACGACACGGGCGGCAGCGTGACCGTGAGCTGCCCGTCGACGACGGATGCGGAGTCGTTCGTCGCGGGCGCGACGCGCTCCCTGTCGTCGAGGGTGTTCTTCGCATTCACGTCCTCGTCGCTCAGCGTGTGCGTCTCGAGGACGGCGACGCCGCCGAGCGAGGTCACGTCGACCGTCACATCGATGGCCTCGGTCTGACTGCGATTCACGAGGAAGACGGCGCTCCGGCCCGATTCGGCATCGTGGGTGGCGACGGCGTCGACGAGCGGCACCTCGCCGTACACCTCGGTCGCGTAGGTCGGCACGTCGAGGGTGAGGCGCAGCGCGGTGCCTCGGGCAAGCCGCGAGGTGATCGAGAACGGGTAGAACGTCGTCTGCCGCCAGGCCGGACCCCCGGGCTCGGTCATGATCGGGGCGATCACGTTCACGAGCTGCGCGAGCGACGCGCTCGCCACCCGATCGGCGTGCTTGAGCAACGAGATCATCAGGTTGCCGAAGACGACCGCATCCGCCACGGAGTAGATGTCTTCGAGCAGGCGCGGGGCGATCGGCCAGTTGTCGATGCCCTCGATCTTGTCGACCCCGTGGAAGCGGTCGATGTACCAGACGTTCCACTCGTCGAACGAGATGTCGATCTTCTTCGTGGACCCGCGGACCGCGCCGACGTGGTCGGCCGTCGCGACGACGGTTTCGATGAACCCGTCCATGTCGACCGCAGATGCGAGGAAGCTGCCGAGGTCGCCGTTCTTCTCCTCGTAGTAGGCGTGGCACGAGATGAGGTCGACGTCGTCATAGGTGTGCGTCAGGACGACACGCTCCCACTCGCCGAACGTCGGCATGTGCGCGCTCGACGAGCCGCAGACGACGAGTTCGATCGACGGGTCGAGCTGGCGAAGTCCCTTCGCGGCCTGCGACGCGATCTTGCCGTAGTCGTCGGCCGAACGATGGCCGAGCTGCCAGGGCCCGTCCATCTCGTTACCGAGGCACCACATCCGCACATCGAACGGCTCCGCGCGCCCGTTCGCGATGCGCTGATCACTCAGCGCCGTGCCGGAACGGATGTTGGAGTACTCCAGCAGATCGATCGCCTCGAGCGTGCCGCGGGTGCCGAGGTTGACGGCCATCATGAGGTCGCTGCCGACCTTCTCGAGCCACGATGAGAACTCGTGCAGACCCACCTCGTTCGTCTCGGTCGAGTGCCAAGCGAGGTCGAGGCGGCGCGGACGCTCGGAGACCGGGCCGACCGAGTCCTCCCACCGGAACCCCGACACGAAGTTGCCGCCGGGGTAGCGGATGGTGTCGACCCCGAGCTCCTTGACGAGATCGATGACGTCGGTACGGAAGCCCTCCGCATCCGCCGTCGGGTGACCCGGTTCGTAGATTCCGTCGTAGACATGCCGCCCGAGGTGCTCGACGAAGCCCCCGAAGAGCTTTCGCCGAACCGCGCCGATCGCGAAGGCCGGGTCGAGGGTGAGACGTGCAACAGGCATGGATGTGCTTTCTGGTCGAGAGAAGAGAAGACGATCAGCGGATGCGTGAGCCGTCATCGATGGGGATCGATCACGGTGCCGGTCACTTGACCGAGCCGATGGCGAGCCCGCCCTGCCAGTACCGCTGCAGGAGAAGGAAGGACAACAGGAGCGGAAGCACGGAGATGAACGCCCCCGAGGTGATGAGGTTCCACACCTGCTCGCCGCCGGCGCCGGCGTTCGACAACGCGAGCCAGCGGTTGAGTCCCACCGTCACCGGCAGCAGCTGCGGATCGGTCAGCACCGCCAGCGGCAGGAAGAAGTTGTTCCACGTGCCGACGATCGACAGAAGCAACACGGTCACGATGGCGGGGCGGAGCAACGGCACGACGATCGTCGTGAACGTACGCCACTCCCCCGCGCCGTCGATGCGCGCGGCCTCCAGCAGCTCTTCGGGCACCGCATCCTGCGTGTAGACCCGCATGAGGTAGACACCGAACGGGTTCAGGAGCGAGGGCAGGATGACCGCCCACGGAGTGTTGATGAGCCCGTACTGGCTGAGCAGCATGAATGTCGGGATGACGAGCGCCGTGAGCGGCACCATGACCGAGCCGAGGATCATGCCGAACACGACACCGCGCCCCCGGAACCGGTACTTCGCGAACCCGTAGCCCGCGAGGACCGCCACGACCGTCGCGCCGACTCCCGAGACGAATGCGTAGAAGAAGGAGTTGCCGAGCCAGCGCCAGTAGATCCCACCCTGGTGCTCGAAGAGCCCGGCGATGTTCGAAAAGAAGCTGCCGGGATTGTCGAACCAGAACGCGGGACTGGAGAAGAGGCTCCCCGTGTCTTTGGTCGCCGAGACGAACAGCCACCAGATCGGGATGATGAAGTAGATCGCGAGCACGATCAGCAGCACGTGGGAGCCGATGCGGCGCTGTCCGCCGCGGCGTCCGGCCGAGCGATTGCGACGGGACGGGATGCCGGTGACCGTCGTGTGCGCCCCGTCGAGAGCGGCGGTGGAGGAGGGAAGGGCGGACATCACTTCAGTCCGTTCTGCTTGCGCGTGAGGAAGAGGAAGCCGAAGGACCCGATGAACACGAGGATCCCGAGCGAGAACGCGATCGTGGCGGCGTAGTTGAACTGGCTGTAGCTGAACGCCAGCGCGTACGCGTACATATTCGGCGTGTATTCGGCCGGGAGTGCTCCGGAGGCGATCGAGCGCAGCACGGTCGGCTCCGTGAAGAACTGCAGCGTGCCGATCAGGGCGAATGTGATGACCATGACCATCGACGAGGAGATCATCGGCACCTTGATGCGCGTCGCGATCTGCCACCCACCGGCACCGTCGATGCGGGCCGCTTCGTAGATCGCCGGATCGATCGATCGCAGCGCGGCGTAGATGACGATCATGTAGTACCCGGCCCACTGCCAGGTGACGATGTTGACCAGGCTGAAGAAGATCGAGTCGCTCGCGAGGAAGTTCGGGGCCTCGAGTCCGAACAGACTGAAGATCGTCCCGCCGGGACCGAACCGCGGACTGTAGAGGAAGCTCCACATCAACGCCCCGATCACGACCGGGATCGCATACGGCGCAAAGATCAGCAACCGGGAGAGCTTGGAGAGCCAGGTGGCGAGCGAGTCGAGCACGAGCGCCGCGACGAGCGCGACGATCAGCTGGGCCGGGATCATGATGATCGCGAACAGGGCCACCCGGCCGAGGCCGCCGAGGAACAGCGGATCGGTGAAGGCCTTGGCGTAGTTGTCGATGCCGACGAACTTCGTGCCGGTTGCGAGCGTCGAGCTGAACAGGCTCATACCGAAGGCGTAGATGAGAGGGAAGACGAGGAACGCGGCGAAGATCACGAGGAACGGCGTGATGAACAGCCAACCGACCCGTTGCCGCCGCTCAATGCCGCTGCGCCGCCGGGTGACGGGTCGCTGCAGTGTCTGAGTGGTCATGGTGTCACTTCCGTGAGGATGGGGCCGACCCGCAGGCCGGCCCCATCGGGTCAGCCTGCGAGCTCGAAGCCCTGATCGGTCGCGTACGTCTCGAGGGTGGACTGCAGGTCATCGAGCGCCGCGGAGGCATCCTTGTTCTGGTCGACCACCACCGCGGTGACCTGCTGCTGGAGCTGGTCGTAGGCGTAGTTCTGGAACGGGCTGAACGTGAATCCGGCGTACCCGGATGCGGCGGGCAGGAATACGTCCTTGTTGATCTGCTGGCCTCCGAAGAACGGGTACTCGAGGTCACGGAAGTAGTCCGACTCGAGGACGGGCTTCCACAGCGGGAAGAGCGCCGCCTTCTCGATTCCGATCTTCCACGCCTCTTCGGTGCCGAAGACCTCCTTGGCGACGGTCGCGGCGGCCTCCTTGTCCTTCGCCTGGGAGGTCACCGCGAACGTGGATCCACCCCAGTTGATCTGCACCGGGTTCGCTGCATCCCACTGGGGAACGGGCGCGGCTCGCCACTCGGCCGTGTCGTCGGTGCCTTCCAGCCCCTGAAGGTAGCCGGGGCCCCAGGCCGCAGCGACGTAGATGGCGTACGAGCCGTCGACGAGCTTCGTGTTGTAGTCGGCCGTGAATGCCTCATCGGTCGCGACGAGACCCTTCTCGGCCAGGTCCTGCCAGTACGCGAGCACGTCCTTCGAACCTTGATCGGCAACGTCGATGCCGATCTCCTGGGGCGACGCGCTGTCGTAGGTGAAGGGCACAGAGCCCGCCTGGGCGAACAGCGCCTGCGTGAATGCGCGGCCGTTCGGGGGGAAGTTGGCGAGCACGCCGGGCGCTCCGGCATCCTTCAGCTTCTGCGCAGCATCCGCGAACTCGGCCCAGGTCGTGGGCGGAGCGATGCCGTACTGGTCGAGGATGTCTTGCCGGTACAGCATGCCCATGGGGCCACCGTCGACCGGGATCGCGTAGACGGCGTCTCCACTGGAGACGTCCTTCCACGCACCCTCGGTGTAATCGGCCTGCACGTCGCCGGCGCCGTACTCCGACAGGTCGACGAGCGCGTTGCGGATGGCGAAGCTCGAGAGCACTTCGGATTCGAGCATGATCACGTCGGGAGCGCCGCTGCCCGATTCGATCGAGGTGGAGAACTTCGTGTACTCGTCGTTGCCCTGGCCGGCGTTGGTCCAGCAGATCTGGACGTCGTCGTGGCTCTCATTGAAGAGATCGACGACCTCCTCGAAGGACGGGTACCAGGCCCAGACCGACACCTGCGTCGCGTCGGGGTTGACGATCTTGTTCGTGCACGAGCTCTCGGCAGCGCCGGAACCGGCGCATCCGGTGAGGGCAGCAGCTGCAACGGCAACGACGCCGAAGCCTGCGATGACCTTGGATCTCATGGGCTGTGTGCTTCCTCTCGCGGTGTGGACACCGGTGTCTTACGGAGATGGATGCGGTGCGCCCGAGCACCGACTGGTGCTGCGCTGCACTCGCTTTACAACGTTGGAAAGTAAACGTTGTAAAGCGATGATGACGCGCGTCGGGACTTCTGTCAAGAAGTCGTCACACGGCCGGTGCGGACTCCCGCGTCGCGATGCGGAAGTCCGCGAGCAGAAGCCCCGGAGCATTGCCTGCGGCCGGGCCGGCGATGCGAGCCAGCAGTGTCTGCACCGCCGTCCGCGCGATCCAGGCCTGCCCCGGGTCGACCGTCGTCAACGAGGGGATGGAGTACTGCGCCTCGTCGAGGTCGTCGAAACCCATCACCGCGACATCGTCGGGCACACGTCGGCCGCTCTCCTGGAGGGCGCGCATCGCCCCGAGCGCGAGCGTGTCGTTCAGTCCGAAAACGGCGTCGAACTCCGCGCCGCGAGCAAGGAGATCACGCATCGTTCGGGCACCGTTGGAGCGGTGCCACATCGTCGTGTATCCGATGAGCGCGTCGTCGTAGGCGATTCCCGCCACAGCGAGCGCCTCGCGGTATCCGCGCAGGCGCAGCCCCGCCGAACCGATCACCTCGCCGTCGTGCGCACCGACCACCGCGATCCGACGCCGCCCGGCGGCGATCAGATACTCCGTCGCCGCGCGCGCCGCATCCACGTTCCGCATCGTCACGTGATCCACGGGTCCGTCGAAGATCCGCTCACCGAGCAGCACCATCGGGTACGGCACGCTCAGCCGCTCGGCGTCGTCCTGGCCCATGCCGAGCGGACTGAAGATGAGCCCGTCGGTGAGCTTCAGTCGCGGGCTCCGCAGCAGATCGAGTTCTCGGCCGCGGTCGCCGCCGGTCTGCTCCACGAGCACGACGACGCCGAGCCGCTCCGCTTCGGCGATGACGGTGGCGGCGAGTTCGGCGAAGTAGCTGAGGCCGAGATCGGGAACGGCGAGAGCGATCGCTCCGGTGCGACCGCTCCGCAGGTTCCGAGCCGTGAGGTTCGGCGTGTAGCCGAGCTCTGCGATCGCCAATTGCACCTTCTCGCGGGTGGCGGGACGGATGTGCGGGTAGTCGTTGATGACGTTGGAGACGGTCTTGATGGACACGCCGGCCAGCCGTGCGACGTCGTGCAACGTCGGTGTCATGCCCGCCCCATGCCGTCACTGTACAACGTTGTAGCGCCGCGGATGCGGACGCCGCCGCGCGAGCGCACTACGATAAGTCGTTCCGCTCGCGCGGGGCATCGCTCCGAGGATTCCCCTCGGGCCCTCTCCTTCCCCGGAGGTCGCATGTCCGAGACCGTTCGTCCCCCCGCGTCCGCTCAGCCGGTGATGACGCACCGTGCGATCCTGCTGGTGATCTTCGGTCTCATGGCGGGCATGTTCCTCTCCGCGCTCGACCAGACGATCGTCGGCACCTCGATCCGCACGATCGGCGACGACCTCGACGGGCTCAGCCTGCAGGCCTGGGTGACCACGGCGTATTTGATCGTGTCGACGATCTCGACCCCGATCTACGGCAAGCTCTCCGACATCTTCGGTCGGCGTCCGCTGTTCCTGTTCGCGATCATCGTGTTCATCGTCGGCTCGGTGCTGGCGAGCTTCTCGACCGACATGGTGCAGCTCGCGGCGTTCCGCGCCGTGCAGGGACTCGGCGCGGGCGGGCTCATGTCGATGCCCCTCGCGATCATGGGCGACATCCTCGCGCCGCGCGAGCGGGCGAAGTACCAGGGCTACTTCCTCGCGGTTTTCGGCATCTCCAGCGTGATCGGCCCGCTCGTCGGCGGCGTGTTCGCGGGCACCGACCAGATCCTCTTCATCACCGGATGGCGCTGGGTCTTCCTGATCAACGTGCCGATCGGCATCATCGCGCTGTTCATCGTGCTGCGGTTCCTGCACATCCCGCACCACCCGCGGGACTCGGTGCGCATCGACTGGTGGGGCGCGACCTTCGTCGTCGTCGCCCTCGTGCCTCTTCTGCTGATCGCCGAACAGGGCCGCGAATGGGGCTGGACCTCGCCGATCGCGATCGCCTGCTACGTCGTGGGTGCGGGCGGCGTGCTGGCGTTCATCCTCGTCGAACGCGCGATGAAGACCGACGCGCTCATCCCCCTCGCGCTCTTCCGCTCGCCGACGTTCTCGATGGCGACCGTCATCGGCGTGCTGGTCGGCTTCGGAATGTTCGGGGCGATGCTGACGCTGCCGCTCTACCTGCAGCTCGTGCTCGGCGCGACGCCGACCGAGAGCGGCTTCCAGATGCTGCCGATGATCCTCGGCCTCATGATCGCCTCGATCGCGAGCGGTCAGATCATCGCGCGCACGGGCCGCTACCGGATCTTCCCGATCCTCGGCACCCTGTTCCTCTCCGCCGGCTATCTCGCCCTCACGTTCCTGCACGCCGACAACTCGTACTGGTACCTCGCCGGCGCCATGCTGCTGCTGGGCCTCGGACTCGGCCAGCTCATGCAGACCCTCACGATCGCGAGCCAGAACGCCGTGGGCCTCCGCGACATGGGCGTCGCCACGAGCGCCTCGACGTTCTTCCGCCAGATCGGTGGCACGCTCGGCACCGCCATCCTGCTCTCGCTGCTGTTCACGCTCGTGCCCACCAACATCCAGGCATCGTTCTCCGATGACGAGACGCTGACCGAAGCGATCGACGCGGCGCTCGACCCGTCCGTCGCGGATGCGCCGCAGAACGCGGCCATCATGCAGAGCATCTACACCCCGATCGTGTCGGGGCTGCAGGATGCGGCAGCCGCCGCATCCGTCGACCTCTCCGACGACACGCAGCGGAGCGCCTTCGTCGCGAGCGCGCTGCCGCAGCTGCAGGAGGGTCTCACCGGCGGCGGATCGGACGGCGGCTCGTTCGACAGCACCGTGATGGACGACACGTCGTTCCTCAACGGCGCCGACCCGCGCCTCACCGCCCCCATCCTGATCGGCTTCAATGACTCGGCGGTCTCGGTGTACCGGGTCGCGCTCGGGGTCGTGCTGCTCGCGTTCCTGCTGGCGCTCTTCTTCCGCACGCCCCCGCTCCGCGCGAAGTCGGCGCTGCAGGAGGCGGCGGATGACGCGGCCGTGCTCGCCGAGCAGGCCGCGGCCGAGTCCGGCGCGCTGGCCGCTCCGATGGCCGACGAGGAGGAGCGCGAACCCGCCTCAGCGGGACGCGAGCCGGCCTCCGAGGAGCGCGAGCCCGCCTCCGCCGCGCCGCTCACTCGCCGCGAGCTGCGCGAGCGCGGCTGACGGCCGCCGCCGCGCCGATCGCGCGGGGTCTCGCCCCGGTTCGCTTGCCTCACATACACGCGAAACGCCCCGAAAAGCGTGAATATGAGGCAAGTGAACCGGGTTCGGGGGCGTCAGATGACGGACTCGCTCCACGGGTCGGGGTTGCCGAAACGGTGCGCCGTGATCGAGATCGCCTGCTCGTGCAGGAACGGCAGCAGCTCGAGCCGCCCGGCGGTCGTGACCGGGTTCGGGTACACCGCGAGGTCGGGGTCGCCGGCGACGGCCTCCGCGAGCACGCGGTGCAGCGCCTCCGTTTCCACCGCCGGGCCGATCAGGCGAACGCGCGGAGCGCGCGCGGGCGGCGCATCCGTCCCGGTACTCATCAGCGTCACCGCGGCGTCGACACTCGCGCGGGTCGCGCGTTCGATCCACTCCGCATCCGTGTCGACGTGCACGGTGACGCCCGCATCCGACAGGGCGCGGCGGATGCCGCCGGGCAACCCGGCCGCGACGCTCAGCGTGAAGGCGGACGCCGCGCGGATGCCGGCCAGCGCCACCCGCAGCACCTCCTGCACCTCGGCACCGGCGGTCGCGCGCACGGCGACCTCGACCGGCCGGTAGCGGAACAGGTTCCGCTCCACACCGAGCTTCGAGACGTCCTTGATGCGACCGAATTCGCGGTCCCACTCGACCGCATCCGACAGCGCCGCACGACGCAGCCACTCGAAGCGGTCGTAGTCGAGCGACGGCTGTGCGGCCTCGATGATCGTCGTGATGCGCGAGTCGAGCCCGCGCAGGTGCAGGGTGCTCGATGCGGCCCCGGATGCGGTCGGCCGCCACGAACCGAGTCCGATGAGGTAGTTCGGGCCACCCGCTTTCGTACCCGCCCCGACCGAGGAACGCTTCCATCCGCCGAACGGCTGACGCTGCACGATCGCGCCGGTGATGCCGCGGTTCACGTACAGATTTCCGGCCTCGACCCCGTCGAGCCACGTCGAGAGGTCATCCGGGTTCTGCGTGTACAGACCCGCGGTCAGCCCGTAAGCGACCGCGTTCTGCAGCTCGATCGCTTCCGCGAGCGACGACGCGTGCATGACGCCGAGCACCGGCCCGAAGAACTCCTCGAGGTGGAAGCGCGAACGGGGCTGCACGCCGACGCGGATGCCGGGACGCCACAGCCGTCCCGCGAGTTCCGGCGGACCGTCGACCTGCTCCGGACGGACGAGCCACTTCTCACCGTCGTCCAGCTCGTCGAGCGCCCAGGCGAGCTTCCCGTGCGGCGGCTCGATGACCGGCCCCACCTCGGCGAGCGCGTCGGACGGCGGCCCGACCCGCAGCGAACGGGTCGCATCGATGAGCTGGCGGGCGAAGCGCGACGAGCGCCCGACCGGGCCCACGAGAATCGCGAGCGACGCGGCCGAGCACTTCTGCCCCGCGTGACCGAAGGCGCTCTTCACGAGATCGGATGCGGCGAGATCGAGGTCGGCCGACGGCATCACGATCATCGCGTTCTTGCCGCTCGTCTCCGCGAGGATCGGCAGGTCGGCGCGCCACGAGCGGAACAGCTGCGCGGTCTCCCACGATCCGGTCAGGATCACGCGGTCGACATCGGGGTGGGCGATCAGTCGCTGTCCGAGCTCGCCTTCGTCGATGTCGACGAGCGCGAGCGCATCGCGCGGAACGCCCGCATCCCACAGCGCCTCCGCGACGACGGCCGCGCAGCGACGCGCCTGCGGAGCCGGCTTGAAGACGACCCCGGAGCCGGCGGCGAGCGCGGCGAGCACTCCGCCGGCGGGGATCGCGAGCGGGAAGTTCCAGGGCGGTGCGACGACCGTGACCCGCGACGGCTCGAAGACTGCCCCCGTCACCCGGTCGAGCTCGCGCGCGGTGGCGGCGTAGTAGTTCGCGAAGTCAACCGCTTCGCTCACCTCGACGTCGGCCTCCGCGAGCACCTTGCCGGTCTCGGATGCGGCGACCTCGATCAGTCGCGCGCGTCGGGCTTCCAGCATCCGCCCCGCTGACCGCAGCACGACCGCGCGATCGGCGGCGGGCAGGGCGCCCCACGTGCCGGCGGCCGTCCGCACGCGGGCAACGATCTTCTCCAGCGCGGCGGCGTCATCGACCCGCGCCGCATCGATGACGGCGTCGCCGGCGGTCGAGCCGTCGATGCGGGCCAGGATGTCGCGCGCCCACTCGCGCCCGGCCGGAAGCGCCGGGTCGGAATCCGCCGCGTTCCGGAAGCCGGATGCGCCGAGCGCACGCCCCTCGGACTCACGGTCTTCGAACACGGCGGTCTCGACGAACTCGGCACCGCCGAACAGCACGGATCGGGCGTCGGCCTCGGCGTGATCGGACGCGATCCCCATGACGGCCTGCGTGAGGCCCGTCTGGATCTCCTGGGTCGGCGCCGGGTCGCGGAGGATCGCGGGGTCGGCCGGGTCGGCGGGAAGACGGCCGCGGTCCTGGCCACGGCGCGGCCCGACGCGCAGGCCCGGCTCCGTCATCCGGTCGAGGGAGGCGAGGAAACGATCCCGCTCGCGCGCCCACAGCTCCGGCTCGTCCTCCAGCTCGAACGCGGCCGAGAGGAAGTTCTCCTCCGACGCGTTCTCCTCGAGGCGCCGCACGAGGTAGCTGATCGCGACGTCGAACTCGTCGGGGCGCACGACCGGAACGTAGAGCAGCACGTGGCCGACGGTGCGGGTCACCGCCTGCACCTGCCCCTGCGCCATGCCGAGCAGCATCTCGAACTCCACGCGGCCCCGCACGCCGCGCTCGCCCGCGAGCAGCCAGGCGTACGCGATGTCGAACAGGTTGTGGCCCGCGACGCCGATGCGCACCGCATCCGTCCGCTCGCTCTGGAAGGCCCAGTCGAGGCAGCGCAGGTAGTTCGCGTCGGTGTCG
The DNA here is from genome assembly GCF_020805625.1 of Microbacterium sp. cx-59. NCBI lineage: Bacteria > Bacillati > Actinomycetota > Actinomycetes > Micrococcales > Microbacteriaceae > Microbacterium > Microbacterium sp. cx-59. The sequence goes on from NZ_JAJHGO010000009.1 coordinate 258,530, forward strand.
AGCTTGGTGTCGAAGGGGGCCTGCGGCCAGCCGTGCATGACGGCGTCGACGTGCTCCATGGCGAGGTTGGCGCCCTTGACGAGGCGCACCTTGATGGCGGCGCCCCCGCCGGCCACGCGCTGACGGGCCCACGCCGTGAGCTGCTGCAGGGCCGGCAGGGCGTCGGGCAGGTACGCCTGCAGCACGATTCCCGCCTGGAGTCCGACGAGCCGCTCGTCTTCGAGGATGCGGGTGAACACCGCGATCGTCAGGTCGAGATCGCGGTACTCCTCCATGTCGAGGTTGATGAACGTGCCGTCCTGCCGGGCCGAGAGGTACAGCGGCAGGAGCCGCTCGACGACGCGATCGACGACCTCGTCGAACGCCCACATCGAGATGTGGCTCGCGATGGCCGACACCTTCACCGAGACGTAGTCGACATCGGGGCGACGGATGAGGTCGTGGATGCCCGCGAGGCGACGGGCGGCCTCGTCCTCGCCCAGCACGGCCTCGCCGAGGAGGTTCAGGTTCAGACGCGCACCGGACTCGCGGAGCTTCGCGATCGCCGGGCCGAGCTTCGCGGGCCGGGCGTCGACGATCAGGTGGCCGACCATCTCGCGCAGCACGCGACGAGCGATCGGCACGACGGGGGTCGGCGCGGCGGACGCGACCGCACCTCCGAGCCGCACGGCGGACCGGAGGTACCAGGGCAGGAAGTGCGGCACGAGCGGGGCGACACGGCTGAGATTCGCGGCCGCGGCGGAGAGACTCTCGGGCCGCATGACACCGTCGACGAAACCGATCGTGAAGGGAAGGCCCTTCGGGTCGCGGAGCACGCCGGCGAGGCGCTCGGCCGACGGATCGACGTCGGCGGACGCTGCTTCCGAGACCCAGCTGCGGGCGAGCGCGACAGCGGTGTCGGCGAGGGATGCGGTGGCCGCTGCTTGTGGCGCGACCGAGCCGTCTTCGAAGCTCTGGGACATGCGCTCAGCCTATGTCTGGCCCGCCGCCGCGCCCCGTGACGACGCGCACTCCGTCGCGCCTCGCCCGCTCCCCCGCTCAGGCCCAGGTGCTCGGGGCGGGGGCCTTCGTCGGCGGCAGGGCGACATCATCCGCCCACCGGGTCATCCACTCGTCCGGAGCCGGCACCGCGGCGGGATCCAGACCGATCGCCTCGAACAGTTCCCCGATGGGCAGCACGCCGCCGGAGCGCTTCACGAACCGCCCGCGCACGAGCAGCCGCGCGTAGATCTCGCCGCGCACGACCACGCGATGCTCGAGGTACATGGCCCGGTCGTCCGCCGCGACGAGCCGGGACTCGATGTCGAAGCGCTGCCAGAGGTGCAGCGACTTCCGGTAGCTGATCGTCGCGTTGGCCACGACCGGATACCAGCCGCGCTCGCGCCCGAGATCCCAGAGCCCCGTGCGCATCAGCAGATCGAATCGTCCGAGGTCGAACAGCGACAGATAGCGCCCGTTGTTCATGTGCCCGACGAGGTCGAGGTCGGTGGGCAGGGTCGTGAGCCGCACGACGCCGACATCGAGGGGTTCCATCGCGCCTTCGCGACGGTATCGGCGGCGGGAACGGCACAGAAGGAGCAGGGTTCGCCAGATCACATTCACGTCCCGGATCGTAGCGATCCACCCGTGGGCACCGCAGTTCCTTGTGCGAATCCCACAGCGGGGCGGGCCGCATCCGTCGCCTGCGCACGTCGACGCCGCACGATTTCCGGTGCCGTGGGGCCGCGCGTAGAGTCTGGCCATGGATGCCGAAACCTCCGCCCGCGTCACCGTCCGACCCGTTCGCGACGTCGACGCCGAAGCCCTCGGCCGGGTGCACGCGACGTGCTGGCACGAGACCTACGACCACCTCATCAGCAAGGCCGCACTGGAGCGCGTCTCAGCGAAGAGACTCGCCGAGCTCTGGACGCACTGGGCGTCGCAAGGACCCGACTTCCGGATGAGCGCCGCGCTCGTCGACGGCGACATCGTCGGGTTCGCGGGGTCCGGCCCCGCGCGCGACCGCGATGCGCCGCGCGGCCGCGAGTTGTACTTCATCTACCTGCTCGACGCCTGGCACGGCACGGGCATCGGCCAGGAGCTGTTCGACGCCGCGATCGACGCCGGCGAGCCCGCGTACCTGTGGGTCGCCGAAGACAACCCGCGCGCTCACCGCTTCTACCAGCGCAACGGTTTCACGCTCGACGGCGAGACGCACACCGAGCCGTTCCTCGGCGAAACCCTGACCGAAGCCCGCTTCGTCCGCTGACCCGCTGCCGCATCCGCGGCCGGCCGGCCAGCCGCGCCTCCCGGCCCCCTTCGTTCCCGCGAGACGGGTTCTTCGCGCCGAGACGGAGGGGTTACCCCGCTGTCTCGGCGCCAAAATCCCGTCTCGCGGAAATCTGCGGGTTGTCGGGTCGCGGCGGCCCGGGCCGGATCAGCGCTCGGTGACGGTGCCGAACAGGCGGGCGATCGGGATGAGGACGCGCGGGCGGTAGGCGATCCACCCCGCGAGAATCACGGCGATCGACGCGACGAAGATCCCGAACCCGAGCCAGTTGTCGGCGTAGGCGTTCGGATCGACCGACCCCTGCGCCGCATACATGTGGTTGAGGTTTCGCAGCGCACCGGTGGCCAGCACGAGCGTGACGTGCACGACGATGAACATCACGAAGAAGAGCATCACCGGGAAATGGATGCGGCGGGCCGCCTCGAACGTGATCACCCGGTCGAGGCGGGGCGTGTTCTTCGGCCACAGCTTCGACAGACGCACCCCCGTCAGCGTCGCGAGCGGCGCGGCGAGGAAGACGACCGCGAAATACGACAGTTGCTGAACGCTGTTGTAGTTCACCCAGCCGTTCTCGGTCGGCCAGTCGAGCGACGCGTACTGCAGCACGGCCGACAGCGCATTCGGGAAGACGTCGAGGCTCGTCGGCACGATCCGCATCCACTGTCCCGTGCTGAACAGCAGCACGACGTACACGGCCCCGTTCACAAGCCAGAGCAGGTCGACCGCGAGGTGCCCCCAGAGCGTGAGGGTGATGCGGACCTTGCGGTCGCGGCGCGGATGCCAGAACGCGCGCGGCCGCTTCTCACGGCGCACCTGCATGCCGGAGCGGATGATGAGCACGAGCAGGAACGCGTTGAAGAAGTGCTGCCAGCCGAGCCAGGCGGGGATGCCGACGGGCGCCGACGCCGGCAGCGCGTAGGCGCCCGGGTAGTCGGCTGTGAAGTCGCGCAACGCGTCGAGGGAGAGCAGCCAGCGCGCCGCGAGAACGGTCATGGCCGCCGCGAACAGCAGCCCTCCGCCGACGACGATCACCGCCCCCGCCCACTGCCACCGCGTGAACGGACCGTACCGTCGGGGCTCGGGCCGCGGCGCCGGGCGGACGGATGCGGCCGCCCCGGGAAAGACGGTCGGCCGGAACGGCAGCGGGGCGCGCGCGTCTTCCTTCTCGTCACTCACCGTGCGTCATCCGCCCCGGATCAGCGGTGACGGAATTCGGGAGCGCGCTTGGCGCGGAAGGCGGCCATGCCCTCCTTCTGATCCTCGAGCGCGAACAGCCCGGCGAAGACCTGCTTCTCGAACCGCAGCCCCTCGGCGAGCGTCGTCTCCTGCGCCGCGCGGAGCGCTTCCTTCGCGGCGTAGACGACCGGCAGCGACTTCGATGCGATCGTCTCCGCCACGGCCGCGGCCTCGGCGAGAAGATCGGCGGCGGGCACGACGCGGGCGACCAGGCCGGCGCGTTCGGCTTCGACCGCATCCATCGTTCGCCCGGTGAGCACGAGTTCCGCCGCCTTCGCCGCGCCGATCGCGCGCGTCAGCCGCTGGGTGCCGCCGAGCCCGGGGATGACGCCCAGGTTGATCTCGGGCTGGCCGAACTTCGCGGTGTCGGCGGCGAGGATGAGGTCGCAGATCATCGCGAGTTCGCACCCGCCGCCGAGCGCGAACCCGGCGACCGCGGCGATGATCGGGGTGCGGGCGCGCGCGACCGACTCCAGCGGGGCGAACGGGCTCTGCATGAGCATCTCGCGCGCGGACTTGTCGGCCATCTCCTTGATGTCGGCGCCCGCGGCGAACGCACGCTCGCTGCCGGTCAGCACGATGCATCCGATGCCCTCATCGCCGTCGAACGCGGCGACGGCGGCGGCCAGTTCGGTGGCGAGGGTCGAGTTGAGGGCGTTCAGGGCCTCGGGGCGGTTCAGGGTGATCCAGCCGACCCGTCCGCGCTGCTCGACGAGGATCGTCTCATAGGAGCTCATACGCTCCATCGTGTCACGCGCGCCGCGCTTCGCGCAGACTCCGCTGCCGGAGCAAACCCGCACCCTCACTTGCCTCAGATACACGCTTTTCGACGCGCAAAGCGTGTATTTGAGGCAAGTGAAGCGGGTGTCGGCGGCGTCAGAGTCGTTCGATGACGGTGGCGTTCGCCATCCCGCCGCCCTCGCACATCGTCTGCAGCCCGAAGCGACCCCCGGTCGCCTCGAGGTGGGCGAGCAGCGTGCCGAGCAGGCGCGTGCCCGAGGAGCCGAGTGCATGCCCGAGCGCGATCGCGCCGCCGCGTGGGTTCAGGCGTTCGTCGTCGGCGCCGAGCTCGGCCGCCCACGCGAGCGGCACCGACGCGAACGCCTCGTTCACTTCGTACGCGTCGATGTCGTCGAGGCGCAGGCCGCTGCGTTCCAGGATGCGGCGGGTCGCCGGGATCGGCCCGGTCAGCATCAGCAGCGGGTCGTCGCCGACGACCGCGAACGCGTGGAACCGCGCGCGGGGCACGAGGCCCAGCGCGATCGCGCGCTCCTCGCTCATGATGAGCACCGCCGATGCACCGTCGGTCAGGGGAGACGACGTTCCCGCGGTGATGCGCCATTCGAGTTCGGGGAACCGGGCCGCCATCTCGTCGGTGCGGAAGGCCGGAGCGAGCCCGGCAAGCCGCTCTGCCGTCGTCCCCGGGCGGACGGTCTCATCGACCGTGACGAGTCCGGCATCCGTTGCCACCGGCACGAGCTGGCTGTCGAAGAAGCCGGCGGATGCGGCGGCCGCCGCGCGGTCGTGCGACCGGGCCGCGTACGCATCGAGGTCCGCGCGCCCGAGCGACCACCGCGCGGCGATCAGCTCGGCAGAGACACCCTGCCCCACGAGTCCCTCGGGGTAGCGGGCGCGGAGCCCCGGCGACCACGGGGAACCCGCGACCGATGCGGCGGCGCCGAGCGGCACGCGACTCATCGACTCCACCCCGCCGGCGATCACGATGTCCGCCGCGCCCGCCATGACGGCCTGCGCGGCGGCGTGCACGGCCTGCTGACTCGAGCCGCACTGCCGGTCGAGGGTCGTTCCCGGCACGGATTCGGCGAAGCCCGCCGCGAGCACGGCCTGCCGGGCGATGTTCATGCTCTGCTCGCCGACCTGGCTGACGCAGCCCAGCATCACGTCGTCGACCAGCACCGGATCGAGTCCGTTCCGCTCGACGATCGCGCACAGCACGCCGGCGGCGAGGTCGACCGGGTGCACGCCGCTCAGCGCACCGCCCGGCTTTCCGCGCCCCGAGGGCGTTCGCACGACGTCGACGATGACGGCCGTGCGGGTCATCGTCAGACCCGCTCTTCGGGCCGTCGGGCCGCGTCGCGCTCGGCGGCATCCTGCACGTAGCCGGGGATGTGCCGTTCGTCCGGGCCGATGTACGACGACAGCGGACGGATCAGAGCGTTCGCGGAGAACTGCTCCTGGATGTGGGCGGTCCACCCCGTCACGCGAGCGGCGACGAACAGCGGCGTGAAGGTGACCGTGTCGAATCCGATCAGGTTGTAGACCGGGCCGGACGGATAGTCGAGGTTCGGGTAGATGCCCTTGCGCGCGACGAACTCCGACTCGAGCGTGCTGTACAGCGCGCCGATGTCGGGGCGGTCGTAGTGCTCGACGAGATCGTCGAGCGCCGCCTTCATGGTCGGCACGCGCGAGTCCCCGCGCTTGTAGACCCGGTGGCCGAATCCCATGATCTTGCGCTTGGCGGCGAGGGCCTCATCGAGCCACTCGTCGACGTTGGCGGCATCGCCGATCTCGTCGAAGATGTGCAGCACGGCCTCGTTGGCGCCGCCGTGCAGCGGCCCCTTCAGCGCGCCGACGGCACCGACGACGGCCGAGTACAGGTCGCTGAGCGTCGACGCGATCACGCGTGCCGTGAAGGTCGACGCGTTGAACGAGTGCTCGGCGTACAGCACCATCGAGCGGTTGAACGCGTCGACGACGACCTCATCCGACTCCTCGCCGAAGGTCATCCAGAGGAAGTTCGCGGCGTAGTCGAGGTCATCGCGCGGCGCGATCGCCGTCGTCCCGCGGCGCCGACGCTGACCGTACGCGACGATCGCGGGAAGCGCGGCGAACAGTCGGATGCTGCGCGCCAGGTTCAGCTCGGGGTTGCCGCTTGCGTCGAGCACCGAGCCGGAGCCGGCGAGGTCGGCGGCGCCGAGCACGCTGAGCGCCGTCCGCACCTCGTCCATCGGGTGCGCATCGAGCGGCACGAGGTCGATGGCGGACTGCACCGCCGGGGTCAGCGCGCGATGCTCGCGCTCGAGACGACGCAGCTCGGCGAGTTGCGCATCCGTCGGCAGGTCGCCGTGCCAGAGGAGGTACGCGACCGCCTCGAACGGCTGCGTCGCGGCGAGCTCCTGCACGGGATACCCGCGGTACAGCAGCGAATTCGTCTCGGGATCGACCTTCGAGATGGCCGTCGTATCGGCCACCACTCCGGCGAGGCCCCGGTGAACCTCGTTCTGCTCGGTCATGTCACTCCTTCGTGATGCGCGCCGTGTTCCCCGCGCCCGTATGCCGAATTGTGCCGCTGAACCGCAGCGGCAGATTTCGGAACACGGAACGCGATGAACAGGACACGGATGCGTGGGGTCAGCGTTCGACGTGGAAGTCGAAGACGCTTTGGTCGAAGCGGTTGTACTGCTCGTAGTCGATCAGGTCGTAGAGATCGGCGCGGTGCTGCATCTCCCCGAGCTTCGCACGGAGATGGCCTTCGGTGGTGAGCTCGTCGAGGGCGCGGTCGGCGGCGCCCATCGCGATGCGCAGCAGCGATACCGGCCAGATCACGATGTTCACACCCGCATCCCGCAGCTGCGCGGTCGAGAACAGTTCGCTCTTCCCGAACTCGGTCATGTTCGCGAGGATCGGCACGTCGAGCGCGGCACGCATCGCCTCGAACTCGCCGAGGTCGCGCATCGCCTCGGGGAAAACCGCATCCGCCCCCGCATCGACGAGGGCCTTCGCGCGGTCGATCGCCGCGTCCAACCCCTCGACAGCGCGCACGTCGGTGCGGGCCATGATCAGGAAGTTCGGATCCCGCCGGGCATCCACCGCCGCGCGGATGCGCTTGACCGCGGTATCGGCATCGACGACCGACTTGCCGTCGAGATGCCCGCAGCGCTTCGGGTTGACTTGGTCCTCGATGTGCGCGCCGCCGAGACCGGCGTCTTCGAGGGTCTGGATGCTGCGCGCCACGTTCATCGGCTCACCGAACCCCGTGTCGGCGTCGATGATGGCGGGGAGCTCGGTCATCCGGGCGATCTGCTGACCCCGGCCGGCGACCTCGGTGAGGGTCGTCAACCCGATGTCGGGCAGGCCCAGGTCGGCGGCGAGCACCGCACCCGAGATGTACACGCCATCGAATCCCTTGCGCTCGATCAACCGCGCCGACAGCGGGTTGAACGCGCCCGGGAAACGCAGCAGCTCACCCGACGCGAGCCGTTCGCGCAGCAACCGACGCTTCTCGGCCGCGGATGTGGTGGCGTACAGCATCAGAACAGACCCTTGGGCGCCGGCGCCGAGAGGATCACGCCGGGCTTCGCGACGATCGAGAGCTGGCGCACCTCGTCGACAGTGAGCTCGGGAAGACGCTGCACGAGAGCGAGGAATCGCTCGATCTCGGCAGCATCCAGCACCGGTTCGGCGAGGATGCGGAACTTGCGGATGTAGTCGGCCCGCGCGAACGGGCGAGCGCCCAGCGGGTGCGCGTCGGCGACCGCGATCTCGTCGACGATCGTCGAGCCGTCGGTCAGGCGGATCTCCACCCGGCCGCCGAAAGCCTTCTCGTCGGGGTCGTCGGAGTGGTACCGGCGGGTCCATTCCGCATCCTCGGCGGTCGTGACCTTCTGCCACAGCGCGATCGTGTCGGCGCGTCCGGCGCGCTCCGGCGTGTACGAGTCGACGTGGTGCCAGCTGCCGTCCTGCAGGGCGACGGTGAAGATGTACGGGATCGAGTGATCCAACGTCTCCCGGGATGCCGTCGGGTCGTACTTCTGCGGGTCGTTCGCGCCCGAACCGATCACGAAGTGTGTGTGATGGCTGGTGTGCAGCACGACCGACTCGATGCTCTCCGGGTCGCGCAGCGCCGGATTCTCGCCCCCGAGGCGCCGGGCCAGATCGATCCACGCCTGCGCCTGGTACTCGGCCGAATGCTCCTTCGTATACGAGTCGAGGATCGCGCGCTTCGGCTCGCCCTCGGCCGGCAACGGCACGTCATACGACGCGTCGGGGCCGTCCAGCATCCACGCCACGACACCGTCCTCGCCCTCGTAGATCGGCGACGGCGAGGTCTCACCGCGCATCGCCCGGTCGACGGCCTCGACCGCCATCTTCCCCGCGAACGCCGGGGCGTGCGCCTTCCAGGTGGAGATCTCACCCTTGCGCGACTGCCGGGTCGCGGTGGTCGTGTGCAGCGCCTGCCCGATCGCCTGGAAGATCGTCTCGACGGGGAGCCCGAGGAGCGTACCGATTCCGGCGGCGGCCGACGGCCCCAGGTGCGCGACGTGGTCGATCTTGTGCTTGTGCAGGCAGATCGCCCGAACGAGGTCGATCTGGATCTCGTACCCCGTCGCGATGCCGCGCAGCAGCGCCGCGCCATCCGCCCCCACGTGCTGCGCGACCGCGAGGATCGGCGGGATGTTGTCACCGGGATGCGAATAGTCGGCGGCGAGGAACGTGTCGTGATAGTCGAGCTCGCGGACGGCGACCCCGTTCGCCCACGCGGCCCACTCCGGGCTCGAACGCCGCTCGAGCGCGCACCCGAACACGGTCGCCCCGTTTCCGCCGATCGAGACCGCGTGGTCGAGCGCCTGCTGGCGCGCGGCGCTCACCGGCCGCCGGGTGAGGGATGCCGCCGCCACGGCCGCGTTGTCGATCAGCCGGTTGACGATCATGTCGACCACGTCGTCGTCGACGGCCACGGGGTCGGCGGCGACCTGGGCGATGTGCCACGCGAGCTGCCCCTCGCGGGCGAGGTTCTCGTCACTGCGATGGACGCGCAGGTGGTGCGTGATGGTCATGATGCTCCCGGATGGTGGGCGGCGCGGCCGGCGCCGAAGTCTGGCATCCACGGCGCTGCGGACGGCTCACCCTCCACCGTACGACAGCGCGGCCGCGACGGCTCGCCCGCGTGCGGTGCGGGGAAGCCGATCCGTCGCGCGCCACTTTCCTGCTCACTCGGCCCGCCGCGCGCCAGTTTCCTGCTCACGCGCCTCAGATCTGAAGCGCGGGAGCAGAAAAGTAGCGCGCCGGGCGGGGTGATGGCGGACGCGGGCGGCGAGAGGGGTGATGGCGGACGCGGGCGGCGAGAGGGGAGACGGCGGACGCGCGAGGCTGGCGAGCTACCCCTCGGGCCCGGCGGCGCGCGCGGCCTCCAGCGCGTCGATCGCGGGGCGTTGCCCTTTCACGAGCAGCTCACGCGCGCGGGCGGGAGTGACCCATGCGACACGGTCCACCTCGGGGAAGGATGCGGTGCGCCCCGACCGCGGCGGCCACTCCATCTCGAACTCACCGAAACTCAGCGCGGTGAGATCGAGATCGCCGCCTTCTGCGACGAAGACCGTCACGCGCTTGCCGGAGGCGTACGCGAACGTGCCGAGTTCGGCGAAGTCCGACGGGTCGGCGGGGGCGGTGACGCCGAGCTCCTCTCGGAACTCGCGCGCCGCCGCATCCGCCGCCGACTCTTCCGCCGGGTCGAACTCCCCCTTGGGGATCGACCAGGCGCCCTCGTTCTTGCGCGCCCAGAACGGGCCGCCCATGTGCGCGATCAGCACCTCGAGCGCCGGCTGCACCCGGTAGAGCAAGAGCCCCGCGCTGTGGACGGTCATCGTCAGTCGGTCGGACGGCCCTTCGGCGACACGGTCTTCGCCGGATCGGTCTCGGCAACGCCCGAGAGGGCATCGTCGATGGCCGTCATCACGTCGGCGTCGAGCACGACGCCGGACGCCTTGACGGTGTCATCGAGCTGTTCGGGACGCGAAGCTCCCACGAGAGCGGCCGAGACGTTCGGGTTCTGCAGCACCCACGCGATTGCGAGCTGCGGCATCGTCAGCCCTGCCTGCTCAGCGACCGGCTTCAGCCGCTGCACGGCCTCGAGCACCTCGTCGCGGAGGAAGTTCTTGATGAAGTTCGCTCCGCTCTTGTCATCGGTCGCCCGCGATCCGGCGGGCACGGCCTGACCCGGAAGGTACTTTCCGCTCAGCACGCCCTGCGCCATCGGCGACCAGACGATCTGCGAGATGCCGAGCTCTTCCGAGGTCGGCACGACCTTCTCCTCGATGACCCGCCACAGCGCCGAGTACTGCGGCTGGTTCGAGATGAGCTGGAACCCGAGTTCCTTCGACAGCGCGTGACCGGCGCGAAGCTGCTCAGCGCTCCATTCGGACACACCGATGTACAGCACCTTGCCCTGGCGGACGAGGTCGGCGAAGGCCTGCATCGTCTCTTCGAGGGGAGTTTCGTAGTCGTACCGGTGCGCCTGGTACAGGTCGACGTAGTCGACACCGAGCCGGCGGAGTGAGCCATTGATGCTGTCGAGAATGTGCTTGCGGCTGAGTCCCTGGTCGTTGGGACCCGCGGGGCCGGTCGGCCAGTAGACCTTCGTGAAGATCTCGAGCGACTCGCGACGCTGCCCCTTCAGCGCCTCGCCGAGCACCTCTTCGGCGGCGGTGTTCGCGTAGGCGTCGGCCGTGTCGAAGCTCGTGATGCCGAGGTCGAGTGCGCGGTGCACCGTGGCGACCGCGGCCTCGTTCTCGACCTGCGAGGCGTGCGTGATCCAGTTGCCGTAGGTGATCTCCGAGACCTTGAAACCACTGTTGCCGAGATAGCGATAATTGACCATTCCTCCACGCTAACGGCGGCTCCGGATGCGGGGGCCGCGCTTGACTTCTCCGTGACGCGGGCGGGCGATTTGGGGGCGGCGCGCAGTCCTGTGGACTCTCCGGCCGTATCCGCGAGACTGCATCTGGGCGCCGAGAGTGCGGGGTAACCCCACTGTCTCGGCGCGAAGTTGCAGTCTCGCGGGGCTCGACGCCGGCGTCCCGAGGCGCATCAAAAGCGAACCACGTTTGACCACCTAACCTGGGAATCGGGTACCGGGGTGATGTCGGAGGTCGGTGCGAGAATCAAGACATGAACGGGACGAACCGCATCATCCGCGACCTCGAGTCGCGGCTGGGTGCGGTCGCGTCCGAGGTCTTCGCCGAGGGCGCGCTGCGCTCCGCCACGGACGACGACGTCCTCGCGGTGATGGATGCGGCGGCGGCAGTCATCCGTCGAGCCGAAGCACTCGTCACCGAGGCTGCAGGAGAAGTGCAGGCACGCTCCGCCTCGAGCGCACGAGCGGAGCGCATGACGACGCGATACGGATGCCGGCACACCCGTGAGCTGATCCAGCGCGTGACGCGCACATCGGGCCGCACCTCCGGCGACTACGCGCGCGCCGGTGCCGCTACCGCGACCCGGAGGGCACTGACCGGCGACACTCTGCCCGCTCCGTACCCCGCTCTGCGCGCCGCAGTCGCCGCCGGAGCCATCGGCGTCGACGCCGTGACGGCGGTTTCCGCGACCCTCGATGCTGCGGATATCTCCGCGGAGCAGCGCGCCGCGGCCGAGACGGAGCTCGCCGCGAGTGCCCGAGGTGAAGGGGCCGACGAAAACGGGCTGCCGACGGCAGACGATCTGCGGCTGCAGGCCCAGGTGTGGGCGATGTACCTCGACCCCGACGGCGCCGAACCCCGCGCGGATGCGGCCGAGCGTCACCGCGGGCTGGTCCTCGGTGCCTGTCGCGACGGCCGCGTGCCGATCCGCGGCGAACTGCTCCCTGAAGTCGCTGCCCAGCTCACGCGCCTCGACCACGCGATCAACAACCCGCGCGCCCGCGTCACTTTCCGAGACAACACCGAGCTCGAATCCGAGCCCGAATCCGAAGAAGACGCACCTGTCGATTCCCGGACCCGTCCGCAGAAGCTCCACGATGCGTTCGCGACCGCGCTCAACGTCGCCGCCCGGTCGAGCGAGGTCCCCACCATCGGGGGTGCAGCCCCCACACTGCTCGTGTCGGTCCGGCACGAAGACCTCGCTTCCGGACACGGCGTCGCGCACCTCGACGGCATCGACGAGCCGGTCCCGCTGTCCGTCGCACGCCGCATCGCGTGTTCGGGCAGCGTGCAGCACGTCGTCTTCGATCGGGCCGGTCGCATCGCGCGCATCGAGATCCCGGATCGCGTCTTCGATCGGGCCGGTCGCATCGCGCGCATCGAGATCCCGGATCGCGTCTTCGACCATCATCAGCGACGCGCGATCACCCTGCGCGACGGCGGCTGCATCATTCCGGGTTGCGATGTGCCGGCCGCGTGGTGCGAGATCCATCACGTGCACGAGGCGGCGACGGGCGGACCCACGAGCACCGACAACGGCGTCCTGCTTTGCTGGCATCACCACCGCACCCTCGACAGCGGGGGCTGGTCGGTCAGAATGCGTCGCGGCGTCCCCGAGGTGCGCGGCCCCGGATGGTGGGATCCCGGCGGCACCTGGCGGCGAGTGGCGAAGTCCCCGACCCGCACCCTCGACCGCTACATCGCTGCGCGAACGTGACGGGCCCCGTCAGATCAGCCCGAGCTCCATGGCACGGGTGACGGCGCGGGTGCGGTCCCGCACCTCGAGCTTCGTGAACGCGTGCATCAGGTGCGTCTTCACCGTCGCCTCGCCCAGGTAGAGGCGCTCACCGATGGCCCGGTTGCTGTGCCCGGCGGCGACCAGACGCAGCACCTCCACCTCGCGCGGCGACAGCACCGGGGCGTCGGGCTCCTTCGGGCGCCCCGCCTGCCGCACCAGCACCCGGCTCACGCTCGGCGCGAGCGCCACCTCACCCTGCGCGACGGCGCGGATGCCGGCCAGCAGCTCCGCCTCGGGCGATGCCTTCAGCAGGTAGCCACGAGCCCCCGCCCCGATCGCCCGCAAGATCGCGTCATCCGTCTCGTAGGTCGTCAGCACGAGCACCCGCGCATCCGGATCCGCGGCGACGATCTGCTCGGTCGCCTCATCGCCGTCCATTCCCGGCATCCGCAGGTCCATCAGAACGAGATCGGGAGCGACGGATGCGGCGAGCGCCACCGCCTCCGCGCCAGTCGCTGCCGTGCCGACCACCTCCATGTCGGGCGCCGCGGCCACCAGGGCGACGAGCCCCGCCCGCACGATCGGGTGATCGTCAGCGATGAGAACTCGGATCATGCGTCCACCTCCCGGGGCACCCGCGCACGCAGCTCGACCGCCCCGTCCGTCCCGTCGAGATCGAGCGTGCCACCGACCAGCCGCAGGCGCGCACGCAGACCCGCCAGCCCGAAGCCGGTGGCGTCCGCATCCGGATCGAACCCGCGCCCGTCGTTGCGCACGCGCAACTCCGCGCCGGTGTCGTCGCCGGTCAGCAGAACCGTGACCCGGCGAGCACCGGCGTGTTTGCGGATGTTGCCGAACCCCTCTTGCGCGCAGCGCAGCAGCGCTGCCTCCGCCTCGCGGGACAGCGGCGCGTTCAGGCGCACGTCGACGTCGACATCGACCCCCGCCTCCCGGCGAAAACGCGCCGCCAGCGTCTCGAGCGCCGCGCCGAGACCGCCGCCCGCCGCGAGCTCGACGGGGGCATTATCGGCGACCAGCAGGCGCGTCTCGCCGAGTCCGTCGCGCACCGACTCCTCCACGAGATCGAGCGTCTCATCGGCGTCGGCGCCCGCCGCGAGCTCCCGCCGCGCGCGTTGCACGAGCAGCACAGCCGCCGTCAGGCTCTGCGCGAGCGTGTCGTGCAGCTCTCGCGAGAGGCGTTCCCGCTCGGACGTGACACCCGCGTCACGATGCAGCGCCGCGAGTTCGTCCTGCGCGGCCGTCAACTCCGCGAGCAGCCGCTCGCGCTCCCGCCCGTAGGCGTAGACGCTCAGCACCCAGAGTCCCATGATGATGCTGACCGCGAACGAGATCACCTCGGTGAGGAGCGCGGTGACGAACCATCCGCGTTCATCGCCGGTGCTGACCGCGAACCCCGCGAACACCGCCGCGGCGAGCGCGAACGACGCCGGGATCGCGAGGCGCGGGGAGGGAAGCAGCCCCCACAGGAGCGGAAACGCCCAGAACTGGAGCACGGCGCTGCTGGGCACGACCGCGGTCATCACGCCCACCATCACGATGGTCACCGCGGCCGCGACGAACGCCCCGGACGACCGGGGCATCACCCGGCGCACGAAGAGAACGAACACCGCGCCGTAGACCAGCGACACGACAACGGTGAGCCCGATGCTGCGCCAGTCGGGCTCACCCGCCGACGCGTTCAGCGCCGCGATCAGGCAGAACGCCAGCACGGCCGCGAGCGAGACCCCCCAGACCCTCCCGCTCGCGGCCGCCGCGTCGGCCCTCGCATCCGTCATTCAGCCATCCTTGCGGATCCAGCGGAACGTCACACGGGCGAGGACGAGTCCCGCCACCAGCCAGATGCCGGTGACGAGGACGATCAGTCCGTGCTCCCACGTGCCGCTCGGCGTCATCGACGCGAACGACTCCGGAAGGAACACCGACTGCATCCCCTGCGCCAGCCAGCGCAGCGGGAAGATGCTCGCGACGCCCTGCAGCCAGGCCGGCAGCGTCGAGAACTGGATGTAGACGCCGGAGATGAACTGCAGCACCAGCACGATCGGGATGACGACGGCCGACGCGCTGCGCCCCGACCGCGGCAGCGAGCTGAGCCCGATGCCGAGGATGGCGCAGGTGGTGACGCCGAGGAGGAACACCCACCCGAACGTGACCCACTTCATCGGATCGGTGGGCAGGGCGACACCGAAGGCGAGCGCCGCGACCGCGATCAACAACGCCGACTGCAGGAGCCCGGTGACGAGCACCATCCCGAGCTTTCCGATGAAGTACGCCACCGGCCCGAGCGGCGTGCCGCCCAGACGCTTCAGGGTGCCGTCGCTGCGTTCGGTCGCGATGTCGAGCGCCATGTTCTGCGTGCCCGAAAGCAGCAGTCCCGCCGCGACCATCCCTGGCAGATAGAACGCCGCCGCACTGATCTCGTCGCCCGGTGCACCGAAGGTCTGGGCACTGAACGCGACCGAGAAGATCAGCAGCATCACGAGCGGAAAGAGGAATGTGAAGAAGACCGAGTCGCCCTGCCGGAAGTAGCCGCGCACCTCGTAGCCGATGCGCCAGAAGCCGAGACGGAGCGTGTGGCCGATCCCCGACGATCGGCGCGGCGCCGACATGGGGACGGCGGATGCGGGGGCGGTCATGCGGACACTCCTCGGTCGGATGCAGCGCCGGACGCGGGCACCGCCGCGGCGCCCGTTTTCTCCTCGGTCGCGAGGAAGCTCAGGTACACGTCTTCGAGGCTCGGCCGGACGACCTCGAGATCGTCGGGTTCCGCATCCCCCGCGGCCACGAGACGGGACACGAACTCGCCGGGCCGCTCGGTGCGCTGTTCTCGGACGACGCCGTCCTCTCGCCACCGCACGATCGGGATGCGGGCATCCGCACCGCCGATCTGATCGATGGGGCCGATCGCCACGAGGGCGCCCCCGACGACGATGGCGGCCCGACTCGACAGCGCGGACGCCTCTTCGAGGTAGTGGGTCGTCAGGATGATCGTCGTCCCCTCGGCCTGCAGCACGCGGATCAGGTCCCAGAACTGACGCCGGGCCTCCGGGTCGAATCCGGTCGTCGGCTCGTCGAGGAACAGCAGATCGGGGTTGCCGATGATCCCGAGCGCGACGTCGACGCGGCGCCGCTGGCCACCCGAGAGGGTGCGCACGCGCGCGTTCGCCTTCGCCGTGAGCCCGACCGCCGCGATGGTCTCGTCGACGTCGCGTGGCCGGGGGTAGAACCGCGCGAAGTGCACGAGCATCTCGCGGACGGTCGCGACCGGCGCCTCCCCCGTGTTCTGCAGCACGATCCCGAGCCGTGCCTTCCAGTCGAGGTCGCCGTGGTGCGGGTCCGTCCCCAGAACCTCCACCACGCCGCTCGTCCGTTCCCGGTACCCCTCCAGGATTTCGATCGTCGTGCTCTTCCCCGCCCCGTTCGGGCCGAGGAGGGCGAACGTCTCGCCGCGCGCGATCTCGAAACTCACGCCACCGAGGGCCTGGAACCCTCCGTGGTACGTCTTGCGCAGGTCCTCGACCCGCACGACCGTTTCCGTCATGCCCCGAGCATCCCGCGCTCACGGCGCCCGACGCGACCGTCATCCGGTTGCCCCGGCATCCCCCATCCGGTGGACCCGTGAAACCGCCGAGCGTCAGCGGGTCTCGGCTCAGCGGCCGGCCGACTCAGCGACCGGATCGTCGCCGGGCGTATGCGGCGCGCAGGCTCCGCAGCAGAAGCAGAAGCCCGACGAGACCGACGACCGCGCCGAGGAATGGGAAGAGCGGCAGGTCCGGGGTGAGTTCGGGACCGGTGACCGTGACCCCCATGACGACCGCGACGACGATGAGCGCGATGCCGACGAGTGTCGTCGTCAGCCGGCCCATGAGCTCTTCGATCCATCCGCGCCCCTCACTGCCCTCCCACGTCTTCATGCGGATCGAGAACGTGCCGTCCTCCAGTTGGTTCGCGAGCGTCTCGAGCCGCCGCGGCACCTGACGGAGCTGCTCGCTCACGAGAGCGGCCTCGGTCTGCAGGGTCAGCGCGAGCGAACGCGGTGAGACCACTTCGCGAGCGATCCGCGGAGCGATCTCGAGCGCCCGTCCGACCATGTCGTAGCTCGGCACGATGCGCCGGAGCGACCCCTCCAGCGACGCGAGCGTCCGGAAGACGAGCAGCAGCGACGGGGCGAGGGCCAGCCGGTGCCGGCGCAGCACGTCGACGAGCGCGCGGAACACGTTCTGATCCATCGGCGAATTGTGGAGTCTCGTCAGGATGACCCCCACGTCGTGCTGCAGCGCCCCCTGGTCGAGAACGCCCGTGTCGGGCGGCGTCACGACCAGCAGCAACGCATCCGTTGCCGCGACGTCATCCTCGTTCGCCATCGCGGTGAGCAGCGGAAGCAGCAGCCGCCGCATGCTCTTTTCGAGCACCCCCACCGACCCGAAGTCGATCAGCGTGAGCGAACCGTCGTCGGCGAGGAGCACGTTGCCCGGATGCAGATCCGCGTGGAAGACGCCGCGCACGGCGATCTGGTCGAAGACCGAGTCGAGCAGGCGATCGGCGATCGCTCGGGCGTCGTCCGGATCCATCGCGGTCGGATCGATGTGGCTGAGCGCCGTGCCGGACGCGCGTTCCTGCACGAGCATCTGGGCCGTCGTGTACGCCGCGAACACCTGCGGCACGCGCACGCTCTCGCGGGTCGAGCGCGACACCGCGCCGCGGAGCATCTCGGTGTTCCCGGCCTCGACGCGGTAGTCGAGCTCCTCGCGCAGCGACCGGCCGAATTCCGCCGCGAGGGCGACGACGCCGTAATCGCGCCCCCAGTCGGTGCGGCGCTCGACATCGGCGGCCAACCGCTCGACGATATCGAGATCGGTCGCGACCTGCGCACGAGCGGTCGGCCGCTGGATCTTGATGACGACCTCCTCGCCGCTGCGCAGCGTTGCGGCGTGCACCTGCGCAACGGATGCGGCCGCCATCGGAACCTCGTCGACCGACGCAAAGACCTCGTCGAGCGGGCGGCGCAGTTGCGCTTCGATCGCCCCGCGCGCCTCCGACCAGGGAATCGGCGTGGTCTCCATCTGCAGCGTCGCGAGCGCCGTGATGAGGTACGGCGGCAGCACGTCGTCTCGGGTGGAGAGCACCTGCCCGATCTTGATGAAGGTCACCCCGGCCTCGTTCATCGCGGCGACGAGCGAGGCCGCGAGGTCGTCGCCCGCGCCGGTGCGGTGGTGCCGGTACACGCCGAGGCCGTGGCGCGACGCGATCATCAGGATCTGCGCGTAGCGGCGGGCGCGATCCCGGCGGCGGAACAGCTCCCGCACCGTCGTCACGGGGTTCCGGCCGGGCTTGGTCGGCCAGAGGAACTCGAACGCGACGATCGCGATCACCACGACGGCGAACAGCCACCCGAACACGAGCAGGAGGAACAGGACCGCCACCCCGTCATCGACGACGACCCGGTCGCCGACCACGACATCGGCCCGCTCGAGCGCCCAGACGCACAGCGGGGTCCCCGCCAGGAACACGACGATTCCGGTGATCAGCGGACGCACGCGTCCGACCCGGTCATCCAGCAGCCGGCGAGCGACCCAGGTCGCGATCCCCGCGAACGCGATCGTCACGATCGCGTAGACGATGAGCGTCAGCATCCGTTCCCCCTCGGCGGCGTGCGCAGCGCGTCAGCTGTGCTGGTCGGCTCCTACGGGAGTGTCGGCGGCGACCGCTTCGTCTTCGGCGGTGGCGACGAGCTGCCCGCAGGCACCGTCGATCTCCTTACCGCGAGTATCGCGCAGTGTCGTCGGAATTCCGGCGTCGTTGAGACGGCGAACGAATTCGTTCTGCACGGAGACATCGGATGCGGTCCAGATCGACCCGGGAGTCGGGTTCAGCGGGATGGGGTTCACGTGCACCCACCCGCGACCGCGCTGGTTGAGCTTCTCGGCGAGCAGGTCGGCCCGCCAGCCGTGGTCGTTCATGTCCTTGATGAGGGCGTACTCGATCGACACCCGACGGCCGGTCTTGTCGAAGTAGTTGCGCGCCGCATCCAGCGCCTCGTCGACCTTCCAGCGCGAGTTGACCGGGATCAGCTCGTCGCGGAGGTGATCGTCGGGGGCGTGCAACGAGAGGGCGAACGTCACCGGGATGTCTTCGTCGGCGAGCTTGCGGATCGCCGGCACGAGACCCACCGTCGACACGGTGATGCCGCGGGCGCTCATGCCCAGTCCGTGCTCCTTGTCGACCATGACCCGCACCGCCTGCATGACGCGGGCGTAGTTCGCGAGCGGCTCACCCATGCCCATGAAGACGATGTTCGAGACGCGGTCGAGCGAGTGGTCGTCCTTCTTCTTGCCGCCGAGGCCCCCGTCGGCGATGAGCCGGTTGGCGCGCACGATCTGCTCGATGATCTCCGCCGCCGACATGTTGCGCGTGAGCCCCGCCTGGCCGGTGGCGCAGAACGGGCAGTTCATTCCGCATCCGGCCTGCGACGACACGCAGAGCGTGATGCGGCCCGGGTAGCGCATCAGCACCGACTCGACGAGGGCGCCGTCGTGCAGCTTCCAGAGGAACTTGATCGTGTCGCCGCGATCGGTCTCAAGCCGCCGTACCTCGGCGAGCAGCGGCGGCAGCATGCCGGCGACGAGTTCGGTGCGAACGGATGCCGGCAGGTCGGTCATCTGGTCGGGGTCCGACGTGTAGTGCGTGAAATAGTGCTTCTCGAGCTGCTTCGCACGGAAGCCGGGAAGCCCGAGTTCTGTCACCTTCGCAACGCGTTCCTCGGCCGTGAGATCGGCCAGGTGCACGGGCGGTTTGCCGCGCTTCGGGCTCGCGAACTGCAGCAGCGGGCGTCCGGTGTCGTCCTTCTTCTGCGACCAGCCCTCGGTCGCCGGGCGCACCTGGCGGGGTTTCGTGGTGCGCACGGGAGTGAGATCGGTCATCTTCCCAGGGTAGACGAGGGTTCTGGGTGTATGCCCGGGCGAACCGCACTTCGGTACCGCGCACCGCCCGTAGGATGCAAGCCATGGTGACCAGCAGCTCCGGGTCGCACCCCGACGGCGTCGTCGCCCACAAGGTGCTGAACAACAACGTCGTCATCTCGGTCGACGCCGAAGGCCGGGAGCGAGTGCTCATGGGCCGAGGAATCGGCTTCCAGCGCAAACCCGACGACGTGATCGACCCCGCGAAGGTCGAGAAGACGTTCGTGCTGCAGTCCGGCCCCGACGGCGAGCGCGAGCGCAAGATGCTCGCCGAGGTTCCCTACGCGGTCGTCGAGGCCGTTTCCCGTGCCAGCGATGAGGCCGAACGGATGCTGCAGCGCAGCCTCGGGCGGCGCCTCACGATCGCGGCGATCGACCATATCCAGTTCGTGCTCGAGCGCCTCGACAAAGGCATCCGGATCCCCGCGACGCACATGCCCGAGCTCCGGGTGCTGCATCCGCAGGAGTTCGCCGCGGCCGAGCGGATGGCGGCCTCGATCAGCGCGGCGCTCGGTCGCGAGCTGCCGGCGGAGGAGGCGGTGTTCCTCACGATGCACCTCCTGAACGCCACCCGTGACGAACCCAACGGCACGGCCGCCCTGCTGTTCCGCCGCGTGCAGCACGTCGCGACCACGGTCGAGACGGGCCTCGGCGTCGCCCTCGACACGAGCAGTCCCGACTACGCCCGGTTCGTGCTGCACGTGCAGTTCCTGTTGCAGCGGCTCGTCTCGAAGTCGATGCTGCGGGGCAGCGACACGTCGTTCTTCGAGTTCGCCAAGCACAGTTATCCGCGCTCGTACGAGATCGCCGAGCACGTGAAGGACTACGTGCGCGAGGCCACCGGATCCGAGCTCACCGACGAAGAGCTGCTGTACGTGATCGTGCACGTCGAGCGGCTTGCCAGCCAGGTCGCCGCCCCGCCCGCCGCCCCGCCCGCCGAAAATTCTTCTGGCGAAGGCGGAGACGAAGTGGTAGCTTGAGCGTCGCAGGACGGTAACGCCCTGCGACGCGACGGATTGTTACTGCGCACGCAGGCAAAACCTGAACTCACATCACCGAAACGGTGGTGAACGAGTTCAGGTTTTTTTGTTGCCCGGAAGCAGTCCGGCCCGCGTCTTCCTCACCCGAGAGCCGCAGTGGAGCGGCAGAAAGCGAGAGTCCGCGATGGACTACTCCCAGACCGCGGCCGGCGTCCTCAAGGGCGTCGGAGGCGAAGAGAACGTGAGTTCGCTCGTGCATTGCGCAACCCGACTGCGCTTCGTCCTGAAGGACGAAAGCAAAGCGGATGCCGCAGCCCTCAAGGCCACGCCCGGCGTGATCACGACCGCACAGGCCGGCGGCCAGTACCAGGTCGTCATCGGCAACGACGTGCCCGAGGTCTACGCCGCGATCGGCAAGATCTCGAAGTTCGGTGGTTCGTCCGCCGAGGCCGCTCCCGCCGAAGCCGGACCCAAGGGCAACCTGTTCAACCGCTTCATCGCGATGATCTCGGCGATCTTCACCCCGCTCCTGTGGGCGCTCGCCGGCACCGGCCTGCTCAAGGCGTTCCTCGCCGCGGCCGTCACCTTCGGATGGATAGACACCGCCACCTCGACGTATGCGGTGCTGAACGCCCTGTCCGACGCGTTCATCAACTTCCTGCCGCTCGCGCTGGCGTTCACCGCCGCGAGGTACTTCAAGGCATCCGAATACACGTCGTTCGCGATCGCCGCAGCGCTCCTGTATCCGACGCTCACCCCGCTCGTCGGCGCTCCCGACCTGACGTTCTTCGGCATCCCGTTCACGATGGTGACCTACGTCTCCAGCGTCATCCCGATCATCATCATCGTGTGGCTGCAGAGCCACGCGGAGAAGTTCCTCTACGCGAAGCTGCCCGGCGCCATCCGCCGCTTCGTTACCCCGATGATCGTCGTGCTGATCGGTGTTCCGCTGGTCTTCGTCGTCATCGGACCGATCTCCGCCATCCTCAGCGGCTGGATCGGCGAGGGCATCGGCTGGGTCTTCGCGACCGTGCCGTGGCTCGGTGGCGCGATCATGGGTGGCCTGTGGCAGGTCTTCGTCATCTTCGGTCTGCACTGGGGCCTCGTCCCGCTCTTCACGCTCGAGTACCAGACCACCGGTCAGATCCTGCTCGTCGCCCCCATCTTCGCCGCCGTCCTCGCGCAGGCCGCCGCCGTCGCCGGTGTCTGGGTGCGCACGCGCAACAAGAACCTCAAGTCCCTCGCCGCCCCCGCGACGCTCTCCGGCTTCCTCGCCGGCATCACCGAGCCCGCGATCTACGGCATCAACCTGCCCCTCAAGCGCCCCTTCGCCTTCGGCATCGTCGGCGGTGTGATCGGTGGCGCGATCATCACGATGGGTGGCGTCTTCGCGACCGCGTTCGTGGTGCCGTCCACCCTCGCCCTCCCGGCCCTGTTCGGAAACGGCAACATGATCGCGCTCGTGATCGGCCTGGCCGCCGCGATCGTCATCCCCTTCCTGCTCACCGTGATCGTCGGATTCAAGGACCCGGAGGAGAACGCGACGCAGGCCGCCGAGAGCACCAACGTCGACGTCCTCAGCCCCCTCGACGGCACGGCCGTGCCGCTCTCGGAGGTGCCGGATGCGGCATTCGCCGACGGCAGCCTCGGTCAGGGTGTCGCCATCCGTCCCCGTTCGGGTGCGCTGTACGCGCCGTTCGACGCGACCGTCGTGGCCGCCTTCCCGACCGGTCACGCGATCGGCCTGCGCACGGCAGACGGCGCCGAGGTGCTGATCCATGTCGGCATCGACACGGTCAAGCTCGCCGGCCAGCACTTCGACCTGAAGGTGACCTCCGGCCAGGAGGTCACGGCAGGCGCGCTGCTGCTCGAGTTCGACGTCGACGCCATCACGGCCGCCGGCTACGACCTGATCACTCCCGTGATCGTCACGAACTCCGACCTGTACCCCACCATCGGTACGGCCGCCTCGGGGCCGATCGCCCACGGTGAGCTGCTGTTCTCGGCCATCGCCGTCGAGCAGGTCGTCGCCGCCAAGTGACACCGGGGTGGGGGCGCGTACTCCGCTCCCCCACCCTTTCCCCCGGCTTCTCCCCGAAGCGCCTGTATCCCACGAAGAGACAGAGAAGAGCAATGAGCACCACACCTTTCCCCGACGGATTCCTCTGGGGCGGCGCGACCGCCGCGAACCAGATCGAGGGCGGCTACGACCAGGGCGGCAAGGGTCTGTCGATCCAGGACGTCATGCCCAAGGGCATCATGGCGCCGCCCGTCGAGGGCCCCACCCCTGACAACCTCAAGCTCGAGGCGATCGACTTCTACCACCGCTACGCGGAAGACATCGCTCTGTTCGCGAAGATGGGGTTCGGTGTCTACCGCCTCTCGATCGCGTGGAGCCGCATCTTCCCGAACGGTGACGACGCCGAGCCCAACGAAGAGGGCCTCGCCTTCTACGACCGCGTCTTCGACGAGCTCGAGAAGCACGGAATCGAGCCGCTCGTCACGATCTCGCACTACGAGACCCCGCTGAACCTCGCCCGGAAGTACGACGGCTGGGTCAGCCGCGACCTCATCGGGTTCTACGAGCGCTACGTCCGCGTGCTGTTCACCCGCTACGGCGCACGCGTGAAGTACTGGTTGACCTTCAACGAGATCAACTCCGTCCTGCACGCGCCCTTCATGAGCGGTGGAATCCAGACGCCGAAGGAAGAGCTGTCCACGAAGGACCTCTACCAGGCGATCCACCACGAGCTCGTCGCGAGCGCGTCGGCGACCAAGATCGCCCGCGAGCTCGCCCCGAACGCGCAGATCGGCTGCATGATCCTCGCGATGCCGACCTACCCGTTCACGCCCGACCCGCAGGACGTGCTCAAGTCGCTGCACACGGATCACTCGAACCTCATGTTCGGTGACATCCACGTGCGCGGCGAGTACCCCGGCTACGCACTGCGGATCCTGCGCGAGCAGGGCGTCGAGCTCGACATCACCGACGAAGACCGCGAGACCCTCAAGAACACGGTCGACTTCGTGTCGTTCAGCTACTACTCGAGCGTCGCCGAATCGGCCGACCCCGAGGTCATCCGCGAGGGCAAGGGCAACCTGTTCGGCGGCGTGGAGAACCCGAAGCTCCCCGTCAGCCAGTGGGGTTGGGCCATCGACCCGGTGGGTCTGCGCGTCGTGCTGAACCAGTTCTGGGACCGCTGGCAGAAGCCGCTGTTCATCGTCGAGAACGGGCTCGGCGCGCGCGACGAGCTCGTCGAGATCGACGGCCGCAAGACCGTCATCGACGACTACCGCATCGCCTACCTGAACGACCACCTCGTGCAGGTCGGCGAGGCCCTCGAAGACGGCGTCGACCTGCTCGGGTACACCACCTGGGGCTGCATCGACATCGTCAGCGCCAGCACCGCGCAGCTGAGCAAGCGATACGGCTTCATCTACGTCGATCGCAACGACGACGGCAGCGGCACCCTCGAGCGCTACCCGAAGAAGTCGTTCGACTGGTACTCAGAGGTCATCGCCACGAACGGCGCCAGCCTCAGCCGCTGACCTGCACAACGGATGCGGTCCGCCCGACGATTGGCGGACCGCATCCGTTTTCCCGTGTCCGCCTCCGGTCTTTCCCTGGGGCCCGGTTCGCCCGCGCCGCGCTCGACGACGCAGAATGGATCATCGTGACCACTCCCCGCATCGCCTTCCTCGACGTCGACGGCACGATCCTCGACCACGGGCGCACCATCGCCCCCTCCACCATCGACGCGATCCGCGCCGCCCGCGCCGGCGGCGTGCCCGTGTACCTCAGCACCGGCCGCTCGGCGGGCGACATCCACCCCGACGTGCAGGCCATCGGCTTCGACGGCGCCATCACGAACGGTGGCGCCTACGCCGCCGTCGGTAGCGAGGTGCTCGTCGCCGACCCCATGCCGGAGGACGCCGTCGCGCGCCTCGAGGCGTTCTTCGCCGACGCGGGCATCCACTATTTCCTGCAGACCGACGAAGCGGTCTACGCCTCCGTCGAGGTGCAGGCCGTCGTCGCCCAGATGCTGAACCGCTGGCTGTCGGCCCACGAGGGCGCCGAGCCGCAGAGCGCGCCGCAGGGCCGGCCGCGATTCCGCGACCTCGACACGATCGACCGGTCGCGGGTCGCGAAAGCCGTCTTCGTGAGCGAGACGGCCGACGCCGTCGAACGCGCCCGCGTCGAACTCGGCGACACGTTCCACGTCGTCTCCGGCAGCATGCCGCTGCCGGGCGGCAGCAACGGCGAGATCGGCATGCGCGGCGTGACCAAAGGCTCCGCGATCCAGACGGTGCTCGACCACCTCGGCATCGACGCCGCCGACGCGATCGGCATCGGCGACAGCTGGAACGACGTCGAGATGTTCGAGGTCTGCGGAGTCGGCATCGCCATGGGCAACGCCAGCGACGGACTCAAGGCGCTGGCCGACGAAGTCACCACCAGCGTGCTCGACGACGGCGTGGCCAACGCCTTCCGCCGCCACGGCCTGATCTGACCCGGCGGCGGGCGGCTAACTCCTCGAGAACACGGGTTCCGGCGGGCGCCCGGCACATCCCGCACGTTGTTGGAGGAGTTGGCCCGACGTCGAGGCCGGAACCCGCGCCGCACCACCCCGGCGTGATCGCGCGGCGCCGCTTCCCCGCGTCGTGCCCGGGGCCGGACGTCGAGGTCGCGCCCGAGGCCGGTGTCGAGGTCGCCCCGCGCCGCCGCGCGTCGACGCTGCACGCGCTGATGCGCGGCGACGGCCTCGCGCTAACTCCTCCAAAACGGGTGCCAGGTCCGCAGCCAGGCCGCCCAGCGCCGACTCTGGAGGAGTTGGCGCGCACGCGGGGCCGGAACCCGCACCGCACCACCCCGGCGTAATCGCGCGGCGCCACTCCTCCGGGGCGCGAGCTGAGCCGGCGTCGACGTCGGCAGCCCCGCGCTAACTCCTCCAAAACGGGTGCCAGGCCCACAGCCAGGCCGCCCAGCGCCGATTCTGGAGGAGTTAGCTCGCACGTCGAGGCCGGAACCCTCACCGCCCGACGTAATCGCGCGGCGCCACTCCTCCGGGTCGCGAGCGGAGCCGCGCGCCGGGGGCGCACCTCCCGGCAGCGCGTCGAGGTGCGGCATCGGATGCGCGGCGAGGCCCCGCGGGCGCCAACCTCGCCGCTAACTCCTCCAAACGGCGACCCGGCCTGCAGCCCGGCCGCCCAGCGCCGACTCTGGAGGAGTTGGCCCGCACCGGCGCCGGTGCCGGCGCCAGCACCGTGCCGGAGTCCTGCGCGGCGCACCGCCGGGGCCGGCCGGGCGACCTCCCAACGGCGCCCACCCGCCCGCCCGAGCCGTGCACCCCGACGCCGGTGCTCCGACGCGCGTCGGCGCTCCGGACTAGACCTTGGTGACGATCGCGGCGCGCTCGCGCCAGGTGCGGGCGGTCACCCGGTCGAGGGCCACCTGGCGGCGCAGGGCGTCCGCCTTCTCGTAGAGCGACGGATCGCCGAAGCTCGTCAGCACCTTCACCAGCACCGGCAGAAGCTCGATCATGAAGAAGAGCGCCGCGATGAGCCAGTGCGCCCAGGCGAGCACGGGTTCCCGCTGCGACAGGCGCTCGAGCGCGGTGATCTGACTGAGGATGCCCTGCGCTCCGGCGTTCGTATCGGCGACGGCCGCCGCGCGCTCGTTGTAGGCGGCCAAGGCGGCGTCGTATTGCGCGCGTGCTGCCGGTAGCTCGTCTTCGGCCTGCTGGGTGTTCTGCGCGGCCGAGTTGGCTGCGGCGTCCGTGCCGGCCGCGTTCGCCGCGGTGAGGGCGGCGGTCGCCTGCTGCAGCTGAGCCGCGAGATCGTCGTACGAGGTCTGCGCCTGCGCGAGCTGCGCCTGCGCGGCATCCGAGCTCGCGCCCGACCCCTGCACGCCCGTGCACCCGGGAACCGTGCCCGCTCCTTCACCGGTGAGCTCGCACTGGTAGAGCGCGCGCGCCTGGTCGATCACCGTCTGCCGCTCGGCGAGTTGCGCCGTGAGCTGGTCGACCGTCTGCTGCGCGGCGACCGACTCGGCGGATGTACTGGAGGTACCCGCCACGATGCCGGTGGCCGCCTGGTTCTCGAGCGCACTCACGCGTGCACTCGCCGCGTCCAGCGCCTGCTTCTCCGGGCCGCTCGTGACCGCATCCTGATCCGACAGCGCCTGCGAGACGTTCGTCGAGGTGACCTCCCGCGCGATGTCGTTCTGGAAGATCTGCAGCACGAGCGGTTCCGCCACGACGATCCCGATCAGTGCGGCCATGATGACGCGCGGGAACGCCAGCCCGATGAGCCGCCAGACGTTTCGGGTGGAGCGCATCGTCGAGGTCAGGAAACGGTCGAGGTTGAAGATGATGAGCGCCCACACGATCGCGAGCACCACCGCGATCCACGGCGAGATCCGCACCCCGGTGACGAGGGCGAACAGCATCGACAGGGCCGACACGAGAGCCGTTCCCGCCAGCACGAAGAACATCTGCACAAAGCGGGGAGTCTCGGTCGGCACGTCATCGAGCACGTCGTTCTCCGCGCCGCCGAGCACCGCGAGCCGTCGACTCCAGGTCAGCCTGCGGCGGGACCGGGGCGAGCGGGGCCCTCGGGAGCGCGGCGGTCGTTCCGCGGGAGTCGCGTCGTCCGCGGGCGGATCCGTCGCCAGGGTCGCGGGGGTCTCCGGCTCGGGTGCCGTGTCCGTCACCGCCGTGTCCGTCACCGCTGTGTCCCCCACCGCCGGGGCAGCCTCCGGCTCGGGGCCTGCGTCCGCCGCGGCAGCGTCGTCGACCGCGGGCGCGTCGCCTCGGACGTCCGACAGGTACAGCGGGTCGCCCTCCGCCTGGGCGGGAACGGTGAATCGACCGTCGGAGCCGAACTCACCGGGACGATGTGCGGAAAATGACATCCGCTCAGGGTAGGAGTCGCAACTTGTGTAAGAGATGGATGCGGAGCGCTCCGCATCCATCTCCTACGTCACTCGAGCATCTCCGCGTCAGTCGAGGAAGATGTCGGGGAACAGCTCGGCATCGGGCGTGCCGGGCACCGCGGCGTAGCGCGAGAAGTCGGTCACGCCGGACTCGGTGAGCACGTCCTCGACCACGAGCGTCCGCCCGGTGCGCTCCGCCGCGGGCCGGCGCAGCACCTCGTAGGCCGCGTCGGCGTAGATCTCCGGCGTGCGGCTCGCGCGCATCATCCGTTCGCCGCCGAGCGAGAACTGCACAGCGGCGGTCGCGATCGTCGTGCGCGGCCAGAGGGTGTTCGCGGCGATGCCGTCGCTTGCGAATTCGGCCGCGATCCCGAGGGTCGCCATCGTCATCCCGTACTTCGCGAGCGTGTACCCGGTATGCGCGCCTAGCCACTTCGGCGACAGGTTCAGCGGCGGCGAGAGCGAGAGGATGTGCGGATTCTCGGCGTCCTTCAGCATCGGCACAGCAGCCCGCGAGAGCAGGAACGTGCCGCGCACGTTGACGTCCTGCATGAGGTCGTACTTCTTGGCCGAGAGGTCGAGCGAGCCGGAGAGGTCGATGACGGAGGCGTTGTTGATCACGATGTCGATCCCCCCGAACTCCCCCTGAGCCTTCATGACGGCGTCCGTGATGTCGTCGTCGTTGCGCACGTCGCCGACGAGCGGCAGCGCGCGTCCGCCCGCCTCGACGATCGCCGCGGCCGCCGTGTGCACGGTTCCTTCGAGCTTCGGATGCGGAGTGTCGGTCTTCGCGAGCAGCACGATGTTCGCGCCGTCACGGGCGGCGCGCAGCGCGATCGCGAGGCCGATGCCGCGGCTTCCGCCCGACATGAGGATGGTCTTGCCGGCGAGAGTGCTCTCGGTCATGAGGTTCCTTTCGAGCGGGACGAGCGTCCGGATGCGGCGGCGAACGCGGCGACGCGCGCGTGCGCGTCGGGGGTGTCGAACGCGGCGCCGATCGTCTGCGCCTCGTCGTCGAGGTTCTCTGCGAACGCCCGGTGCGCGCCGGTGCGGACGAGGCGCTTGGCCTGCCCGAACGCCCCGGTCGCGTTGTCGAGCCAGAAGCGGGCGATCTCGTCGGCTCGCGCGCCCGGGTCCGTCGCGATCTCCGCGATGAGTCCCCAGTCGAGCGCCTCGGCGGAGGACAGCGTGCGGTCTTGCAGCAGGAGCTGTAGCGCGCGGCGCTGACCGATCGCGGCCGGCAGCAGGGTCGACACCCCGAGGTCGGGGGTGAGTCCGATGTTCGCGTAACGGCTGACGAACTTGGCACCCTCGGCCGCCACGATGTAGTCGGCGGTGAGCATGAGCCCCAGCCCGCCGCCGGCGACGGCGCCCTGGACCGCGGCGACCACGGGCGTGTCGGATTCGACGAAGGCCCGGATGCCGGCGTGGATGACGTGCGCCGCATCCGTCACCGCGGAACCATCCGCCCCCGAGGTGGCCATCATCATCACGTCGCCGCCCGCGCAGAACGCGGGCCCGACGGCGTCGATGACGATCGCCCCGACGGCGGGATCCGACGTCACCTGGCGCGCGACGTCGCGCCAGCGCTCACCCATCGCGAAGTCCATGGCGTTCAGCCGGTCGGGACGATTGAAGGTGACACGGGCGAGGCCCGCCTCGACGTGGAGGAGGATCGAGTCGCTCATCGCGGCGCCATCCGGATCGCGCCGTCGAGTCTGATCGTCTCGCCGTTCAGGTAGCCGTTGCGGACGATCTCGAGCACGAGCGAAGCGTATTCGTCGGGCCGCCCGAGTCGCGCCGGGTACGGGACCTGCTCACCGAGCGAGTCCTGCGCGGCCTGCGGCAGGCCCTTCAGCATCGGGGTCTCCATGATCCCGGGCGCGATCGTGACGACCCGGATGCCGTACCGCGCGAGTTCGCGCGCGATCGGCAGCGTCATCGCGTGCACGCCGCCCTTCGATGCGGAGTAGGCGGGTTGCCCGATCTGCCCGTCGAAGGCGGCGACGGACGCCGTGTTGACGATCACTCCCCGGTCGCCGCCGACGCCGTCGGGAGCGGATGCGGCCATCGCGGCGGCCGCCTGCCCGATCACGTTGTAGGTGCCGACGAGGTTGATGCGCACGAGCTTCTCGAAGTCCGCGAGGGGCGTCGGCCGCCCCTCGCGGTCCAGCACTTTCGCGGGAGGGGCGATGCCGGCGCAGTTCACGACCACGCGAAGCGGGCCGGCCCGGGTCGCCGCGGCAACCGCGGCCGCGACCTGGTCGGGGTCGGTGACGTCGGCGGGCGCGAACGTGCCGCCGAGTTCGGCCGCGCGCTCGATGCCCGCGGACGAGGGCAGGTCGACGATCGTGACCGCTGCGCCCGCGGCCGACAGCCGTTGCGCGGTGGCGAATCCGAGGCCGCTGGCCCCGCCCGTGACGAGGGCGGATGCGCCCGTGAGGTCCATGCGTTCTCCTTCGAAGGACGGAAATCCAGTGTCAGCCTACGCGCGACTCGGTGCCACCGTCACCCCGCGTCCGCGCGGTCGCCGCCCGGCCCGCCACCGCCCGCATCCGGTCTTGGAGCAGGCTCAGAGCGCGAAGACGAAGGTCCAGCTGCCGGCGAGAACGGCGCCGGCGACGGATGCGGCGGCCACCGCGACGGCGAGCACCGCGAGCACCGCGTCGCGCCAGCCGAGCCGCGACGGCCGCGCCCAGGTGCGCACGCCGTCGGCGCCGAAACCCCGCGCCTCCATGGCGGTGGCGAGCTTCGTGCCCCGCCGGATCGACAGCACGAACAGCGCGAACGCCTGGCCGAAGAACCTCCGGATGCGGTGCTCGTCCGCCACCCCGCGTGCTCGTCGCGCCATGGCGAGTTCGCGCCAGTCCGTGACGAGAAGTCCGACGAGCCGCAGCCCGGCGAGCGCTCCCAGCACGAAGCGTGCGGGCAGGCGCAGCAGCTGCGCGAGGCCGTCGGCGAGGTCGGTCGGGTCGGTCGTCGCGAATAGCACGACGCTCGGGATGGCGATCGCGAGCACGCGCAGCACGATCGCCGCCGCGAGGTCGATCGACCCGTCCGTGATGCGGATGAGGCCCCACTCGGCGTAGACCTGCCCCGACGGCCGCCCGTACAGCACGGTCGCCGCGCCGCCGATCAGCGCAGCGATGAGGATCGGCCACGTCCGGAGCCAGAGCGCCCGCACCGGAAGCCGTGAGAACGGCAGCAGCACGAGGGATGCGGCCAGCGTGATGCCGGCGGAGACCGGGTCGATCGAGAGCAGCAGGGTGAGGGTGACGACGAGCGTCGCGCCGAGCTTCGTGACGGGGTTGACGCGGCCGAGGGGGCTTCGCCGCACGTCGAGTGCGAACAGGCTCATCGCGCCGCCGTCACGACGAGTCGCTCGTCGGCGAGCGCCGCGACGAGGCCAGGATCGTGCGAGACCATGCAGACCGCCGTTCCCGCGGCACGCACCTCGTCGATCAGTTCGGCGAGTTCCCGCCAGGTGCGCGCATCCTGCCCGTACGTGGGCTCGTCGAGCACCACGACCTGCGGCCGCGTCGCCAGCACGGTCGCGACCGTCAGCCGGCGCTTCTCGCCCCCCGAGAGGGTGAACGGATTCACGTCGGCCAGGCGGGCGAGTCCCAGCCGCTCCAGGAGCGGGTCGATCCGGGCGGCCACCGCATCCGGCGCCATCCCGAGCGCGCGCGGACCTACCGCGAGTTCGTCGCGCACCCGGGTGGTGAGCAGCTGATGCTCGGGGTCCTGGAAGACGGTGCCGATGCGGGTCAACAGCTGCCGGGACCGCCAGCGGATGGGGTCGGCCGCGGCGCCCGCGCGCAGCCCGTCGGCGGCGATGACCCGCCCCGAGACGGGCGCGAGCAGACCCGCGAGGGTCATCGCGAGCGTCGACTTGCCGGCCCCGTTCTCGCCCGTGACGGCGAGGGTCCGCCCGGCGCGCAGCGCGGCGCGGATCCCGGATGCGGCAACCACCGGCATCCGCTCCCCGAACGCACGGCGCCCGACGGCGAGGTCCTCGGCCGCGAGCAGTACGTCGGCCGTGCCGCTCCGGGGGGCGACGCGGGCCGTCACCGGAACGCCCGGCACCCACACGCCGGCGTCGCTCAACGTCTGCGCATGGGCGCCGAAGACGGCGGACGGCGCCCCGTCGGCCAGTACCCCGCCCTCGGCCGACAGCACGACGACCCGATCGACGTGCTGCGCCCACAGATCGACGCGATGCTCGACGACGACGAGCGTCGTGCCCGCCTGCGCCGCCCCGGCGACGACGGCGTCCCGCACCTCCACCGCACCGGCGGGATCGAGATTCGCCGTCGGTTCGTCGAGCAGCAGCAGCCCCGGTCGCATCGCGAGCGCCCCGGCCAGGGCCAGCCGTTGCTTCTGACCACCCGACAGCGCCGCGGTCGGGTGGTCGAGGGCGACGCCGAGGCCCACCGCATCCGCCGCCTCCCGAACCCGCGCGTGGATCTCGTGCGCGGGCACGCCCAGGTTCTCGCACCCGAACGCGATGTCGTCGCCGACGCGGGCGAGCACGACCTGCGCGTCGGGGTCCTGCAGGACGAGCCCCGCCCGTCCCCGCGCACGGAGGGGCGGCACGCCGTCGAGCAGCAGCTCGCCCGCACCGTCGCCGTCCTCGGCATCACCGAGGACCCCGGCCATGGCTTGGAGCAGCGTGGACTTACCCGCGCCGCTCGCGCCGAGCAGCAGCACGCGCTCGCCCGCCTCGATCGTCAGGTCGAGGCTCGAAACCGCCCACCGTCGCCTGCCGGCGTGCCGCCACCCCCACCCGCGCGCGACGACGCGCGCCCCGCCGCTCACGCGGCGTCGGCGGATTCCCGGGTCAGCGCCTGTCGGCCCGAGGCGAATCGGTCGAGGGCGCCGGTCGCGGCGAGCGCGCGGGCGACCAGCCACGAGCCGAGGCCCGCGATCAGGATTCCGGAGACGATGGCTGCCCCGAAGTAGATCGCACGCGGGCCGAAATCGTAGGCCGCGATCGACGAGAAGTTGGTGTCGAGCAGCGCGACGGCGAGGCCGGCGATCGCTCCCGAGGTGAGCGCGACGATCAGCCGGTAGTTCGCGTACGCGAACAGCGCGAAGCCGAGTTCGGCGCCGAGCCCCTGCACCACGCCCCACACGAACGTGAGAAAGCCCCACTGCGTGCCGACAGCCATCGACACGACGGCCGCGACGATCTCGGTGTACAGCGCTGCGCCGGGCTTGCGGATCACGAGCCCGCCGAGCACACCCGCGAACAACCAGCCGCCCGAGAGCAGGCCCTCCAGGCCCGGCAAGAACGCGAGCCCCGTGCTGAGCGGAGTCCAGGCCTGGCCCCAGACCCAGAAGATCACCCCGCTCGCGACGCCGATGACGCTGGCGACGACGATGTCGACGACCCGCCAGCGAGAACGACCCGAACGGACGGATGCGGACGTAGACGTGTGCATTGAATGCTCCTTCCTGCGCTGGCATGACCCAGATCAGGTTCGACGGTCGAAGCGTGGATTCGCTTCCTCTCAGCCCGGCACACCGGACTCCCGTGGTTGACGTGCCGAGTATAGCCCCGGGGTCGCGCTACCGTAGGCGAGTGACCGTCGAGCGCCCGATCCCGCAGACGCGGCGCGCATTGCGCGAGGGCGCGGCCAGCGAATCCGACCGTCTCGACACGGCGCCCGACCCGCTCGACGCCGATCCGGCCGCCGTGCCCGCGATGGTGGCATCCGCCGCTCTCCCCGCCGAATCGGTGACGGTCGTCATCCCGCCCGAGTCGCCCGCCCTCGGCTGGGTCGACGAGACGCTGGTCGTCGCCCGGGCCGCGCAGACGCCGCAGCTCGACACGGGCACTCCGGCCTACGTGCCCGTCACCGCCGACCTCCTCGCCCGCGCACCGCGCCGCTCGCCGCTCCGGCCGGGCGTACTCGTGCCGTTCGGCGTGTTCGTTCTCGTCATCGCGATGTACTGCGCCACGACCCTTTTCTGGCCGCTGTACGCCGTCGCCCCGGCGGTCGCCGACATCTACGTCGAACCCGTTCCCGCGGCCGCCGCCGCCGAACCGTGGCCGGCGACCGGCAGCGCGGCCGTCGCCGTCGAGGGAGTCGCCGCGCCCGCCGCATCCTCCGGCGATGTCGTGCCGATCGCGAGCATCACGAAGCTCGTCACGGCCCTGCTGGTGCTCGACCAGATGCCGCTCGCCCCCGGCGAGCAGGGCCGCGACTACCAGTTCACGTCCGCCGACCGCACCGACTTCCGCAACTACCGCGCCCGCGGCGAGTCATCGCTCGACGTCCCCGTCGGCGGTTCGCTGACCGAATACCAGATGCTGCAGGGCATGCTGATCGGCTCGGCGAACAACTACGCGAAACGCCTGGCGACGACGATCTGGCCGACGGATGCGGTCTTCGCCCAGGCCGCCAACGACTGGCTCGCGCAGCACGGTCTTTCCGGCATCACGATCGCCGATCCCACCGGCATCAACGCGGGCAACACCGCATCCGCGGAAGCGCTCATCGCCCTCGCCGACCGTGCCCTCGAGAACCCCGTGATCGCGGAGATCGTGCGCACCCCGTCGGTCGAACTCCCCGGCGCCGGTGTCGTCACCAACTCGAACCCGCTCCTCGCCGACCCCGGCGTGATCGGCCTGAAAACCGGAACGCTCGACGAGTACAACCTCCTCGCCGCCAAAGAGGTCGCGATCGGCGACACCACCGTGCGCATGTACGCCGCGGCCCTCGGCCAGCCCGACCGCGACACCCGCAACGCCGCCACCCGCGCCCTCTTCGCGCAACTCGAACAGGAACTCCAGCTCCGCCCCTCGGTCGCCGCGGGCACGGTCGTCGGACAGGTGCAGACCAAGTGGGGCGACGCCGTGCCGATCATCACCGCGGGCGACGCCGATGTCGTGCTGTGGAACGGTGCTGCCGCAACCGTGTCGTCCACCTTCGACCTCGGTGACCACCGCGACGACGGCGACGTCGTCGGCACCCTCGACGCGGTCGGCCCGCTCGACAGCACCGCCGTCGACCTCGTGCTCGACGGCGAGATCGACGAGCCCAGCCCGTGGTGGCGCCTCACGAACCCCCTGCAACTCTTCGGCCTCGTCTGACGCCGCGCCGCGCTGCCCCCCCCCCCCCGGCTCGCGTGTCGCAATGCGCCGTCGCGTGGCGCCGATTCGGTCACGTGAGCGCACCCGACCTTCGCTCACGTGACGCAATCCGCCGCCGCGCGGCGCCGATTCGGTCACGTGAGCGCGCCCGACCTCCGGCTCACGTGACGCAATCCGCCGCCGCGCGGCGCCAATTCAGCCGCGTGAGCGCGCCCGACCTTTGGCTCACGTGACGCAATCGGCCGCGCCGGCGGGCCGATTGCGACATGTGAACGAGTAGACCTCTGCGCCACGGCGGGGCGGGCGCGGCGGGCGCGGGCGGCGGGGGCGCGGCGGCGGGGGGCGAGACGGGGCGGGGATCAGGCGCGGAACTGGGTCGATCCGAGCACGCGCTCGACCTGGATCTCGAGCACGACACGGGCGGGGTTGGGACTCGGCTGACGGTAGCGGGCAGCGTAGAGCTCGACCGCGTGGGCGACCGCATCCGCATCCTCGACGATGCGCGCCGGGCCCTCGAAGCTGATCCACCGGCCACCGTCGACCGTGTTGACGGACGCCCGGCCGGTGCGTTCCACGTTGCGGAACTTCTGCGTGCCCCGGCTGCCGATGATGCGGACGACACCGTCGAGGTACGTGATGCCGACCGGCACCGAATGGATGCGACCGTCGCGGCCGAGCGTGGAGAGGGTGGCGAGGTGGTACTCGGACAGGAACTCGCGGGCGGCGTCGGTGATCACCCGACCAGCCTGCCACCTCCCGCTGTGCGATCGGGCAACCCGATCAGAACGGCCAGACGAGCGGCACGTAGAGAACGGCGACCGCGAGGAAGACCAGCGCGAGCGGCAACCCGAGACGCCAGTAATCACCGAATCGGTAGCCCCCGGGCTGCATGACCATGAGGTTCACCGGCGTCGCGATCGGCGTGAGGAAGGCCGCCGCGCCGGCGACGGTGAGCGCCATCATGAACGGCTGCACGCTCACACCGAGCGAGGCCGAGATCGACACCGCGATAGGGGCGACCACCAGCACCGTGGCCACGTTCGAGATGAACTGTCCCAGCACGAGCGTCACCAGGCAGACCACCAGCAGCGCGACGTACGGCGAGCCCGTGCCCCCGATGCGGAGCACCGCATCCGCCACGACATCGGCCGCGCCGGTCGAAACGAACGCCTGCGAAAGCGGGATCATCCCCGCGATCAGGATGACGGTGGTCCAGCTGATGGCCCGATACGCCTGCGCCACGGGAAGCGCCCGCGTCACCACCAACGCCGCGGCCGCCAGAAGACCGACCACGGCGGGCGGCACGACCCCACTGGCGAGCAGCGCGACCGTCAGCGCGAGGATGACGAGGGCTCGCTTCGCACCCCGACCCAGCGGAACCGCGCGCCGAAGCAGATGGGGCGAGGTCACCGCGATCACATCCGGCGAGCGCACGTAGCGGTCGAGCGACGCCCACGGGCCCTGCACGAGAACGGCGTCACCGGCACGCAGCCGCGTCATCTCGCCGGGGCGGGCCGCATCCGTCTCCGCATCCGCGCCGCGGCGCACCCCCAGGATGACCAGGCTCTCCGCCCGCGTCGTCATGCCCGCGCAGACGTCGCGCCCGATCAGGCTCGAGTGCGGCGCGACGAGCACCTCGACGACGCCCTGCTCGGCCGACAGCAGCGCGCTCGTCGTTGCGGAGATGTCGTAATCCCGGCGGAATGCGCGCGCGGCGTCGCGGATGTCGGGCGCCGCATCGCCGAGCTGCACCGGGATGCGCTCCGGCAGCAGCCGCGGACCCAGCACCGTCACCAGCAGCACGGTGAGCACGACCAGCGGCGCGCCCACGAGCGCGAACTCGAAGAACCCGAAGGCGGTGCCACCGGCGCTGACCGCCAACTCGGACACCACGGGATTGACCGGCGTGCCCGCGAGAGTGAGAAGCGACCCGGCGCTCGCCGCGAACGCGAACGGGATGAGGAGCTTCGAAGGCACGAGGTTCGCCCGCACCGCCACCACGACGACCACCGGAAGGAGGGCCGCGACCGCGCCGTTGATGCTGATGAACGCCGCCAGCACCGCCGCACACGCCGACACGATCGCGATCAGGCGGGCGGGCCGGGTGCCGGCGAGGGGCACGATCCGTTGCGCGAGCCAAGCGGTGACGCCCGTGGCATCGAGCGACTCGGACACAACGAACAGCGTCGCGATGAACAGCACCGTCGGATCACTGAACCCCGCCAACGCCTCCGGGAGCGTCAGCACGCCGGTCACCCAGAGCGACAGCAGCACCCCGAGGGACACGACCTCCAGCGGCACCTTGCCCGACACGAACGCGACGACCGCGACGCCCAAGACGACGAAGGTCACGATGATCGGGTCCACCCCGCCACGTTAGCCCGGCGCCCGGGCGGGCGTGGGGCTGGGGGCGGGAAAGGGCGGCGGGTCAGGGCACCACGCGGGCGGGCCGGCGGGCACCGGAGGGCGGGGCGGCGGGGCAGGGCAGCGGGGGGCCGGCCGGTCAGGGCACCGGAGGGCCGGCGGGTCAGGGCACCACGCGGGCAGGCGGGCTCAGACGAAGCGGACGGTCTGGTCCAGCCGCGTACGGATGTCGAACACCTCGTTGCCGCCGATGTCGCGCGCACCCGGCACACCGCGGCGAAGCACGGTCGACAGGGCGGACCGCCCGGCGACCACGACCGGAACCCCGCGCATCGAACCGAGCTCGGTGATCTGCTGCACGACGTCCGCATCCGGCAACACCACGATGGCGCCGCTGAACCGCACGCCGGCCGCGCGGGCGACCGTACGCATCCGTCCGAGCAGGTCGCTCACGGGAGAACCCGGAACCGCCGGCCCCACGATCTCGCCGCGGCGGAACCCGATCGGGCCGCCGAAGTCCTCCGACAGCACCCCGTACAAGCCGCTGGGCCCGAGCACGATGTGATCGAGCTTGTCATCGGGGCTGCCGCCCCGGCGAGCCGCCGCGACGTCGTGCCACACGCTGAAACCCATGCCGAGGTCGGCGACGGTGCGGGCCGTCGCCTCCTCAGCGAGCGCGTCGGCGAGCAGGCGCCGGATCTCGCGGGGCGCGGAACGCACGAGCTGGGCGTCGTACGGGTCCTCGAGCGGGGTGCCCCGACCGACCCACTCGCGGATCAGATCGAGGTAGCGTTCGCGGCGCCATCCGCCGGGCTGACCCGCCGAACGCGCACGCGGGCGGGTGTCGGCGCGCGCCCGCGGCGCGCTCCATCCGGCCGAGATGTCGCCGTCCTCGGGGTCGGGCGCCGCCGATCCGCGCCCGCGGTCGTACGCGGCGCGGGCCGTCGCCGTGCCGACGAGCTCCCAGGCGTGCTGCACGCGAACGAACAGCGCAGCATCGCCGCCGGTGTCGGGATGGGTCTCGCGCAGACGGGTGCGGAACGCCTTCCGCAGCTCGTCGTCGGATGCATCCGCCGCGACTCCGAGCACTTCGTACGCCGACGCGGACAACGGACTGTCGAACACGCCGCCTCCTTCACGCGCCCCCACGGCGCCCTTCAGGCTAACGCGCCCGCGCTGTGCAGGGACCGTGGGCCGCCAAGCGGGGCGCGGGGCAGCGCGCGGTGGCTGGTTCGAGGGATGTGGCACGTGAGTCGTCGGACCGGTGGGGCTGAAGTGAACACATGAGGCAGATGAGGCACCCCACCCGCATCCCATCCGACGACTGCGGCGGCATCCACGCGGAACCTACCCCGGCCGCGGCTCGGCTAGCCCCGAACCACGCGGCTCGGCCCTACCCGGCCGTCGACCGCCGCCGCGGCCCCGCCGCAGGCGCCTCGGCACGTGAGTCGTCGGACCGGTGGGGCTGAAGTGAACACATGAGACGGATGAGGCACCCCACCCGCACCCCATCCGACGACTGCGGCGGCATCCGCGCGAACGCGCCCCTCACCCCGCCCGCGGCGGATCCGCGCCGCGGGCGCCACGCGCCGCACCCGCCACCCACCACCCACCGCGGGTCAGCGCCGTTCGAACCGACGCGCGTAGGCGGCCGCGGAGCGGCTCGACAGCGCCAGCAGCACCAGGATGTCGAGCGAGAGCGTCACCAGGGTCGTGTGGATGCGGATCTCCTGCCCCTGCGCCCACCACGTCACGAACGCGGAACCGATCGAGATCGTCGAGAAGGTCATCACGATCACGCGGGGGATGTTGTGTCCGCGCAGGATCAGCACCGCGAAGGCTCCGTCCGCGAGGAGGACGAGCCCCATGACGACGGCGACCGCGATGAACCCGGTGCCGATCTGGTCGGGCGTAAGCGAGATGCCGGCGATGTCCGCGTCGGCCTCGCCCACGAGCGCGGGCCACTGCACGCCGAGCGAGAGCAGCCACAGCACTCCCGTGGCGACGCGGAGCAACACGAGCGCGGCCCCCGCGACCGTCGACATGGGGCGCTTCATCCCCGGGTCGAACGGCAGCGGGCGCGCCAGCCGCGCGGGCGACTCGAAGGCGGCGCGTTTGCGCGGGGCGCCGGCGGCATCCGTCATGCGGTCACCTCCCGCACGTCGATGATCGGCAGGTCGCCATCGGTGCGGATGCTGTCGCCTCCGCCGTTTCGGGCGTGATACCCGGTGGCGAAGTCGGCGATGACGTCGACGCGCACGCCGATGTCGGCGTCCCGGAGGGTGGCGACGATGTGGTCGCGCTCGATGTCGGTGTCGGCGTCGATGCGGTGGGTGACCTGGAGCGTGAACAGCGACAGACCGACCGCCGTGTCGAACGTTCCGGCGGCGAGCCAGTCGACGCGTCGCCCGCCGGGCAGCAACCACCCCTCAGGGCACCGCCAGAACCGCACGTGATGGCGCTGCGCGGGGTTGCCGGCGACCTCCTGCTGGTAGGCGAAGTCCTGCATCCGCCCGAAGAGGAACAGTGGACTCACGGGCGCTTCGTCGTAGCTCCGGCGCGCCAGGGTCGAGGTCACGATGCGCCACGACGTCGCGAAGGTCACCGGGTCGGCTTTGCGCCACCCGGCCGCGCGCATGGCCGATTCGATCTGCTCCGGCGACCCCATGAGCGCCAGATTCACGGGGTCGCCGAGCAGCCCGTCGCTCGTGCGCGTGCGTCCGATGAAGTAGTCCGGTACGTACACGGTGGTCAGGATGCGGTGCAGTCGCGGCAGCACCAGGTAAGCCAGCAGCACCCAGAACGCGATCGCGGCCGGCAGCCCCCACCATCCGACGCGGAAGGTCTCGGTGAAGCTCAGGTAGGCCAGCCAGCCGGCCGCCACCCCGGCGAAGACGAAAAAGAACCAGTCGATCGCGACACCGACCGAGTACGCGCGGCGATGCCGCGGTGTCGTCTCGGTCGCGGTCACGAGTCAGCTCCAGAGCGGGATGGCGGGTTCGTACGCGAGGGCTTCGGCCGCGATCCCCGGCGGCAACGCGTCGAGGGTCGGCGGCTTCCAGTGCGGTGTGCGGCCCTTGTCGATGACCTGTGCGCGGATCCCTTCGAGCAGGTCGGGTTGCGTGAGGGCGAACCAGGTGACCAGCGCGTATTCCTGCGCCAGCGCGGCACGCAGGTTCGGCAGTTCGCGAGCGCTCCGTACCGCCGCGAGGGTCACGGTCAGCGCGACCGGCGAGAGGGTGCGCAGTAGATCGGCGGTGGCGGCCGCATCCGGTTCGGGGCGCGCGTCGAGGCGCGTGATGATCTCGGCCACCGTGTCGGCGCTGAACGCGGCGTCGATCCAGGGGCGGGCCGTTTCGAGACCGGATGTCTCGGGGGTCTCATCGAACAGCAGCACCAGTTCGGCGGGCCCGGTCGGGTCGGCGCGCGTCTCGAGCGCGTCGCGGAACCCGTCCAGCCGTTCGACGGGCACGAGGTGGTCGGCGAAACCCGCGTAGATCGCGTCGGCGTCGGCCATGGTCGAGCCCGTGAGCGCGAGGTACTCGCCGACGCGACCCGGCGCACGTGCGAGCAGCCACGTGCCGCCGACGTCCGGGGTGAACCCGATGCGCGTCTCCGGCATGGCGAGCGCGGACCGCTCCGTGACGACGCGGAAGGCCGCGTGCCCGGCGAGGCCGATGCCGCCGCCCATGGTGATTCCGTCGGCGAGCACGACGAACGGTTTCGGGTACTCCGCGATCCGCGCGTTCAGGGCGTACTCCGCGCGGAAGAACTCGGCGGCACCGAACGCGCCGGCCGTCATGATCTGCTCGCGCAGCACGCGGATGTCTCCGCCCGCGCAGAGGCCGCGCTCCCCTGCTCCCTCGAGCAGGACCATCTCGATGTCGGCGTCGTGCTCCCACGCGTCGAGCGCGTCGGACAGGATGCGGACCATCTCGATGTCGAGCGCGTTGATGGCGCGCGGGCGGTTCAGGATGAGGCGTCCGACGCCGCGATCGGCGTGCACGAGCACGGGGGCGGCGGGGGCTTCCAGGTCGGTCACGCTCGACACGTTACCCCCACCCCGCTCGCCGACTCGGCGTCGCGGATGTCGCTGGATCGTGAGGATTCGGCGGCTTTCCGGCAGGATGGGAGAAAGGGAGGTACTCGCATGCCAGATGGCCAGGTGCTGGAGTTCTCCGAGGTCACGAAACGATTCCGCGGCGTCGACGCTGTCGCCGGACTCACGGCGCGCATCGAACCGGGCGTCGTCACCGGGTTCCTCGGCCCGAATGGCGCGGGCAAGACGACGTCGCTGCGGATCCTGCTCGGACTCGTCGCCCCGACGTCCGGTCGCGCCCGCATCGGCGGTTCGGCCTACGGCGAGCTGCGGCATCCGCTGCAGACCGTCGGCGCTGCGCTCGAGGCGTCGAGCTTCCACCCCGGACGCTCGGCCGCGAACCACCTCACCGTCTACGCGCAGGCGGCAGGGCTTCCGCGGCGCCGCGTCGACGACGTCCTCGGCCTCGTCGGCCTGGCCGATGTCGCGGGCCGGAAGGTCGGCGGGTTCTCGCTCGGGATGCGTCAGCGCCTCGGTCTCGCGACCGCGCTGCTCGGGGACCCCGGCGTGCTCGTGCTCGACGAACCGTCCAACGGCCTCGACCCCGAGGGCATCAAGTGGATGCGGACCCTGCTGCAAGCCTTCGCCAACGAGGGTCGCACCGTGCTCGTCTCATCCCACCTGCTCGGCGAGATCCAGCAGACGACCGACCGACTGCTGATCATCGCGCGCGGGCGGCTCGTGTTCGAGGGCAACATCGAAGACCTGGCCGAGGCATCCGAGTACGCGACGATCGTCGACGCCCCCGACCGCAACGCCCTCGTGTCCGCGGTGACCGCCGCGGGCTACACGTTTGATGTGCTGCGCACGGGCCTCACCGTGCACGGCGCAGAGACGGTCGACATCGGCGCCGTCGCCGCGGCATCGGGCATCACGCTGTCGACGCTGCAGCGTCGCGGCCCGTCGCTCGAGGAGGTCTTCCTCCAATTGGTGGACGGCACCCGCGTACACGCCGGGGTCGCGGCGGCGGGCGACGCCTCAGCGGACGCGGACGCGGACGCGGACGCGGATGCGGATGCGCCGCTCGCGGATGCGCCGCTCGCGGATGCGCCGCTCGGCGACGCCGCACAGCCGCTCGCGAACGCGACGGCGGATCCGGAGGAGGCGACCACAGTGGGCGCCGAGGTCTCGAACGAATCGGATCCCGACGAACCGCGCACCGAACAACCGCGCACCGAACGCACCGACGCCGGCGAGGGGGGTGCCCGATGAGTCTCGCCCACGCGACCCGGTCCGAACTGACCAAGCAGTTCAGCACCTCCATCTGGTGGATCCTCGCGCTCGTTCTCGCCGCCTACCTCGGCGTGACCGCGGCCGGACTCGCGTTCGCGATCGCCGCATCCGACACCGGCATTCTCGGCGGAGCGACGCAGGGACTCCCGACCGGCGCCGGCGCGGCATCCATGCTCTACAGCCTGGCGTCGGCCGTCGGCTACGTCTTCCCCCTCCTGATCGGCACGCTGCTCGTGACCGGCGAGTTCCGTCACAAGACCCTCACGCCGACGTTCCTCGCGACGCCGCGCCGCGGCCGGGTCATCTGGGCGAAGCTCATCGCCGGGGCGATCTTCGGACTTCTGTACGCGGTCCTCGCGCTCGTCGTGACGGTCGGGCCGGCCGCCGGCATCTTGGTCGGATTCGGTCTGGACACCGGTCTCGACAGCACCGATACCTGGGCGATGCTCGCCCGCATCCTGCTCGCCTTCGTACTCTGGGCGATCATCGGGATCGGCGTCGGCCTCGCCGTGCGCAATCAGGTCGCCGCCGTGGTCATCGTGCTCGCGTTCACCCAGTTCATCGAGCCGCTGCTGCGATTCGCGGGCGCGTTCGTCGAGGCCCTCACCGACGTGGCGCGCTATCTGCCCGGCGCGGCGAGCGACACCCTCGTCGGATCGAGCATCTTCACCGCGGCGATGTCCGGCACGGCTGGCGGCGGCCTGGAGTGGTGGGGCGGCGCGCTCGTACTGCTCGGTTACGGGGTCGCGCTGACCCTGATCGGCTACATCGCGGGCTGGCGACGCGACGTCACCTGAGCCGCATCGCGGTGCCCGGGTGAGCCGACCGCCGCGCGATGCAGTCAGCAGCTCAACCGCGGCGAGCCCTGCCGCCCGGTGCAGGTCGACACAACCGCGGCGAGCGCCGCCGCGCAGCGCGTTCAGCCGGCGAGGTCGGCGACGTCGGCCGGTTCGGTTCCGCCGTCGACCCGGAGCGCCTGCGCGAGCTCGACACCGTAGCGCGTCGTCAGGATGATGCGCTGGAACTCGTCGTGACCGTCCAGGTCGATGACGACCCCCGGGCGGCGACGACGGATGAGCGCGAAATCACGGCCACCGGCGTAACGCCAGGTACCGGAAGCAAGCGTGGCGGGGATGTGGGTGCCGGGAGCGCGAACGCCGCGGAGCCAGGTCCAGGCATCATCCGTGAGCTGCACCCGGGTGATCGATGACCGCGCGACGACCACATTCCGTTTGCGGAATGCGAGCGCTCGCTCGGCGACCGACATCACGATCTCCAGCTGAGCCGAGTCGAGCATGAGGGTCACCATGCCTACGATTCTGCCAGCG
The DNA here is from genome assembly GCF_020805625.1 of Microbacterium sp. cx-59. Classification (NCBI taxonomy): domain Bacteria; kingdom Bacillati; phylum Actinomycetota; class Actinomycetes; order Micrococcales; family Microbacteriaceae; genus Microbacterium; species Microbacterium sp. cx-59. Next base: position 302,442 of record NZ_JAJHGO010000009.1, read on the forward strand.
GGAGCGCCCGGGCGAGACGCCTTTTGCTTACGGACAGGCAACGATCGTGTTGCGCCGATCCGGTTCACGTGACCCCGCCGACACATCTCGGTGGAACACTGGTCAGGTGTCTTCTCGTCCCTCCGGAGCTGTCGCCGCGCCCGTCCCGGATGCGGACGCGGATGCGGTCCCCCTCGCCGACGCCCTGACGCGCGCCCGGAGCGGCGTGCCTCTGCCGGTCGCGGACGTGCTCGCCCTGCTGCACGCGCACGGGCCCGAACGAGACGCAGTGTTCGCCGCCGCTGGCGCGCTCCGCGACGAAGGGCTCGCCCGGGCCGGACGGCCGGGTGTCATCACGTACTCCCGCAAGGTGTTCGTCCCGCTCACGACACTCTGCCGCGACCGCTGCCATTACTGCATCTTCGTCGACACCCCCGGGCAGCTGCTCAAGAAGCGCAAACCCGCGTACATGTCTCCCGAGCAGGTGCTCGCCGTCGTCCGCCAGGGCGCCGCGCTCGGGTGCAAAGAGGCGCTGCTGACCCTGGGCGACCGCCCGGAGGACCGGTGGCCCGAGGCCCGCGCGTGGCTCGACGAGCACGGCTTCGCCTCGACCCTCGACTACGTCGCGCACATCGCCCGCCTCATCACCGCCGAGACCGGGATGCTCGTGCACGCGAACCCGGGCGTCATGCACGACGACGAGCTGCGGATGATGCGGCCCCTCGCGCCGTCGATGGGCATGATGCTCGAGACCACCTCGCGCGACCTGTTCGAGACACCCGGACAGCCGCACTTCGGGTCGCCCGACAAGGACCCCGCGCTGCGTCTGCAGGTGATCGAGGATGCGGGGGCCGCCCGCATCCCGTTCACGACAGGAATCCTCGTCGGCATCGGCGAGACGGTCCGCGACCGGGCCGAGTCCCTGATCGCGCTGCGCGACAGCCACGCCCGGCACGGGCATCTGCAGGAGATCATCGTGCAGAACTTCCGCGCCAAACCCCGCACCGCGATGCAGGACGTACCGGATGCCGACCTGCTGGAGTACGCGCTGACCGTCGCCGTCGCGCGGCTCGTCATGGGGCCCGATATGCGGGTGCAGGTGCCGCCGAACCTGTCGGACACGACGGAGTTCGACCTGCTCGTCCGGGCCGGAATCGACGACTGGGGCGGCGTCTCGCCGCTGACGGCCGACCATGTGAACCCCGAGCGGCCGTGGCCGCACGTCGACGACCTCGCCGCACGGACCGCCGACCTCGGTTTCACCCTGCGCGAGCGTCTCACCGCGCACCCGGAGTACGTGCGCGACGCCGCGGCGTGGATCGACGCGTCGCTGCACGCGCCGGTCGCCGCGCTCGCGGGCCCGTCGGGTCTCGCCACCGTGGCGGGTGAGGCGGGTGCTGCGGATGAGGGCGGTGCCGCCGTCGTCGAAGCGGGTGCTGCCGGTGGGGTCGGTGCTGCCGGTGGGGCGGTTCCCGCGAGCAGCCGCACTCGCATCACCGCGACGGCCCTGGCGGAGCGAGCCGCCGCCGACCCGCTGAGCCTCGACGACGCCGAGTGGGTCGCGCTCCTCGAATCGCGCGGCGCCGACCTCGACACCCTCACCGCGACCGCCGACGACGTGCGCCGCTACACGGTGGGCGAAGCGATCAGCATCGTCGTGAACCGCAACCTGACCTCGACCGGCTTCCGGCGCACGGGCGCCACCTCGGCGGCGGAATTCGACCTCGCGGATGCGGCCGCGATCGCCCGCGACGCCGCAGACCTCGGCGCGACCGAGCTGTGCGTGCAGGGTGTGCTGCCCGCGGGGGAGGATCCGTCGTCCTACCTCGACCTCATCCGCACGATCCGCGCCGCAACTCCCGGAATCCACCTCCACGCCTACCGCCCCCAGGACGTGCGCGACCTCGCCGACCGCGGCGGCCTCGGCCTCGACGGTGCTCTGGCCGCGCTCCGCGACGCGGGTGTCGACACGATGCCGGGCACCGGCGTGAAGGTGTTGTCGGAGCGGGTGCGAGCGCGAGTGGCGCCGGGCGATCTCGAGATCGACCGCTGGGTCGAGGGCATCACGGCCGCCCACCGCGCCGGCTTCCATTCCACGAGCGTCCTCTTCTACGGGCACGTCGAGACCGCCGCCGAGCGGGTCGCGCACCTGCGGCAGCTGCGCCACATCCAGGACGACACCCGCGGATTCGCCGAGTTCGTGCCGATCCCCCTGCCCGGACCCGACGGCGGCGTGCCGCTCGTCGCCGGACGCGCACCGCTCGACGAACACCGCGCGATGGTCGCGGTCTCGCGCCTGATGCTCTCGGGCAGCATCCCGCACGTGCAGATCCCTTGGACGCGCCACGACCGAGCGGTCACCGTCGAACTTCTCCGCGCCGGCGGCGACGACCTCGGCGGAACCCTGCTCGACGGTCGCGTGCGCCCCGAAGCCGGTATCGAGCACGGCAACACGCTGCCGCTCGCGGATGCCGCGCGCCTCGCCCGCACGCTGTTCCGCCCGTTCCGCCAGCGCACCACCGACTACCGCGAGCCGGCTTCCACCCCCGCCCGCCCCACGACCGCGGCGGAGCGCGGGTGACCGTCGACGTCGCGATCGTCGGGGCGGGCTTCGCCGGGCTCGCGATGGCCGGCGCGCTTCGACGGGCGGGCCGCGAGTCGTTCGTGGTCCTCGAACGCGGAAGCTCCGTCGGCGGCACCTGGCGCGACAACACCTACCCCGGCGTCGCGTGCGATGTGCCCTCGCACCTGTACGGGCTGGCGCAGCATCCGTGGCCGGACTGGTCGGGCACCTTCGCGCGCGGCGACGAGATCCACCGCTATCTGCGCCACGTCGCGGATGCGGAGGGGCTCCGCGAACGGCTGCTGCTCGATACCCCGCTGCTCGCCGCCCGCTGGACCGGATCCGCCTGGGAACTCACGACCGGTGGGCCCCGCCGGTCGACCGTCCGCGCGCGACGCCTCGTGCTGGCCTGCGGGCGTCTCACGGAACCTCGCATCCCCGAGATCCCGAATCTCGACGCCTTCACCGGCCCGATCTTCCACTCCGCGCGCTGGGATCACACCGTGCCCCTCGCGGGGCGCCGGATCGCCGTGGTCGGCACTGGCGCATCCGCCGTGCAACTCGTTCCCGAACTCGTACGCCGCGGCGCCGAGGTCGTGCTCTTCCAGCGCACACCGGCCTGGATCGTGCCCCGCGGCGCCGTCGACTACTCCGCAGAAGAACGCCGCCGGCTGGCCGCGCATCCCGATGAGCTCGCCGCGCTCCGCGCGCAGCTCTACCTCAAGGGCGAGCAGAGATTCGCGTCCCGGTCGGGGGATGCGGATGCGGCCGCCGCTGCCGAACACGACGCCCGTGCGCACCTGGCCGCCCAGGTCGACGACGTCGCGCTGCGGGCCGCACTCACCCCGGACTACGCATTCGGATGCAAGCGCGTGCTGCTCTCGGACGACTTCTACCCGGCCGTGGCGTCGGACGCCGTGACGTTCGAGGCATCCGCGCTCGACCGCGTCGAGGGCGGCGCGCTCGTGGCCGCATCCGGGGCGCGGCATCACGCCGACGCACTCGTTCTCGCGACGGGTTTCGCCGCGTCGGAGCAGCCATACGCCCACCTGGTGATGGGCGAGGACGGCGTGACGCTCGCCGAACACTGGGCGGGCGGCATGACGTCGTTCGCCTCGACCGTCGTGTCGGGATTCCCGAACCTGTTCGTGCTGAACGGCCCGAACGCGTCACTCGGCCACAACTCGTCGGTGCTGATGGCCGAGGCGCAGGCCGGGTACGTCGTCGGCGTACTGGCGCGGGCCGAAGCGGCGCCGAGCGGGAGCAGGTCCACCCAGGCTCCCGAGGCCCCGGCGCTGCGCGTCGACCCCGACGCCGAACGGCGCTACACGCAGCGCATCGATGCGGCCGCCGCATCCACCCCCTGGATCCGCGGCGGATGCGCCAACTGGTACGTCGACGAGCGATCGGGGCGGTTGACCCTGCTCTGGCCGGGCACGGTCGACGCGTTCCGGGCCATGCTGGACGAAAGCGACGGGTCGGAATTCCTGCCCGCCGGAACACCCCGCGACCCCTCGCGGGCGAGAGGAGAATCATGACGGTTCCGTTGCGTTTCGGGTACAAGGCCTCGGCCGAGCAGTTCGCGCCCGACCAGCTCGCCGACTTCGCGGTGCTCGCCGAGGAGGTGGGCTTCGACTCGGTGTTCATCTCCGACCACTTCCAGCCGTGGATGCACGAGGGCGGACACGCTCCCGCCGCTCTCCCCTGGCTCGGCGCCGTCGGCGCGCGCACCTCGCGCGTCATCCTCGGCACGTCGGTGCTGACCCCGACCTTCCGCTACCACCCGGCCGTCGTCGCGCAGGCCTTCGCCACGCTCGGCGTCATGTTCCCGGGGCGCATCATCCTCGGCGTCGGCACGGGCGAGGCGCTCAACGAAGTGACTCTCGGGCTCGACTGGCCCGATCCGCCGGAGCGCTTCCAGCGTCTGAAGGAGTCGATCGCGCTGATCGAGAAACTCTGGGCCGACGAGCGCGTCACCTACGAGGGCAACTTCTGGCACGTGACGGATGCCACGGTGTACGACCGTCCGACCACCCCCGTCCCGATCTACATCGGCGCCGCCGGACCGGCCGCAACCAAGCTGGCCGGCCGCGTCGCCGACGGCTTCATCACGACCAGCGGCAAGGACCCGAAGCTCTACACCGACACGCTGCTGCCCGCCCTCGCCGAGGGCCTGGCGAAGGCCGGGCGCCCGGATGACGCCATCGACACCCTGATGGAGGTCAAGGTCTCGTACCACCCCGACCACGCCACGGCGCTCGAGAAGACGCGGTTCTGGGCACCGCTGGCGCTCACCGCCGACGAGAAGATGGGGATTCACGACCCGATCGAGATGCAGCGGCGTGCCGCCGAACTGCCGATCGAGCGGGCCGCGTCGCGGTTCATCGTCTCGACCGATCCCGACGAGCACGTCGAGAAGATCGCTCGGTACGTCGACCTCGGGTTCCGCCACCTCGTGTTCCACGACCCGGGTGAGAACCAGGAGGAGTTCCTGCGCACCTACGGTTCGGAGATTCTGCCGCGCCTGCGCGCCCGGTTCGGCGTGTGACGGCGCCTTCTCCCGTCGTTCACGCTCGTTCGGGCTCGACAACTCCTCCAAAAGCGCCGTCTCTGGGCGCGCAGAGGCGAATCGACACCGATCTGGAGGAGTTAGCCGGCGTCACGGCCCGAGCCTCGGCGCTATCTCGCGCACAACACCGGAAGAGCGGCCCCGAATGAGCGCCGAACGCCCGTCGGACGGCGGGTCTCCCGAGGTGCGCTCACCCGGCTGGGTCGTCGTCGTGCCGCTCAAGCCGGCCGCGATCGGCAAGTCGCGCCTGCGCGACGTCGACGAGCAGCTAGTGCGCGCGATCGGACTCGACACGGTCGCGGCGGCGAGCGCGGCCGCGACCGTTGCCCGGGTGATCGTCGTGACCGCGGATGCCGCCACCGCGGCCGCCGCGGCGAGCATGCCCAGCGTCGAGGTGGTGGCCGAACCCGACCCGTCCGGGCTGAACGCGGCGATCGCGGCAGGCGCGGCGACCGCCGCGAGGGCTCCCCGGGCCGCCCTGCTGGGCGATCTTCCGGCGCTCCGACCCGGAGACCTCGACGCCGCGCTGGCGGCGGCCGCATCCGTCGACCACGGCGTGGTGCCGGATGCGGAGGGCACCGGCTCCACCCTCGTCACCGCGGGCGCGGGCATCGCGTGGCAGTCCGCGTTCGGCGCCGATTCGCTCGCCCGCCATACCGCGCTCGGCTTCACCCTGCTGCCGGTGCCGGCATCCTCGACCCTGCGTCGCGACGTCGACACGGCCGAGCAGCTGGCGGATGCCGCCGTCCTCGGCCTCGGCCCCCGCTCGGCCACCCTCCTCGCCCCGCGCTGATCCCCCGCTCGGCCGCCCCGCGCTGATCCCGCGGCCACCCACCCGCGAGACAGCATCTGCGCAACGAGACGTCGGTCGAGAGCCAACGTCTCGCCGCGAAACTGCCGTCTCGCGGGTTTTCCACAGGAGGGAGGGGCGCGGCGCGCGAGGGGCGAAAGGGCGATCTAGGCTGTGCGGGTGAGTGACTTCTTCGCGGCGGGAGCGGATGCGGATGCCGCCATCGCCCGCATCGAACAGCAGATCGCGGATGCCCAGCGGCATGCCGAACGGGCGCGGGAGTTCCAGTCCGAGATCGAGAACGTGCGGGGCGTCGCGCGGTCGCCGCGGCGTGAGCTGCAGGTCACGGTCGACGCGTCGGGCCGCCTCGCCGCCATCGATCTCTCCGACGCCGCCATGGAGCTGGCTCCGCGCGCACTCGCGAAGCTGATCGTCGACACGGCCAACGCCGCCCAGCGCGATGCGGGCGGGAAGGCCGTCGACATCGCGGCGGAGGCCTTCGGCCGCGACTCGGGTGTGGTCGCCCAACTCCAGGCCGAAGTCGACAAAGCCCCGCCATCCGCGGATTCCTCGACCTCGACGATTCGGGAGTGAGCATGGCCGGTCACATCGCGGTCGATCAAGACCTCATCACCTCGCACGCGGCGCGCGTCGAGGTCGTCGCCTCCGACATCGCGGTCGCGCGTGATGCGGCCGGTTCGACGAGCATGGGCGGCGGAGCGTTCGGCGTGCTGTGTTCATTCTTGGTCGGTCCCGCGTCGCTCGCGGCCTCGATGGCGCAGCAGACGGTCCAGGCCGCCGAGGGGATGGTGCGCCGGAGCGCGACCGAGCTCCGCGGGGTCGCCACCGACATGGCCGCGTTCGAAGACGACGTCGTGCAGGGCGTCGCCGCTCTCGAGTCGAGCCTCGGGTGAGCACGGCGAATCCGCTCGTCGCCGCGCCTGTCGACACGGCGACGCCGTTCAGCGGGGCGGGAGTGCTCGACTCCGGCAGTCAGCTCGTGACGGCGATCGAGTCGGGCGACTGGGCGCAGGGCGCGATGGCCGGTGTAGGCGTAGCCCTCGACACCGCGGCCACCGTCATCGATCCGCTCGGCTCGCTGATCGCCGCGGGCCTCGGCTGGCTCATCGATCACCTCGAGCCGCTCAAGGGTTGGTTCAACGACTTCACCGGGGACGCGGGCGAGGTCGCGGCTTTCGGCCAGACCTGGGCCAATGTCCAGTCCCAGCTGCAGACCTCCGGCGACGAACTCGCGCGCATCGTCGGCGATGTCGACGAGCTCGCCGGTGAGGCGATGGATGCGTACCGCCGCTTCCAGTCCGAATCCGCGCAGCACATCAGCGCCGCCGCATCCTGGGCCGGCGCCATGTCGACCGGACTGCAGATCGCGTCGACCATCGTGCAGATCGTGCACGATCTCGTGCGCGATGTGCTCTCGCAACTCGTCGGCTCGATCATCTCCTGGGCGGCGGAGGCGGTCTTCACCCTGGGACTTGCGACCCCGGTGATCGTCGGGCAGGTCACAACGCGGGTCGCCTCGCTGAGCGCGAAGGTCGGCAAGTACGTCACCGACGCGATCTCGTCCTGCAAGTCGCTGTCGAAGCTGCTCGACGAGCTGACCGCCCTCCTCCGTGAGGCGGGAACGCTGTTCGACGGCGTGCTGAAGGGTGGTGGGCCGTCGGGCCGCGGTCCGCACGGACCTCTTCGATCAGAATCGCCACCGACACCCGCGCGGTCGCCGGATGGGCCCCCGACGTTTCGGACGGCCATTGATGACAATGTCGTAGACGTACCGCGCCAGGATTTACCGCCTGGGCTCGCATCAACATTCACCGACGGCCAGTATCGAACTGTGGAAACTATTGAACCTGTTGAGTTGTACCGCGTGTACGGCGGCGACGCCAGCCAAACGGGCGGGTTTGCGACCACCGAGTACGCCACAGACCGCCTAACGGCGATGGACAGGTCGGCGTTGAACCCAGAGTGGAACAACACCAGGGAATGGCAGGCCGTAATCGACGTACCCGCGGGACAAACTCTGCAGATTGGTCAGGTCGCGCCTCAGGTCCTGGACGACGGTCGAATACTCCCGGGAGGCGCAGACCAGATTCTCCTCCCCCAAAACTGGGATCCATCCTGGATTAGGAATGTCGAGCCCGTACCGCCTATCGGGGATACCCGTTGAGCGCGCGCGACCGGTACATCGAGGCGCTGATCACGGCAGATGAGATCGTGCGCGAGATGCCGGAACGTGCGCCGGACGATCCTACGGGTGTGGAATCAGAGACCAAGGCGGCGCTGCGCGTCGCACTGGCAGACGCCGTTCGGCGAGCACGTGATGGCGACGTAACGCCCGGTAGCGCAACTGCAGCGTCCCTCAGCCGCCGGCTGGTTGACGGCAATGGGACCCGTGACCCGTCCGCCACCATCTACTCCGCGTTGGAAGCGATTGACGCTGCGCGCGAAGAAGCCGTCAGCGGCGCCCTGCAGCTGCTGCCACCCGCAACACTCCAGTCACTGGCCGAGTCCGGGCCGACCGTTCCTCCGTCGTATCTCCCGCTCATCGTGCGCTTCGCCCTTCTCGTGCCGACAACGACCGACGCAGACAGAAACACGCGTCTCGTCTCTCTCCAGTCGACCGGCGGACTCCGAATGATTCCTGCATTCGCGTCCCGCGGGCAGTTGGACCGTTGGTCCGCGCAAGCCCGGGCGGACTCCACGTCGGTGTCGCTCACCCAGATCGAGACGCTTCTCCAACTGGCTCAGCGTGCTCAGGTCGACGGAATCGTCATCGACCCGGGTGGCCGGAATGTTGTCATCCCGATCGACAAGTCACCACTGCTGGAAACCCATGATGCTCGCCTACCGGCGCGTGTGCCTCTTTCCTTCGGCGGAGCCGCGAACGTGAGCCCCGAACTTGTGGCGGCCGCACGGCGCGCGGCACAGAATACGCCAGGCGTGTCTGCCGTTTACGCTGTGTCCGTGGTGGAGGGCACCGCGACCCCGCGACTCGTGTGGGTGGTGAAGAACGATGCGGCTGACCAGACGGCCCTGCGGGCATTCGCGAACCACTTCGTCGCATCCGTCCCGTCGGGCTCGCCAATTGACATCCTGGATGCGGACACTCCACTGGGGCAGGCCGTCCAAGAATCCGTCAGCCCCGTGTACCGCGATGAACAGGGCTGACCTCAAGGAGCGATTCAGTGACACCTACACCTCGCGCGGCGACCGCGGGAATTCCTGAACCGCCCGACTTAGCGAGAGAGAACGGTTCGCGACAGCGATCGATAGAGACACAGCCCGACGAGAATTCGGCGAGGAGAGCCTCGACCTTGCCTGAAGCGGAGGAGAGCGACACGGACAGCACGACTGTCGGCACGGACCTCGCGCGGCTCCTGCGCCGGCACTGGGGTGCGCGAGCCAACTCCAACGAGTTCATCCGGAGCAAGGGAATCGCCTCGGTCGTTATCTACGACGCGTGCAAGGTCACTCTCGCGGGCGACCCGGACGGAGTACGCGTCTGGACGCAGCCGGCTCCGCCTGCCACCACGCCCCGCGTGGATGTGATCGTGCCGCGTGAGGACGTCGACGGTGTACTCAAGGACATCGACGCCGCATGCCGTCTGGCCTTCCCGCCGGCGTTCATCCACCGCTTCGACGAGTGGGCGAACTCGGGCGGAGAACTCAGGTCAGGGGGTTCCGACGCTTCGCCACGCGTGCCCGGACCCACTCTGACCGACGCCGATCTGGACGCGGAGATTCATAACTTCTGGAGGGATTCTGCGGTCGTCGTGCCGGGCGACGATTCACTGTCCGGCGACCTCCGACGCACCATCCGCCTGTACGACATGATTAGCGTCGTCGTCGTCCGAAACGAGCCGCACAAGCAGCTGACGGGAGGCATCGTCGTCGGCGACGGCGTCGAGAGTTCCGATTTTGGGACGTGGTTCACGGCCGACCACCCGGACGCGGAAGGACTGCGAGAGCTCATGCAGAGGCTCGATGGCTGGGTCCGGCTGAGACTGGGGCGACCGGCGTCGACCCTGGCACCGCGATGAACGGGTAGAGAAACCCGCTGACCTGGGCAGTAATCCTGATATTGGCCTCTCGTGACGTCGATACCGCCTGACTGGAACAGCCAGGGCTGCGAGGTGTGCAAAGCCCAATGGATGACCGGACAGCAACCGCAGCGAATAGCTGTCAACGCAACCCTGCACGAGACGCTTTACTGGTGCCGGGTGTGCGGGACACTCTGGGTCGAGACCGAGCGATTCGCTGCGGCGATCGACAGCGCGACCGCCCGACGGGACTTCGGAGAGGGGAGCCTCGATACCATCTGATGACGGAACGTTCGACGACACGTACTTCTCCCGCCAGGATCGGTTCTCCGTGGGGACCGAGCGGCCCTCTGGACGGTTCTCCCTCTCGATCCCGGTGAGCAACGGAGTCGTCGACTACGAGGAATACTACGAGCTCACCGAGGCGCAGTACGACGTGTTCGTCGCGGACCGCGCCTCCGCCGCGACCTTCGCCGAAGAGTGCCGGAAGCACGAGCACGACGCGCTCCTGCTGCGCAAGCCCGGATCCAACCGCGGCACCCCCGTGTGACGACGGAGCCGGCCCGACCGTGTGCACAAATCAGGAGAAACAGGGGCCGCAGGCGCGGCGACCACGAGCAGGCGGCCGGTCTTCCTGCGTTGTGCACGCGTCAGCCGGCGCACGCGCGGAGAGCGCGACGCGGATGACGGACCGCCGCGCGCCCGAGAGGAGGAATCCGTGAGCAGAAGCGAGCCGAGTCCCGCGGATGTGGATGCGGCGCTCATCGCCTATGTGGGCCGGGGCCGCACCGGGGTGCCCACGGCGGCGCCCGATGCCGTGCGCACACTCGGCGCCCGGAACCCGGACGCCCTCCTCGCCGAGGTCGAGGCGACGCTGCACGTCGCCGACAGCATCCCCTTCGATGATGTCGCCCCGTTCGACGACGGACTCCGCGGACGCCTGTACCAGAGGCTCCGCGACCTCTTCCCCGAGCGTGGAGACGACGCGATCGAGGCCCTCGGAGGGCGGTGGGCCTACTTCACCCTGAGATGACGCCCGACGTAGGATCTCCCCGTGGACGAGCGAACGACGGGCGACGGGAGTACCCCTTCGGAGCTGAGCTGCGACGTCTGCCGAACCGGTGTCTACTCCGGCGGTCAGCCGCGATTCGTCGTCGCAACCTCCGGCGTCGATCTGCTCTATCGCTGCGACGCGTGCGGCACGTGGTGGATCGGCAACGAACGGGCAACGTGGCCGGCCACGTGGGCCGAAGCCCGCACCCTCTCCCCCGACCACGTGGCAGCAGCAACGTCGGCGCTGAGCCACGGGGTCCGCGCTTATGTGTGGGGTGCCGGCGGGTCCATCCCCGGGCGGCATCCAGAACTCGTCGACGATGCGGCCGTGCGGGAGAGGGTCGAGGACGTCATCGCCGAGGCCGACAACATCCGACCGGATGCCGGTGCCACCGACCTGAATTCCTGGGCCGCGCGCGAAGTCGCGGCGATCTCCACGCGCCATCCCGAACTCGACGAAGCCGCCCTCCGCGTACTCCGGGACCTCCTCACGTGGACGTGGCGCTGAGCGCCCGCCGGCGAACGGAAACCGCGCGACTCAGAGCGCGTAGGACGCGGCGAGGCGCCTGAGCCCCTCGTCGATCGACACCGCAGGCTCCCATTCCAACGCGGAACGGATCCCGCGCTGGTCGAACCAGTGCGCGGTCGACAGCTGCTCCGCGAGGAACCGCGTCATCGGCGGCTCATCGGCACCGGGGCGCACGGCCCAGACACGCTCCACGACCGAGCCGGCCGCACGGGCCACCCCGGCCGACACGCTCCACCGGGGCGGACGCACGCCCGCGGCGCGGCAGATCCCGGCCATCAGCTCACCGACCGGGCGCGGCTCGCCGTTCGTCAGCACGAACGCACGCCCATGCACGCGATCGACGTGCGCGAGGGCGGCGACGATTCCGGATGCGGCGTTGTCGATGTAGGTCGAATCGATGAGGGCGGTGCCGCCGTTCAGGAGCGGGAGGCGTCCGCGCCGTGCGCGATCGACGATGCGTGCCACGAGCTGCGGGTCCCCCGGCCCCCACACGAGATGCGGGCGGATGGCGACGACATGCAGGTCGTCGCCATCGCGTCCGAGCGCGAGCAGCTCGGCCTCCGCCTTCGTGCGGGCGTACTCGCCACGCGCGTGCGCCGGGTCGGCGGGCTCGGCGCCGACGCCCGCGAGGGCAGCGCCCGCGTGCGCCACCGAGGGCGACGACACCTGCACGAACCTCGACACCCCGGCGCGCGCGGCCGCGTCGAGCACGATGCGCGTGCCGTCGACGTTGATCCGCCGGAAGTCCGCAGGGTCGCCCGCGAGCGAGACCTTCGCCGCGAGGTGCACGACGCCGTCGGCGCCCGCCATCCCGCGCGCGACGAGCGCCGCATCCGTCACCGAACCGAGCAGGTCGGTCACGCCGGGTACGCCGGAGGGGCGGCGCTGCAGCGTCCGCACCTCGTGGCCCGCGTCGACGAGCGCCGACGCGACGGCCTGGCCGAGGAATCCGGATGCCCCGGTGACGAGCACGATCACGGCGCCGTGGGCCGTTCGCCGGCGAGGATGCGATCGGCCCACGCCGATAGGCGCGCGCGATCGATCTTCGAGTTGTGCCGGATGTCGGTGGGCAGGCTCGGAACGACCAGCACCGCCACGATCGGCAGCTCGGAACTCGCGCGCACCGCGGCCGCGAGGCGGTCATCGGCGATGGCCGGGCGACGAGCGGCGGGCAGCGTCTCGACGACCGCCACCGCATTCCGAAGCCCCTGCGGCCCGACGCCGACGACCGCGGCGCGACGCACACCCGGCAGGCGCTCCACGTCCTGCTCGGGGCCCACCGGGGCGACGGGCCCCTCCGCGGTGACGATGACGTGCGGCAGGCGCCCCTCGACCCAGAGTCGCCCGTCCGCGTCGAGGTGCCCGACGTCGCCGGTGCGGTGCCAGCGGCGGCCGTCCGCATCCGGAACATCGCGGATCGCCGCGCGATCGGTCAGCCAGAGCCGGTCGTAACCGGTCTTCAGGTGCGGGGCCGAGATCACGATCTCGCCCAGCACGCCCCGCGACTCGGACGGGGCCCCGGATGCGTTGCCGTCGGCGTCCAACGCGCTGATCAGCACCCGGTTCTCACCGATCGCCGAGCCGACGCACACACCGCGATCGGGCGCGGCCTCGGCCGCACGGATCCCGTCGAGCGTGATGTCGGTGACGAGCAGGCACTCGGTCATGCCGTACGGCGTGTGCGGCACGGCGTTCGGCATCAGTTCGCGGGTCGACGCGAGCAGGCCCGCCCCGATCGGAGCGCCGGTCGAAAGGAACGTCTGCACCTCCACGAGCGCCGCGCGGTCGTCCGCGGTCAGCGCATCGGCGGTCGCGACGACGTTGAGGATGGCGGCCGGCGAGAGGAAGACGATCTTGCCGCGCGATTCCCGGACCGCGGCGGCGACGGCGGATGCGGTCAGCGTACGCGGCGCGGACACGTCCATGTCGGGCGTCACCGAGCGCGTTCCGAGCGCCGGGCCGAGCAACGCGAACGGCGCGAAGCCCGTGACGAGCCCGGTGTCGGGCGTGACCTCGAAGTGCCGGCCGAGCGTGTCTCGCAGCGCGGAGAGCTGCCGGTGCGTGTAGACGACGCCCTTCGCCGGACCGGTCGATCCGGAGGTGAACAGGATCGCCGCGAGGTCCTCGGGGCCGGGCGCCTCGGGCAGGTCGCCGCCGCGGACGACGAGGTCGGACAGCGAGGCGGTCACCCCGAGCGCGCGTCGAACGGGCGAGGGGAGGCGGGTCGCCGAGATGCGGATACCGGGCCAGCCCAGCGCGCGTGCGGCGGCGAGCCCGGTGCGCTCGCCGATGACGTACGACGGCCGCGCGCCGCGCACCGCGCGGGAGAGGCCCTTCACGCCGAGTCCCGCATCCGCCACCACGACCACGGCCCCGATGCGCAGGCACGCGTAGATGACGGCGGTCAGCGTCGCCCCGGGCGGCACGAGCAGCGACACCCGGTCACCGCGGCGCACGCCGAGGTCATGGAGCCCCGCCGCGATGCGGCGAACCCGATCGTCGAGCACGCGCCAGCTGACCCGCATCGGCACAGCGGGGCTCATGTCGATCACGGCCGGACCGTCGTCGTCGCGGCGCGCGTCGAGCGCTGCCCAGAGCGGCGTGAACTCGGTCTCGGCAGCGGTACGGACGGCACCGCGCTCGCGCGCCTCGCGGCGAGTAGCCGGCGCATCCGACTCCCCCACGATGCGCGCACGGTTGTCGTCGAGCCAGCCGAGCACGGCGTCGTCGTACGCGCGGTCCTCCGCGAGCAGGTGTCCCGCACCCTCGAATCGGTGCACATCGGCGTGCGGCAGGCGGGTGATCAGGTCGTCGAGATACCGCTCGACGAAGACGGGGTCGCGCGGCCCCCAGAGCAGCAGCGCGGGAACCTCGAGCCCCGCGACGCCCGCGGCGATCCGCTCGAGTTCGGCGTGACTCGCGTGCCGGCGATCGACCGGGATGTCGTCGACGAATCCGCCGACACCGCCGCGGCGGGATGCCCCGCGATACGGCGAGCGGAACGCCGCCTTCACGTCGGCAGCGAGCGCGGGCGAGGCGAGCGCGAGGGTCGTGTCGAGGAACGCAGAGGTTCGCACCGTGGAGGCGGCGAGCATCCCGCGCGCCCGCGCGAGCCGCAGCGGCGCCGGAATCGGCACGCCCTCCGGATGGTGCACGGCGGTGTTGAGCAGCATCACGCCCGAGAGCTGGCCGGGGTGATCGACCGCCCAGCCGAGCGAGACGACACCGCCCCAGTCGTGCCCGAGCGTCACGACCGGACCCTCGATCCCGAGGGCATCGGTGAGAGCCCCGAGGTCGCGCACGCGCGTCGCGAGACGCCGGGTCGTTCCCGTGCGCTCGGAGAACCCCATGTCGAGCTGGTCGACCGCGATCACGCGCCACGCGGTCCGGCCCGCCTCCGCCGCGGCCACCGACGCCGACACGAGCGCCCGCCACAGGTACGACCACGTCGGATTGCCGTGCACGGCGAGGACCGTGCCGGCGACGGGCGCACCGAGGCGCGCGAGCTCGTCACCCGTGTCGAGCAGATGCCAGCGCCGGATGCGGCCGCCATCCGCCGCGTGCTCCGCCACCTCGACGGTCCGCGAGAAACGCGGATCGACACCCGGGAGGTCGGACGGCAGCACCGGGGAGGTCACCAGGCGATCTCCATCATGGCGGTGTTGAGGCCCGATCCGACGCCCATGAGCAGCACCCGATCGCCCTTGTTCAGCGTCGACTGCTCCTCGGCCAGAGTGATCGGGATCGAGGCGGGACCGACGTTCCCGAGCCGCGGGAAGGTCGTCGGCACCTTGTCTTTCGAGAGTTTGACGGCCTTCACGATCGCATTGGTGTGCACCGACGAGACCTGGTGGGTGATGTACCGGTCGACCGTCGACCAGTTCCACTCGGTGGAGGCCTCTTTCCAGGCCGAGACGACCAGGTCGAGCCCGCCCTTCAGCAGAGCCTTCGCATCCGTGAACATGCCGTCGACACTGCCGACGCAGAGCTCGTGGAACTGCGTCGCCGCGCGCGTCACACCGCCGAGGATGCGGTGGCCCTCCGGGTGCTCATCGGCACGGCCGAGCACGGCCGCGGCGGCGCCGGACCCCAGAGTGAGCGACGCGAACTCGCTCATGAACTGGTCGCGGTCGACGTCTTCGCGCTGCAGGCGCTCGATCGTGTTGACCTGGATCTCGTCGGCATCCTCGCCGTTGACGATCAACGCGTAGCGGATCTGCCCCGACTCGATCATGCTCGCCGCCACGCTCATGCCGTTGACGAAGCCGAGGCAGGCGTTGGCGATGTCGAAGTTGATCGCCGAACTCGGCATCCCGAGGCCGTGGTGCAGTCGCACGGCGACCGACGGCTCGAGGTGCTTGCGGCTCACGGAGGTGTTGATGACGAGACCGATCTCGGACGCATCCACCCCGCTCTCGGCGAGCGCCTGGCGCCCGGCCGCGACGGCAGCGTCGTCGGACGACTCTCCCGCGGCCCAGTTGCGCCGTTCCACGACACCCGCGACGCGTCGCAGCAGTCCGCTGCGCAGCCGCAGCCGCGAGAGCGCGGACGAGAGGCGGTCCTCGATATCGTCCGAGGTCGTCACCCGCCCGGGAAGAGCGCTCGCCACGGAAAGCAGCGAAACGTTTGCGAAGCGGGCAGTCGAATTTCCAGCCACGGAACCTCCGTCGGAACGAGGCGTTGGCGCGATCGTTCAAAGCATCAAGTTTACGCGGCGCACATACGCCGGAGTGCATGATGCGCCCGGCAGCGATATGAGGTAGCTGTGACTGCGCGGCGTCCGCCCGCGCCGCGGCGACGGCGGTGCGTCAGGCCCGGAGCGCGGCGTCCGCGATCGCGGCAGAAGCGTCGACGTCGGTCATCCACAGCGGAGCGACGAGCGGGCGGATTCCGACGGCGTCGACGGATGCGGCCGCCTCCGCGTCCTCTTCCGCGAGCAGCCACGCGTCGAGGATCCCGTCCTCCGCGCGCGCTCCGTAGTGCGCCGCGACGGCGGCGGCGCTCGTCTCTACGCCGATCGCGGTGAGGCAGACGTCGGCCATGCCCCGCACGACTCGGCCGCCGATGATCGGGGAGACACCCACCACGCGTGCGCGCGTCGCCCGGAGTGCGTCGCGGATGCCGGGGACCGCGAGGATCGGACCGATCGACACGACGGGATTCGAGGGGGCGACCAGCACGATGTCGGCCCCGGCGATCGCCTCGACGACGCCGGGGGCGGGCACGGCGTTCTCGATGCCCGGGTTCTCAAATGCCGCGGGGGCCAGGGTGGCACGATGGCGCGTCCACCACTCCTGGAAGTGCAAGCGGCCGCCGTCTTCGAGCAGGACGTGCGTGTCGACCTCGGTGTCGGTCATCGGCAGCATCCGGACCCCGAGCGGCCACCGTCGCGCGAGGCGTTCGACGACCTCGGTCACGGTCGCGCCGTTTCGCAGCCAGCCCGTGCGGGCGAGGTGCGTGCCGAGATCCAGGTCACCCAGCGTGAACCACGGCCACCCCGCACCCCACGCCTGCAGCTCCTCGTTGACGCGTTCGGTGTCGCCGGCGCGTCCCCACCCTCGCACGGTGTCGTTCTGCCCGCCGAGGGCGTAGAGCACCGAGTCGATGTCGGGCTGCAGCCGCACACCGCTCAACCAGAGATCGTCGCCGGTGTTCACGATCACGGTCGCGTCGGGTGCGCCCGTGCGCCGGAGCGCTTCGCGCACCCCCAACGTGAACTTCGACCCGCCGACCCCGCCGGCGAGCACGACGACGCGGGGGGCAGAGGACGCAGTCACGCGTCCCAGTCTGTCAGCCCCCGCACGCCACCTCGCCCCGCGTGGCACCATCTTCGGGTGTATCCCGTCCGGGCGCACCGCCGCCCCCGGTTCGGGGCACGATCCTGCGGTTGGGGCACGAAAATGGCGCCCCGACCGCACGAATGTGCCCCAAACCCCCAAGGGGGAGAGAGGTCAGCGGCCAGCGGATGCAGCGGCGCGCGCGGCCGCGGGCAGCGCGGCCAGCACTGCCGCGAGGGCATCGTCGTCGTGTGCGGCAGTGAGGAACCAGGCCTCATAGACGCTCGGCGGCAGCGAGACACCCGCATCCAGCATTGCGTGGAAGAACGCCGGATACCGCCAGGCCTCCTGCGTCTGCGCGGCCGCGTACGAATGCGGAGCCTCGGGCAGGAAGGCCACACCGAACAGCGAGCCCGCGCGCGGGACGGCGTGCGTGACCCCGGCGATCTCGAGCGACCCCGACAGTGCCGTCGCGATGGCGGATGCGGCGGCATCGACCTTCGCGTACACCTCCGGTGTCGCGAGTCGGAGCGTCGCGAGCCCCGCGGCGACCGAGAGCGGGTTCCCCGACAGGGTGCCCGCCTGGTAGACCGGGCCGACCGGCGCGAGGGCGTCCATCACATCGGCGCGACCGCCGAGGGCAGCGAGCGGCATGCCGCCACCCACGACCTTGCCGAACGTGAAGATGTCGGGCGCATAGTGCTCCCCAGCCTCCTGCTGGAGACCCCAGAACCCGGCCGGGTGCACGCGGAAACCGGTCAGCACCTCGTCGAAGATCAGCAGCGCGCCGTGCTGATGCGCGATGTCGGCGAGCGCCGCGTTGAAGCCGGGCTCGGGCGGAACGACGCCCATGTTCGCGGCGGCCGCCTCGACGATGACCGCGGCGATCCGATCGCCGTGCGCCGCGAACACCTCGCGCACCTGGTCGAGGTCGTTGTAGTCGATGACGAGCGTCTGCGCGGCGATCGCGGCGGGCACACCAGCGGAACCGGGCAGCGCGAGCGTCGCGACGCCCGAGCCGGCGGCGGCGAGCAGCCCGTCCGAGTGTCCGTGGTAGTGCCCCGCGAACTTCACCAGCAGGTCACGACCGGTGTAGCCGCGGGCGAGTCGGATCGCCGTCATGGTCGCCTCGGTGCCGGTGGAGACGAGGCGCACGCGATCGATCGGGGCGGCGTCGCCGACGCGCACGCGCTCCGCGATCAGGGCCGCGAGCTCGACCTCCCCCTCGGTCGGCGCGCCGAACGAGAGTCCGCGGGATGCGGCCTCCTGCACGGCGGCGACGACCTCCGGATGCGCGTGCCCGAGCAACGCAGGACCCCACGACGCGACCAGGTCGACGTAGCGGGTGCCGGCCGCATCCGTCACGTAGGGTCCCTGCGCGGACGCGAGGAAGCGCGGTGCCCCGCCGACCGACCCGTAGGCGCGGACGGGCGAGTTCACGCCGCCGGGGATGACCCGCTGGGCCCGGTCGAACAGCTCGTCGTTACGGTCGCTCATGGTTCTCCTCATCACACGTGTCGATCATTGTTCGCCCGACGCGGTTCACGGCCCCAGCGGAGCGCGATGTTCTCTGCGCGAGGCTGGCATCGGGTCTGGCGGGAGCCGCCCGAAGGGCGGCGGGGGCATGGCTCGCGCAGAGAACGTCGCGCGCAGCGTGCGGTGCACGAAACCGAATCCTCCGCTGATCTCGGTCGGACCGCACCCGGCGCGCGGGACGCGCCGGCCGAGAGCACGTCACCGCGTCTCGCGCAGCCAACCGGCGGCCTCGACGGCCCAGTAGGTCAAGATCGCGTCGGCGCCGGCACGACGGATGCCGAGCAGCGATTCGCTGATCGCTCCGCGGCGATCGATCCACCCGTGGGCCGCGGCGGCCTCGATCATCGCGTACTCGCCCGACACCTGGTACGCCCAGACCGGCACATCGACGGCGGCGCGCACGTCGGCGAGAACGTCGAGGTAGGGCATGGCGGGCTTCACCATGACGATGTCGGCACCCTCCTCGACATCCGTCACGGCCTCTCGCACGCCCTCGCGGGCATTCGCGGGGTCGAGCTGGTACGCCCGGCGATCGCCCTTCAGCTGCGAATCAACCGCCTCGCGGAACGGACCGTAGAAGGCACCGGCGTACTTGGCGGCGTACGCGAGCAGGATCGTGTCAGCGTGGCCGGCGTCGTCGAGCGCCGCGCGCACGTGGGCGACTTGGCCGTCCATCATGCCCGACAGCCCCAGCAGCGGCGAGCCGGCGTCGGCCTGGGCGATCGCCATCGCCGCGTAGCGCAGTAGGGTTTCGTCGTTGTCTACCGCGCCGTCTGCGCGCAGCACGCCGCAGTGACCGTGGTCGGTGTATTCGTCGAGGCACAGGTCGGTCTGTACGACGAGCGCATCGCCGACCTCCTCGACGACCGCGCGGGTGGCCACGTTCAGGATGCCGTCGGGGTCATCGGCCTGCGACCCGATCGCATCGCGCACCTCTGGAACGCCGAACAGCATGATGCCGCCGATTCCGGATGCGGCCGCATCCGCCGCCGCCCGGCGCAGCGAGTCGAGGGAGTGCTGCACGATGCCCGGCATCGAGCCGATCGGCACGGGCTCGGTCAGCCCCTCGCGCACGAAGGCCGGGAGCACGAGCTGGGAGGGCACGAGGTGCGTCTCGCGCACGAGTCGGCGGACCGCCGGCGACTGCCGGAGACGCCGGGGGCGGTGGGTCGGAAAGGTCACGGCGGAAATTCGTCGGCGGCGTGCGGCAGGGCGAACTGCGACACGGCTTCGATCAGGGCCTCGACGGTCTGACGATCGGCGATGACGTCGACGCCGAGTCCGGTCTGGCGCGCGTCCTTCGCGGTGCGCGGACCGATCGCGGCGATGACCGTTTCGGACGGAATCTGCGGGAACTGCAGGTAGACCTGCTCGGCGACCGAACCACTCGTGACGAGGATGACGTTGATGCGACCGGAGGCGACGTCTTCGGCGATGCGGTCGGTGACCGGAACACCGACGGTGCGGTACGCGACGACGCTCCGCACCCGGTGTCCGGCGTCGATGAGGCTGCGGGTCAGCACGGGCTTCGCGATCTCGCTGCGAAGCGTGAGGATGTCGCGGGCCTCGGGTTCGAGGGCGATCATCTGCTCGGCCATGCCCGCGGCGGAGTTGTCGCGGTCGGGCACGAGGTCGACCCGATAGCCGGCTGCCTGGAGAGCGGCGGCGGTGGTTTCACCGACCGCTGCGACCTTCGTGGTGGCCGGAATCACCGCGCGGTACGCGAACAGCACGTCGACGGTGGTCGCGCTGGTCATCGTCACCCAGTCGAACTTGCCCGCTGCGAGGTCGGCGAGTGCCGCCTCGAGGGATGCCTCATCGTTCGTCGGCGCGAAATTGATCAGGGGCGCGACGACCGGAACCGCACCTTTGGCGCGAAGGGCGGCCGCAACACCGTCCCCCCAGGGTCCGCCGCGGGGCACGAGGACGCGCCAGCCCGCGAGGGGCTTGTCGGCGTCGTGCCGTTTCACTGTGTCGTGCATGGCTGTGGCTTTCATGGTGCAACCTCGGCTGCCCCCCGGGCGAGCAGCTCACGAGCGATGTCGTCTCCGGTGCGCCTGGCACGCGTGACGGGATCCGCGTCGTCGGCAGTGTGTGCCCCATTGCCACTGCCCGATTCCCCAGCATACCGGTCCGCCATGATCACGGTTCGGTCCAGGCCCACCCGGGCGCTTCCGTCGGGGGCGTAGACGAGGGCGCGCACCCGCAATCCGTCGCCGTGCCACTGCGCGTGCACGCCGACCGGGGCGGAGCATCCCGCGTCGAGTCCGGCGAGCACCGCGCGCTCCGTCGTGATGGCGACACGGGTCCGCAGATCATCGAGTCGGGCGATCGCCTCCCGGAGTTCGTCCGGGGCGTCGTCGCGCGTTTCGACGGCGAGTGCGCCCTGACCGGGAGCGGTCGGCCACTCGGCCAGCCCGAGCGGTTCGCCGACCAGTCCCTCCGCGACATGACCGAGACGGGCGAGGCCCGCGGCCGCGAGGATGACCGCATCCAGTTCACCGGTGCGCACCCGCGCCATCCGGGAATCGATGTTGCCGCGGATGTCCTGCGTCCTGATCCGCGGGTTGCGCATTGCGATCTGCGCCATGCGCCGGGGGGATCCGGTGCCGACGACGGCGCCGGTAGCGAGCGCGTCGAGCGCTGTGCCATCCCGGGTGAGAACGACATCGCGCGCATCTTCGCGCGCGGGCGTCGCCGCGATCACCAGGCCGGGCGCCGCGGCGGTGGGCAGGTCCTTCAGCGAGTGCACGAGCAGATCGCACTCGCCCGCGAGCAGAGCCTCGCGCAGACGGGTCGCGAACACGCCGCGGCCACCGAGCACCGACAGTGAGGCGCGGGAGACATCCCCTTCGGACGTGATCGGCACGAGCTCGACCGGCCGGCCGGCGGATGCGGCGAGCGCATCCGCGATCTGCTGCGACTGCGCGGTCGCGAGGGCGCTGCGTCTCGTGCCGAGCCGGATGGCTCCGCTCACGCGAGCACCTCGGGGATGGCGGACGTCGGGATCCGTCGTCCGGTGAAGAAGGGCACCTCCTCGCGGACGTGACGGCGGGCTTCGGTGTACCGGAGCTCCCGCATCATGTCGACGAGGTCGGTGAGTTCGTCTGCCTCCATCGGCAGCATCCACTCGTAGTCTCCGAGCGCGAAGGACGCGACCGTGTTGGCGACCACGCCCGTGAACGCGGCGCCCTTGCGACCGTGGTCGGCCAGCATCCGGCGGCGTTCCTCTTCGGGAAGCAGGTACCACTCGTAGCTGCGCACGAACGGGTAGACGCAGAGCCATTCCTTCGCGTCGACGCCGCGGAGGAAGCCGGGCACGTGCGAGCGGTTGAACTCCGCATCGCGGTGCACGCCCATCGCGTTCCACACGGGCAGCAGCGGCCGCAGCAGCTCGGTGCGGCGCAGGCGCCGCAGGTCGCGCTGCAATGCCTCGGCCTCGGGGCCGTGCAACCAGATCATCAGGTCGGCGTCGGCGCGCAGACCGCTCACGTCGTAGAAGCCGCGCACCGTCACACCGCCGGCTTCGATGTGGTCGACGATCGCCGCGAGTTCGGCGTCATCCGCCTCCACCACGGGGCTCGAGGGGTCACGGCGCAGCACCGCCCACAGGGTGTACTGCGCGGATGCGGTCTCAGCGGGCGAACTCATGGCTCCAGTCTCTCCCCGGCGTCGGCGCACGGCAAACGCACCCGTCCGTGCGAAGGCGTGCCGCGGGGTGGGTCAGCGGATGTACAGGCGGATCGCGCCCCAGACCGCAACCCCGAGGGCGACGGCGGTGCCGACGACGGCGGTCGTGGCGATCGCGGGGTCACGGCGAGCGAACGCGCGGAACTCGGAGATGCGCTTCTCGGCCTGCCGGGTGGCGCGACGCGGCAGGTTGCCCTTCTCCTCGATGGCGGCGAGCGCGGCCTTCAATTCGGCGCGGGCCTTCTCGACGGGATCGGTGATCCCGAGGGGAACGGCGGTGCGGGGAACGGGGATGGGGGAACTCACTGGCCTGCCTCCTTCACGGCGCGCACGTCTTGGGCGATCGATTCTGCGGGGTTGCCCTTGCCGATGCGCTTGAACCGGAAGAACCCGAGCAGTGCCAGCACGATGGCGATGAGCAGCATGGCGCCGAACACGACCAGAGCCGACAGCCAGACCGGCCACCACGACGACAGCCCGGCGATCACGAAGGCGCCGAGCGCCGGGATCGACCAGAACAGCACGAACAGCGCACCGACGACCCAGCCGGCGCCGATGCCGGCGTTCTTGGCCGCCTTCGACAGCCAGGTCTTCGCGGAGGTGATCTCGGCGACGACGAGGTTGCGGACGAGCTCAGGGATCTCGCCGACGAGAGTCAGCAGGCTCTCGTCGGACTTGTCGCGGAAGCCTCGGGGCGTCGTCATGTCACTTCCCGCTGGCGGAGCCGGTGGCGGGCTTCGACGCAGAACTCGCGCTCCGCGACGCCGCGCTGCGTGCGCCGGCCGTCAGGTCTTTGACCGCCTTCTCCGCCGCTTCCGCGGACGCGTCGGCGGCGTCTTCGATGTCGTCCTTCGCCTGATCGCCCGCGTGGATGGCGGCGTCCAGACGCTGACCCGGTGTGCCCTTGGTCGTCGCGGCCTTCGACACCTTGACGGCGCCCGACCAGAGTGCGCTCGGCACGGCGAGCAGCGCGGACTTTCCGAGGTCCTGCACCTTCGCGACCTGCTTCTGCACCGGATCGAGGTTCCAGACCTTCTCGGCCTGCTCCTTGATCTGTTCGTAGCGCTGACGCCCGGCACGGGTTCCGAGCACGTAGCCCGCGGCCAGTCCGAGGACGAGTCCTGCCTTGCCCCTCATGGGGTCTCCTCACAGTCGGGGTGGATGGAGCTGAATCTGCCTCACACAGTAGCCGCCGTATTCCTCGAACGGCATCCACTTGACAACGTCCGCATCCGGATCAGTCCGCGCGGGGTGCGGAACCCATCGATCCGAACAGCGCCGCGCGGCGCACGCGGTCGGCCTCGCCGATCGCGTCGGGCACGACCTGGGCGAGACCTGTGCCACTGAGCCACGCGCCCACCGCGCCCAGCCCGGGCACGGCGCGGATCGCTCCGCGGGCGGCGGCCATCGCCGCGGCCCGCCCGATCACGGAACCGGGCTGCGACTGCACGTACCGCTCACGGTGGGCACCGCGCAGCTGCGCCGCGTCGAGCGGAACACCCAGCAGCACGGACGCCTCGCGGAGCGCGAGTGCGGCCGCATCCGCGTCATCGAGCGTCTCGGAGGCGGGCGCCTCGCCCTGCGCGCCGAACGATACCCGCACGACATGCACGCCCTGCCCCGCCGCGCGAGCGACCCAGTCCCACTTCGCGGTGGCGTGGGTCAGCGCCTTGGCCTGCGAGGAGTGCGGCACGGTGAGCACTCCGTTGCCGCGGGGGTGCGCATCGAGAACGGATGCGGCGAGCACGAGCGTCACGATCTCGACCACGGGCGCCTCGGCGGTCCGGGCGTCGAGCGCGGGCACGAGAGGCGTCAGCATCCGCCGCGCCTCCGCCTCGGGGACGGCCACGATCACGACATCGGCGGGGACGTCGTCTCCCGCGCGCACGACCCACGCGTCGTCGACGCGATCGATTCCGGCGACCGGTGTCTCCGTGCGGATGTCGACGCCGAGAAGCGTGAGCTGGTCGATGAGAGCGTCGACCAGCCGCGTCATCCCTCCGTCGAGACCGGCGACCGCACCGCCCGGCACCACCCGTCGGCCGCCGCGCAACTGCGCCACGGCGCCCGTCAGGGAACCCGCCCTGGTGAGCGCGGCATTCAGCCCGGGAGCGGCGATGTCGACGTCGATGTCATCGGGGCGCGCCGAGTAGACACCGCTCGTCACGGGCGCGACGAGCCGGTCGAGCACCTTCGCGCCGAGCCGCGAGCGCACGAGAGTGCCGAGGCTGCGGTCGTGCCCGATCGTGAGGGGCGGGCGAAGGCGGTCGAGGTAGGCGCGCCAGACGCCGCCCCAGCCGATCACGCGCCGGACGGCCGGATCCCACGGGTTGTCGGGGATGCCGAGCACGCCCCCGGCCGGCATCGGCGCGGCACCCCCGCCCGGAAGCCCGGTCACCCACGCCCCGTGCGCCGACGGTGACACGACGGCGTCCGCGAGCCCGAGCTCGTCGATCAGGGCGCGCACGTGGCCGCCGCGGGTCGCGTAGCTCTCCGCTCCGACATCGAGGCGCAGCCCGGCGACCTCGGCAGAACGGAGCACCCCGCCCACCCGATCCGAACCCTCCAGCACCGTGACCGGCATGCCGACCTTCGCGAGTTCGAGTGCGGCGACGAGGCCGCCCACTCCCCCGCCCACGACGACGACCCGGGTGTCTCGCGCGTGCGCGATCAACTCGGGAAGCGGCTCGGTCACGCCGAGACCTCGTGCGCGAGCGCGACGATGCGGGTCAGGACGTCGGGATCCGTGTCGGGGGGAACGCCGTGACCCAGGTTCAGGATGTGCGCGCGGGCCGCTGCGCCGCGCGCGATCACGTCGCGGACGTGCGCTTCGACGACGTGCCACGGCGCATGCAGCAGCGCCGGGTCGATGTTGCCCTGCACGGTGATGTCGGGGCCGAGCACCGCGGCCGCCTCATCGAGCGGAGTGCGCCAGTCGACGCCGACCGCATCCGCCGTACCGTCGAGGCGCATGTCGCGCAGCAGATGCGCCGTGCCGACGCCGAAGTGGATGCGCGGGGTGTCGATGCCGGCGAGCGCCGCACGCGAGTGCGGGGCGACGAACGCACGGTAGTCCGCCACCGACAGCGATCCCGCCCACGAGTCGAACAGCTGCACGGCCGAGGCGCCCGCATCCGTCTGCGCGCGAAGAAAGGCGTGCGACACCCGGGCGAGCCAGCCCGCGAGCGCGTGCCACGACTCCGGGTCGGCGTGCATCATGGCGCGGGCGCGCAGGTGCTCCTTCGAGGGCCCGCCCTCGACGAGGTAGGCCGCGAGCGTGAAGGGGGCTCCCGCGAAGCCGATGAGCGGCAGGTCGCCGAGCTCTCCCACGACGATGCGCACGGCGTCGCGGATGGGCTGTGCCGCCGCCGCCACCTGCTCGGGATCGACGGCGACGATCTTCGCGACATCGGATGCGGTGCGCACCGGGTCGGCGAACACCGGGCCCCGGCCGGGCTCGATCTCGACGGCGATCCCCGCGAGGCGGAGCGGTACGACGATGTCGCTGAAGAAGATGCCCGCATCGACGCCGTGGCGGCGCACCGGCTGCAGCGTGATCTCGGCGGCGAGTTCGGGCGTGAGGCACGCGTCGAGCATGTGCGTTCCCACCCGCAGCTCGCGATACTCCGGCAGCGAGCGACCCGCTTGGCGCATGAACCAGACCGGGAGCCGGTCGGTGCGCTCGCCCCGGATGGCGCGCACGAGGGCGGAGGCGGACGGCCCGGCGGGGGCGGGCGCGGAGTCGACGACGGACGAGGACGGAGGCAGGGAGCTCACGCCGACATCCTCGCACTGGTCCCTGACCGGGCGCCCGGATGCGGGGGCCTCCGCCGCCGCCGCGGAGCGGGGCGTAGAATGTGGGGGTGCTGCTGTGTGTGAGCGCGAGTCACAAGACCGCGTCCTTCGACCTCCTCGAGAGGCTCAGCATCCACACCACCCCGATCGCCCCGCTAATCGCCTCGCACGACGAGTGCGTGCAGGGTGCCGTGGTCATCGCGACCTGCAACCGGTTCGAGGCCTACGTCGACATGGACGAGCCCGTCACCGCGGCCGGTGCAGTCGCCCTCGAAGCCGCCATGACCGCAATCGAGAACGCGACCGGAGTCGCGGCCGATGAGCTCACGTCGTCGTCGCGGGTGATCTCCGGCGACGCGGTCGCCGAGCACCTGTTCGCCGTCGCCGCGGGTCTCGAGTCCGTCGTGGTCGGCGAGGGCGAGATCGCCGGGCAGGTGCGACGCGCGCTCACCGAGGCGCGTTCGGACGGCACGACCTCTCCGGAGCTCGAGCGTCTCTTCCAGCGGGCGTCCGAGGCGCAGCGCGACGTGAAGAACGCGACGGCGCTCGGACGCGCGGGCCGCTCGCTCGTACGCCTCGCTCTCGATCTCGCGACGAGCCGCATCACCGACTGGAGCCGTCAGCGGGTGCTGCTCGTGGGCACCGGCTCGTACGCGGCCGCGACCCTCGCCGCCCTCCGCGACCGCGGCGTCACCGACATCACGGTGCATTCGCCCTCGGGCCGCGGCGAGAAGTTCGCCCACAAGCACGCCATCGCCTGGGCCGACCGTGACGCCTACCCGTCGGCGGCGCGAATGTCGGACCTCATCATCACGTGCACGACAGCCGAACACCATGTGCTCGACGCCGCGATCCTCGGGGGCGGCGCCACGGGCGCCGCCGGCTGCCCGGTCGGGCGCGAGGGCGGACGCCGTCTCGTCATCGACCTCGGCCTCCCCCGCAATGTCGACCCCGATGTCGCCGGCGTCCCGCACACCGATCTACTGGACCTCGAGACGATCCGCCTGCACGCCCCGCTCGAGGAACTGCAGGCGACGGATGCGGCGCGCGCCCTCGTGCAGGACGCGGCCCGGCGATTCGCGGTCGTCGGCGAGCGCCGCACGCTCGCGCCGGCAGTCGTCGCGCTGCGCTCGCACGCGACGGCGTTGCTCGAGTCAGAGATCGAGCGCGCTCGCGCGAAGGGCGACGACGGACGCACCGAACAGGCCCTCCGGCACCTCATGGGCCGCCTGCTGCACACCCCGACGATGCGCGCGCACGAGCTCGCCGAGCAGGGCCGGGCCGACGCCTATCTCGACGCACTCGACGCCCTTTTCGGCCTGCAGGTCGATGCCGCGTCCCTCTCGATGGACAGCCCTGCGCAGGACGACCGCACCGATCTCGCCGGCTGAGAGCTGCGGGCACAGCACTCCGACGGGCGCGCCCGGTGGGACGATAGGGCGATGACGCTGCACATCACCGACGACGCCGCTGCCGACGACCTGCTCACCCGGAACCCCCTGGCATTACTCATCGGCATGCTCCTCGACCAGCAGGTCGCCATGGAGACCGCGTTCGCGGGACCGCTGAAGATCGAGCAGCGCATCGGCGCGGTGGATGCGGGAACGCTCGCGGAGTACGACCCGGAAAAGTTCGCGGCGGCGTTCGCCGAGACCCCGGCAGTGCACCGATACCCGGGCTCGATGGCAGGGCGCGTGCAGCAGCTCTGCGCCGACCTCGTGCAGAACTGGCACGGCGATGCGGCCGCCCTGTGGACGGAGGGGAACCCGACCGGACCCGAAGTCCTGAAGCGCCTGAAGGCTCTGCCCGGATTCGGCGAGCAGAAGGCGAAGATCTTCCTGGCACTCCTCGGTAAGCAGTGCAGCTTCGCGGGCGAAGGGTGGCGGAAGGCCGCCGGCCCGTACGGCGAAGAGGGCTCGTTCCGCAGCGTCGCCGACATCACGAGCCCCGAATCCCTCGCCGAGGTGCGCGAGAACAAGCGTGCCGCGAAGGCCGCGGCGAAGGCGGCGAAGGACTGATCGCCGGGACGCTCAGCGGACTCAAAGCGTGCCTCCGGTTACCCTGAACGCATGCCGCTTCCGGGGGAGGCGCCGTCACCGGCGCGCGAAAGAACCCACTCACACCACCCCGCTGCACGCACCCTCCGAGCACGCCCGCGGGTGACCAGATGACCCGGCGGCACGCCGCATCCGGGGCGATCGCCCTGCTCGCCGTGGCGCTCGTGCTCACCGCGTGCAACGCGCAGCCCCGCCCGGCACCGAGTGCGACGGCGCTTCCGAGCGGTGTCACCGCGACCCTTCTGCCCGCGACTCCCGCGCAGACGGCGGACGAGGCCCGCGTCTGGATCGTGAATTCGACCGCGGCCGACCTCGCTCTCACCCGCCTGCGCATCGACGCCCCGGTCTTCGAGGGCATCGGCCGCAAGGCCGACGGCGGGGCGATCGAGGTCGCCGCCGGCAAGAGCGCCGAGATCGTGATCACCCTGCCCGCGATCAACTGCAACGCCGACCGGCCCGCATCCGCGATCCCCACGACCGACGCGACGCCCGAACCCACCGGCACCCCGGATGCGGCGGCCACTCCCGCGGCGACCCCGGCACCGACCGCAGCGCCCGACCAGACCACCGCAACGATCGGGTTCGCCCTCGGCGCGGCGATCGGTGTCGCTGTCGAAGAGCTCGACGACCCCGAGGGCGTCATCGCCGCCCGTACCGCCGCCGCCTGCGACTGACCCGCCGATCCGGCCGAACCCGGCCGAACCCGGCCGACTAGAATCGAAGCATGCGACGCCATCGGCGTCCGCCTCCCCGCGCCTTTCTTCCGACCATTGGAGCCACCGTGGCCGAGCAGTCCCGTCTCGACAAAGTCATCGCCCTGGCCCGCCACCGCGGGTTCGTCTTCCAGGCGGGCGAGATCTACGGCGGCTCCCGCTCCGCCTGGGACTACGGCCCCCTCGGCACCGAGCTGAAAGAGAACATCCGTCGGCAGTGGTGGCAGACGTTCGTGCGCGGCCGCGGCGACATGGTCGGCCTCGACTCGTCGGTCATTCTGCCCAAGCGGGTGTGGGAAGCATCCGGGCACATCGCGACCTTCACCGACCCGCTCGTGGAGTGCCTGCACTGCCACAAGCGGTTCCGCGCCGACACGCTGATCGAGGACTTCGAGGCCCGCAAGGGTCGCGCGGCCGAGAACGGCCTGCTCGACATCCCGTGCCCCAACTGCGGCACCAAGGGTCAGTACACCGAGCCGAAGGCGTTCTCCGGCCTCGTGAAGACCTACCTCGGGGTCGTCGACGACGAGTCCGGCCTGTACTTCCTGCGTCCCGAGACCGCCCAGGGCATCTTCGTGAACTTCTCGAACGTGCTCACCGCGAGCCGCAAGAAGCCGCCATTCGGCGTCGGCCAGGTGGGAAAGGCGTTCCGGAACGAGATCACCCCCGGTAACTTCATCTTCCGCACCCGCGAGTTCGAGCAGATGGAGATCGAATTCTTCACCCCGCCGGCCGAGGCCGACGAGTGGTTCCGCCACTGGGTCGAGGCGTGCTGGAACTGGTTCCTCGATCTCGGCATCGACCCCGAGAACATGCGCCAGTACGACGTCCCCGAAGACGACCGGGCGCACTACTCGGCGGGCACGATCGACGTGGAGTACCGCTTCGGCTTCCCGGGCAAGGAGTGGGGCGAGCTCATGGGGGTCGCCAACCGCACCGACTTCGACCTCACGAACCACTCCGAGGCATCCGGTCAGAGCCTGTCGTACTTCGACCAGGCCAGCGGCGAGAAGTACGTGCCGTTCGTGATCGAGCCGTCGTTCGGCCTCACCCGCTCGATGATGGCGTTCCTCGTCGACGCGTACCGCGAAGAAGAGGTGCCGAACGCGAAGGGCGGGGTCGACACCCGCACGGTGCTGAAGCTCGACCCGCGCCTGGCTCCCGTCAAGGTCGCGGTGCTGCCCCTCAGCCGCAACGAGCGACTGTCGCCCATGGCGCGCGACGTCGCCGCCGACCTCCGCACCGACTGGAACGTCGACTTCGACGACGCCGGCGCGATCGGTCGCCGCTACCGCCGGCAGGACGAGATCGGCACGCCGTTCTGCGTGACGGTCGACTTCGACTCGCTCGACGACCGGGCCGTGACCGTACGCGACCGCGACACGATGTCGCAGGAGCGTGTGCCGCTCGGCGACCTGCACGCCTACCTCGCGGAGCGTCTGCGCGGCGCCTGACCTCATCCGAAGTGGTCTCCCTGCGAGAAGGCAAGGGGCTCCGCCCCTCGGATGAGGCCCGGTAGCGTGAGCGGTGGGGCCTCGGGCGGCGCGGCCCATCGGGAAGCGGAGAAGCAGTGGACGACAGCACGGTCGCTCTGACCATCGTGATCGTGGTGGCCGTGTTCGGCGTCATCGTCGCCGCCGGCTGGCACATCTGGTACGCGCTGGGCCTCGCACGCGTCTTCGCCCAGCACGAGACGGATACCTGGCGTGCATGGGTGCCGTTCATGAACGATGCCGAGGTGCTCCGCCTCGGCCGCGTCGATCCGGTGAAGGTCGCCCTCTTCCTCGTGCCGATCGTCAACGTGTACGCGCTCGTCCTGAAGGGGATCGCCGCGCGGCGCCTGGATGCGGAAGCCGGCCGCGGCGTCGGATCCACGGTCCTCGCGGTCATCCTGCCTCCGGTGTGGGCGATGCTCGCCGCGCAGACCCGCACGCCGGCGCCCGTCGCCGCTCCGGTGGAAGCAGCCCCCGCGCCGGGAGTCGCCTTCCCCACCCCGGCCGCGGCGATCGCCTCCGTCGCGCCGCCGCGCCCCGCCGGCGCCATCATCGACGCTCCGCCAGCCCCCGCACAGCTCGCACCGGCGGCTTCCACCCCGCTCGCCGCGCCCGCCCCGACGGCCAGCCCTCTTCCGCCCGCTCCCCCGGCGCCGGTCGTCCCGGCGGCCGCAACACCCCCGGCCCGCCCCGTCGAGATGCTCGAGGAGCCCGCTCCGCTCACGCGCCGCGCGCGCCGTGGCGGCGAGGATGCGACTGCCGTCGTCCGCGCACCCGCCGCCTGGGAACTGCTGCTGCCGACGGGCGAGACCGCGCCCGTCACCGCACGGGTGATCGTTCTCGGTCGGAACCCCTCGGCGACGGAGCCCGGAGCGCAGTACGTCGCCGTCTCGGATGAGGCCCGCACGGTGTCGAAGAACCACGCCCGCGTGGAGTGGAACGGCGCAAGCTGG
The DNA here is from genome assembly GCF_020805625.1 of Microbacterium sp. cx-59. Classification (NCBI taxonomy): domain Bacteria; kingdom Bacillati; phylum Actinomycetota; class Actinomycetes; order Micrococcales; family Microbacteriaceae; genus Microbacterium; species Microbacterium sp. cx-59. The sequence continues at coordinate 333,997 of NZ_JAJHGO010000009.1, forward strand.
TCGATCACCGACCTCGGGTCGACAAACGGTGTCGCGGTCGTCGACGCGGCCGGCGTGGAGCAGATCCTGCCTGCCGAGGGCACCGCATCCGTCACCGAGCGGTTCGTGCTCGGTGACGCCGTGGTCGTGCTGCGCCAGACCACGGTCTGACCGACCGACCGACCGACCCGGCCGCGGTCAGCCCGCTCGGGTCTCTTCGTCGCGGTAGAGGCCGCGCCCCACGGGAGCGCTCGAGGCCGTCCGTTCTCCGCGCCGGCGAGCGATGAAGACACCGATCGCACCGGCCGCAGCGAGCAGGATGAGCGCACCGAGGCCGATGGAGAAGCCCATGATCGTGGCTTCCGCGTCGAGTGCGGGCTCGTTCGTGACGCGTACCGGCGCCGCCGCGACCGGCGTCGCCTCGTCGGACGGAGCGTCGACGAACGGGCTGGCGGGGCCGCGGATGCCCGAACCCGGGATCAGCGCGATCGCCTCGTAGGGCTGGACGATGCCCCATCCGGACGTGTCGTCGCGCGCGTCGGGATCGGCACGGACCGCCGTCGCCTCGAGCCGGTACGCCCACTGGGCCGGGGTCTCGTTCGGGTGCGCCGACGCGACGAGGGCGGCCGCAGCCGAGACGTACGCCGCCGCGAAGCTGGTCGCCGGGGTGTCGCCCGCGTAGGCGCAGTCGCCGCCGACGAACGAAGTCGTCATGATGTTCTGTCCGAGCGCGCTCACGGCGACGTGCGGACCGTGGATGCTGGCATCCGTCACGACGCCGCCCAGATCCGCCGCGGCCACCCCGAGCACACCGGGGATCCCGGCAGGATACCGCTCGCCGTCGGTGTCGTTCTCTTCGACCGCGAGCGTGGAGTCCCGGTTGCCGGAGCTGCCGATGATCAGGCTTCCGCGTTCGGTCGCGTAGGCCACCGCGTCACGGAGAACCGCCGCATCCTGCGTCGTGCTCATCGAGACGTTGATGATCTGAGCACCCTGATCCGCTGCCCACCGGATGCCGTCCGCCAGGCGGGGCGTCGACGGTCCGAGACCGGCCTCGACCTGCTGCTGCTCGACTCCCGCGAACACCCGCACCGAGAGGATGCGGGCCGCCGGGGCAAGTCCCTCCACGGACGATCCGTCGATGAGGCGAGCGGCGATCTGGCCGGCGATCGCGGTCCCGTGCCCGTAGGTGTCGGTGAGCCCGGACGGGTCGGTTCCGTCGCCCACGAGATTGATTCCACCGGAGACGGCATCCCGCAGGTGCGGGTTGGCGGCGTTCACGCCCGAGTCGACGACGGCGACCGTGACTCCCTCGCCGCGCGTCTCATCCCACGCGAGCGTGCTCTGCATCAGGTCGAGCGCGGGGATGGGGTCGGTGATCCGCGTCGATGCCGTGCACTGCTCCTGAGCCGCCGTGCGTACCGGCGGAGCGGCCTGCGCGGGGGAAGCGACGAACACTCCGGTCGCGACACCCGCCGCGACGATCAGCGCGAGGGCGCGCGGGACGCGACTCATCCGGCCGGCGTCGCCATCGACGGCGACGTCCCCGCGGCGTCTTCCGACAGCGCCGGGCCGGTCTTCAGCAGATCGATCCAGACATCTCCGACGGGCCCGATGTCGGCGACCTGGTAGCCCAGACGGGCGACCGTCTCCTCGGTCGCCCCGGGCAGCGGGTACGCCGTGCCGGTTGCGTCGACGAGGGTGACGATGCCGGTGCTCTGCTCACCGCGACCACCCGCGCGCAGAAGCGCACCCGTGCCGGGTTCGACGTGCACACCGGCGGAGGCCTCGGTGTCGGCCGATTGCACCGCCAGCACGGAGTGCGCCTCGGTGCCGTCGTCGACGAGCAGCGCACACGCGCGTTCGTCACCGTCGATCGACTGGAATCCGGAGGCGGGCCAGTCCTCGCCGCCCGCCGGTCGCGCGCTCGTGCCGAGACCCGAGATGTCGGCGCCGGAGACGTCGATCGGTGTCGCCGATGCTCCTGCACCCAGCTGGTACAACTGCCACGCGAGCGGGCTGAGTTCGGCGAGTTCGCCGTTGCTCTGCACGAGGAGACGTTCGGTCTCGGCCGTGCCCGTCAGGTGCACGACGTCGCCGACCGCGAGATCCGCGCCCGGGACGACGTTGCCCTTGCCCGCAACCACGAGCGGCTCGAGCGGGGTTCCCGGAGTGAACAGATTGAGCCAGTCGGATGACACGTCGACCGGGTTGAGCGCCGTGATGCCCGCGGCGCGCAGAATCGCGTCACTCTCGCCGGCACCGACCGCGTAGCTGCGCTCGCCATCGATGACGTACCGCTCGCCATCCGATTCCACCACGACCGCTCGTCCCGCGGCCGCCTCGGCGGACGCGGCACCGATCTGCACGTCCACGCCGGCATCGTCGGTGACGCACGCGCTCCACCCGGCGTTCTGCAGTCGGTCGGGGGCGGGTAGCTCGTCGGGGGCACCGACGATACCCAGCGTCGACCCGAGAGCGACGCCCTGCAGGTTCGACTGGTCGGTCGAGATCACCGCGAAGTCCTCGGAGGGGAGCAGGAGACGTGCGCTCGCCGTGTTGATGACCGGATGCAGCGCTCCTTCGACCGTGACGAACCGCGCTCCGGTGTCGGAGACGAGGATCAGCTTCCCGTTCTCCCACCCGTTGGGCAGACCGGGGCGAATGAGGCCCCAGAAAACGCCCACGAGGATCACGGCGACGGTGAGCGCGATGGCCGCGATGACGGCACGCAGCGGAGCCGTGGGCTCCAGCTCCTTCCCGCCGGGGGCACCGCTGATGAAAGCGGTGAGGAGGCGTCGGCGCGAGAAGGTCTGCGCCTCGATCAGGTCGTTCTTGGTCGCCATCGGGTCAGGCCAGTCCGGCGGCGAGCACGCCGAGCGGGAGAAGCACCGCAAGGACCAACAGCTCGGCGGTGTCTGCCAGACGGGTCAAGCGGGTCCGCGCACGCGGGGACAGGATGGTGATCGTCACAACCGCGACCGTCGCGACTGCGATGACGATCATCAGCACCGTCCGCAGCCCCGGTTGTGCGAGCGAAACGGTGAGCCCCGACACGGCGAGACCGATCGCGCCCACGGCCATGACCGCCAGCACGCTGCTTCGCGCGTAGGCCTGACGAGAGGGGAACATCATCGCGAGGAACGCCAGAGTGGTGAGCGCCGCCCCGAGCGCGTTGTGGGCTGCCACCAGAGGAGTGGCCGCGAGCACCGCGACGCCGAGCGCGATCCGGAGTGCGACGAGCGTGCGCTGCCCGCGCGCCGCGCGCTGCGCCACATCCTTGGCGTTGATCGGCACCGGGTCGTCGAAGATCTCGGCGTCGCTCTGGGGGGAGATGACCCGGATGCGGGTCGAGCTCAGCACGAGCCACGGCAGCGCGCCACCGAGGGTCGCGACGATGCCGATCATCAGGGCGTACGCGCCGGCATCCACTCCGGGGAGGAGTGCCGATGCGGCGGCGGTGAGGGCGATGATCCCGCCGGCAACCAGCGGAACGAGCTGCACCTCGGCTCGGTCGGGCATGAGCGCGAGGGCCGTGCCACCCGCGACCAGCGCCGCGAGCCCTGCAGCAGCGAGCGGCCAGCCCCAGAGAGAGAGGTCGGCTGGAACGGCGAGGTATCCGGCCAGACCGGCGAAGACGGCCGCAGCGACGCCGAGGCCGTGCCCGGCCTCGCGTTGACCGAGGCGCCCGACGACCGCGGCGACGGTGAGCAGCACCACGGCGCCACCCCCGGCGATCAGTGCGCCGACGCCGAGTCCGCGACCGGCGGAGAGCAGAAGGATGGCACATAGCCCCAGAAGGGTGAGGCTGACCGCGAGCGCGGTGCGCGCGTTGTCCTGCGCGCTCCACGGCTTGTTCTGGCGCCCGGTGGCGTCGATGACGGCTTCGACGATGTCGTCGTAGACACGGGGTGCCGCGAGGAGTCCGCCACGCGCGAGCGTCAGCACCTCGCCGTCCTCGACGCCCTGGGCGGCTGCGCCCTGGGCGACGTCGAGAACCGAGCCGTCCGCCTTCTGCAGGGCGTAGCCGGCATAGGTCATCGTGGGGTCGAGGACTCCGAGACTCCGCGCGAAGCCCGGGAGGAACTCGATCAGCGGCACCTGGGCGGGCACGCCGATGTCGAGGCGACGGCCTTCGCTCTGCACCGAAATACGCAGCAGCGCTCGTGGCGCGCTCATGGTCTGGGCCACAGTGCAGTTCCCCCTCGACGTGATCCCTGATGCCATCCGGTCGGCGCAGGCAGACGGATCGCGCGGTCAGTCTACTGTTCGACCCGAATATCGATCTGCCCCTTGCGCTCAGTTCGTAAACCAGGGTCAATGTGAGAGAAATCTCATCGGATCGTGCTGTGCACAACTGGCAGAACGCCCGGTGGTTGCTTAGCGTTTCCTTGGTTGGTTTGCTGCTTCCGGTTCGTGGGGGCGTGGCCGGCTCCAGGTAACGACCATCGAACAGGAAGAGGGGGATGAACGTGGCAGATCAGATTTCCGCTGAAGAGGGCGCGCTCAAGCGCGGCGCTCAGGCAGTGAACACGGCGAAGGCCGGTGTCGACCAGCAGGTCAAGAAGGTCCGTGGCGAGATCGAGCAGGTCGCCGGATTCTGGACCGGCGCGGCCGCCGGTGCCTACACGCAGCTCATGCAGCGGTGGAACCAGGAGACCACGAAGCTCAACGAGGTTCTCGTCACGCTCGAAGAAGCCCTGTCGGGCACCGAGCGCGACCAGGCCGCGTCCGAAGAGTCGCACCAGCAGACCATTTCCGGTCTGTCGTCGATGATGGGTTCCTGACGCCTCGCGGCTCAGGTAACAGGAAAGGTTTCGAACATGCAGTCGATGTCAGTTCGTCCGGAGCAGGTCATCGCTCTCGCTCAGCAGATCCGTAGTGGTGCCAACGGCATCAAGTCGCAGCTCGAGCAGCTCGAGTCCGAGGTCGGCAAGCTCCGCTCCTCGTGGAACGGTGAAGCACAGACCGCGTATGACGACGCTCAGCGCAAGTGGAACCAGTCGCTCGTCGCGCTGAACACGCTTCTCGAGCAGATCTCCTCGAAGACCGAAGAGATCTCGCAGGGCTACGTCTCGACCGACAAGTCCGCCGCAGGGCGCTTCGCGCTCTAAGCACCGCAGGACCTGTGGGCCGGGGCCGCTTCGAGCGACCTCGGCCCACACCCGCAACTCACTACGTCACAGCCGCACGTCTTCGCAGGACCGCGCGCACCGGGGGAAACACAGATGAGCTTCATCGGCATCAACTTCGACCAACTCACGCAGAACATCACCAAGCTGCTCGAGCAGGCCGCGACCATCCCCGACCGGGCCGCGGTTCGACAGGTCGAGGGCGCTGGGGAGGAGCCCGCACAGGCCAACTATCGCAAGCAGCTGACGAGTACGGTGGCCAGCCAGCTCGCGAACGAGATTGACAGCGTGCGTAAATTCGTCGAGGCAAACGCGGCTGCGTTCCAGAAGGCCGCCGCGTCGATGCAAGAAACGGAGGGTGCAGACTCGCTGGCCGCCCGTCAGGCGGACGCCCTCGTCCAGGATGTCGTCGCCGCACCGTCCGCATCCCCGGCGCCGGGCACGCCGCCCGCACCGGGTAACACCGGTTCCAAGAAGTGGTGAACTCGTCGCGGACGCCGCGTCACATCGCGTTCGGAGCTACTCTCGCCGTCATCACGGTGAGCATGTTCGCAGGAGCTCCGGCCCTGGCTGCCTCGCCTGCCGACGCGAACTGGTGGTACGACGCTTATGGCGTAGACCAGGTGCACGCGGAAGGCATTACTGGCAAGGGCGTGAAGATCGCCGTCATCGACGCTCAGATCAACCCCGACGTTCCCGACCTGCAAGGCACAGACCTCACCGTCTCGCCAGAATCGGCGTGTGCAACCGCGTCTCCGACGGACAGCAGCCCCACCGGCGACTCGATCCACGGCACGACCATCACCGCGATGCTCATCGGCAATGGGTCCGGTGCCTCCGGCATCCGCGGCATCGTTCCCGACGCGTCCGTGACGTTCTACGCGAGCGGACCGACCGAGTCGGACTGCGCGCCCCGCCCCGAAGCTGAAGCAGCCGATCTCTCCGGGAACGCCTGGCTCATGCAGAAGGCCCTGGATGATGGCGCGGACATCATCACCACCTCCATCGGAGGCGGCAAGGTCGGCAACGCAGACGACCTCGTGGTCGCTCAAGCAATCGCCCGGCAGGTGCCCGTCATCGCTGCAGTTCCCAACGATGCCAACGAAGGAGGCACGACGCCGTGGTCGTTCCGCGGCGTCGTGGCGGCCAATGCCGTCGATGCGAACCAGCAGCTGCTCTTGAACAGCCTTCAGGTCCCGAACGTGTCGTTGGACGTGACGCTGGCGGCACCGGGCGGGGGCCTGGCAACGCTCGGCACCGCCGACGGATGGGACTCGACGCGGACAACCAGCGGGGCATCGTTCGCTGCCCCGCTGATCGCGGGAATCTTCGCCGCCGCGAAGCAGAAGTATCCGGACGCGACGAACAATCAGCTCATGCAGTCCTTGGCGCACACCACGGGCGGCGAAGCCCACCCGCTCGAATACAGTGCTGACAGCGGGTACGGGTATGGCATCGCGTCTCTCGCCGGTGCGCTCAGCCAAGATCCGCGACAGTACGACGACGAGAACATCGCGCTCGGCAAGGGCTCGGAATATCCGACGGACGAATCGATCGCCGCCGCTTCGGCGACGCCGGGGACGCCTTCGTCCGCTCCCGAGTCGACATCGCTACCCGCCGCAGACCCTCAAGAGAACGCCGATGCGGCACTCGGCGGCGCATTCGTCATAGGCGGAGTCGTCGTCGCCGTTGTGATCATCTTCGCTATCGTCCTGACGATCGTGCTCGTCAGAAGAAGTCACCGCGTCAACCGAAGGGGGCAGTAATGAGCAATTGGGAACAGGCGCTGCGCAATATCGCGGAGGGTGCGCGGTGGGAGCTGCCCGCACTCGGACAAGTCAAGATGTCGCTCGAGCAACTGAGCACGCTGATGACGAGGGTTGCGAGCGACACGGGTTTCACAGGCGATACCGATACGGCCGCGATCAGCGGTTTGGACGAGGCCCGCGGATCTGTGCAGGACATGATCGCCTACCTCGATAACCTGCCTGAGGTCGTCGAAGTTGCCAACCGCCGCCGAGACGAAGCGCAGCAGATGCTGTCACAACTCGACTCCGGCGGGCTCTCGCCCGAGCAGACGACGGCGATTCGAGCCGCTGCGGCCGGGTCGACGGTTGTGTTCGGCGGTTTTTCCGTTATCGCGGGCGAAGGGGCCATTGCCGCGGCGAACTGGTTCATGGGCGATCAGCGCGAGAAGCAGGCGCAGAAGGCCGTTGAGGAGATGAGCAACCGCCTCGACCAGGACGGGCAGACTCTTTCACCCCCGCCCAAGTTCCGGTCGTTTGAAGACGGCGACGGCGGAAACGGCGGGGAGGGCGGCGGCACGCCGCCCTCCGTCACCGGGCCTGGAACGGGCGGAGGCCCGAGCTACGAGCAGTACCCGGACTACAACATGCCCGGCGGGAGCGGCAGCGACTTCTCCGGCATCGGTAATGACACGGGCGGCGTGATCAGCGACCCCGGCATCAACGACCAGCCGACGTTGCACACGCTGCCGCAGCCCGTGTGGATCACTCCGAACGACCCCGTATACGTCACTCCGACGCCCGATGGCCCGATCATCGGAACGGTACCGCCCGGAGGCTCCGGCGGTGGCGGTGGAGGCGGTCTCGGCGGGGGACTCGGCGGCGGGCTCGGCGGCGGAGGCGGGCTCACGTCCGGCTTGATCGCCGGAGGTGGCGGCGCCGCAGCGCTCGGTGGCCTGGGCCGCGCGGCCGCGGGTGGCCTCGGGCGCCTCGGTGGCGGGCTCGATGGAGCCGGCGGAGCGGGCGGTCTGGGCGGTGCGGGCGGCCTGGGCCGCGGCGGGCTCGCGGGTGGCCTGACGGCCAACGCGGGCGGCGCATCGGGCTCGGGCGGGATGCTCGGCCGAGGCGGCGCCGGTGCGGGCGCGGCCGGCGCGGCAGCAGAGTCGGGCGCCGGCACGCGCGGCGGAACCGGAATGATGGGCGGCGGCGGTGCGCCCGGCGGCGGCGGTCGCTCAGAGCAAAAGGGGCGGGGCCTGGGCGGTCCGATCGCGCCGAAGCTCGAGGACGATGAAGAGTTCGGTCCGCGTTCGGAGAACGCGGGCTCGGGGGGAAGGGACTGACCATGTTCGAACGAGCGAAGCAGGAATGTGAGGAGGGGTCATGAGCAACCAGATTTCCGCAACCGAGGGCGCGTTGCTGCGAGGTGCGGAGGCCGTTTCCGGCACCCACCTCGACATCACCGACGCCACTCGGCGCGTGCAGGCAGAGCTCGAGCAGATCCAGTCGATCTGGCAGGGGGATGCGTCGAGGTCGTACACCGAGATGATGAACTCGTGGACGGCGGGTGCGCACCGCATCAACCAGACACTGATTCACCTCGAAGAGGCACTGCGCAGCACGCACCGCGATCAGACCGCGCTCGAGGAGCAGCACCAGTCCACGATCAGTGGTCTCGGTTCGATGATGGGAGGGCAGTAATCATGGCAGATATGAGTGTCTCCCCCGCGGCGCTTTCCGCGTCCGCGGCACAGCTGCGCAGCGAGAGCCAGCGCATCGAGTCCGCTCTCCGCAGCCTCGAGCAGGAGGCCAACCGCCTGCGCGGAAACTGGGATGGCGCCGCACGCGTGGCCTACGACAACGCGCAGCGGTCGTGGTCGGTCACGTTCGAGCAGATGAAGTCGGTGCTGGCGAGCATCGCTTCGGCCACGGAGCAGATCTCGGACGGCTACGTCGAAACCGACAAGCGGTCCGCGAAGCTCTTCAACCGCTGACACGCGGCGCAACACCACCGTGCGGCTGGCGTCGGTTCCGTCCGATACCAGCCGCACTCCCTTTTTCCGCGTGTGTACGGGCGGCGACGACGGACAGCCGCGGCATCTGTCAATGGCCGCGGGAGTTCGTGCCGCGAACGATACGCTGATGGCACTGTTGTGACTGCTCGGGGGAACGATTTCGCATGACACGCGCTGACGCTGACGCCGCTGGTCGCGCCTCCACCGACGGGGTCGACCGCGCCCTGGTCGACGGGGGACGCTGACCGGTGCCGACAGAGCTCACCGAGCGACGTCGCGTCGCCATCGTCGACGGCGCGCAGCGACACGATCTCCTCATCCCTCTCGATGCCACGCTGAACGACGCCCTCCGCATCCTCGGCATCCGACCCGAAGTGGGCCGCGACGTGCTGATGGAACGCGACGGCCGCGAGGTCAGCCCGCTCCTACGCGTCGAAGACCTCGCCGACGGCGCCGTGCTCGCCGTCATCGACCTCTCGCAGCGCATCACCGCTCCGCGCGGACGCCGCGGCCGGCGACCCTCGCGTGCCCGCGGCGACGTACCGGGCGCCTGGTGGGCGATCGCCGGAATCGCCCTCGTCCTCGCCGTGGTCACGCTCGTCGCACCCGACGCGGTGCCGTCGGGGCTGCGCGCGCCCGTCGCCAGCGTCGCGGCGCTCGCGGCCGTCGTCTCCGGGCTCATGTTCAGCATCCGCGCACGGTCCGACCGCCCCGGCGGACACCCGGCCATCATCGCGATCCTGCTTCTCGCCTTCGCCGCGGGCACGACGATCGTGCCGCTGCTCCCCGCGGCGACCACGACGCTCTCCGTCTTCGTCGGGCTCCTCTTCGCCGCCGTGCTCGCCGGAGTGCTGCGCCTGGTCGGGCGCCCCGCGGCGCTTAGCGCGGAGTTCGGCGCGAGCACGACGATCCTGCTCACCATGGCCGCCATCTGGGGATTGGCGCTCCTGATGCACGTCGACGCCCTCGGCGCGACGGCCGTGACGCTCGGGATGGTGCCCGTCGCGCTGCGGATTCTGCTGTCGAGCCTCGTCGACGTGCCGCCCGGCATGTTCGTCGACTACGAGCGCTTCCAATCCACGCGGTGGAGCGTGCGCCAGACGCTCCCCGAATCCATCACGTCGATCGGTGCCGCCGACGCCCGCGACCTCGTAGCCCGCTCCACCGGTCGCCTCATCGCGGGAACGTTCATCCTCTGCGTCGCCGCGGCCGCCGCAGCGCCCATCGCGGTCGGCTCGTTCGACTCGCCCGATGCCCTCGTGACGGCGGGGCGCATCGCGCTCGCTATCACCACGGTGCTGGCGCTCCTCCTCGGCGCGCGTCGTTCGTCGGTGCCCTTCCTGCGCTGGATGCCGCGGGCCGCCGCCGCCGCCATCATCGTCGTCGCGGTGCTCGCCGCGACCCGGGACTCCGGGGCCGTATCGATGACCGTGCTGGCCGGCATCCTTCTCGCGATCGGCGCCGCTGCGGCCTTCGTCGTGATCCCCGCCGGGCGCGGCGCGCAGTCGCTCTTCTGGTCGCGGTTCGGCGACGTCTTCGAGTGGATCGCCATCGCCCTCTCGCTTCCCGCAGGGCTCCTGGCAGCCGACGCGATCACCGTTCTCCGAGGAGTGATGAACTCATGAGCCTGCCGCCACAGTTCACCGGCGAGCCCGCCAGCGTCGGCGCCCGACTCGCCGCGTTCAGCATCGACGTCGTGATCCTCGTCATCGTCGGGGTCGTCGCCTGGCTGCTCAGCGGCTCGCCCCTGTTCGGGCTCTTCCTCACCGCGGAAGCCGTGCTCGCGCTCTGGATCCTGCAGGCGCGTACCGGAGTCGGCCCGGGCAAGGCCATGCTCGGCCTCCGCGTGGCTCGTCTGGATGCCCCGTACTCGCCGGGCGCGGGGCGATCCTTCGTCCGCGGGTCGCTCGTCGCGCTCGGTGGCCTCGTCTTCGCCGCGGGCGCCTGGGTCGTCGAGGGAACGGCTGCATCCGACCGGTCCGGACTCCGTCGCTCCTGGGCTGACAAAGCCGCGCAGACCGTCGTCGTCGCGGTGCCGCGGCGCCCCAGGGCCGAGCGCGGACGCGGACGGAAGGGCGCCGCATCCGGGGTCTACTCCGTGCCCTCCCCGACCATCATCGCCCGCCCCTGGACCCCGGCCGCCGTGCCCGCCGACAAGTCGCGCGGTGCGACCGCTGCGGATGCCGCGGGCCCTCCCCCCGCCGCGCCCTGGGGTTCGCCGCTCACGCTCGCCCCAGCCCCCACCGCACCCGCCGACCTCGGCAACACCGACCAGCCGGTGCGCCCGACGGGTGCCGTCCCGCTCGTGGCGGCCGAGGGTGCCGATGAGGCTCTGTCGGGCGAACTGCTCCTCATCTTCGACACCGGTCAGCGAGCCCAGTTGCCCGTTCCGGTCGCCGTGAACCTCGGTCGAAACCCCGAGCAGACCGAGGCGACCGACGCTGTGCTCGTCGTGCACGACCCCGACTCGAGCGTCTCGAAGACCCATCTGCGCCTCGAACACGACCGTTCCGGCACCTGGGTGACGGATGCCGGTTCGACCAACGGCACCGAGCTGATCGACGACGATGGCGACGCCCGCACTCTTTCCCCGTACGTCCGCACCTACGTCGACGACGACACCCGCATCCGCATCGGAAACCGCGTGTTCACCGTCAGCCGCCTGATCGGAGACCTTTCGTGAGCAAGGGGCCTCGCCTGGCACCACCATCCGTGCCGAGCGGACGCATCGTCGTCCAGCCGCCGCCGGAACTCGTGCCCAACGAGGGCGGCAGCAGCATGCTCACCTCGCTCCTCCCGATGCTCGGGAGCGTCGGTGCGATCGTGATGGTGACGATCTCGAACGCCGGTCCCACCGGCTTCATCACGGGCGGCATGTTCCTGCTCTCCTCGCTCGGGTTCGTCGCCGTCAACGGCTGGCGGCAGAAGGCGCAGCGCAACGCCCAGGTGCTCGGCAACCGACGCGAGTACCTCGCCTACCTCGGCGAACTCCGCGAGACCGTGCGCACCGCGGCGCGCAAGCAGCGCCGTCACGGTGGCTGGGTCACGCCGGCGCCCTCGGCACTGCCCTTCATCGCTGAGGAGCGCACCCGCGTCTGGGAGCGCCAGCCGGGCGACGAGAACTTCCTCCGCACCCGCATCGGCACGTCCGACCAGCCCCTGTGCATCACCCTCGAAGCCCCCGAGCTGCCCCCGCTCGCGCAACTCGATCCCGTCGCCGCATCCGCCGCGCACCGGTTCATGCTGACCCACGAGATGCAGCCCGCCCTTCCGCTCGGCGTGACCCTCACCGACTACGCGAAGGTCGAGATCGTCGGATCGGACGAGGATGCGGTCCGAGCCCTCGCCCGGGCGATGGTCATCGGCGCCGCCACCCTGCAGGACCCCGAAGACGTCGTCGTGGCGATTCTCGCCGGTGACGCGCAGCTGCCCGCCTGGGACTGGGCGAAGTGGCTTCCGCACGCACTGTCGGGCCGTGTCACCGACAAGCTCGGACCCGCCCGCCTCATCGCCTCCACGCTCGACGACCTCGAAGACCTGCTGCCGGCGAGCCTGCGCGAGCGCCCGCGCTTCGGCCGCGGCGGCGGCGTCACCCCTCACGTCATCCTCGTCGTCGACGGCGTCCGTCTGCCGATGGGCGACCCGGTCGTCGGCGGCGACGGGATGCTGGGCGTTACCGTGATCGATCTGCCGAGCCGCTGGGCCGAGCTCGAGAACCCCGACGTACTGCGCATCGCGATGCCGGATGCGGACGCCGCCGAACGCCAGGCCGAGTTCATCGACCTGTCTCTCGGGTCGAGCCTGTTCACCCCCGACACCACGACGATCGCCGAGGCCGAGGCCACCGCTCGGCGCCTGATGCCGCTGCACACGAACCCGACGGCGCTCACCGACACGAACGCCGCCCTGCAGGGTCAGCGCGAACTCGTCGAGCTGCTCGGACTCCCCGACGTGCGCGAGGTCGACTTCGACCGCGCCTGGGCGGGGCGCCTCGAACGCGACCGGCTGCGTGTGCCGATCGGTCAGGACGTCGACGGCGTGCCCCTCGTGCTCGACCTCAAGGAGGCCGCGCAGCAGGGTATGGGCCCGCACGGCGTGATGATCGGTGCGACGGGTTCGGGGAAGTCCGAGGTGCTCCGCACCCTCGTGCTCGCGCTCGCGCTCACCCACTCCCCCGAGCAGCTCAACTTCGTGCTCGTCGACTTCAAGGGTGGCGCGACGTTCGCCGGGATGGCGGGCATGCCGCACGTCTCCGCGATCATCACGAACCTGGGCAGCGAACTCGCGCTCGTCGACCGTTTCCAGGACGCCCTGCAGGGTGAGGTCGTGCGGCGCCAGGAGCTGCTGCGCGCCGCCGGCAACTTCGCGAACGTGTCGGACTACGAGAAGGCCCGGAAGGGCGGGCGCACCGACCTGGCACCGCTTCCCGCGCTGCTGATCGTCGCCGATGAGTTCTCCGAGCTCCTCGCCGCCAAGCCCGAGTTCGTCGAGAGCTTCATCAACATCGGTCGCGTCGGCCGTTCGCTGCAGGTGCACCTGCTGCTCGCCTCGCAGCGGCTCGAAGAGGGCAAGCTCCGCGGCCTCGACACCTATCTGTCGTACCGCATCGGCCTCCGCACGTTCTCCGCGGCGGAGTCGCGCACCATCATCGGCACGCCCGACGCGTACACGCTCCCGCAGGAGCCGGGCGTCGGATTCCTCAAGGCCGACACCGACAACCTCGTCCAGTTCCGCGCGGCGTACGTCTCGGGCACCCCGAAGACGAAGCTCCGCGGCGGATCGACCGCATCCGCCCAGGAGACAACCGACTACACCGCGCAGATCGAGATGTTCACGGCCGCCGCGCAGCCGCTGGACCTGGTCGAGGAGACCTCCGCCCCGGTGCGCGACGCCGCCCAGCCGAAAGAGGAGCGCTCGACGTTCCAGATCGCGGTCGAGCGGATGTCGGGACGCGGCCCCGAGGCCCACCAGGTCTGGCTGCCGCCGCTCACGGATCCGTCCTCGCTCGACGAGCTCATGTCGGACCTCGTCGAAGACCCGCAGCTCGGACTCGTGTCGAAGGCCTGGCGCGGAGCCGGTGCGCTCACCGTGCCGCTCGGCATCGTCGACGTGCCGCTCGAGCAGCGCCGCGAGCACCTCGTCGTCTCGCTCGGCGGGGCCGCCGGTCACGTCGCGATCGTCGGCAGCCCGCTCAGCGGAAAGTCGACGATGGCCCGCACGCTCGTCTCGGCGCTCGCGCTGACGGCCAACCCGCTCGAGCTGCAGTTCTACGTGCTCGACTTCGGCGGTGGAAGCTTCACCGGCATGCAGCAGCATCCGCACATCGCCGGCGTCGCGACGCGCACCGAAGCCGAGTCGGTGCGCCGGACGGTCGCCGAGGTCGAGTCGATCATCGACGACCGCGAGAAGTTCTTCCGCCAGAACGGCGTGGACTCGATCGACACCTACCGCCTGCGCCGCAGCCAGGGCGTGGTCGACGACGGCTACGGCGACGTGTTCCTCGTGGTCGACGGCTGGGCGACGCTCCGCTCCGAGTACGAGGCCCTCGAGACCCGGGTGCAGACGATCGCGGCGCGCGGCCTCAGCTTCGGCGTGCACCTCATCGTCACCGCGAACCGGTGGCTCGAGATCCGCGCAAGCCTGAAGGACCTCATCCAGACTCGACTCGAGCTGCGTCTGGGCGACCCGACAGACTCGGAGATCGACCGCAAGCAGGCGGCCAACGTGCCCGCCGGCCAGCCCGGCCGCGGCCTCAGCCCGAAGCGCCTGCAGATGCTGTCGGCGCTCCCCCGCATCGACGGCTCGGGCGATGCCACCGCGCTCGTCGACGGCGTGGAAGACATGATCGCGCGCGTTTCGGCGGCCTGGCACGGACCGGCCGGCCCCAAGCTGCGCCTGCTTCCCGAGAACCTTTCGCTCGACGAGCTGCGCACGCAGGCAGGTGCCGACGACCCGCGGATGCTGCTCGGCGTCGACGAGGCGCAGCTCGCCCCGTTCGGCATCGACCCGCGCAAAGAACCGCACATGTACCTCTACGGCGACTCAGGCATGGGCAAGTCCGCGTTCCTGCGGAGCCTCACCCAGGAGATCATGCGGCTGTACGGCCCCAACGAGGCGAAGATCTTCGCGGTCGACTACCGCCGTTCGCTGCTCGGCGAGATCCCGTCCGAGTATCTGGGCGCGTACCTGACCTCGCACGAGCCGGCCTCGAGCGGACTCGCGGAACTCTCCGCGTTCTTCTCCGGCCGCATCCCCGGTCCCGACGTGACCCCCGAGCAGCTGCGCGACCGCAGCTGGTGGTCGGGCGCCGAGGGCTTCGTGATCGTCGACGACTACGACCTCGTCGCGACCAGCCAGGGCAACCCGCTAGCCGTGCTGCAGCCGTTGCTCGCGCAGGCCGCCGACGTGGGCCTGCACGTCATCCTCACGCGGCGCACCGGTGGCGCGAGCCGCGCGGCGTACGACCCGATCATCCAGCGCTTCACCGACCTCGGGGTGACCGGCATCCTGCTCGGCGGCAGCCCCGAGGAGGGACCGCTGATCGGCCGCGTGAAGGCCGTGCCGTCGGTACCCGGTCGTGCGCAGATCGTCAGCCGCGCGCAGGGCCTCGTGGCCGCGCAGCTCGCGTTCGCGCCCCCGCGCATGCACTGACTCCCGCCCGCTCGAATCGCGCCCCGGTGCTCCCGGGTTCGGGGCCGGGGTGCTCCCGGGTTCGGGCCTGGGTGCTCCCGGGTGCTCCCGGGTTCGGGGCGCGATTCTGCGTTTGGGGCGCGATATTCGCGCCCCAAACGCAGGAATGTGCCCCGAACCCGAAAGAAGGGAGGACGGGGCGCGGCAGGGGACGGACGAGGCGCGGCAGCGCGCGGCAGCGGGGTGACAGCGCGGGGAGCGGCGCGACAGCGGGGCGACAGCACGCGCGGAGCACAGTCGAGGCAACGCCACAGAAAGGCTCCCCATGACCTCCTCCTCCACCCTCGCGGTGCACGCCGAAGGGCTCGTCAAGACGTTCGGCGCCATGCGCGCCGTGGACGGCGTCGACCTGATCGTTCCGGCCGGCACCGTGTACGGCGTGCTCGGCCCCAACGGCGCCGGCAAGACGACCACCATCAACATGCTCGCCACGCTGCTTCGCCCCGACGGCGGGTCGGCGCGGATCTTCGGGCACGACGTCGTCCGCGACGCGCAGATCGTTCGTCAGCTGATCGGCGTGACGGGCCAGTTCGCCTCCGTCGACGAGACGCTCTCGGCCACCGAGAACCTCGTGATCTTCGCGCGGCTGCTCGGCCTCAGCCGCAGCGCTGCCCGCGCGAAGAGCGACGACCTGCTCGAGCGCTTCGGCCTCACCGAAGCGGCACGGCGTCCGCTGAAGAAGTTCTCCGGCGGGATGCGGCGGCGACTCGATCTCGCCGCATCCCTGATCGCCCAGCCGCCGTTGATCTTCCTCGACGAGCCCACCACGGGACTCGACCCGCGCACCCGCGGTCAGATGTGGGACACCATCCGCGAACTGGTCGCGAGTGGCTCCACGGTCCTCCTGACCACGCAGTACCTCGACGAGGCCGACCAGCTCGCCGACCGCATCGCGGTCATCGACCGGGGTCGTGTCGTCGCCGAGGGCACGTCCGACGAGCTGAAGGCGTCGGTGGGGAAGTCCAGCCTGCACCTGCGACTCGCGGATGCCGGAGACTCTGGCCTCGCCCTCGAAGCGATCGACCGCGTCCTCGGTGTACGCGGCACCCGATCGCCGGAGGCTGCGCGCCTCTCCGCGCCGATGACCCACCCGGACCGCGTCGCCGATCTGCTGATCGCGCTGCGCGAGCAGAGCATCGACGTCGTCGAGATGAGCGTGCAGAAGCCGACGCTCGACGAGGTCTTCCTGACCATCACCGGCCACGACACGGCCGATCAGAACACGTCGGATACCTCCGACGAGAAGGAGCCGGTGACGGCATGAGCACTCTCACCATCCACCCCGCCCGCATCGTTCCGGCCGGGGAGCGGGATCTGAAGAACCGCACCAGCATCGTCCAGACCCTGCAGAACACCCTCACCATGGCGTACCGCGGGCTCGTCAAGATCCGCCGCACCCCCGAGCAGCTGGTCGACGTCACGGTGCAGCCGCTCATCTTCACGCTCATGTTCGCCTACATCTTCGGCGGGGCGATCGCGGGCGACGTACAGGACTACCTGCCCGCCCTCATTCCCGGCATCCTCGTGCAGACCGTCATCACGACATCGGTCGTCACCGGTACGCAGTTGCGCGAAGACATGGACAAGGGCGTGTTCGACCGGTTCCGGTCGCTCCCGATCGCCCGCATCGCGCCGCTGTCAGGCGCTCTCCTCGCGGACACCGTGCGGTACGCGATCGCCACCACCCTCACGTTCGTGACGGGTTACATCATGGGCTACCGTCCCGCCGCCGGCCTCGGCGCGGTCATCGCATCGGCCCTGCTTGTCATCGTCTGCTCCTGGGCGATCAGCTGGATCTTCGCGTTCTTCGGCGTGATCGCCCGCACGGCATCGAGCGTGCAGGGCATCTCGATGCTCGTGCTGTTCCCGCTCACCTTCCTCTCCAACGCCTTCGTCCCGGTCGACACCCTGCCGAGCTGGCTGGCCTGGTTCGCGAACGTGAACCCGATCTCGCACCTCATCAGCGCCGTGCGCGATCTTGCCAACAGCGGCATTATTGGCGTGGACTTCTGGATGTCGCTGGCCGGCGCCGCGGTCATCGTCCTGATCTTCGCCCCGCTGACGGTGCGCGCGTACATGCGCAAGGCCTGAGCAGCCGGATGAGGGAGGCCGCGGTGATCCGCGGCCTCCCTCATCGCGTCAGTCCGAGTCTGCTCGCGCCACGAGCCGAGTGAGATCCGGTACCGGCGCGCGAGGCGCGTCGGGGTCGCGTCCCGCCGCGATCAGATCGCTCCGCAGACGCACGACGGCCGGATCGGTGGCGTCTGCACGCCCGCGGAGCGCATCCGCGGCGGCCACCGCATCCTGTGCGTCGTCGAGGCGCCCGGCGCGAACGAACCAGCCGGCGAGGGTCACGGCGATCTCCGCCAGGATCGGGGAATCGGCCGCGCGAACCGCGATCGGCACCGCCTCGCGCAGCGGCACGATCGCGGCGGCCGTGTCACCCGCGAGGGTGAGCGCCGCGGCTCGCCGCGCGAGACTCACCGCGATCACCTGCGGCGGGTAGCCGACCGTATCGACCTCGGCGATCCCGTCGAGGTGCCTCAGGGCTGCCGCGCCGTCGCCGACAGCGAGTTCGACGGATGCTGCCGCCAGCGCGAACTGGTGCCGCGCGCGCAGGGATCCGTCCCGTTCGGCCGTCGCGCCGCTCATCGCGAGCCTCGCGCGGGCCTCATCGATCCGCCCCATCCGCGTCAGCAGGAGCACGCCCTGCGACTGCTGCTGGATGACATCTCCCACGCTCGTCAGCCCCTCGAGCTCGCTGCTGACCGCATCCGCCACGGCGAGCGCCTCCTCGAGACGGCCCTGCAGCGTGAGCCACTCGGAACGCATCTGACTCGCCAGCGCGAGACCCCAGACGTCGCCGACGCTTTCGAACGCGGCCAGCGCACGCTCGCTGCGCACACCGAGCTCGTCCACCAGCCCGCTGTTCTGCGCGATCGCGGCCTGGATGACGGTGACGAGAGCCCGGCTCCACGCGGGAGCGCCGACGGGGAGATCGTCGTCGCGCAGCTCGATGGCCAGAGACCAGGGTTGATCGGTCGTGCCGCGCCCCTCGCTGCGAAGCGCGGCCCGCAGCAGCGCCGCGAGCGTCGCCGCGAGATCCGACGGCGTCGCATCCGCGGCATCCAGCACCCGCCGCGGATCGAGCGCACCGACGGGCACGGAGATGACCTCCTGCTGCATCACGCGGATGAGGATGGCGAGTCCCGCAACGATCACGGCGGGTTCGGAGTCGAGATCCTCGGCGGCCGGGAGCACCTCCGTCAGAGCGCTGCTCAGGGCGTCGAATCGTTCTCGCATGAGCCACACCCAGAACTGGGATCGCACGAGATCGAGGGACGTGCGACCGAGTTCCGGTCGCGACGTGCTCCAGCGCAGCGCCGCCGACAGGTTCTCTTCCGCCGCGTCGAACCATGCGACGGCGGCACGCACATCGGGCGTGCGCAGCAGTCGGTCGCGCGGGAGCGCGAGGGAGGCCATGACCCGCGCCTGCCGGTCGTGCGAGGCGGCCAGTCGGCCTTCGCGCCGCAGCGCGTCGAGGCCGTACTCGCGCACGGTTTCGAGCAACCGGTAACGGCCTCGCCGCCGGTGCACGAGCGATCGGTCGACGAGCGCATCGACGTCCGCGGCATCCACATCGAACGCGGCCGCGACCGCGACGACGTCTTCGGCGGCCACCCCGTCCGGGAAGACCGCCACGGTCAGCAGCGCATCGCGCTCGGCCGCGGTGAGCAGCTCCCAGCTCCAGTCGATGACAGCGCGCAGCGTCTGGTGACGGGCCTCCGCGGACCGCGGCCCGCGGGCGAGCAGCGCGAATCGGTCGGCGAGTCCTGCCTCGATCTCGTCGACCGTGAGAACGCGCGCTCGCGCCCCTGCCAGCTCGAGCGCGAGCGGCAACCCGTCGAGGCGACGGGCGATCCGCGCGACGGCGGCCCGCTCACCCGGGTCGAGCTCTCGACCGCGCGCGGCACGGATGCGCGCCGTCAGCAGCAGCGCGGCGTCCGCATCCGCGAGCGGACCCAGTTCGACGAATGCCTCGACGGGCAGTCCGAGCGGTTCCCGGCTCGTGACGAGCACCCGGCACGCGGGCGCGACGCGCAGCACGTCGGCGACGACGTCCGCGGTCTCGGCGACGACGTGCTCCGCATTGTCGAGCACGAGAAGCACGGCGCGGTCGGCGAGCGCCTGCAGCGCGCGTTCGCGCGGGGTCGCGGACGCGACCGGGGTGGTGTCGTTGACGCGGATGCTGCGCCCGAGCGCTGTGGCGACCGCATCCCAGACCTCCCCGCCCGACACGGGGGCGAGCTCGACGAGCACCGCGGGGCCACGCGCTCGTGCGGTTTCGAGCGCGAGCGTGGTCTTCCCCGCACCGCCGGGCCCGATCAGGGTCACGAGACGGTTCTCCGCGAGCTGCCCGCGGATGAGCGAGAGTTCGTCGGCGCGACCGACCAACGTCGTCACCGCGGCCGGGATCGATCCGGGTCCCGAAGCGGCGCCCGCATCCGGGGTCGCGGCGCCCGCATCCGAGGCATCGGGACGTCGTTCGGCAGCGAGCCGCTCCGCGTGTGCGCGGTCCTCCCACAGATCGCGCACCACCCAGTCGAAGCCGTCGGGGGTCCAGACCTCGCCGCGCCAGAGCGAGAGGGCGTCGCGCGCGCGGCGTACCGCGGTGTCGGGATCTGCCACCCGCGCCGCCGCAACGAGATCCGCGAACGCGGTGACGTCGACGTCGGCCCGCGGCACGTCGAGGAGGTACCCGCCCGGCGCCGCCCGCACCACTCCGGCGGGCAGCGTTCGACGCAGTCGCGACACGAGCGACTGGAGAGCGGCGCGCGGGTCTTCGGGAGCATCCGCCGGCCAGACGTCCTCGGCGAGGGCCCGGTAGCCGACCGTCGTGCCCGCATCCAGGGCGAGGCGGAAGAGCAACGCGCGCTGTCCGGCGCCGCTCACGTCGAGGCGAGCGCCGTCGTCGTCCCAGGCGCCGAACCCGCCGAAGAAGCGCAATCGCACGTCCTTACTGTAGGACCGCGGCGCCGCCGCCCCCGCCGCCCACCGCACGCGCGTCCTTCCGCATCCGGCTCCCGATTCTCGTCGGCCCGGCTCCCGTCTCCCGCATCCGGCTTGCGTCCTCCCGGTTCGGGGCGCGTTCCTGCGTTTGGGGCGCGAGATTCACGCCCCAAACGCAGGAATGCGCCCCAAACCCACGAGGGCGCGCGGGCGCGGGTCAGCCGCGGGTGGTGACGTGCTCGGCGAAGAGGCCGGGCCACGCCATGACGCCGTACGGGCTGCGAGCCACGACGAGGCGGCTGTCGGAGATCAGGTCGCAGAGGGTGCGGGCGGTCTTCAGCGGATGCGTGCGGTCGCCCGTCCAGGCGAGCACGAGCGTCGGCGCCGTGATGCGGGCGACCTTCTTGCGCGTCGGCAGGTCGGTGGCCGCGGCGCCGCGGAGCACCGTGGGCAGCAGCTCCGCCGGCACGGTCGGCCGCGTCTCGGGGGCATCGGCGAGCGCCGGCGGAACCGGCGCCGTATCGCCCAGCGCGAGAAGCGCCGAAAGACCGCCGCGCTCGACGAGCTTCGCGTTCGCCCGATAGACATCGCCCTGCGCCCGGCGGCGCTTCCACGCCGTCGGCGGGGTGACGAGGGTCAGACTCGAGAACCGGTGCCGGTCGGCGACCGCCGCGTGCAGCAGCGTTCCCGTTCCCATCGACGGCCCGACGCCGTGCACGCGTTCACCGGGGGCGACACGGTCGAGCAGCGCAAGCAGGTCGTCCGCGAGCGAATCCCATCCGTAATCCTCCGCGCGGTCGGTGCCGGTGGAGAGGCCGTGCGCCCGAGCGTCGTAGCGCAGCACCCGGTGCCCGCGCAGGGCCCGGCCGAGATCGAGCCCGAGCTGGGCGTCACGCGCGCGGCTCGAGGTGAGGCCGTGCAACTGCACCACGAGGGGTCCGTCGTCTCCCGTGATGTCGTAGTCGAGCGTGGCCCCGCGCACCGTCATCGCGGGCATCGGCCCTCCTGGAATCGTCGAGAAATCTGCGACCCCTAGACTACGACGCCATGCGCCTGACCAACGTCGCCCAGCTGTCGCTCCCTCCGGGACGACTGCACAGTTACGTCGTGCCGGTGCGGCGCACCGACCGGAGGCTGCCGGTGTCGTTCGACCAGGAGCGGCACGTGGGTCAGGGCGATCGTCCCGGCTCGTGGATGGCGATCTCGTTCCGGATGCCGCGCGCCACCCGCGACGAACTCGGCGCCGCGTGGGACGCCGTGGTGGCGCGGCACGCGACGCTGCGGACCGTGTTCGCCGACGAGGGCGGCGTGCGCCTGTACGAGGGCGAGGCGGAGGCGGGCAGCTGGCGTCCGCATCCGGTATCGGGCACCACCGCCGCCGCGGTGCGTGAGATCTTCGACGCCGAGTGCCGGCCGTACGCACCCGGGTCGTATCGCCTCTGCGTCGTCGAGCCCGACGGCGAGGCTCCGGTCGTCGTGATCGGCGCCGACCACTCGCACGTCGACATGTGGTCGCTCGTCGTGCTCGGGCGCGACCTCGGACTGGCCGTGGACTCCGTCCGCACGGGCGCGCCGATCCCCCTCGAGCCCGTCGACGGGTTCGCCGCGCACACGGCGGCACTCGAGCGGATGCCGCCGGCCCCGGCTGAGGTCAGTGAGCGGTGGGAGCACCTGCTGGCGGCCGAGGGCGAGGCGATGCCGCGCTTCCCGCTGCCGCTCGGCGACCTGTCGGTGCCGCATCCGGAGGTCGTCGAGGTGCACGACGTGCTGGATGCCGACGGGGTCGTGCGCCTCACCCGGGCGGCCGACCTGCTGCGGGTGCGCGTGACCGCGCTGGCGCTCGGCGTGCTCACCGAGGTCTCGCTGCGACTGGCGGGCACACCGCTGCGCGCGGTGTTCCCCGTGCACAGCCGGAACGATCCGCGCTGGTTGCACGCCGTGGGCTGGTTCATCACCAACGCGGTCATCGAGTGCACCGACCCCGACCCGCGGGCGTGCGCCGCCGACGTGAAACACGCCCTGCAGCTCGGTTCGTTCCCGCTCGCGCCGATCTTCGGGCCGCGCGGGGGGATGCCGGCCACTCCGGGGATGTTCGCCATCTCGTGGCTCGACACGCGGCGCCTGCCGGTGTCGGTGCCGGCGGATGCGGACGCCCACTGGGTCTCCGCCGTCATCCGCACCGACGGGGTCATGATCTGGTTCGTCGTCAACGACACCGGGCTGCACCTGCGCTGCCGCTATCCCGATACTCCCCAGGCCCGTGATTCGGTCGGGCGCTGGCTCGAGGCCGTCGAAGAGGGCGTTCGAAAGGCGGCGGACGACCCGGTCGTGTCGGCCCCGCCGTTAGCCTGAAGGGATGGCCACGCGGGATGAGAACAGACGTCGACGACTCACCCGAATGCCCTCGCAGGGCGCGATCGTCGCGGTCCTCGCCCTCGCCGGCCTCGCGTCGTCGTTCATGTTCACGCTCGTCGTGCCGATCCAGGCGAAGCTGCCGGAGCTCTTGGACGCGAGCCGGGAAGACACCGCCTGGGTGGTGACCTCGACCCTGCTGGCGTCGGCGGTGATCACCCCGATCGCGGGTCGACTCGGCGACATGTACGGCAAGCGCCGGATCGTGCTCGTGCTCCTCGGACTGCTCGTGCTCGGTTCGGTCATCGCGGCGCTCTCGCCCGGGATCGTCGGCGTCGTGGTCGGCCGCACCCTGCAGGGCGCGGTGACCGGTGTCGTGCCGCTCGGCATCTCGATCCTCCGCGACGTTCTGCACGAGGACCGCGTGGATGGCGCGATCGCGCTGATCAGCGCGACCCTCGGCGTGGGCGGCGCGCTCGGTCTGCCCATCAGCGCCCTGGTCACCGAGAACGCGGACTGGCATGTGCTGTTCTGGGTCGCCGCGGCCCTGGGCGTCGTCGTCTTCCTGCTCGTGCTCTGGATCGTGCCGGTCAGCGTGCTGCGCACCGCCGGCCGCTTCGATTACGTCGGCGCCGTCGGGCTCGCGATCGGGCTCGTCGGCGTGCTGCTCGCCATCTCGCGCGGCAACGAGTGGGGTTGGGCGTCGCCCGCGACCCTCGCCTGCGGACTCGGCGGCATCCTGGTGCTGCTCGTCTGGGGCGCGTACGAACTCCGGATCGCCGAGCCCCTGCTCGACCTCCGGATCGCCGCGCGGCCGGCCGTGCTGCTCACGAACATCGCCTCCATCGGCATGGGCTTCGCGCTGTTCGGCTCGAACGTCGTGTACCCGCAGATGCTCGAGCTGCCCGTCGAGACGGGTGCCGGATTCGGACTCTCGCTGCTCGCCGCATCCCTCGTCGTGATGCCGTCGGGTCTCGTGATGATGGTGCTCTCGCCGTTCTCGGGTCGCCTCGCGCGCACCGTCGGGCCCCAACTGCTGCTCGTGCTCGGGGCGATCTCGCTCGTCGTGGCGTACGGCTTCACACTGCTCTTCTCGAGTGAGGTCTGGCACATCGTCGTCGCGAACATCATCATCGGGGTGGGCATCGGGTTCGGTTACGCGGCGATGCCGATGCTGATCATGCGGTCGGTGCCGCAGTCCGAGACCGGAGCGTCGAACGGGTTGAACGCCCTGTTCCGGTCGCTCGGCACGTCGAGCGCGGCGGCCGTCATCGGCGCCGTGCTGGCGACCTACTCCCGTCCGTTCGAGGGGATGCCGACACCGACCGCCGAGGCCTTCCACATCTCGTTCCTGCTCGGCGGCGGGGCGGCGGTCGTGGCCCTCGTGCTCGCGCTGTTCATCCCCCGCCGGCGCGACGCCCGCGAGGGCCGCCCCTCGCTGCCCGAGTAGCCCGCGCCGGCCGCGATGGCACGGGGCCGCGAGACAGCATCCGCGGGTCGAGACAGCTGTCGCCGACCGACGTCTCGCCGCCCCACTGCAGTCTCGCGGCCGACGTGCTGTCTACGCGCGCCGAGCGCCGCCGCGCGAGGAGCACCGCAGCCGGGCTACGGTGAGGCCATGAACGACTCGACGGGGGCATCCTCCGCCCCAGCGGATGCACACGCCACCGGTTCAGACACCGACGCCCGGTTCTTCGGCCAGCCGTGGGCTCTCGCACACATCTTCGGCGTCGAGATGTGGGAACGCTTCAGCTTCTACGGTCTGCAGGGCATCCTGCTCATCTACCTGTACTACACGGTCGATCAGGGCGGCCTCGGCATCGACAAGGCCGTTGCGACCGGCATCGTCGGCGCCTACGGCGGAACCGTGTACCTCTCGACGATCCTGGGCGCGTGGATCGCCGACCGCATCCTCGGATCCGAGCGCGTCCTCTTCTTCAGCGCCATCGTGATCATGGCCGGGCACATCGCCCTCGCCCTGGTTCCGGGAGTCCTCGGCGTCGGGATCGGTCTCGTGCTCGTCGCGCTCGGCTCCGGCGGGTTGAAGGCCAACGCGACCTCGGTCGTCGGCACCCTCTACGCGGCCGACGACGCGCGTCGTGACGGCGGTTTCTCGCTCTTCTACCTCGGCATCAACCTCGGCGCGTTCTTCGGCCCGATCCTGACGGGACTGCTGCAGTCGACCCTCGGGTTCCACTGGGGCTTCGGGCTCGCGGCCGTCGGCATGGCGATCGGTCTGGTGCAGTACTCGTTCGGCCGGCGCAGCCTGCCCGCCGCGAGCCGCGCCATCCCGAATCCGTTGCCGAGAAAACGGTACGGGATGTGGGGCGCCATCGCTGCAGCCGGCGTGATCGTCATCGTGATCGCCGTGGTCACAGGACTCATCCGCGCCGACAACCTCGCGCTCGTCGTGATCGCGGTGACGGTCGCCGCAACGATCGCGTACTTCGCCGTCATCCTGTCGTCGAAGCGGGTGTCGTCGGACGAGCGCTCACGCGTGTTCGGCTTCATCCCGCTGTTCATCGTGAGCGTCGGCTTCTGGTCGCTCTACCAGCAGCAGTTCACGGTGCTGACGATCTACTCGGACGTGCGCCTGAACCGCGACCTGTTCGGGTGGGAGATGCCGGTGTCGTGGGTGCAGTCGATCAACCCGGTGTTCATCATCATCCTGTCCGGGGTGTTCGCCGCCCTGTGGACGAAGCTGGGCCGGCGCCAGCCGACCACCCCGGTCAAGTTCGGTCTCGCCGCGATCGTAATGGGAGCGGCGTTCCTGCTGTTCCTCATCTGGGCGGATGGCGGCCAGAACACCACCCCGATCCTCGCGATCATCGGCATCCTGTTCGTCTTCACGGTGGCCGAACTACTGCTCTCACCCATCGGCCTGTCGGTGTCGACGAAGCTCGCGCCGTCGGTCTTCCGCACCCAGATGGTGGCGCTGTTCTTCCTGTCGGTCGCCCTCGGCACGGCGATCGCGGGCCAGCTCGGCACGTTCTACGATCCGACCAACGAGGTGCCGTACTTCGCGATCCTCGGCGCGATCGCCGTCGCCCTCGGCGCGGCCCTGCTGCTCTGCGCGAAGCCCGTGCTCGCGCTGATGCGCGGCGTGCGCTGACCCACCCGCGGCCCGTCCCACCTGGCCGGCCTCACCCGCGAGACGGGATCTGCGCGCCGAGACAGCGGGGTTACCCCACGGTCTCGGCGCCAAGATCCCGTCTCGCGGTAGGAGGGGGGGGTTACGGCGTGGCGGAGAAGGCGGCGTCGAACGCGGCGGCGGACGGCTCGTACGACGACAGCCGGCGCACGAAACCGAGCGCCTCGGGCGCCCCGACGAGGCGATCCATGCCCGCGTCCTCCCACTCCACCGACAGCGGTCCGCGGTAGTCGATCGCGTTCAGCATCCGGAACGCGTCCTCCCACGGCACGTCGCCGTGCCCCGTCGAGATGAAGTCCCAACCGCGCCGCGGGTCGGCCCACGGCAGATGCGACGAGAGCCGGCCGTTGCGGCCGTTCCCGAGGCGCTTCTTCGTGTCCTTGCAGTGCACGTGGTAGATCCGGTCTTGGAAGTCCCAGAGGAAGGCGACCGGGTCGATGTCCTGCCACACCATGTGCGACGGGTCCCAGTTCAGTCCGAACGCCTCCCGGTGTCCGATCGCCTCGAGCGCACGCTGCGTCGTCCAATAGTCGTACGCGATCTCCGAGGGGTGCACCTCGTGCGCGAATCGCACCCCGACCTCGTCGAACACGTCGAGGATCGGGTTCCAGCGGTCGGCGAAGTCCTGGTAACCGGCCTCGACCATGGCGTCGGATGCGGGCGGAAACATGGCGACGTACTTCCAGATCGACGAGCCGGTGAACCCCGTGACGGTCTTCACGCCGAGCTTCGCCGCGAGCCGTGCCGTGTTCTTCAGTTCTTCCGCCGCGCGCTGACGGACGCCCTCCGGGTCGCCGTCGCCCCACACCGAATCGGGCAGGATGTCGCGGTGGCGCTGGTCGATCGGGTCGTCGCAGACCGCCTGACCCTTCAGGTGGTTCGAGATCGTCCACACCTGGAGGCCGTTGCGCTCGAGAACGTCGCGCTTGCCCTGCACGTACGCGTCGTCGTCCCAGCGGTTCGGGTCGAGGTGGTCGCCCCAGCAGGCGATCTCGAGTCCGTCGTAGCCCCACTCGCCCGCGAGCCGCGCCACCTCCTCGAACGGCAGGTCGGCCCACTGGCCGGTGAACAGGGTGACAGGTCTGGCCATGAGTTCGTCCTCTCCTCGGTTCAGGATGCCGCGAAAGCGCGGCGAGCGTCCGTCGTGTCGGTGTGCGTCCATGCGCTGGCCTGTGCGGCGCTCCGCTCGACCGCGCCGAGCACGCGCTGCACGTGCAGTCCGTCGGCGAAGGACGGCGAGGGTTGCGCACCCGCGGCGATCGCTTCGACGAAGTCCTTCGCCTGGTGCGAGAACGCGTGCTCGTACCCCAGCATGTGCCCGGCCGGCCACCACGCGCCGACGTAGGGGTGGGTGGGTTCGGTCACGAGGATCGTGCGGAAGCCCTGCTCGCCAGCGGGCGCCGTCGCATCGTAGAACGCGAGCTCGTTCAGGCGCTCGAGGTCGAACACCAGAGCGCCGCGCGATCCCGAGATCTCGATGCGCAGGGCGTTCTTGCGCCCGGTGCGGAAGCGGGATGCCTCGAACGAGGCGAGCGCACCGCTCTCGAGGCGTCCGGTGAACAGTGCCACGTCGTCGACCGTGACCGCGCCGCGCCCGGCCGCGGCAGTGCCGGAGAGCCCGGATCCGGCGGCGAGCAGCGGGCGCTCGGTGACGAGGGTGTCGAGGATGCCGGACACCTCGGTGACCCGCTGCCCGGTGATGTACTCGGCGAGGTCGACGGCGTGCGCCCCGATGTCGCCCAGCGCCCCCGAGCCGGCGTGCTCTTTCTCGAGGCGCCAGGTCAGCGGCGCGTCCGCGTCGCTGAGCCAGTCCTGCAGGTACTCGGCCCGCACCTGTCGCACGTCGCCGATGCGTCCCGCCGCGACCATGTCGCGCGCGAGCGTGGTCGCGGGCACACGGCGGTAGGTGAAGCCCACCATGGCGCGGGCTCCATGGGAGAACGCGGCGGATGCGGCATCCGCCATCCGCTCCGCCTCGCCCACGGTGTTCGCCAGCGGCTTCTCGCACAGGACGTGCTTTCCGGCGGCGAGCGCCGCGATGGCGATCTCGGCGTGCAGGTCGCCGGGGGTGACGATGTCGATGACATCGATGTCGCCGCGCTCGATCGCGGCCCTCCAGTCGGTGCCGGATTCGGCCCAGCCCCAGGTGTCGGCGGCCGCGCGGGTGCGATCGGCGTCGCGCGCGACCAGCAGGGTCATCTGCGGGTCAAGCGGAAGGTCGAAGAAGCGCGGGGCGACGCGCCATCCCTGCGAGTGCGCTGCACCCATGAAACCGGCGCCGATCATGGCGACGCGGAGCGGTCGAGTCAACGCGCTCTCCTTACTGTGTGGGGGTGAGGGCGCCCGAGACGAGCTCGGACGCCCCCGGGGTCAGGACGCGAACGCCAGGTCGATGAACTCGGCCACGTTGTCCTTCGTCACGACGGGCGCGTCCAGCACGATGCGGTTGGGCACGCTCGGGGTGATCAGATCGCTCTGCGTCTTGCTCTGCGCGATCAGACGGGCGAGGGCGATTCCGTCGGCGGCCTGCGTCGACGGGTAGATGACCGTCGCCTTCAGCACGCTGTCATCGGCCTCGATCGCCTCCATGGCGTTGCGGCTGCCGGCGCCGCCGACCATGAAGAACTCGTCGCGGCCGGCCGCGTTGATGGCCGCGAGCACGCCGATGCCCTGGTCGTCGTCGTGGTTCCAGATCGCGTCGATCTTCGGGTTCGCCGACAGCAGCTGCGACGTGACGGCCTCACCGCCCTGCACCGTGAAGTCCGCGGCCACGCGCGGCCCGACCTCCAGGCCGCAGTCCTCGAGCGCGTCCGAGAAACCCTGCGAGCGATCCTGCGTGAGCGGCAGCGCGTCGATTCCAGCGATCTCGGCGACGACGGCATCCGGGGTGTCGCCGAGCTGAGCGCAGATGTAGGTGCCCGCGCTGACACCCATCCCGTAGTTGTCGCCGAGCACGGTCGTGCGGGCGGCGAACGGGCTGGAGAACTCGCGGTCCACGTTGATGACGGGGATGCCGGCTTCCATCGCCTGGATGGCGACCTCGGTGAGGGCCGCGCCGTCGCTCGGCAGCAGCACGATCGCATCGACGCCGTCGTTGATGAAGGTCTCGACGGCGGCGATCTGCGCGTTCACATCGTTCGTTCCCTCCGCGACCTTCAGGTCGACGTCGGGGTAGCTCTCGGCAGCGGCGAGCGCGCCCGAGTTGATGGCGCCGAGCCATCCGTGGTCGGCGGCCGGTCCGGAGAACCCGATCGTGACGGTTTCGCCGGTTTCGGCATTCTCCTCGGTGGTGGTGCCCTGGTTCACGACGTCGTCGCCGTCATCGGATGAACCGGTGCACCCAGCGAGGAGTCCGATACCGGTCAGAAGCGCGACGCCGGTCAGTGCCAGGCGGGTACGCGGCTTCAGGTATGAGCGCATGTCAATTTCTCCCTTGAATGTGATGCAGCTGAGGCCATCGCCGACCTCGAGTCATCCACGCTGAAGAGAGGTCTACGTTGACGAACCTCACCGTAGCAGAAGCATTGTGCATTCAGGCAACTTTTGTTTGTTTCTCAATATAAGTAGGTGCTGATCATTTTGCCCGCAATTCCGGGCAGATTTCTGTGTGCCGCGCCTGCCCGCATCCGAAACATGTGGCGCAGAGGGGTCGCGCCGCCCTCGCTCGACGTGTTACGTTTCGCCGCGTGATCAAAGTTGACCATCAAACGTCATTACTCCGCGTGCGAGGGGTGACGAAGTCGTTCGCCGGTGTGCGCGCCCTTCGCGGGGTCGACCTCGACGTCGCCCCGGGCGAGGTGCACTGCGTGCTCGGCCAGAACGGCGCCGGAAAATCGACGCTCATCAAAACCCTTGCGGGCGTCCATCGCCCCGACGACGGCGAGATCCTCTGGCGCGGCGAGCCCGCCGAGATCACGACGCCGGAAGCGGCGATCGACCTCGGAATCGCCACCATGTATCAGGAGCTGGACGTGGTCGACGGGCTCACGATCGCCGAGAACATCTTCCTCGGGCACGAGCTGGCGCGCGGAGGATTCACCCGGCGGTCCGAGGCCGCCGCGCAGACGCGGGCGCTGCTGAAGCGGCTCGGTCACGGCGGGCTCTCCCCGCACACCGAGGTCGGCCGGCTGAGCGCCGCGAACAAGCAGATCGTCAGCATGGCGCGGGCGCTCTCGCACGACGTGAAGCTCATCATCATGGACGAACCGTCGGCCGTCCTCGACACCGAAGAGGTGAAGAACCTCTTCCACGTCGTCCGCGAGCTGACCGCCGAAGGCATCGCCGTCGTCTACATCACGCACCGCTTGGAAGAGATCCGGCAGATCGGCGACCGCATCACCGTCCTGAAGGACGGCCGCACGACCGCGGTCGGTCTGTCGGCGGCGGAGACCCCCACCCCCGAGCTCATCCGACTGATGACCGGGCGGGAGGTCGCCAACGTCTTCCCCACCCGGGTTCCGGTCGCCGACGATGCCCCGGTGGTCCTCGATGTCGAGAATCTCACGCTCGATGGGGCGTTCACCGACGTCTCGTTCACCGTGCGGGCGGGCGAGGTCGTCGGACTCGCGGGGCTCGTGGGGTCCGGCCGCTCCGAGATCCTCGAGACCATCTACGGCGCCCGGAAGGCGACATCCGGAACCGTGAGAGTGCGCGGCGCAGCGCTGCGGCGCGGATCCGTCGTCTCCGCGGTGGGTGCGGGCATCGGC
The DNA here is from genome assembly GCF_020805625.1 of Microbacterium sp. cx-59. Classification (NCBI taxonomy): domain Bacteria; kingdom Bacillati; phylum Actinomycetota; class Actinomycetes; order Micrococcales; family Microbacteriaceae; genus Microbacterium; species Microbacterium sp. cx-59. Next base: position 364,774 of record NZ_JAJHGO010000009.1, read on the forward strand.
CTCTCCCCCGAGGAGCGCAAGAGTCAGGGGCTGGTCCTCGACGAACCGATCTACGTGAACGTCACCCTGGCGTCCATGTCCCGATTCGCTCGGGGCGGATTTCTCCGTGACCGTGCCGCGCGGGCCGTGGCACGGGCCCAGATCGACGCGCTCGAACTGCGCCCGGCCGACCCGGACCGACCGGCCCGCACTCTCTCCGGCGGCAACCAGCAGAAGATCCTGCTCGCGCGCTGGCTCGTGCACGGCACCCGCGTTCTGCTTCTGGATGAACCCACACGCGGGGTCGACGTCGGCGCCCGCGCCGAGATCTACACCCTCATCCGCGACCTCGCCGCCGCCGGCAACGCGGTCGTCGTGGTCTCCAGCGAGATCGAAGAGGTTCTCGGCCTCGCCGACATCGTGCTCGTCATCGGCGACGGTCACGTCCTCCGCGCCCTCCCCTCCCCTGAGATCGACGAGCACGGCGTGCTCGACCTCGTCATGAAAGGAACCGCCGCGTGAGCGAGCAGCCTTCCCCCACCGGCGTCCAGACCCTCGCCCCGGATACCGCGGCGACGTCGACGGATGCGGCGACGCCCGCGTGGCGCCGCATCCTGTCGGGTTCCGTGGGTCGCAATCTCGGCCTCGTGGTCGCGCTTCTGCTGATCGTCGTCGTCGGCGCGATCGCGGGCGGCGGCGACTTCGTGAAGATCGACAACATCCTGACGATCCTCCGCCAGGCCTCGATCGTCGGCGTCATCAGCGTCGGCATGACCCTCGTGATCATCGCCGGCGGGATCGACCTGTCGATCGGTTCGGTACTCGGCCTCGCCTCGGTCGTGGCGACGCTCGCCGCCGTGCAGGACCTCGCCGACCAGATGCACTGGATCGTGATGGTCGTCATCGCCCTCGCCGTGGGCGTCGGGGCGGGACTCATCAACGGCATCGTCATCGCCTACGGCAACGTCGTCGCCTTCATGGCGACGCTCGCGATGCTGGTGGCCGCCCGCGGCCTCGCCGAGATCCTCGCCGACCGCCGCACTCTCGTCGTGGAGGATCGCGGCTTCGTCACCTTCATGAACGCCGACATCCTGGGCATCGACATCCTGATCTGGATCTTCGCGATCGTCGCCGTACTCGGATGGGTGCTGCTGAACCGCACCACGTTCGGCCGCCGCACCGTCGCGATCGGCGGCAACCGCGAAGCCACACGCCTGGCCGGCATCAACGTGCGGCGCCACACCATGTGGCTCTACGCGCTGGCCGGACTGAGCGCGGGCATCGCCGCGGTCATGATGCTGGGTCGCACGACCGCCGGCAGCTCCACGAACGGGCTGTTCTACGAACTCGACGCCATCGCGGCGGTGGTGGTCGGCGGCACCCTCCTGCTCGGCGGGCGCGGCACCGTCACCGGCACCGTCTTCGGGGTGCTCATCTTCACGACACTCACGAACGTGTTCGTGCAGCTCAACCTGTCGTCGTCGGTGCAGCAGGTCGCGAAGGGTGTGATCATCGTCGTTGCGGTGCTGCTGCAGCAGCGTTTCACCCGATCGACCGGACGTTCCGGATGATGAGTGGGCCGCGAGAGGGCCGGCCGCACCGGCTCGTCTCGCGGTCAGGCGCCCCGCAACGCGGGGCGTAATCTGGCAACCACGGGGACTCGGCGTGCACGTGCCTACCCGGGACCGATCGATCGAAGCCGGGAACAGAGATGGCCACCGACACCTCCCGCGCCCCCTCGGGCGTGACGGAACTCTTCCAGCTCCTTCGCGACGGGGCGCCTCGCACCCGCGCCGAGCTCGCCAAGTCCACCGGGCTGGCGCGTTCGACCGTCGCCATGCGCGTCGACGAGCTGATGCGCATGGGGCTGATCGCCCCCGTCGCGGATGCCGTCTCCACCGGCGGGCGTCCGCCATCCCAGTTCGCGCTCAATCCGGCGGCACGGGTCGTGCTGGCCGCCGACATCGGCGCCTCGCACGCGACCGTCGCGGTCACCGACCTCGCCGGCAGCATCCTCGCCGAGCACAGCGAACCGCTCGACGTGACGCTCGGACCGGAGGTCGTGCTCACCTGGCTGTGGGAGAGCGGGCAAGGGCTGCTCTCCGGCCTCGGGCGCGATGAGCGGAGCGTGGCCGCCATCGGCATCGGCGTGCCCGGGCCCGTCGAGCACTCCACCGGGCGCCCGGTCAACCCGCCGATCATGCCCGGCTGGGACCGCTTCGACATCCCCGGCTGGCTGCAGGCGCACCTGCCCGTTCCGGTGCTCGTCGACAACGACGTGAACATCATGGCGCTCGGCGAACGTGCCACCGCCTGGCCGGGCGTGGATCATCTGCTGTTCGTGAAGGTGGCCACCGGAATCGGGGCCGGCATCATCTCCGGCGGCACCCTGCAGCGCGGCGCCCAGGGATCGGCCGGCGACATCGGGCACGTCCAGGTCGCGCGCGGCGCGGATGTGCCGTGCACGTGCGGTAACCGCGGATGCCTCGAAGCCCTCGCCGCGGCTCCGGCGCTCGCGCGACAGCTGCGCGCGCACGGCCTCGACGCGCACTCGGGCAACGACGTGATCGAGCTCGTCAAGCGCGGCAACATCGAAGCGATCCAGGCCGTCCGCCAGGCCGGCCGCGACATCGGCGAGGTGCTGACGGTCGCCGTCAGCTTGATCAATCCCTCGGTCATCGTGATCGGCGGGTCGATGGCGCGCGTCGGAGAGCACCTCATCGCCGGGGTCCGCGAGGCCGTCTACACCCGCTCGATGCCGCTCGCGACCGAGCACCTCGCGATCGTGCACTCCGCAACGGGGGCGAAGGCCGCGATCCTCGGCGCGAGCATGCTCGCCGCCGAGTACGCCCTCTCGCCCGAGGGTCTCGCCCGCGGCTTCGCCGTCGGCTGACCCGCCCGCATCCGCCGGCGGGCCCGAAACCCGCGAGACAGCAGTTCGGCGTCGAGACGTCGGTCGCGAGCCAACGTCTCGTTGCGAAACTGCAGTCTCGCGGATGGTGGGGGGTCAGGCCAGCGCGTGGCGCAGGAGGGCATCGGCGTTTCCGCCGAGCACTCGCGCGGACACGTCGTCGGGCAGGGCCGCGCGGCGCACCTCGCCGACCGGATCCTCCGACCCCATATCGAACGGGAAGTCGCTGCCGAGCACGACCTGACTCGCGCCGACGCTCTCGATGAGGCGGCGGAGCGCGAGCGGATCGTGCACGACCGTGTCGAACCAGATCCGCTCGAGGTAGGAGGACGGCGGATGCTGGCAGCCGCGCGCATCCGGACGCACCCGCCACGCGTGATCGGAACGCCCGATCACGGTCGGCAGGTAGCCGCCGCCGTGAGCGGCGACGATGCGGAGACCCGGGTGCCGGTCGAGGACGCCGGAGAAGATCAGGTGCGACAGCGCCACGGCGTTCTCGGTCGGCTGCCCGACGGTATTCGCGAGATAGAAGCGATCGAGCCGCTCGTCGAGGCTGCAGCCGAACGGATGCAGGAACACGACGCAGCCGAGTTCCGCCGCGCGCGCCCAGAACGGCTCGAGGCGCGGGTCCGACAACTCGACGTCTTCCGCGAACGACGAGATCTCGACGCCGGCGAGCCCCCGGCCGAGCACGGCATCGTCGAGGCATTCGACGATGCGTTCCGGATGCTGCAGCGGCACGAGCCCGAGTCCCACCAGCCGCTCGGGGTCGTGCGACACGTGCGCCGCGATCAACCGGTTGGCCTCGACGGCCGCCCAGACGGCGAGCCCCTCCGGAGCCCACGGGTAGAAGTGGTTCGGCGAGGCGCTGACCCACTGCCGGTCGACGCCCTGCGCGTCCATCGCGGCCAGTCGGACACCCACGTCGGTGAGCTTCGGGATGCGGGCGCCGACCATCGGACCGGAGACGGCCTGACTCTCCGGTCCGTTCCGGCGGGCCTCGAGCTCGGACGCGGCACGCACGAGATCGGGAACCCGCCGTTCGATCTCGGCGTGCAGCCCGGGCATCAGCAGGTGCGCGTGCACATCGGTCACCCGGGTCATGCGGGCTGTGCCATCAGGTGCGCGGTCGCGAAGATGAGCCCGGGGGCATCCGCATCCCGATTTCCGTCGAGCTGCCACTGCCCGAGCTGCACGGACGCCTCGACGACCGCCGACGCCCGCGGCACCCGACGCGCGTGGAACTCGTCCCAGAGCGATTGGTCAACAGCGTCGGCGGCGAGCAGCAGTTCGCTCAGCACGACCGCGTCCTCGAGCGCCTGGGCCGCGCCCTGCGCGATCGTCGGCGGGCAGCTGTGCGCCGCGTCCCCGATGACGACGACACGTCCGCGGTTCCAGGCGCCCTCGATCAGATGCGCGGTGAACCACGTGTAGTTGACCCGCGAACCGGCGGCGAGGTCGGCGCGCACCGAGTTCCAGGGCCCGCCGTACGCGCGCGACTCCTCGAGCATGATCTGGGCCGCATCCGCATCCGTCACCCCTTGGCGGTCCTGCGCCTTTTCGACGAGGAACGCGTACATCGTGTCGTCTCCGGTGGGCGTGTAGCCCGCGATGTAGACGGGGCCCCCGTAGTACAGCTCCGTCCGCTCGACCTCGGCCGGTCGCGAGACGAGGGTGCGCCAGATTCCCATGCCGGTGGGCTGCGGTTTCGTGTCGATTCCGATGAGGTCGCGCACCGTGGAGTTCAGCCCGTCGGCGCCGATCAGCAGGTCGTACACCCCGGCGGACTGCTCGCCGAGGAAGACCTCGACCCCGTCGTCGTTCTGGGCGAGGCCGGTCACCTTCGCACCGAAGCGGATGCTGACCCCCGCCCGCGCGGCGTGCGCGTGCAGGATGGCGGCGAGGTCGGGGCGGTACATGCCCATCCCCGCCGGGTAGTCGGGTCCGCCGGTCTGCACGTCGGGCAGCTCCGCGACGATCGGCGCATCCGGCCCGGGCGCTCGCAGGGTCAGCCCCGTGAAGGGGTACCCCTGGGCGCGGGCGTCGTCCCAGACGCCGAGCAGGTCGAGGGCGCGCAGCGAGTTGCCCTGCAGGGTGATGCCGGAACCGAGGATGCTGACCTCGGGCTTCTCCTCGAAGACATCGACGGTGACGCCCGCGCGGGCGAGCAGGATGGCGGCGGCGAGCGCGGCGGCGCCACTGCCGGCGATGGCGACCTTCTGGACTGCGGTCATGTCAGAACCTCTCTGTTCTGGAGAATGCGCGAACGGCGTTCACGCGCGGAGCGGTCACGCCGGGGCGATCACGGGGCGGTCACACGGATTCGTCGGCGACGCAGCGCACCGTCTGGGTGCCGAGGCCCGCGATCGTTCCCGTCATGACGTCGCCGTCGCGGAGGAAGCGCTTCCAGTGCTGGCCGTTTCCGGCCGGGCTCCCGGTGAGCAGGATGTCGCCCGGAAGCAGCGGCATGGTCTGCGACGCGCCCGAGACGAGGGCGGCGATGTCGAACAGCAGGTCGGACGTCGACGCATCCTGCATGGTCTCGCCGTTCAGCGCGAGATGCAGGCGGGCGTCGTTCGCCTCGACGAGGTGCGCCGGCACGAGGAAGGGTCCGGTCGGCAGAAAGCCGGGCGCGTTCTTGGCGCGATACCAGTCGGTGCCGATCTCCTTCATGTCTTTCCGGAAGACGAGGTCGCGCGTGGTGACGTCGTTGACGATCGTGTACCCCGCGATGTGGGATGCCGCATCCGCCCGCGAGACGCGGAACGCCTCGCGCCCGATGACGACCGCGAGTTCGAGTTCCCAGTCGTGCACGTCGCTGTAGGCGGGCAGCACGAGCGGCACGTCGTCGCCGACGACGCACGCGGGCAGCCCGATGAAGAAGTAAGGTTCGCCGTTCGCGGCGCGATCGTCCATCATCTTCGCCGCGAACTCGCGCGCTTCTTCCGGCGTGCGGTCGCTGTTGTTCGTGAGGCCGGCGGCCACCAGTTCGATCACGTGCTGCCGGTAGTTCGCACCCGTCTGCAGCACCTGCCGCGGCTCGACCGGCGCCGTGAGCACGACATCGGCGAGCGGTCGCCACGGACCGTCGGCCCGCGCGAGCGCGGCGAGGCGGTCCCAGTCCGGTGCCGCGAGGAACCCGTTCAGGTCTGCCGCGCCGAGGTCTTCGGCGTCCAGCGGACGGATGCGGTCGCCCGCGGCGAGACCGAGACGCACCGCTCCCCCCTCCCGGTACCTGGCGAGCGCGAACGGTGCGTCGAGTGTTGACGTCGTCATGATTCCTCCTCGATTCGTGACGGGTGGAACCCGGGGGCGACCGCTGCCGCCCCCGGGTCGGGAATCATCCCTGGCCGTGCCGCGCGTACGGGTTCAGCAGGGCGTCGCGGATCTCGTCGGGCACACCCTCCTCGGTCGCGGACGGACCGTCGGCGGGCGGGAACGACTCCGTCATCGACATCGGCATCGCGCCGTTGCGGTAGAAGTTGTTCGATCCCTGGGAGGGACGCCAGGTGTTGGGCTCCCAATCCGGCACGTAGTTGCGGTAGCCCCCGGTGTTGAGCTCGATCCGGAGGGTCGACGGCTCGCGGTAGTAGAGGAAGTTCTGCTCGCCGATGCCGTGGATCGACGGACCGTACTCGATCGGGATGCCGCGTTCGAGAAGCACGTCGGCGGCGATCAGGAGCTCTTCGCGGGTATCGACCCAGAACGCGTAGTGGTTGATGCGTCCGGCTCGCGAGGATCCGTCGAGAACGACCCCGAGGTCGTGCGACTTCTCGTTGGTGGTGAGCACCGAGAACACCGAGATCGGCGCGTCATCCAGCACCGTCTTGGCCATGATCCGGAAGCCGAGCACCGTGTTGTACCAGGCCGCGAACCCGTCCACATCGCTCGTCGCGATGGTGACGTGGTCGAGCTGACGCGGAGCGCCGGCGACGAGGCTCCGCTGCTCCGGGCGGTCGGGGTAGATCGAGGCCACGTGCGGTTCGGCGCGGTGGCGTTCCACATCCCAGTGCACCGTCATGCTGTGGCCCCACGGACCGATGAAGCGGTAGGCGCGGCCGATTCCGTAGCCGTCGAACCATTCGCCCTCGACACCGGCGGCCTCGACACGCTTCGCGACCTCCTCGAGCGCCTCCGGGCTCGACGTGCGCCATGCCATGGTCTCGAGCGCGGGCTCGTCGCCCGGCACGATCACGACGCTGTAGGCGTAGTAATCGCCCCAGCAGCGCAGGTACACGTTGCCGTCTTGGCGCGCGACCTCCGTCAGCCCGACGTTCTTCTTGTAGAACTCCACCGATGCCTCGACGTCGGGGGTGGTGACCGCGACGTAGGACAGGTGCGAGAGAAGTGTGATCATCTTCGATCGTTCCTTTCGAAAGGGCGACGACTCCGTGCCCAGGTCCACTATGCGAGGCGAATCGATATCAGGGAATCCACGGTTGGCTATCTCGCGCATCGACGCGGCTGATACATTGGCGGCACCCAACCGGAGGAACACACCGTCGTGTCCGAACCCGCATTGCTGTCCCGTCTCGACCTCAACCTGCTCGTGTCGCTCGACGCGCTGCTCACCGAGCGGAGCGTCACCCGCGCCGCCGAGAGCCTGCGCCTGAGCCAACCCGCGCTGAGCGCGTCGCTCGCGCGACTGCGCGCGCACTTCAACGATCCGATCCTGGCGCGGCGCGGCAACACCTACGAGCTCACGCCGTTCGCCCTGCGCCTCACCGACCACACGACGACCGCGCTCGAAGCCGCCCGCCGGGTGTTCGAGAGCCGGGCGGCCGGGTCGTTCGCGCAGTCCACCCGCGAGTTCTCGATCTACGGCTCCGACTACGGCTTCGCCACCATCGGCCCGGTCGCCTCGAGGCTCGCGAGCGAGCGATCCCCCGGGGTCCGCTTCCGTTTCATGCTGCACACGCCCGCCGTCGTCGAAGACGCGAGCAATCGACTGCGCTCGGTCGACGCGATGATCCTTCCGCACGGGTTTCTCGCCGACCTGTCGTTCACCGACCTCTGGCACGACGACTGGGTCGCTGTCGTCGCCGATGACAACCCGCACGTCGGCGACCGGCTCGAGATGGCCGACCTCGGGACGCTGCCGTTCGTGCTGACCTACGCATCGCGGAGCGCGTTCACCTCGGTGAGCCGGCAGATCCAGCAGCTCGGCATCGAACCGCGGGTCGACGTCGTCGTGGGGAGCTTCCTGAGCCTGCCGCATTTCGTGCGCGGCACGGAACGCGTCGGCCTCATCCAGAGCGCGCTCGCCCCGATGGCCGGAGAGGTCAGCGGCATCCGCGTCGTCGACCTGCCGTTCGCCGCGACTCCGCTGCTGAACGCGCTGTGGTGGCATCCGGTGCACGAACGGGATCCGGAACACGCGTGGATGCGGGCGCTGTTCGCCGAAGCGGGCGCGGTCGTCGCGGCGGGCGACCACGCCGCCTGACGGGGCTGCGCGGCCGCTGGGCACGCGGCCCGGCCCGGAATGCGCGGCCGCGACTGCACGCCCGCGGCTCGACCCTGAGGAGGGGCACCGGACGACGTCCGAGTGCCCCTCCTCCGGCCGGCGTTCAGGCGGCGACGGTCTCTTCCGCCGGCGCCTCGACGACGGGCGCTCGACGCAGGGCGACGGCGACCAGCACGGCGACGACCGCTGCCGCGATGCCGACGACACCGACTGCCGTGCCGAGCGAGCCCAGCACCCCCGAGAGCACGCCCATCAGCACCGGCGTCAGGAACTGACCGAAGTAGAAGGCCGCGGTCCACCATCCGGTGACGCGACCGCGCTCGGCGAACGTCGTCGTCGCGACCACCCACTTCACGAGCGAGGGCAGCAGCAGGCCCGATCCGAACGATGCGATGACCGCGCCGACGACGAGGCCCGGGAGGGCGGGCACGGCCCACACGATCAGCATCCCGATCGCCTGCAGTGCGAACCCGATCGGCAGCAGCAGCCGTTCCCCCCGCTTCGCCAGCCGGGCGAAGGTGATTCCACCGGCCGCGGTGGCGAGCGAGGCGACCGCCGCGACGCCGCCGATCGTCGACGTCTCCGTCGCCGGGACGCCGGTACCGACCACGAGGTAGCTGACCTCGATGATCATGACGTAGAAGGCGAATCCGCCGAACACCGACACGATGAGCGGCACAGCGATGCGGCGCCACGGCACGGGCGGGCGCTGAGCGACCTCGACGGCGGCCTTGCCGGATGCGGCGCGCGGTTCCCACAGCGCGAAGATCATCGGGATGCCGATCACGAGGCTGATGGCGTACACCCAGAACAGTGTGTGCCATCCGCCGACACCGAGTGCGCCGCCGAGCACGATGAACACGGTCGCGGCGAGGGTCGTGGTGATGGTCTGCGCCGCCAGGTAGCGGTTCCGTCGCTGCTCGTGGAAGTAGTCGACGATGAGCGTCGTGCAGACGGTCATGATCGCGGCCTCACAGATGCCGACGAGCACGCGGCTGATCAGGATCTCGGGGAGACCCTCCAGCCAGGCCGGAGCCGTGCCGACGAGCGCGTAGGCGAACATCGCGATGATCAGCAGGGTCTTGCGCCCGAGACGATCGACGACCTGACCGGCGAACGGCGCGAAGATCGCGATCATCAGCGCGGGCAGCGCGACGATCATCGGCACGAGCACTTCCGAGCCCTGCACGTCCGCGAAGTGGGCGGACAACTGCGGCAGGACAGGGGTGATCAGCACGGAGCCGAGAACGGGCATGCAACTGCCGGCCAGCAGGAGGATGCCCTGCCAGGTACCGGCACGAGCGGTGCGGTGGGTCGTGGTGGATGCGGACGTCATCGTCTGTGCTCCTCGGGATCAGGACAGCGCCCGCGTTCCCCACGCGAACACCGCGCCCCGCGACAGTGCGGTGGCGCGTCCATTCGACTGCGACGGCCGCATCCGCGGAAGACGTGATCACTGATCCGCACCATCAGCGGAGCCGATGCGCGCGCACGGTCCGCATCCGCGAGACGGGTTCTTCGCGCCGAAACAGCGGGGTAAGCCCCCGATCTCGGCGCGAAGATCCCGTCTCACGGTTCTCGGGCGGCGGTCACGCGGGAGCGGGGGCCTCAGCCTCGAGAGTCGATGCGGGAACCCGGATGGCGGCGCGGCTGCGGAAGTGGCCCGCGAGCGCGAGCAGGATGCCGCCCGCCGCCCAGGCCGCGAGCGTCAGCCACTGCGCAGAGGTGTCGGCCGCCGGGAAGTACGCGACCGACCGCAACAGCGTGCTCGATGCGCCCGGCACGAAGTACTGGCCGATCGCACCCCACGGCTGCGCGAGGAACTGCCACGGAAGGGCCGCGCCCGAGATCGGATTGCCGACGAGCATCGTGAGGATGGCGCCGACCGCGACGCCCGGCGTGCCGATGAGCGCGGTGAAGCCGACGATCAGCGCCGACGTCCCCAGCACCGAGATACCGATCACGAGCGCGATCGTCGCGTAGTCGCCCGGGACGAATCCGAACCAGGTGTGCAGCACGAGCGACAGGATGAGTCCGCTCGCCACCGCGAAGCCGCCGAGCGCGACCAGGCGGCGGATGACGCCGACCACCAGCAGTGAGATCACGATGCCGCCGATCATGCCGCCCATCGTCAGCGGGAAGGCCGCCGCCGTGAGCCCCGTGCCGTTCGGGTCGTCGGCGGAGAGCGGAACGATCGGCGTCACGGCGACCGTGACCGCATCGGCGTCTCCGCCCGCGGCGGCGACCTGCGCGCTCAGCTGAGCCTGCAGCTGCGCCGCGAGTCCGCCGAGCTGCTGCGAAACGGCGGTGCTGGCGGCGGGCGCCGTCAACACCTCGGGCGCGTTCGGCGCCTCGTTCAGCACGATCGCGCCGTAGGTGTGGCGCTCCTCGATCTGCGCGACGGCGGCATCGCGATCGGACGCCTCCGTGAGGTCGAAGACCCCGGGCGCGCTCGCGTCGAGGGCGTCCTCGAACGCGGCGACCGCATCCGCCGACCCGACGATGCCGAGCGGCACATCGTGCGCGCCCGCGGTTTTCGAGGGCCACAGGAACGCGAGCACGACGAGGGTGACGATCAGGGCGCCGATCACGCCGATGCCGACGGACAGGGACCACTTGGTGTGCGGGCGCACGGACATGACGACTCCAAAGAGAATGATTGATCTTTTTGAAGAATGCTAGCAGAACGATTATTCTGTGAACATGCCCCGGCTCACCGACCCCGTCCGCCAACAGCGCATGACCCGGATCGCGGATGCGGCGCAGCGCTGCTTCGCTCGCGAGGGCTTCGCCGGAACATCCATGGCCGACATCATCGCCGAGTCGGGAATGTCAGCCGGCTCGATCTACTCGCACTTCACCGGGAAGACCGACCTCGCCCGCTTCACCGCCACCGCGATGCTCGAGAAGCGTCGCACCTCGCTCGCCGAGCTGACCGCGAGCGGGGGCACGCCCACCCCGCTGCAGGTGCTCACCCGCCTCTACGGCGACATCGCCCACCCCGGCGTTGCCCCGATCCTCGTGCAGCTCTGGGCCGAGGCGCCGCACAACCCCGACCTCGCAGAACTCGCACACCACAAGTTCACGGAGATCCGCCGGCTCCTGCAGGGAACGCTCCGGCCGTGGGCCGACACGCAGGGCCCGGATGCGGAACGCCTCGCCTCGGACGCCGCCGACACGATCATGCTCCTGTTTCAGGGCATCGTGATCCGGGGCAGCATCGATCCGGATGCCGACAGCGACGCCCTGCTCCGCGCCGTGTCGAGGCTTCTGCGCTGACGAGACAGGCGCTCAGACGAGGCGCGAGTCGGCTTCGATCCGCGCCGTCGCCGCGCGCAGCAACGGCAGGTACGTGCCCGTCAGGGTCTCGATCGGGGCCCGAGTGCTGCTCGTGGAGACATTGACGGCCGCCGACACCGCACCGTCCTTGTCGTGCACGGGCACCGCGATCGACCGCAGCCCGGCTTCCAGCTCGCCATCGACGACGGCGAAACCCTGCGTCCGCACGCGCGCGAGTTCATCGCGCAGACCGTCGAGGTCGGTGAGGGTGCGCGGCGCACGGGCCTGGAGGTCGGATGCGGCGAGCACCGCATCCGCCTCCGCCGGGTCGAGCCCCGCGAGCAGGACGCGCCCCATACTCGTCGCGTACGCGGGAAACCGGGTGCCGATCGTGATGCGGACGCTCATGATGCGACGCGTCGGCACGCGCGCGATGTAGACGATGTCGGTCCCGTCGCGCACCGCCGCCGACACGCTCTCCTCGACCTCACGCGACAGGATCTCGAGGTGCGGCTGCACGATCTCCGGCAACGACAGCGCCGACAGATAGCTGAACCCGAGCTCGAGCACGCGGGGCGTGAGCGCGAACTGCCGGGCATCGCTTCGCACGTAGCCGAGGGTCTCCAGGGTGTGCAGGAACCGCCGCGCCGCCGCGCGCGGCAGACCGGTGCGCCGCGCGACATCGCTCAGCGACAGGGCCGGATGCTCCGCATCGAACGCACGGATGACGGCGAGACCGCGCGCGAGCGACTGCACAAACTCGCCAGTCGCGCCCGCATCCGCGGATCCTGAGTCACTCACCGGTCCATCCTCCCCCGTCGGCGCGATCCGCGACGACCCGATGCGGTGCGGTCGTGGCACGTGGCGCGGGGCGCGGGGCGCGGGGCGCGCGGCTCGTGGCACGCGGCGCGTGGCTCAGCGTTCGAGAACGACGGCGAGACCCTGCCCGACGCCGATGCAGATCGCGGCGACCGCGACACCGCCGCCGCGGCGGACGAGTTCGTGCGCCGCGTGTCCGATGATGCGGCCACCCGAGGCCCCCAGGGGGTGCCCTATGGCGAGAGCGCCGCCGTGGATGTTGAGGTTCGCCGGATCCAGGTCGGGCCAGAGCTTCGCGCACGCCAGTGACTGCGCGGCGAAGGCCTCGTTCAGTTCGACGAAGTCCACATCCGCCCAGGTACGACCGGCCCGCGCGAGCGCACGGTTCGCTGCTTCCACGGGGGCGACCCCGAACACATCGGGATCGTTGCCGAACACACCGCGCCCCGTGATTCGGGCCAGCGGCTCGACGTCGAGCGCACCCTCCGCGCCCAGCAGCACGGCCGACGCACCGTCGTTGATCGGCGAGGAGTTGCCGGCCGTCACCGAGCCGTCCTTCGCGAACAGCGGCTTCAACCCGGCCATCTTCTCCGGTGTCGTATCGGGACGGATGCTCTCGTCGCGCGCGAGCTCATACCCGTCGACCTGCACGATCTCGCCGTCGTAGATTCCGGCCGCCCACGCATCGGCGGCCCGGCGGTGGCTGAGCAGGGCGAACGCGTCCTGCTCCTCGCGGGATATCCCGTAGATCTGCGCGAGTTTCTCTGCGGACTCCCCGTTCGAGATCGTCCAGTCCGACCGGAGGGCGGGGTTCACCATCCGCCATCCGATCGCCGTGTTCCACATCGTGGGGTTGCCGGCCGCCGGCCACGGCTTCGGCGACTTCTCCACGACGAAGGGCGCGCGGCTCATCGACTCGACGCCGCCCGCCAGCACGATAGCGGCGTCACCGGTCTCGATCGCCCGCGACCCCTGGATCACGGACTCGACCGACGACCCGCAGAGCCGGTTCACCGTCACGCCGGGAACGCTCGAGGGAAAGCCCGCCAGAAGCGCGCCGAAGCGTGCGACGTTGCGGTTGTCTTCGCCGCCCTGGTTGGCATCGCCGAAGATGACTTCGTCGATCCGGGCCGGGTCGAGTCCGGCGCGCTCGGCGGTCGTGCGCATGACGAGCGCCGCGAGGTCGTCGGGGCGGACGCCCGACAGTGCCCCGCCGGCGCGCCCGAACGGCGTGCGGACGGCGTCGTAGATGTAGGTACCGGTCATCGGTTCATCCCTTCGGAAGCGGCGGGCCGCGGGGACGCGGCGTCGATCAGGTCGAGCCCGGTCAGAGCCCGCAAGTCGTCGATCGTGTTCTCACCGAACAGCTCGCGAACGGCGAACCCCTCGGCCGTCACGTCGAACACGGCGTGATCGGTGTAGACCCGCGAGACGCAGCCGACACCGGTGAGCGGATAGGTGCACTCGGCGACCAGCTTGGAGCCGCCCGTCTTGGTGAGCAGGTCGGTCATGACGTAGACGTCCTTCGCGCCGATCGCGAGATCCATCGCACCGCCGACCGCGGGAATCGCGCCGGGCTCACCCGTCGACCAGTTCGCCAGGTCGCCGTTCTGCGCGACCTGGAACGCGCCGAGCACGCACACGTCGAGATGACCGCCGCGCATCATCGCGAACGAGTCGGCGTGATGGAAGTACGCCGCCCCGGCCAGCGCCGTGACCGGCTGCTTGCCCGCGTTGATCAGGTCGGGATCGATCCGTCCGGCCTCCGGCGCGGGCCCCATCCCGAGCAGTCCGTTCTCGGTGTGCAGGATGATCTCGTCGCCCGCGGGAAGGAAGTTCGCGACGAGGGTCGGCGCCCCGATGCCGAGGTTGACGTAGGCGCCCTCCGGGATGTCGGCGGCGATCCGCCGGGCCAGATCGTCGCGCGAGATGCGGGTGGTCATCGTGCATCCTCCTTCGAGGCGGGGGCGGGCGCGGGGTCTGTCGTTGCGGCGGAGGCGGGCGCGGGCGCGGCGTTCGGGCGGCCCTCGATGTCGACGCCGCCGACGAAGGCACCATCCTCCAGCCAGCGGCGGGATCCGACCGCAACCAGGCAGTCGACGAAGATTCCCGGGGTCACGACGGTCTCGGGGTCGAGTTCACCGAGCGGCACGACCTCGTCGACCTGCACGATAGTGGTCGTCGCGGCCGTCGCCATCACGGGCCCGAAGTTCCGCGCCGTCTCGCGGAACACCAGGTTGCCCCAGCGGTCTCCGCGGAGGGCGCTGATCAGGGCGAAGTCCGCGCGGATCGGATACTCCAGCACGTACTCGCGCCCCTCGATCACCCGGGCTTCCTTCCCTTCGGCCAGCACGGTTCCCACCCCCGTGGGCGAGAAGAATGCTCCGATGCCCGCCCCGGCGGCACGGATGCGCTCGGCGAGGTTGCCCTGCGGCACGATCTCGAGCTCGATCTCACCGGCGCGGTACAGGCCGTCGAAGACCCAGGAATCGCTCTGACGCGGGAACGAGCAGATGATCTTGCGCACGCGCCGCTTCGCGAGCAGCGCCGCGAGTCCGGTATCGCCGTTGCCCGCGTTGTTGTTGACGATGGTCAGGTCGCTCGCCCCCTGGGCGATGAGCGCGTCGATGAGTTCAACGGGCTGCCCGGCGCGGCCGAATCCGCCGATCATCACGGTCGCGCCATCCGGAATTCCGGCGACGGCGGCGTCGACGTCGGTCACGGTCTTGTCGATCACGGTGCTCCCTCGCTCGTGCGTCGTGACGCCGGCGGGGCCGGCGTCCTCGCACGTTGTGTTCGCTGTGCGAACGTGCGTGCGTATGATGAACACTTTACAAGCAGAGTGGGTCATGCACCAGCCCCGTGCGCGCTCCGGCACGCAGCGACGCCCCGCGCGGCCGCTGCACGGGTCCGCGAGGCCACTCCACGGGTCGTCGCGGGGCGCTCGAGGCGCCGATAGGTCGTGAGTCGTCGGACCGGTGGGGCAGAAGTGAACCAACGGGACGCATGCGACGCCCCAGCACCGCCGAATCCGACGACTGCGGACCCAACCGGGCCCTCGCGAGCGGAATCCGACGGGCGAAGACCCGTCCCGCACCCGCGAGCCCACTGCGACCGGCGGCGAGCTACGACCGGCGAAGACAGGCGGCCGGACGGACCGACGGGTCATGAGTCGTCGGACCGGTGGGGCAGAAGTAGACCACTGGGACACCTGTGCCGCTTCCCCGTCACCGAATCCGACGACTGCGGACCCACCCGGGCTCGACGCCGCCGAATCCGACGACTGCGGGCACGCCCGGGCCCGCGTTACCGAAATCCGACGACGGCGAACCCACGTGGGCCCGCGCCGCGGATCACTCGGCCGCGAAGACGTCCGTCGCGATGCGGAAGGCGGTGTTGGCCGCCGGCACGCCGCAATAGATCGCCGACTGCAGGATGACCTCGACGATCTCGTCCTGCGTCAGACCGTTGCGGATCGCTGCGCGCAGATGCATCGCGAGCTCTTCGTGATGCCCGAGCGCGATAAGGGCGGTGAGCACCGCAACCGACCGCTCGCGGCGGGCGAGTCCCGGCCGCGACCAGATGTCGCCCCAGGCGTAGCGGGTGATGAGGTCCTGGAAGTCCGCGGTCAGCGGCACGGTTCCGGCAATCGCGCGGTCGACGTGC
Source organism: Microbacterium sp. cx-59 (assembly GCF_020805625.1). Lineage (NCBI taxonomy): Bacteria > Bacillati > Actinomycetota > Actinomycetes > Micrococcales > Microbacteriaceae > Microbacterium > Microbacterium sp. cx-59. Next base: position 380,892 of record NZ_JAJHGO010000009.1, read on the forward strand.
GTGTCTCCGAGCACGTCGCGGCGCACCGCCATGCCCTGCGCGTGGCGCTCCGCATCGGTGAGTCCGTCGGGTCGGGTCATGCGCGGTGTCCTTCCGGGAGGCTGCCGAAGAAGTCGAGCAGCGCGGATGCGGTGGCCTCCGGCTGCTCGGCCGGCGGGAGGTGCGCGGCGCCCTCGATGACGTCGGCGCTGCCGCCGGGCACGCCGGCCGCGATCTCGACCGCCTTCGCTTCGGGGGCGACCTGGTCGAAGCGCCCCCAGAGCGCCCGGATCGGCACCCGGATCTCGGACAACCGCGAGCGCACGTCGTACGCGGCGAGCGCCTCGCAGCAGAGGGCGTATCCCTCGTCGTCGGCGTTCTGCAGGGCGTGCAGCAGCCGCCCGCTCAGGTCGGGTTCGCGCTCGATCGACCCGGGCGCGAACCAGCGCTGGGCAGAACTCACGATGAGCGACGACGTGGACTGCGCGCGCACCTGCGCCGCGCGGGCGTGCCAGGAGTCCGGGTCACCGAGCACCGCGCCGGAGGCGACGATCGCCGCGCCCGCCACGAGGCCCGGATGCCGCAGCGCGAGCGCGAGTCCGGTCGCGCCGCCGAGCGACACTCCGGCGTACAGGATGCGGTCCGCGCCCTGGGCCCGTGCCGCCTCCGCGACGGCGTCCGCGAGCTCGCCGACGGTGAAGGGCGACGTCGGATGCGGCGACTCCCCGTGCCCCGGCAGATCCCAGGCGGTGACGCGGTAGCGGGCGCGGAGAGCGGGCGCAGCCGCGTCCCACAGGATCGTGGACGTGCCGAGCGACGGCCCGAGAACGAGCAGCGGCGCGGCCGACGGCCCCTCGGGGTCGGTCAGGGTGATGGTGGGCACAGTCATTGCGCGCTCTCCGCCTCAGCCGCGGAGCCAGGCGACACGTCGGTCGAAGGCGCCGGCGCGCCAGAACCCGAAGCGCCCGGCGCCGGCAAACCACGACCCGGCAAACCACGCGTCGGCGCGTCAGAACCCGGAGCCCCCGCCGGCTCGTCGGGGTGGGTGGCCGCCGGCTCGTCTGCGTAACTCCTCCACAACACGCCCGAATCGTCCACTGGGGCCGCATCCGCAGGATCTGGAGGAGTTGTCGCCGCCGCACGCACCGCACCGTCGACGAGCTCCCCGGCCAGCCCGGTGTAGTGCGCCGGATCGAGCAGGTCGTCGACGCCATCCGCCGGATGCGTCGCGCCCGGCGCGCGATCGACCGCCGCCTCGAGCGCCACCGCGACGAGCGCCCGCAGGTCGCCGCCGCGGCCGGCGTCGCGGACAATGCGCGCGACCTCGTCGGAGCCGAGGAGCGCGGTCAGGGCGAGCGAAAGGCGTTCGGCGACGACGAGGCCGCCGGTCACGGCCAGGTTCCGGGCAGTCGCCTCCGCGTCGACGCGGAGGCCCGCCACGAGCGACACCCCGGTCGCCGACGCGCCGAGCGCGAGGCGCAGCAGCTCCCGCAGCGTCGGCCACTCCGCGTGCCAGGCTCCGTCCGGACGCTCGTCCGCCGCCAGCGCCGCGGCCAGGTGCAGGGTCGCGGCGAGCTGCGGGGCCCGTAGTGCCGCGGAGCGGATCAGCACGGATGCCGCGGGATTCTGCTTCTGCGGCATCGCGCTCGAGCCGCCGCCCGCCCCCTCGGCCAGCTCACCGATCTCGGTGCGGCTGAGGGTGGCGACGTCGGTCGCGAGTTTGCCGAGGGCGTCGATCGCCTGCACCAGCGCATCGCCGAGCTCGGTGACCGGCCAGCGCTGCACGTGCCACGGGGCGTCGGGCACGGCGAGCCCGAGCTCACCGGCGAACGCGGCGGGGAGGGCGGCGGCCGCATCCGCTCCGCCGATCTCGACGAACGCGGCGAGGGTGCCGCCGGCTCCGCCGAGCTGCGCGGGAAGCGCCGCGAGAGTCTCATCGAGCCGGATGCGGGCGCGCCGCACACCGCGCAGCCATCCCGCCGCGCGGGCGCCGACGGTGGTGGGCACGGCGTGCTGCGTGAGCGTCCGGGCGGCGGCGGCGACGTCGCGGTGCGTCGCGGCGAACACGGCGAGCCGCTGCTCGGTCTCCCGCAACGCGGTCTGCACCGACGCCCCCGCCCGCTGCGAGACGAGCATGAGCGCGGAGTCGAGGATGTCCTGGCTCGTCGCACCGCGGTGCACCCACGCGCGCGTCTCGAGCGGCACGCGCTCCTTCAACGCCCCGACGAGCGGAATGACGGGGTTCCCGCCAGCCACGGATGCGGCGACGATCCGCGCGAGCGTGATCCCGCCGGCGACGGCCAGGGAATCCGCGACCGCGACGGCGACCGCATCCGGTGCCGTTCCGACGGTCGCCCACGCGCGGGTGAGCGCGACCTCGACCTCGATGAGGGCCGCGAGGATCGCCGCGTCGGACACCTCCGCGTCGGCACCGACCGTGACGGGCGAGAGCAGTCCTTCGTCGAGGGCGCCGATCGGGTCAGAAGGCAAGGAACACGGTCTCCTTCTCGCCCTGCAATCGGATGTCGTGGCGGAGATATCCCTCGGGCGTTCGCGTCGCCACGAGCGTAGCGCGCTCGGCGTCGCTCAGCTCCGACAGCAGCGGGTCGGCCGCGAGCGCAGCCGCGTCTTCGGGCAGGTAGATGCGGGTGTGCAGCTTGTTCGGCAGCCCGCGCGCGAACACGACGACGGCGAAGAACGGTGCCTTGCCGGGCTCGGCGCCGGGGTTGCGCGTCCAGAACTCGTAGCGTCCTTCGTCGGTCGTGAACGCGCGACCGAAGCCGGTGAAGGTATGGTCGTCGCGGCGGCGCGAGCCGCGCTCCCGCGAGATCGTGCCGTCGCTGTCGGCACCCCAGATCTCGACGCACGCGTCGGGGATCGGTGCTCCCGCACCGTCGTAGACCGTGCCGCCGACGACGATCGCGCCGGGGGTGTGCGGAAAGACGACCTCGTGCATCTTCGGGTACTGCAGGCCGAATGCGAAGAACGGGCCGATCGTCTGCCCGCCGGTGGGCGCGAGCGCGGCCGGTCCCCGGTCGTCGGCGATCGCGGCGCGTGCGCGGCTGAGGCCCGCCGCGCGGAAGTCCTCGGTGACCGACGGCGCGTCGCTCAGCCCGGTGTCGTTGCCGGTATCGCTCATGTCAGTGCTCTCCCTCGGGCTCGAACCACGTCGCATCCGGACCGTCGACGACGATGTCCCAGCGGTACCCCATCGAGAACTCGGGAACCGTCAGGTCGTGGTCGTACGTCGAGATCAGGCGGTCGCGGTCCTTCTGGTCGCGGATCGTGTTGTAGATCGGGTCGAGCGCGAACAGCGGGTCGCTCGGGAAGTACATCTGCGTGATGATCCGCTGCGTGAAGCCCGTGCCGAACAGCGAGAAGTGGATGTGCGCCGGCCGCCACGCGTTGATGTGGTTCTTCCACGGGTACGGCCCCGGCTTGATCGTGGTGAAGAAGTACTCGCCGTCCTCGCCGGTCACCATGCGCCCTGCGCCCGTGAAGTTCGGGTCGAGGGGAGCCGGATGCTGATCGCGCTGGTGGATGTATCGTCCCGCCGCGTTCGCCTGCCACACCTCGATCAGCTGGTTGCGCACCGGACGACCCCACGCGTCGACCACGCGGCCGGCGACGGTGATGCGCTCGCCCAGCGGTTCGCCGGAGTGCTGCAGGGTGAGGTCGGCCTCGATCGCGGCGACGTCGCGCTGACCGTACGCCGGGGAGGACAGCTCGATCGTCTCGGGATCGACCAGGCGCGGGTTCTTCGTCGGATGGCGCAGCACGCTCGACCGGTACGGCCGGAAGTCGTAGAGCGTGGTCGGCACCGATTCGCCGCGGGCGTCGCGCGCCGCGGCATCGGCGTGGAGCTCCGCGATCTCGGCGGTGATCTCGCGCTGGCTGGGCATATCGGGCGAGGCGAGCAGCGACTCGGGCGCAGCGGCCTTGACGGCCTGCTCACTGGCGGCGCGAGCCGGATCGGCAGCGATCATGGGGTCTCCTTCGACGTTCCACACACGTGCACCCAGAGTCGCACCGGAGGGCCCTCCCCCGGCACTAATGTTCTCAATCAGTGGGAATCCGGATGCCGAAGCGCGCGCGTCAGATCTTTCGCGGCCTGCATCACGAGCGGGGCGAGGCGCCGCTCGTGATGGGCGTCGTCGAGATGGGCCACGATCCCGATGGCCGCCACCGGCAGGCCCGGCACGACGCCGAGTGCCGCGGCGACCGAGAAGTTGCCGAGCGTCATCTCCTCACGGGTGGTCGCGTACCCGCGCCCCCGCGCCCGCTCGATATCTGCCCGCAGCCGCACCGGATCGGTGATCGACAACCGCGTCTCGAGCTCCAGCGGCGCCGCCAGGTACGCCTCGAGCCAGCCCTCGTCGCGCGTGGCGAGGAGCGCCTTACCGACGCCCGTCGCGTGCAGCGGGTGGCGCCCGCCGCTTCGGCTGATCGTCGGCACTGATCCGCGTCCCGTGATGCGCCCGACGAAGATGGCGGATGCGGCCGCCGGAGTCGGATCGTCGAGCACCGCGAGATGCACGTTCTCGCCCGTCGCCTCGTACAACCGCACCATGTGCGGCAGCGCGGTCTCGCGCAGGTGCGCCGCGAGCGGTGAGAGCTCGCCGATCTCCCACAGTCGCGCCCCCACGGCGTACCGATGCCCGGGGGTGCGCGTCAGCATCCCGAGCTCCACCATCATGCCGATCAGGCGGTGCACGGTCGACAGCGCGAGCCCCGAACGGGCGGCCAGTTGACTCGCGGTGAGCTGCGGATCGTCGTCGGTGAAGGCGGCCAGCACGTCCATCGCCCGCCGCAGCACACCGTCGCTCATGCCCGTCCCCTCCTCCGCCGAGGCTACCCGGGCGGAGGCGCCAGTGCCCGGGCACGACCCGCCGCGCGCCCGGGCGCGACCCGCCGCTCGGCCCGGGCGCGACCCGCCGCGCGGCGCGGGTGCGACCCGCCGCCCTCCGCCGTGCGTCGCCTACGATCGGGACATGAGCGCTGCCCGGACGATCGCCCGCTGGGCGCTCGGGGCGGGCCTCGTCTTCGCCGGCACAGGCCACCTGACCTTCGCGCGGCAGTCGTTCGTCGCGCAGGTGCCGCAGTGGCTGCCCCTGCCGGTCGATCTCGTGGTCGTCGCTTCGGGCGTGGTCGAGATCGCGCTCGGGCTGGCGCTCCTTCTGCTCGCACGACACCGCGTGCTCGTCAGCTGGATCGTCGCCGCGTTCTTCGTCGCCGTGTTCCCCGGCAACATCGAGCAGTTCGTGCGCGGGACGGATGCGTTCGGCCTCGACACCGACCTCGCCCGCGGCATCCGCCTCCTCTTCCAGCCGCTGCTGGTCGTCTGGGCGCTCTGGTCGACCGGCGCCTGGCGCGCGTGGCGCACCCGGAACTCGCGCGAACGGCCGGTTCCGCCCGCCCGCTGACCCGGCAGACTCCCAGTGAGTGAGAACTGTCTGCGGATGCGGCGCCCCGCCGCGCGAAGCTGACTTCCGCATCCGATTGCCTGACCGTCGAAGGAGACGTCATGACCACCGCCGACCGTACGCGCGTCGCAATCGTGGGAGCGGGGCCCGCCGGCCTGCTTCTGTCGCACCTGCTGGCCGCCTCCGGCATCGAGTCGATCGTGGTCGACCGGCGCTCGCGCGAAGAGATCGAGAACACGATCCGTGCCGGCATCCTCGAGCAGGGCACGGTCGATCTGCTGGTCGAGAGCGGCGCGTCGACGCGCGTTCTGGAAGACGGCAACCGGCACGACGGCATCGAGCTGCGTTTCGCCGGCGAGGGTCACCGCATCGACTTCCCCTCCCTCACCGGGCGGAGTGTGTGGCTCTATCCGCAGCACGAGGTGCTCCGCGACCTCGTCGCCGCGCGCCTCGCGGCGGGGCAGGATCTTCGTCTGGGCATCACCGTCGAACGGGTCGAAGACGCCGAGACGACCCGCCCGCGCGTGATCGGCACGGATGCGGACGGCCACCCCTTCGAGATCGAGGCGGACGTCGTCGTCGGTGCCGACGGTTCCCGATCGGCGGTGCGCTCGGCCGTCACCGGCGGCATCCGCAGCGACCTCTTCCGCGAGTACCCGTTCGCGTGGTTCGGCATCCTCTGCGATGCCCCGCCGAGCGCCGACGAGCTGATCTACAGCAACTCCCCGGACGGGTTCGCCCTGATCAGCCAGCGGAGCGCGACCGTGCAGCGGATGTACTTCCAGTGCGACCCCGACACCGACCCGGATTCCCTCAGCGACGCGCAGATCTGGGCCGAGTTGCAGGCGCGCGTGCCAGGCACGACCCTGCACGAGGGGCACATCTTCCAGCGTGACGTGCTGCGGTTCCGGAGCTTCGTCGCCCACCAGCTGCGGCGCGGCCGGGTGGCGCTGATCGGCGACGCCGCGCACACCGTGCCGCCGACGGGCGCGAAGGGGATGAATCTCGCGGTCGCCGACGTCGTGCTGCTGGACCGTGCCCTCGGCGCGCTGCTGGTCGAGAACGACGAGCGCCCGTTCGACGCGTTCGCCGAGACGGCGCTGCGCCGCATCTGGAAGGCGCAGCACTTCTCCTGGTGGATGACGAGCATGCTGCACGTCTCGCCGGATGCCTCGCAGTTCGACCGGGAACGCCAGCTCGGCGAGCTGCGCTCGGTCGTGGAGTCCGAGGCCGGCCGCACCTACCTCGCCGAGGCCTACACCGGCTGGCCGTTCGAAACCAGGCTGCCCTGACCCCCTCCCCGGCTCACTACCCGCGAGACAGCATGCGGGCCGCGAGACAGCGGTCGGGAGCCGACGTCTCGCGGCTGCACTGCAGTCTCGCGGTCAAGAGGGGGCGGGCGGGGGCGGGCGGGATGAGGCGGAGTAGAGTCCCGTGCTCGTGACCCCTTCGCCGCGCGGCCCGCGCATCGCCCTGCTCGTCTGCGCGGTGTGCCTGATCGCGGCGAACATGCGCGCGACGATCACGGGGGTCGGGCCGCTGCTCGATCAGATCGCCGACGACCAGGGCACGACGAGCGCGGCACTCGGGGCGCTGGCGTCGGTGCCGCTGCTCACCTGGGCGATCGTCTCCCCCGCCACCCACGCGCTGTCGACGCGGTTCGGGATGTCGCGAGTGGTGCTGTGGGCGATGATCGCGCTCGGCGCGGGAACGGCCTGGCGCTCCTGGCCGGGGGCATCGGTGAACCTCTGGCTGGGCACCGTGCTCATCGGTGTCGCACTCGCGGTGGCCAACGTCCTGATGCCGGCCGTCGTCAAGCGCGATTTCGGCACCCGCGTCCCGCTCATGATGGCCGTCTACACGGCCCTCCTCGGCGGCGTGGGCGCCGTGGCGTCGGGCGTCGTCGTGCCGATCTCGCAGGCCGTCGGCGGCGAATCGGACGGATGGCGCATCGCGCTCGCGTCCACATCCGCCCTCCTCCCGATCGCGATCGCCCTCTGGGTGTGGGTGATCGCCCGCTCCCCGCACTCCCCGCCCGCGCGGCGCACCGGCGCGCAGCCCGCCGCTACCACGCGACGCGGTTCGGGAATCTGGACCGACCCGGTCGCCTGGCAGGTCGCCGCGTACATGGGCCTGCAGTCGTCGTCGTTCTACATGCTCGTGACGTGGCTGGCGCCGTTCGCGGCGTCGCACGGCCGGTCAGCGGTGGCGGCCGGATTCGACGTGATGATCTTCCAGGTCATGGGCGTCATCGGCTCGCTGGCCGTGCCGCTCGCCCTGCGCGGCCGCGCCCGGCGGTGGGTGCCGGCCGCGCTCCCCGTCGGTGGCGTCGTCGCCGGCATCGGCCTGATCGTGGCGCCCGACGCGCTGACCCTCTGGGCCGCGTGCGGCGGACTCGCGGCCGGCGCATCGCTCAACATGTCACTCACCCTCATGGCGGAGCGCGCCCGCGACCCGGCGACCTCGTCGGCCCTGTCGGGCATGTCGCAGTCGGTCGGCTACCTCTTCGCCGCGGCCGGGCCGATCTCGTTCGGCGCGCTGCACGCGCTCGACCCCGGGTGGACGGCGCCGCTGCTTCTGCTGATCGCGGTGCTCGTGGCGCAGTTCGCCGTCGGGGTGGCCGCGGGCCGCGACCGGTTCGTTCTCGAACGGCGCTGACTCCCGGCATCCCACGGCGCCCGCACCTCGCGGCGCCGACATCCCACGGCACCCGCCCCTAATCGGAGAACGCGATGCGGCGCAGCAGCCCGGCGAGCTGCGCGCGCTCGCGCTCGTCGAGGTCGGCGTGCAGCGTCCGTTCCGCCACCCGCGCCGACTCGAGCGCCAGCGCGTGCAGCGCGCGTCCGGCATCCGTTGCCCGCACCACGTTCGCCCGGCGGTCGGCCGGGTCGGGTCGGCGTTCCACGAGTCCGCGCCGCTGCAGGTCGTCGACGAGAGCGACGACCTGGCTGGGGTCGAGCCGGAGGAACGCCGCGAGCTCACGCTGACTCGGGCGGGCCCCGTCGGCGACGAGCGCGAGCACCGAGTACGAGCGCACCTTCAGCCCGTGCGGCGCGAGCGCCGCGTTTCCGGCCGCCAGCGAGAGCGCGTTCGCGCGGGCAAGAAGAAAGCTCACGTCGTCGGTCAGCGACGACGTCGACAGGTCACCCGCCGCATCCGTGCTCCGGGTCGCACGCGCTTCGCGCACGGAGGGCGCATCGCTCGACGTCATGACCGAAGAGTAGCAAAGAGTGTGCGAAACAATAATTGACAATTTCAACGACTAGGCGCTTCAATGAAGACACCAACGAAGGAGTTCCCCATGTCTCTCGACGGCAAAGTCGCCATCGTCACCGGATCCGGCCGCGGACTCGGCCTCGCGTACGCGCAGGAGCTCGCCCGGCAGGGCGCCGCCGTCGTCATCAACGACGTGGATGCGGACACCGCCGCCGAGGCCGTCGCGGGCATCGAGAGCGCGGGCGGCAAAGCCGTCGCCGTGGTCGCCCCGGTCGGCTCCTCCGACACCGCGAAGGAGCTCGTGCGCACAGCCGTCGACACCTTCGGCCGGCTCGACATCCTCGTCACGAACGCCGGGGTGCTCCGCGACACCGTGCTGTGGAAGATGAGCGACGACGACTTCGACACGGTCATCGGAGTGCACCTGCGCGGCACGTTCACGTGCGTCCGCGAGGCCGCCACCTACATGCGCGAGAACCAAATCGCCGGTCGCATCATCTGCATCGGATCACCGACCGGCCAGCGCGGCAACTTCGGCCAGACCAACTACGCAGCCGCCAAGGCCGGCATCGTCGGCATGGTGCGCACCTGGGCGCTCGAGCTGAAGAAGGCGGGTATCACCGCGAACGCCGTGATCCCGGTGGCCGCGACCGCGATGACGGCGACCGTGCCGTACTTCGCCGCGGCCGTGGAGGCGGATGCGGCGGGCGACCCGATGCCGGCGTTCTACCGCCACGATCTCGGCTTCGGCACCTCCGACGACGTCTCGGGGCTGATCGCCTACCTCGCCTCCGATGCCGCATCCGGTGTGACCGGTCAGGCGATCGGGGTCGGTGGCGACCGCATCCAGCTCTGGTCGCATCCCGAGCCGGTGGTCACGGCCTACCGCGACGGCGGCTGGACCTACGCCGCACTCGAAGACGAGTTCCCCGCCGTGATCGGTGACCACGCGCAGTCCGTCGGCGAGCGCTTCCCGGCCCTGCCGGAAGATCTGCAGCGTCCCTGACTCCGGATGCTCGGGCTCGCGCCCGGGCACCCGTCTCGCGCGAAGGAGCCGAGATGACCCGTTACGAACCCGCCATCGATGTCGCCGCGGTCCGGGCGATCGACGTGCACGTGCACATCGAGGTCGATGCCCATGGGCACTCGTCCCTGCCGGACGACCTGGCCGATGCCGCATCCGCCTATTTCAGTGCCGACGTCGGCCGGCCCGACCTCGACGGGGTCGCGCAGTACTACCGCGAGCGGCAGATGGCCGCTGTCGTCTTCACGGTCGATGCGGAGACGGCACTCGGCCACGCCCCGCTCTCCAGCGAGGAGATCGCCGAGGGCGCTGCCCGCAACAACGACGTGCTCATCCCGTTCGGCTCGGTCGATCCACGGAAGGGCGCAGCGGCCGTCGATCGCGCCCGCCGACTCATCGAGGACCACGGCGTGCGGGGCTTCAAGTTCCACCCGACCGTGCAGGGCTTCGACCCGAGCGACGAGGCGTGGTTCCCGCTCTACGCAGCCCTGCAGGACGCCGGTGTCGTGGCGCTCTTCCACACCGGCCAGACCGGGATCGGCGCGGGGATGCGGGGCGGACGCGGCTTTCGGCTCGCCCTGTCGAACCCGATGCTGCTCGACACCGTCGCGGCGGAGTTCCCCGACCTGCAGATCATCATGGCGCACCCGTCCGTGCCGTGGCAGGACGAAGCCATCTCGGTGGCGACCCACAAGCACAACACGTGGATCGATCTGTCCGGGTGGAGCCCGAAGTACTTTCCGCCGCAGCTCGTGCGCGCCGCGAACTCGTTCCTGAAGAAGCGAATCCTGTTCGGTTCGGATTTTCCGCTGCTCACCCCCGACCGCTGGCTTCGCGACGTCGAACTGACCGACCTGAAGCCCGAGGCGATGCCCGGCATCCTGAAGGACAACGCGGTTCGCCTGTTCGGACTGGGCTGATCGTGCCCCCTCTGCTGCGCAGCGCGTCGCCGTTCGGCGTCGACGCCCTCGGCTTCGCGGGGGCGCACCTCAGCCCGGCGGCCGTCGCCGCGCTGACGCGGCTCGACGAGGTGCTCGGCAGCGCGGTGCATCCGCAGCTCGCCGCGGCGTGGGAGACGGCGACCCTGCCCGCATCCGTCCTCGATCCCCTCATCGCCCTCGACCTCATGCGCCCGGACGGCGTGGATGCGGACGAGGCCGCGTCCTCGATGTTCTCCGGATGGCGCACCTACGTGCTGGCGCGCACCGACGCGTCGATCGCGACCGCGTACAACGCGCAGTCGGGCCTGTTCCGAACCGCGGTCCGCCTCGGCGGCTCCCCCGCGCAGTTCGCGGCGCTCGACGACGAGATCGCGGCGTTCCGCATCCGCGGCGTCTTCGCCCTCACCGAACCCGGGCACGGATCCGACATCGCCGGCGGCCTCGAGACCACGGCGCGGCGGGACGGCGACGCGTGGGTGATCGACGGCGCGAAGCGGTGGATCGGCGGCGCCGACACCGCCGACGTGCTGGTCGTGTTCGCGCGCGACGTCGCCGACCGGCAGGTGAAGGCGTTCCTGGTTCCGCGCACCGCGCCCGGCGTCACGCTCACCCGCATCGAGGGCAAGGTGTCGCTCAGGCCCATGCAGAACTTCGACGTCGCGCTCGACGGCGTCCGCGTGGCGGAAACCGATCGGCTGCCGCGGGTGCGGGCGTGGCGTGACGTCGCCGGTATCCTCCGCGCGCTCCGCTCCGACGTCGCGTGGATCGCGACGGGGATGCAGGCCGGCGCGCTCGATGCCGCCCTCCGCTACGTCGGCGCGCGCGAGCAGTTCGGCGGCCCGCTCGGCGGGTTCCAGCTCGTGCAGGAGAAGCTCGCCCGGATGCTCGGAAACCTCACCTCCTCGCTCGGGATCGTGACCCGGCTCTCGGCCGCACAGGACGCGGGCGATGTGCGCGATGAGACGTCCGCGCTCGCGAAGATGCAGACCGCGCTGCTCGCGCGCGAGACCGTGTCGCTCGCCCGCGAGATCCAGGGCGGCAACGGCATCCTCCTCGCCCACGACGCGGCACGGTTCTTCGCGGATGCGGAATCCGTCTACTCGTACGAGGGCACGCACGACATCAACGCCCTCATCGTCGGACGCGCACTCACCGGCGAATCCGCGTTCACCTGACCCGCCGCACGCCCGACGGGCGGCATCCGACCCCTCTCATCCACCAAGAGCTCAGCCACCACGAACTCAGCCACCACGAGGAGACACCACATGACCACGACCGCCGCCTACCCCGACGCCCCGACCCTCGTCGGTACCGACCTCGGCTGGACCGACTGGGTCGAGGTCACCCAGGACCGGGTGGACCTGTTCGCGGACGCAACCGACGACCACCAGTGGATCCACGTCGACCCGGAGCGCGCGAAGGACGGCCCGTTCGGTGCGCCGATCGCGCACGGGTTCCTGTCGCTGTCGCTGACGGTGAAGTTCTGGTCGGAGCTCTTCGATCTCGACGGCGTCACGACGAAGGTGAACTACGGCCTCGACAAGGTGCGTTTCGTCTCGCCGGTGAAGGTCGGATCCCGCGTCCGCGGCGGGGCGGTGATCGCCGAGGTGACCGAGGTCGCCGGCGGCTACCAGTTCGCCGTCGACCAGACGATCGAGATCGAGGGCGGCACGAAGCCCGCCGTCGTCGCCCGCGGGCTCTACCGCTTCTACGCCTGACCCGCACACACCGAACGCGCCACCTCGACGAAGAGGACACGACGATGCAGAACCACGGACTTGGCTCCTGGATGGCCACCCGGCGACGGAAGAATCCCGACAAGCCCGCCGTGATCTTCGGCGACGGCGAGGTGCTCACCTACCGGGCCTTCGCCGACGCGGCGGACCGGATCTCGGCAGTGCTCTCGCAGCGCGGGATCGGCAAGGGGGATGCGGTCGCGTATCTCGGTGAGAACAGCCCAGAGTTCCTGCAGGTGCTGTTCGCGTGCGCGCAGCTCGGCGCGGTGTTCGTGCCGGTGAACACCCGGCTCGCCCCGCCCGAGGTGACCCACGTGCTCACCGACTCGGGCGCGCGGGCGCTGATCCACGACGCGGAGTTCGCCGGCCGGGTCGCCGACGGCATCGAGGCGGCGCAGATCGCGCACGCGATCCTCACGGGCGACGGGGCCGCCGGCATCCCCGGGCTCCGGCAGTGGATGGCCGAGGCGGGCGCCGGCCATGCCGATGTCGCCGTCGGGCTCGATGACCCGGCCGCCATCGTCTACACCTCGGGCACGACGGGCAAGGCGAAGGGCGCGGTGCTCTCGCACGGCAACCTCACCTGGTGCGCCATGAACTGCATCATCGATTACGACGTCGTCTCCACCGACATCGCCCTGATGATCTCGCCGCTGTTCCACGTCGCATCGCTCGGCATGGGCGCGTTGCCCGTGATCCTCAAGGGCGCCACCATCGTGCTCGAGAAGGGGTTCGAGGCCGGCCGCGCGCTCGCACTCATCGAACGCCACCGCGTGACGATGCTGAGCGGTGTGCCGACGACCTACCAGCTGATGGCCGATCACCCGAGCTGGCCGGATGCCGACACCTCCAGCCTGCAGAAGCTCACGTGCGGCGGCTCGGCCGTGCCCACCCGCATCCTGAACGCCTTCGAGGAGCGCGGACTGTCGTTCTCGCAGGGGTACGGGATGACCGAGACCTCGCCCGGAGCGACCGCGCTCGCCCCCGACATGACGCGCACGAAGCAGGGCAGCGTCGGGCTGCCGCACTTCTTCACGGACGTCCGGATCGCCGATGACGCGGGGCGGATGGTGCCGCGCGGCACCGTCGGCGAGATCGAGATCTCCGGCCCGAACGTGTTCCTCGGGTACCACGGACTCCCCGACGCGACAGCTGCCGCGTTCACCGACGACGGCTGGTTCCGCTCCGGCGACCTCGGCTATCTCGACGAGGACGGGTACCTCTACATCGCCGATCGACTGAAGGACATGATCATCTCCGGCGGCGAGAACATCTATCCGGCCGAGGTCGAGAACCTGATCAGCGACATCCGCGGCATCTCCGGTGTCGCCGTGATCGGCGTTCCCGACGAGCGCTGGGGCGAGGTGCCGTGGGCGGTCGTGACGCTCGGCGAGGGAGCGCAGGTGACGACCGAGTCGGTGCGCGCCGAGCTCGACGGGGTGCTCGCCCGCTACAAGCTGCCGAAGAACGTGGTGGTCGTCGACGACCTGCCGCGCACCGCATCCGGCAAGATCCGAAAGCCCGACCTCCGCGCCCGCTTCGGCCGGCGCTGACCCCCGCCCCGCCCGAGCCCTGACTCCGAGCCCAGGCCAGGCCGACCGCGAGACGGGATCGGGGCGCCGAGACATCGGGGTAACCCCACTGTCTCGGCGCGAAGATCCCGTCTCGCGGAATAGGGGCGTCGGGCCGAACGAAGGAAGGGCGGTCAGCGGTCGGCGAGCGCGGAGAGATCCTCGCGCGCGGCGGCCAGCAGTTCGGTGCGCCGCGCACGGTAGGCGGCGATCGACCGGGCGGCCGGCCAATCCTCGTCGAGGAAGTCGCCGGGCAGGCGCGGGTCGGCGCGGAGCAGCGCGAGCCAGTCCGACACGAGCATCGTGAGCGCAGATGCCGGAGGCACGGATGCGGCGAGCACCGCCGGGTCGTCCCACACCGCGAGGAACCGCTCGTGGGCGGCTCGCAGCGCGTCGAGATCCCACGCGCCGCGCACCGACGCGGCGAGCGGGAACTCCGGCAGGTCCTGCGCGCGGAACGCCACGACGCACGACTCCGGGAGCTCGTCGCGGAGCGAGCCGAGCGCGGCGACGAGGTCGACAGCCCCGGGCGCCACCCACAGTCCGTCGCGCACCGGCGCGAAGCCCTCCCAGGTGAGCGCGGCACGCAGCCGGTGCCGAAGCGTCCGCTGACCCTCGGGCACCGAGAATGTCACGAGCGTCCATCCCTGTCCCTGGGGCGAGAACGGATGCGGGGAGTGCACGCGCTGAGATGCCTCGCGCAGCACCTCGCGGCCGTGATCGGTGAGACCGTACTCGACCCCCCGGCCGACGCGGCCGCGGGTGAGGAACCCGCGAAGCACCATGCGGTCGAGTGTCGCACGGGCCGTCGGCACGGCGACCCCGGCGCCCTCGAGCACGTCGAGATAGACGCCCGCACGCACCGGATCGTCCATGCCCACGTCGAGCTGCTCGCCGAGAAGGGCGAGGAGGAGCTGTTTGGGGTTGCGGGCGGATGCCGCATCCGGAGTCGTGTCCGCGGCGCGCGCCTGCGTGGCGATGGCCGGCACGTCAGGCGACCGGCCGCACGGCTTCGCCGCGCTTGGCGCGCTGGATCTGCTCGTACACGTGCGTGCGGAGCTCGGTGAAGCGCGGCAGCGCGCGCGTGGTGATCTGGTCGCGCTCGGGGGCGAGGTCGACCCTGAGGTCTTCCTGCACCCAGGTGGGCGACTTCGAGAGCACGACGACCCGCTCGCCGAGGTAGACGGACTCGTCGATGTCGTGGGTCACGAACAGGATCGACATGCCGCGCTCGAGGTGCAGGCGCCGCACGAGGTCTTCGAGGTCGGCGCGGGTCTGCGCGTCGACCGCCGCGAACGGCTCGTCCATGATGAGCACTTCGGGCTGGTAGGCGACGGCGCGCGCGATGGCGACGCGCTGCTGCATGCCCCCCGACAGCTGCCACGGGTAGCTTCCGGCGGCGTGGTCGAGCCCGACGGCCGCGAGCGCGTCGTCGATCAGCCGGTCGCGCTCGGCCTTGCTGAGCTTCTTATGCTTCAGGGGCAGCTCCACGTTGCCGCGCACGGTGAGCCACGGGTAGAGGCTGCGGCCGTACTCCTGGAAGACGAGGGCCATGTTCGGCGGGGGGCCGGTGACCTTCTTGCCGTCGAGCACGACGGACCCCGCCGTCGGGGAAAGGAGCCCCGCGATGCACTTGAGCAGGGTCGTCTTTCCGCATCCGGACGGACCGACGATGCACACCAGCTCGCCGCGGTTCATCGTGAAATCGATGTCGCCGATCGCCTCGACCGAGCCCGTCGACGATTCGTACACCTTCTTGAGGTGCTCGACCTGCAGGAGTGTGTCAGGCACGCTCCACCTCCTTGATTCCGTGGTACCAGCGCAGAACCCTGCGCTCGACGAGAGTGAAGATGACCGCGAGCAGGATGCCAACGAGACCGAGGAGCACGATGCCGCTCCACATCTCCGCGATCAGATAGTTGCGCTGGAAGTAGGCGATCCGGAAGCCGAGTCCCGATGACGAGTAGAACATCTCCGAGATCACCATCATGATGAGCGCGACCGACAGGGTCTGCCGAACGCCCGCCATGATCCGCGGACTCGCGGCCGGCAGCACCAGTCCGAAGAGCCGCTGCGAGCGGGTGAGCGCGAACGAGCGCGCCGTCTCGGTCATGACCGCATCCGTGCCGCGCACCCCTTCCACGGTGTTCAGCAGCACCGGCCAGAGCGATCCGAACACGATGACGACGATCTTCATGTTGTCGGTCACGCCGAGGAGGGCCACGAACACCGGGATGAGGACGGGCGGCGGGATGGCGCGGAAGAACTCGAGCAGCGGCTCGAGGAGCTCGCGCAGCCAGCGCGTGAGGCCGATGACCGTGCCGGCGGCGACACCGATCGCGACGGCCAGCACGATCGCCAGGGCGAGGCGCGCGAGGCTCGGGATGACGTCGGCGAGAAACGCCGGACCGATCCAGGTCTGGATGAACGCGTCGAGGATCGTCAGCGGCCCGGGGAAGAACTTCGCGGGCGACACCGTGCCCCAGATTCCCCAGATCACGAGCAGCACGATCGGGAGTCCGATCGCGAACCCGACGCTGCGCGAGAGACCGCCCCAGATGGACGGGCGGGCGGGTGCCGTTCGCACGGTGCTCGTGTAGAGGGTCACAGGATCTCCTCCCCGCGCACCGACTGATGCCAGGCGAGGGCCCGGCGCTCGATGGCACGGAAGCCGAGGTTGACGATCAGCCCGAGGACGCCCGTGACGAGCACGATCGCGTACACGGTGGTGATGTTGCCCACGTTGTAGGCCTGCACGATCGTGCGGCCGAGCCCCGGGTTGCCGATGGTCATCTCCGCGGTGACCGCCAGGATGAGGGCGACCGCGGCGGCGAGCCGGAGCCCCGTGAAGATGTACGGCAGGGCGGTGGGCAGCACCAGGCTTCGCAGCTGCGCCGAGCGGGTGAGCCCGAAGCTGCGTGCGGTGTCGCGGGCGACCGTGTCGATGTCGGCGACGCCGTAGAGCACCTGCACGAACACCTGCCAGAAGCACGCGTAGACGATGATCACGAGCGCGGCCTGGATCTGGATGCCGTACGCCAGGATCGCGAGCGGGATGAGGCCGACCGAGGGGATTGGGCGGAGGAACTCCACCATCGAGTGCGTCGCGCGGCGGAGGAACGGGATCATCCCGACCAGCGCACCGAGCGCGATACCGAGCACCGCGGCGATCGCGAGTCCGATCAGCCAGGCGGTCATGGTGCGACCCACGTTCCGCCAGAACTCGAGATCGGTGACCATCTTCGCGAGCTGCGAGAAGGTGTCGACCGCGGAGGGGAGCTGGGTGGGGCTGACGATGCCGGCCATCGCGACGAGCTGCCAGCATCCGAGGAACCCGACGATGCCGAGCACGCCGAGCGCCGCCTTGCGGACGGAACGCGGCGACCGGCGGCGGGTGCGCGGAACGACGATCGTCGAGGTGTGCACCGGCGCGGGAGGGGCGAGGGTCATGAGACGCCTTCCGGGAAGAGGGGATGCGGGGATGCCGCCGCGGGGGCGGCATCCCCGGGAGTCACGACTGCGGCTGGATCAGCGTGTCGAAGTCGGGCTCGGCGTCGATGTAGCCGTACTCGACGGCGAGCGCGGCCAGGTCCTCGATCCCGGCATCGCCGAGCTCGGGCGTGAAGTCGGGCAGTGTGATGGCGGCAGCCGCCGCCTCCGGGATCTCGAGGTTCTTCACGATCGCCGCGCGGACGGCGTCTTCGTTGTCGGTCGCGTAGGCGAGGGCGTCGGTCATCGCCTCGGAGTACGCGGCGACGAGGTCGGGATCGCTGTCGATCTTCTCCTGCGTCGTGAAGTTCGTCAGCACGGTGAGGCCCGGAATCGTGGCCTGGTACGGCGAGACGACGTCGACGCCCCCGGCGCCGACGATCTGGCCGCGGAACGGGTCGGGCGCCCAGCCGGCGTCGATGTTGCCGGCCTCGAGCTGCGCCTTCACATCGGGGAACGCGACCTCGATGAACTCGATCGTGGACGAGTCGCCGCCCGCGTCGTCGACGGCCTTGCGGATGGTGAGGTCGCCCGCGGCGCCGATGCTGTTGACCGATACGCGCTTGCCTGCGAGGTCGGCGGGACTCGTGATGCCCGAGTCACCGAGGGCGACGACCGAGTTGACGTCGGCTCCGTCGGCGAGGCTCGAGGCGTAGTTGCTGAAGATCACGACGCCCAGGTCCTGCAGGCTCGCGCGGATCGGGCCCATCGGCTGCCCGATCGCGAAGTCGATGTCGCCGCTCAGCAGAGCGGGGATCGCCTGCGCGCCGCCCTGCGCGGGCACCACCTCGACGTCGAGGCCGTGCTCCTCGAAGATTCCCGCGTCGATCGCGGCCCAGAGTGCGCCGGTCTCCGCGATGGGGAGCGCCGCCACACGAACGGGCGTCAGCTCCCCGGAGCCTTCGGGGGCGGCGGAGTCGCTCGCCGCGGGGGCGGCCGAGTCGGAGCATCCGGCCAAGGTCAGTGCGGCGACGGCCGCCAGAGCGAATGCTGCAAGGGTCTTCTTCATCGAAGGGCCTCTCAAGGAACGGGTCAGCGGGATGTCGGCCACGGCGCGGCGTCGTCACGCTCGGGCAAGAATGCACCCGCACGCGTCGGCACCGCGGTGTGCTGACTCCGCCATCGTGGGCGACCCAAGCCCCTGTGTCAAGACTTTCGTGACGATCGTCACGATTTCGTTGACTGAATCACGCCCGTCCCGGTTTCGTTGAGCAACCCTCCGCGGTCCGCACGCTGCCCCGATCCGCGGCCCGGGGCGACCCGGTCGTCGCGGACAGCGTGCGGATGGCGGAGTCAGAGTCCGCGGCCGCGCAGGCGCGCGGGCCAGATGCCCGCCTTCCCCGGGTTCAAGATCCCGCGCGGATCGAGCGCGTCCTTGAGACGTTCGTTGAAGCGACGCTGGGCGTGATCGTTCCAGGAGTAGGTGTCGGCGACGTGGTCGGCCCAGGCGTGGTGCGCGCGGTACTCGCCGTACCCGTGCGCCGCGGCCTCGTCGATGAGATCGTGCACGAGGCGAAGCGTCTCATCGCGCTGCACGGCATCGGTCCGGCTGTAGAGCAGCAGGCTGATGTGGTGCATCTCGCGCAGGCCCACCACGAACTGGGCGGCGTAGTCCTTGCGTGCCGCATCCGCCCGGGCCTTCACCATCCGGAACTGGCGCAGGGCGTCCTCGCCGTCGGGGGCGGAGATGGGCGAGAACCCCATGTGCGCGCCATCCGGAAGCCAGTTCAGCAGGTTCGCCTCTTCGATGGTCGGGATGCCGGTGTTGATCCGGTGCCGATCGTGCAGGGTGTGCGCCCCGCGGTCCTCCTCGGTGAGCGGGCGGGTCTGCGTGGTGGAGAACTTCGCCCCCGGGATCTTCCCGAAGGATCCCTCGATGATCGCCAGGTACTGCTCGATGACCGGCGGCGGTCCGTAGACCGTGCCGTAGAGGTTCCAATACCCGAGGCCGAGTTCGGCCTTCATCCGGTCCACCACCTCATCCGGGATCGGGGTGTCGTCCGCGTGCCAATCCGCGCGCGCGGAGACCTGGGCCGCGTCGAGGAAGATGTTGCGCAGCACCGGCACGTTCTGCAGCGGCGCCATGTTGATGCGCAGCGGCAGCATCGTGTCGATGATGGCGCCGAGGTCGTCGGCCCGATCGAACGTGATCTGGAACGTCTCCGCCGCGGGCGGTGCACCCATGAGCTGCACGCCCATCTTGGTGACGATGCCGAAGTTGGACTGCTCGAACAGGTTGTCGGGTTGCGGCCCGAAGCTCGGGGCGAACAGCTGCCACGTGTTGCTGCCGGGGATCCCGCCCATGCCCGTACGCAGCACATCGCCGTCGGGCAGGACGATCTCCATCCCCGACTTCCAGGCGGAGTGGTTGCCGTACGGCGTGTATCCGACGCCACGATCGAGCGTGTTTCCGACGATGCTCCCCCAGGAGAGATCGGGGCCGTCGATCCAGAGGTCGTACCCCTTCTCCTGAATGGCCGCGTACAGCTCGAAGTAGGTGACGCCCGGCTCGATCAGCGCGTAGGCGTACTTCTCGTTCAGCTCGAGCACCCGGTTCAGCCGGCGCCCCACGTGCACGATGATGCTGCCCGCGACGCGCGGGGCCGCACCGCCGTACCCGAGATTCTTCCCCGTGGAGATCGCGTGCAACGGCACCAGGTACTCGTTCGCGATGCGCACGATGCGCTGCACGTCTTCCGTGGAGCCGGGGTACACCACGGCGCTCGCCGTGAACGACAGGTCTCCGGTGACGGGGAACTCGTCGTCGTAGCGGGACACCTCGGCCGGGTCGACGTGGACCCACTCGTCGCCGAGCGCGGCGACCAGTTCCGCGATCGCCGCATCGAACGCGTCGGCGGTGACGTCGGGGGGAAGCACGCGGACCGAATCGGACGGTCGAGTGGAGGCGGATATGGTCATGGCGAACTCCTCGTCGAGTCTGCGAACGGCGGTGCCGTCGGGCGCCGCCGGCCCGGGAACGGGCAGACCCACCCTCGCCCCGCGTCGATGCACCGCCAAGGCCGACTGCGCGAATCGGATATCGAGGGGAACGCCGCTCAGCCGCGGCGGAGCGTCTCCACGGGCGACTCGCCGAAGCGCCGCCGGTAGTCGGTCGCGAAGCGCCCGTGGTGCGCGAAACCGCACCGGTCGGCGATCTGCGCCACGGAGATCTCCGGCGCACTGGCACGCTCCAGCTCGCGTCGCGCGAGCGTCAGACGTCGCTGGCGCAGATAGGCCAGCGGCGTGGTGTCGAGCGCCCGGCGAAAGCCGATCTGCAGGGCGCGCACGCTGACGCCGACCACCGCCGCGAGTTCGGGGACAGCGAGCGACGTGACCGTGGGCGACGAATCGACGTAGGCGATCGCGCGGCGGATCGCCCCCGGGCCCGCCGCGTCTCCGGGGTGGGCCAGCTCATCGCGGAACGCGTGCGGAGAAGCGACGAGGAGACCCGCCATGAGCGCCTCCTGAAGTCCGTCCCGCACGACCGGATCCGCGCCGAGTCCCGACGGCCCCCACAGCCGACGCGCGAGCAACTGCACCACCGCGAACCAGTCGCGTGCCGCGGGGCTCGTGAGCGGGAACTCCAGCGCGAACTCGATGTGGGCGCCGCCGAGCCGCCTTCCCAGCAGCGACTCGAGGCGCGATTCGAGCGCCGCGGAGTCGATCTTGATGCCGAGCACGCGAGTGGGCGTCTCGAACCCCTCGAAGCCGTGCGGGTGGAGTCCGTACTGCGCCGCCCGGAGGCCGGTGGCGAGCATCTGCTCGCCGGGGCGTCCGGTGCGAAGGGTTCCGGTCAGCGGGATGTTGATCTGGTAGGCGCCGGGCACCGATCCCGATTCGACGCGGGCCCCCGCGCTGTACTGCACCGTGCCGAGCGTGACCGGGCCGGCGCGGTACGAGGTCAGGGTGAGCCGCGGCGGACGCGCGGTGTCCAGCGGCCGGAGCGTGTGCCGGTGGAAGACCTGCGCCCCGACCGACTCCGCTTCCTCCATCGAGGCGTTCCGCACGGCGAACGATGCGGGGGCCACTCGACCCGGCGCCTCGGCCTCCTCGCCCGCGCGCGGGGCGGAGCGGTCGCCGCGGGCACGTCCGGCTCGGGGCGTGCCGCCATCATCCGATATGCGCATCATCCACCGCCCGCCGCGACGGCGAGCGCACCGGGCGCGCGATCGAGGTCGTCATGAAGTCTCCGGTTCGTCATCGAACGGGGTATGTCGGGCGACGAGTCGTGTCGGGCGACGGGTCGCATGACCAGTATCCGTCTCCGCGGATGCATCGGGTCATCCGTGAGATCACGGAATCGACCCGCCGCATGCGCGGGCATGGATAATCGACGTCAGGACGAAGGAGTCTTGATGCTCAGCGAATCGCGCAGCGAGTTCGTCGGCCGCCGGGCCGAACTCGCGACGATCGGCGCGCTGCTGGGCGACGCGCGACTCGTCACCCTCACCGGAGTCGGCGGCGTCGGGAAAACCCGCCTGGCCCTCCGCGCCGCCAACGAATACGCGCGTTCGCGGGAGGTGCTCACCTGGTTCGTCGCCCTCGACACCCTGCAGGATCCGCAGCGGGTTCCGTTGACCGTTGCGCGCGCGCTCCCCCTCGGCGAGCATTCCGCGCGCGACCCGCTCGACTTCCTCGTCGACGTTCTCGCGGACACCCCCGCGATCGTCGTGCTCGACAACTGCGAGCACCTCATCGACGCTGTCTCCGCGTTCGCCGACGAGCTTCTGGATGCGGTTCCGGGCCTGACGATCCTCGCCACCAGCCGCCGGCGCCTCGATGTGGACGGCGAGCAGGTGTACGCGGTGCCGCCGCTCTCGCTGACAGAGGATTCGGCAGCGCCCTCGGATGCCGTCGCCCTGCTCCTCTCGCGCGCCCGCGCGGCGGATGCGGCGTTCGAGCTGGCGCCGCGGGAGTGGGCGGTGGCGGCGGAACTCTGCCGCGCGCTCGACGGCCTGCCGCTCGCGATCGAACTGGCGGCGACGCGCCTTCGCGCCCTCCCGCTGACCGACCTGCTGGGCCGCCTCTCGTCGAGATTCACGCTCCTGCGTGCGGCGGGGCGCTCGGCGGTCGCCCGGCAGCGCACCCTCCGCGCCGTCGTGGACTGGAGTTACGAGCTGTGCTCCCCCGAACAGCGCGCTCTCTGGGACGCGATGAGCGTCTTCCGCGGCCGCTTCGATCTCGCCGCCGCCGCGGCCGTCGCGGAGCGGCCCGAGGCCGAGGTGGTCGACATCCTCGACGACCTCGTGGCGCAGTCCGTCGTCGAGGCCGACCGCGAGAGCGGCGGATTCCGGATGCTGGAGACCATCCGCGCCTACGGACGCGAGCGTTCCGAAGAGCACGGAACGCGGCCCTCGCTGCTGCGGCGCCACCTCGACCACTATCGACGGCTCGCCGAGCGGTCCCACCGGGAGTGGTACGGACCGCATCAACCGCAGATCATCGCCGCCCAGCGCGCCGATCGGGCTGAACTCCACGCCGCCCTCGCCACGGCCGTCGCCATCGACACGGACGCCGCGCTCGATCTCTTCGGCCGCCTGCGCTACCACTGGGGCGTGAGCGGGCTTCTCCCGGAAGGCCGGGCGTGGGCGACGCGGGTCCTCGGCCTGCCGGGCGGCGGATCGGTGGTGCGCACCCGGGCGCTGCTCACTGCCGCCTGGCTCTGTCTGCTGCAGGGAGATCTCGCCGAGGCCGACGAACTCCTGACCGAAGCCGAGCGGCTGGCTCCGAGCGCACCGCCCGCGGACGCGGCGCAGTTCGCGATCGAGGTGCATCGCTGGCGCGGTTCGCACGCCCTGTTCTCGGGTGATCCTCGGCGCGGGGCCGTCGAGTTCGCTCGGTCGATCCGGCTCGCGACCGACGCGGGCCATCCCGAGGAGGCCCTCCTCGCCCAGTTCCAGTTGACGACTGCCCGCTGTCATCTCGGCGAGCGGGGGGCCGGCGCGTCCGCGCAGGCGGCCGTTCGTCACGCCGAGGCGATCGGGGAGATGTGGATGCGGTCCCTCGCGATGTGGTCGCTCGCGCTCGCCGCGTTCTGCGACGGCGAACTGGACGAGGCCGAACGCTACGGTCGCGCCTCGCTGACCGCCGACGACGGGATCGACGACCCGGTCGGAGACTGCCTCGCGCTCGAGATCCTGAGCTGGATCGACGCCGCACGGGTGCCCACCGAGCGGTCCGCGGTGCTGCTGGGTGCCGCCCGCACCCGGTGGCGCCGGGTCGGCTCCGACATCTCGCGGCTCGGCCCGCACCTGACCGCGCACCACGATCGCTGCCTCACGCGGGTGCGCGAATCGCTCGGCGAGCGAGCCTTCGAGCGGGCCGTGTCAGCGGGCGAGCAGCTCTCGCCCGCCGAGGCCGTGTCGTTCGCCGCGTCCGCACACGGCTCCGGCGCGCTCAGCGAACGGGAGTCCCAGGTGGCCGCCGGCATCCACGCCGGACTCAGCAACCGGGAGATCGCCGACCGCCTGGTGCTCTCCATCCGCACGGTCGACACGCACGTGCAGCGCATCCTCGCGAAGCTCGGGTTCGGCTCCCGCACGCAGATCGCCGCGTGGTTCGAAGCGACCTCTCCGCCGCCCGTCGACACGCTCCGGATTACGTAGTCCTACGGATACCGCACAGCCGGACGACGGCGGACACTGACCGAAGACATCGTCGTCATCGGACAGCCGGCTCGCGCCGCCCTCCGCGGATCAAGGAAGACCCGGCTATGGAATCACGCCCGCATATCGTTCTCGTTCACGGCGCCTGGGTGGGCGGATGGGAGTTCGCCGGCATCATCCCGCTGCTGCAGCACGCGGGCTGGAGCATCGAGACCGTGGAGCTTCCGTCGACCGGATCCACGGGCACCATGAGCGCGGATGCGGACGCCGTCACCGCCGCCCTCGATCGGGCGCCCGGACCGGTGCTGCTGGTCGGCCACTCCTACGGCGGGGTGCCCGTGACGCAGGCGGGCGACCACCGCGCCGTCGCCGGGATCGTGTACGTCGCTGCGTTCGCCCTGGATCAGAACGAGAGCGTGCAGAGCGCGCTCGGAGGCGAGCTGCCCGGGGTCTGGAGCGCCGCCGAAGGACAGGTAAGGCTCGGCGCCGACCGCGCGGCGCTCGTCGCGCTCGTGTCGACCGGACTGCCGCCCGGCACTCCGCCCGCGGTCGGAGAACAGCTGGCCGACATGTTCCGCCCGCAGTCGCTCGCCTCGCTCACCGAACCCGTGCGCTCGGTCGCCTGGCGGACGAAGCCCAGCTGGTACGTCCTCACCGAGAACGACGACCTCGTCCCGCCGGATTTCCAGAGATCCCTCGCCGAGCGCGCCGGCGCTGAGATCATCCGCGTCCCCACCGGGCACGCGCCCTTCCAGGAGGCCCCGGCGGACTTCGTCGCGGTCATCGAACGGATTGCGGCGGAGTTGCCGCAATCGACCCCGAACACCCCCCACCCGAGGAGCGAACAATGACGATCACTCACCCCGCATCCACCGACGAGGCCACCGCCTTCTCGCCCGGCCGACTGTTCATCGACGGCGTCTGGCGGGAGGCATCCGACGGCGGCCGCACCGACATCATCGCGCCGGCGACCGGTCAGAAGATCACCGATGTCGCCCGCGCGACCGTGCAGGACGTCGACGACGCGGTCGCCGCCGCCCGGCGCGCGTTCGACTCGGGAATCTGGTCGGGCCTGTCCAGCCGGGAACGCGCCCGCATCCTGCAGCGGGCGTACGACCTCATCCGCGAGCGCAGCGAAGATCTCGCGCAGGCCGAGAGCATCGATGTCGGCAAGCCGATCATGCTCGCCCGGGTCGTCGACGTGAACAACGCCGCAGAGCTCTACGAGTACTACGCGAGCCTCGGTCATCACCTGGACGGCGAGGTGCGCGAGATCACCGCGGACGCGCACGCCTTCGTCACGAACGAGCCGTACGGAGTGGTGGCGGCCATCACCCCGTTCAACTTCCCGCTCATCCTGTCGAGCTCGAAGATCGCCCCCGCCCTCATCGCCGGGAACACGATCGTGCACAAGCCGGCGGGCGAGACGCCGCTCTCGGCACTGCTGATCGCCGACATCCTGCACGAGGCCGGTGTGCCCGCCGGAGTGTTCAACGTCGTCACCGGGTCCGGTGCGACGATCGGCGATCACCTCGTCGGACACCCCGACGTCGACAAGGTCGCGTTCACCGGGTCGACCGAGATCGGCGCCCACGCCGCGGCACTGGCCGGGCAGACGCGCAAGCCCTTCACCGCCGAGCTCGGCGGGAACGCGGCCAACATCCTGTTCGCCGACGCCGCCCTCGATACCGCCATCCACACGGTCATCTCTGCTTTCGTGTTCAACGCCGGCCAGTTCTGCATGGCAGGACCCCGGCTGCTCGTCGAGCGGCCGCTGTACGAAACCGTGCTCGGCATCCTCGAGCAGGCGGTGCCGCACGTCCCGTTCGGCGACATCACCGATCCCGACACGGTCATCGGGCCGCTCGCCAGCCGCGTGCAGCTCGAGAAGGTCCGCGACATGGTCGACCGGGCGCGCTCGGCCGGCGCACGGGTCGTCACGGGTGGTGCGCCCGTGCCGCGGGGCGGCGGGTTCTTCTACGCCCCGACCGTGCTGGCCGACGTCGCCGCCGATGCCGAGATCGTGATCGAGGAGGTGTTCGGTCCCGTGCTGACAGTGCAGCCCTTCGACACCGAGGACGAAGCCATCGCCCTCGCGAACGGCACCCGTTACGGTCTGGCGAGCGGCATCCAGACCTCGGATCTGGCCAAGGCCCACCGGGTCGCCCGCCGCCTCCACGCCGGCATCACCTGGGTCAACGGATGGGCGATCCTCGACCCGGCGATCTCGTTCGGCGGGGTCAAGGATTCCGGCTGGGGCCGGGAGGGCGGCCCGGAGGCGATGGCGTCGTACCAGAAGTCGCACTCCATCGTCATCAACCTCGCCCAGGGCGTCGGCCGATGACGGCGGG
Source organism: Microbacterium sp. cx-59 (assembly GCF_020805625.1). Classification (NCBI taxonomy): domain Bacteria; kingdom Bacillati; phylum Actinomycetota; class Actinomycetes; order Micrococcales; family Microbacteriaceae; genus Microbacterium; species Microbacterium sp. cx-59. The sequence continues at coordinate 407,227 of NZ_JAJHGO010000009.1, forward strand.
GCGCGCGGCGGTCCTCGAGAACGGAGCGCTGACGGTCGCCGACGTCGAGTACGGACGCCCCGGTCACGGCGAGGTGCGCGTGCGACTGGTCGCGAGCGGCCTGTGTCACACGGATCTCGGCGTCATCGCCGGCGGCATCCCGTTTCCATCCCCCGGGGTCATCGGGCACGAGGGCGGCGGCATCGTCGACGAGGTCGGGGCGGGGGTGACGCAGATCACGGTCGGTGACAAGGTGCTCCTGAGTTTCACGTCGTGCGGTGCGTGCGCCGGATGCGACACGGGCCACCCCGCGTACTGCGAGACCTGGCAACCGCGCAACCTGTTCGGGCTCCTGCGCGGCGAGGACTCCGGGGCGATCACCCGCGACGGTGCGCCGATCTCCGGCCACTTCTTCGGTCAGTCCTCGTTCGGCACCTACGCGATCGCCGATGAGCGGTCGCTCGTGAAGGTCGGGGCAGACGCCGACCTCGCGGTGCTCGCGCCGCTCGGCTGCGGGGTGCTCACGGGCTTCGGGTCGATGTGGAACGTGCTCGATCCCGGCACGAGCGACACCGTCGCCGTGTACGGCACCGGCGCGGTGGGGCTCTCCGCCGTCATGGCGGCCGCGGATCGGCATCCGGCGGCGATCGTCGCGATCGACCTCGTGGACGAGCGGCTCGCGCTCGCCCGACGACTCGGCGCCACCCACACGATCAACCCCGGCACGGAGAACGTCGCCGAGCGGCTGGCGGAGATCACCGGCGGGCACGGCATCGATCTGAGTTTCGACACCACGGCGAACCCGCGGGTCGCCCGCGGGGCTCTGGATGCGGCCGCCATCCGGGGCACCGTGCTCGTCTGCGGCGCGCCGCCCCCGGGCACGGAGATCCTCGTCGACATCCAGGGCATCCTGACGGGCAAGGTGCTTCGCGGTGTCACGATGGGCGACACCGTGCCGCAGGAGCTCATGCCCCGCCTCGCGGCCCTGCACGCCGAGGGGCGCCTGCCCCTGGAGGAACTCGAGAAGACATACGCACTCGACGAGATCGACCAGGCCGTCGCCGACATGCACCACGGCGTGACGGTGAAACCGGTCATCGTCTACTGAGTCGTGGGGGCCACAGCGATGCGGCCCCCACGCGGACGGTTGTGGACACGGCGCCCAGCGCACACAATCAACCGTAACGGCCCGCTCATCGTCGATGCGAGGGCCGTGCACGATCGTCGTCGCACACAGGGGTGCACACCCGCTCGCCCCCGACGAACGCAACGCTTCACAACACGATTCACAGAGAGGTGAATGTCGATGACCGACAACGTTCTTACCGCCGCCGGAGTGCGGACGGGTCTCTACATCGGAGGGGAGGAGCGGTTCACCGAGAACACGCTCGACATCGTCGACCCCGCACAGCCGGGCACGATCGTCGGACGCGCGGCCGCCGCATCCGCCGATGATGTGACGGATGCGGTCGCCGCCGCGAAGTCCGCCTACCCGGCCTGGTCGGCGCTCGGGGCGACCGAGCGCGCACGCCTGATGACCGAGGCGATCGCCGGAATCGCGGACGACCGCGACGAGGATGCGGCGATCCTCTCGCAGGAGAACGGCAAGGTGAGATTCGAGGCGTGGGTCGACGCCCTCGTCTTCGAGATCCGCTGGAACCTCGCCCTCATGCTGGCCGCCGAGGTCGACACGAGCAAGACCCTGCCGGTCGTTCCGGGCGCGATCCCGGTCTCGACCGAGGTCGCGTACCAGTCGCTCGGGGTGGTCACGGTGATCGTGCCGTTCAACTGGCCCATCGCCATCCTGGGCGCCGCGCTCCCGCATGCTCTGCTCGCCGGCAACACCGCCATCGTGAAGCCGCCGCCCTCCGCACCGCTCGCGACCGCGCGCCTCGTGCAGCGCATCGCCGAGAAGCTTCCCGCCGGTGTGCTGAACATCGTGACGGGTCGCGACGAGAACATGGCCGCCCTCATCCAGAACACGGATGTGGCGAAGGTCTGCTTCACGGGAAGCGTGAACGGCGGAAAACGCATCATGGAGATGGCGTCGAAGAGCCTCACCCGAGTGACGCTCGAGCTCGGCGGCAACGATGCGGCGGTGTTCCTCGAGGACGCGATCCTCGACGATGCGCACCTGGACCGACTCTTCGCGGCCGTGTACGACACGACCGGCCAGATCTGCATGAATGCGAAGCGGGTGTTCGCCCACCGCTCCCGGATCGACGAGGTCGTCGCGGGGCTGTCCGCGCGCCTGGAGAAGGTCGTGATCGGTCACGGGCTCGCCGAGGGCACCACGATGGGCCCGCTGCACCAGCCCGCGCAGAAGGCGTTCGTCGAAGACCTCATCCGGGAGGCGAAGGACGCCGGAGCCGACGTGCGCGAGTTCGGCGAGCTGCCCGGCGGCGACCTGGCGGACGGCAACTTCCTGCGCCCCGCGATCGTCGTCGACCCGCCTCTCACGCTGCGCGTGGTGACGCAGGAGCAGTTCGGCCCGGTCATCCCCATCATCCCGTTCGACACCGAGGAGGATGCGGTGCGCCTCGCGAACGATACCTGGGGAGGCCTCTGCGGATCGGTGTGGACGGCCGACCCGGCCGCGGCGCACCGCGTCGGCAGTCAGCTCGAGTGCGGCTACGTCTGGGTCAACGACCACGGCGCCACCCGCCTCGATCTGCGGGCGCCGTTCGGCGGCGTGAAGCAGTCCGGGTTCGGGCGGGAGCAGGGCATCGAGGGCGTCCGCGCCTTCCAGGACACCCGCTCGATCGCGACGATCGACCCGGAGGCGCTCGCCGCCATGGCGCACTAGCACCGCCGCCGCATCCGCATCCGCATGCGTCCGTCTCCGCCCGTCGCCTGACCGCGAGACTGCAGTGGGGGGGGGGGGGGGGGGGGGGGGGGGGGCGGCGCGCGCGCGCCCCCCCGCCCCGGCCCGGGGGGGGGGGGGGGGGGCGGGGGTTGTGTCCCCCCCCCGGGGGGCCCCCCCCCCCCCCCCCGCGCCGGGGGGGGGGGGGGGGGGCCCGGGGCGCCCCCCCCCCCCCGCCTCTCCGGGAGACCCCATGAAAGCCCGCTCCGCGCCCTACCTCTTCATCGCCCCGACGATGATCCTGCTGCTCGCCTTCGGCGTGCTGCCGATCCTGATCGCCCTCTTCGTGAGCTTCACCGACATGAACCTCGCGGGGCTCGGCAACTGGTCGGTGATCGAGTTCATCGGTCTCGACAACTACACGAAGCTCTTCGCCGATCCCGACTTCTGGCAGGCGCTGACCAACACCGGGATCTTCGCGATCATCGGGGTCCCGTGCGTCGTGATCATCTCGCTGGTCATCGCGCTCCTGCTCAACCGCTCCGGCAACTGGTTCTTCAAGGCCCTGCGGACGTTCTACTTCGTGCCGGCGATCACCGCGATCGTCGCGATCTCGCTGGTCTGGGGCTACCTCTACAACACGCAATTCGGGCTGTTCAACTACATCCTGTCGCTCGTCGGTCTGCCGCCGGTGCAGTGGCTGAGCGACCCGGTCATGGTCAAGGTGTCGCTCGTGCTCGTCGCCGTCTGGCGCGGCACCGGGCTGAACGTGATCATCTTCCTCGCCGCACTGCAGGGCGTGCCGAAGGAGTATCTGGAGGCGGCGAGCCTCGACGGTGCGAGCGAATTCCGTAAGGCTGTCTCGGTCGTCATCCCGCTCCTCCGCTTCGCGATCTTCTTCGTCACGATCACGACGATCATCGCCTGGCTGCAGTTCTTCGACGAGCCCTTCGTGCTCACCAAGGGCGGGCCGCTCGGGGAGTCGACGAGCGTGTCGCTCTTCCTCTACCAGACCGGTTTCTCCGCCAGCCAGTTCGGTTACGCCAGCGCGGGCTCCGTGATCCTGTTCGCGATCATCGCCGCGATCACCCTTATCCAGCTGCGAACCAGGAGATCCGATGACGATTACTGACCTCCGAGAGACGCTCGCCCCGAGCCCCGACGTTCCGCTCTCGCGTGCACCACGGAGCGCACGGCGATCCACCGCCCGGGCGACCACGGTCATCATCGGCATCATCCTCGGTATCGGGGCGCTCATCACCGCCTTCCCGTTCATCTGGATGATCACGTCGTCGGTGAAGCCGCGGAGCGAGTCCGTGGCCTACCCGCCGGCGGTGCTGCCGGAGAGCCCGACGTTCGAGTACTTCGTTCAGCTCTTCCAAGAGCTCGACTTCGGTCGCTATCTCGTGAACACGATCGCGATCGTCGCCATCAGCATGATCGGCCTCATCCTGATGGCCATGGCGGGCTACGGGTTCGCGAAATTCAGCTTCCGCGGCCGCGAACCGCTGTTCTTCCTCGTGCTGATCACGATGATGATCCCCGTGCAGGTCACGATGATCCCGACGTACCTCATCCTGAACGGCGCCAAGCTCACCAACACCCTGATCGGGATCGCGCTGCCGACGCTCGTCTCCGGCTTCAGCGTGTTCCTGTTCCGGCAGTTCATGGTCACCATCCCCACCGAGTTGATCGAGGCGGCGCGGATCGATGGGGCCTCGGAGCTGCGGATCTTCTGGCGGATCATCCTGCCGATGTCCCGCCCGATCTTGGCCGTTCAGGTGGTACTGACCTTCATCGCGGGGTGGAACAGCTTCCTCTGGCCACTCATCCTCGCCAACGACGAGCGGCTCTACACACTGTCGGTCGGCGTCTCGCTGCTCAACCAGCAGATCGCCACGAACCCTTCTCTGCAGATGGCGGCCGCAACGCTCATGGTCGTCCCGATCCTGATCGTCTTCGTCATCTTCCAACGCTTCGTCGTGCAGGGCTTCGCTCTGTCCGGCCTGAAATGACAGGTACCTCCATGACAACGTCGCGGTTCGACGGATTCGTGCACGCCCGAGACGCCCAGCTGGTCGACGGCCAGGGGCATCCGCTGCTGCTGCGGGGGATGGGTCTCGGCAACTGGTTGCTGCCCGAGGGGTACATGTGGAGGTTCGGCGACGAGATGAGCTCGCCCCGGCAGATCGAAGCCCGCATCCGGAGCCTGGTCGGGGCGGAGCGAGCCGAAGAGTTCTGGCGCCGGTTCGGCGAGGCCTTTCTGACGGAACTCGACATCGCCCGCATCGCCGAGCTCGGCTACGACCATGTGCGGCTGCCGTTAAACTCCCGATCGCTCATCGACGATGACGGTCGGATGCTCGAGGCGGGTTTCGCGCGCATCGACGATCTGATCGGATGGTGCCGGTCGCACGGTATCTGGGTGCTGCTCGATCTGCATGGCGCTCCGGGCGGCCAGACCGGCACGAACATCGACGACTCCCCGCGCGGTCTGCCCGAGCTGTTCATGGAGGAGCGCTACCGGATGCTGACGATCCGACTGTGGGAAGAGCTCGCACGACGCTATCGGCACGAGACCGTGGTCCTCGGGTACGACCTGCTCAACGAGCCGCTTCCCAACGACTGGCAATACACCTACGCGGGCGAGCTCGCGGAGCTGTATCGAGCGCTCACCATCGCCATCCGGGAGATCGATCCCGATCACCTCATCGTCTACGAGGGCGCCCACTGGGCGACCAACTGGTCGATCTTCACGGAGGTCTGGGATGCGAACTCGATGCTGCAGTTCCACCGCTACTGGTGTGCTCCGGACGAGTCGAGCATCGACGAGTATCTCGCCGCACGCGACCGTCTCGGGCTTCCGATCTACATGGGCGAAGGGGGCGAGAACACGCCGGAGTGGATCTACACCGCGCACCGGCTCTACGAACGGCACGGGATCGGCTGGAACTTCTGGCCGTGGAAGAAGCTCGACACCCGCACATCGCCGCTGTCGATCCGGAGGCCGGCCGGCTGGGACCTCATCTCCGACCCGGGCGCCACTCCGGGGCCGAATGAGGCCTGGGCGATCCTTGAGGTGTTCCTCGCGGCACTCCCGGTCGATCAGTGCGACGCGCGGTCCGATATCGTCAACGCGATGTTCGCTCGCGCGCCCCTCTCTCTTCCGGCGTGGGGCCATGATCCGCAGACCCCGCCGTCGACCCGAGGGCTGGCCGGGATCGCCGCTCCGACGATGTGGCATCACACGGCGGGCGAGCCCTACACGGCCGAGGAGGTGCTTCCGTTGCAGATGGCGGTCGACGCCGAGGTGCGCTTCGCGCTGGAGAAGAGACCCGAGGAGTGGACGCTCGACAGCGACACTCCGGACGACTTCGTGGGCCGATGGGCCGACGGGCACCTCGTGATCCGTGCGCTCCGTCCCGCCGTGCTCCGCGGCGTGAAGGTCTCTGCGTGACGACGGTCGACGGGCACCGCGCGGGCGCACTCCCGTATCGTCGTCTCATCATGAATGGTCCCCTCCCGCAACGGGCCGTGACGGCACCCTCGGACGCATCAACTGTCACGTCCCTGCGGCAGCGTAACCGGGCAGTGGTGTTGAAGCACATCCTGCTGCGCGGTGAAACGACGCGCGCCGAGATCGTCGCGGAGATCGGCCTCTCGGCCGCATCCGCGGCGAATATCGTCGTCGAGCTCATCGACGACGGCCTCGTGGAGGAGCGCGGAAGCAAGTCGTCTCGGGGCGGCCGACCAATCACGATAGTGGGACCGCGCACCGACGCCGCCGTGACAGTGGGCATCGACGTCGGGGAACGCGGTGTGGCCGCGGAACTCTTCGACCTCTCGATGAACCGCATCGATCGCGAGTTCCGGGGCGGACATGAAGCGGAGACGGCGCCGCGCATCGCCGCAGACATCGCGGCGGCGCTCGACGCGTTGCGATCCCGCCATCCGGCGCGTTGGGGCACCCTGGTTGGCGTGGGCCTCGGCCTGCCGGGCATCGTGGAGACGGATGCGGACGGCATCCAGACGGTCTACGCGCAGAGCCTTGGGTGGGAACCGGTCGCGGTGACCCGACTGTGCGCGGTGGATGCGGTGCCCGTGATCGCCGAAAACGGCGCCACCCTGCAGGCGCGAGCGGAGCTCTGGTTCGGGAACGCGAAGGACAGCCAGCACGCTATCGTCGCCCAGATGGGTCGTGGCATAGGAATGGGGCTCGTGATCAACGGCGAGATCGCGACGGGAAGCCGTTCGAGCGCCACCGAATGGGGACATACGACCCTCCAGGTGGGCGGCGCGCTCTGCCGCTGCGGAAACCGCGGATGCGTAGAGGCCTACCTCGGCGCCGATGCGATCCTCCGTCGCTGGAAGGACACCGGCGCCGACGTTCCGGGCTCCGGATGGTCGGCACTCGGCGCGCTCATCGATTCCGCTGAGGAGGACCCTGCAGCACGAGCCCTCATCATCCGGGTGATCGACGAGCTCGGGGCGGCGCTCGGCAGCATGGTCAATCTCAACAATCCCGAGCGCGTGTTGATCGGGGGCTGGGTCGGTGAACGCCTACTCGCTGCCTACGCGGAGGAGATCGACGCCGCAATCACCGCGCACGCGCTGCACCGCCCGGCGTCGCAGTACAGGCTCATGGGCACTCGATTCGCCGGCGACTCTGTTGCGGTAGGAGCAGGGCTCCTGCCCCTGGATGCTCTCATCACCACGGGCTGGACGGTCGCTCGCGCCGGGTGACCGTCAGGCGGACGATCGATCATCGCGCAGATCGCCGAGCAGGTGCGGGTGCTCCTTCCCGCCTGAGCATCAGGCCCCGGATGCGGCCGCCGCGATGATCTCTGCGACGGCGTCGGGCTGCGACAGGAACGGGGAGTGGCTCGCGTTCAGGCGCGCGACGCGGGAGCCGGCGCGGGCACTCAGGGCCTCTTGTGCGGGAATCGGGAAGATGGCGTCCTGCTCGGTGAGGATGTAGGTCGTCGGCCGATCCCGCCATGCGACCTGCGTGAGCGGTTCGGTGAACGCGCGGACCGACTGCGGAAGAAGCCGGGCGGCCGAGGCATCCGCGACGTCCGCGTCGACATCCCCGTAGAACAGGTGCTGCGGCGGCTGGTCGTCGTCGCCCGCGGTCACGACCGGCCCGTTCACGTGCCACCAGTCGGGAGCTTCTCCGCCCACCGCGGCGAGAAGCGACTCGCCCTCGTCGAGCGCGAAGGCCGCGATGTAGACGATGTGCCGCACCCGCGGGTCGGTCGCCCCCTGCGTCGTCGGCACGCCCCCGTACGAGTGGGCGATGACCGTCACCGGGCCGGCGATCTCGTCGATCGCGGCGGCCACCGCATCCGCGTCGTCCTGCATGCCCAGAAGCTCCTTGCCCTCGGCGTGCACCGTCGGCAGGTCGATGAGGCGGATGCGCCATCCCTGATCGGAGAGCAGAGTCGTCACCTCGTCCCAGCACCAGGAGCCGTGCCAGGCGCCGTGGACGAAGAGCAGGGTGGGTCGGTTGTCGGGCATCGTCGCCTCTTCCGTCGGAATTCGTTCGGGTGCGACGAGAATAGGATGCGGCGGTGTCACGGCGATGTGGCAGGAGGCGAGAATCGATGGCGATGCGCGAAGCGGCGATCGGCGCGCGAGTGGTCGGCACCACCCGGGGGCTCCCTCCCGGCCGGGACTTCGACTACTTCTGCGATGCGGTCGCCGATGTCTACGTCGGCATCCGGCCGCAGCGGTCGGCATCCTTCGCTGCGGACTTCTCGCTCTACGACATCGGGCCTTTCTCGCTCGGACTCATCAGCACCCCCGGGGTGTCGGCGAGTCGCGACCGGGCGTCGCTGCGCCGGGTGTCCGATGACGCGGTGTTCGTGAACCAGAGCTCCGGCGCATGGGGCCTCGCGCAGGGCGGTGCCACGTGGCACGTGGGCGCCGGCGCGCTGGTGCTCGACAACGATGCTCCGTTCACGGTCATCGCCGACCCGCGGCGACGGTTGCGGCTCGCGTCGGTGCGCATTCCGCGCGCGATGCTGTCGCGGCGGGCAGGGTCGATGATCGCCCTCTTGGACGACCGTCTGGCCGGAACTCCGCTCGGCGCGCAGGTGTCGGCGCAAGTCGAGCTGCTCACGTCGGCGGCCCGCAACGGCATGGTGCGGGTCGCCGAGGTCATGGCAGTCAGCGTGCTCGAGATGCTCGAGGCGGCCTGCGCGGCGGAACCCGCACTCCCCGGTCGTCGCGATGCCATGCGGGCGTACGCCCTGAGTCGGGTCGGCGACGCCCGTCTCGACCTGACCGCGATGGCCCGGGCGTTCGGATGCTCGACCCGCACGGTCCAGACCGAGTTCGCCGCCGAGGGCGAGACCTTCTCGACGTGGCTCCGCAGCGTTCGCCTCGATCGGGCCCGCGAAGCCCTGCGTGGGCCCGACGATCGCGGCCGGTCGATCCGGTCGGTCGCGGCGGAGTGCGGTTTCGCGGATGTCGGCACATTCCACCGTGCCTATCGCGCCCGGTTCGGGCGCACCCCCGCCTCCGATCGCTGAATGCCGGACGAGCCACGTCCTCGCCGGGCCGCGGCCGGTGCGTGTCGAGCAGGTGCGCCCGCACTTCCCGGGATACGCCCCTGACAAATCCGCCTTTCGTTGAAAGGCTGTTCCTATGGAGACGATTGCCCATCGACGCTTCAGCGCACCTCTGCGTGCCGTGCTCTTCGTCGGTCCCGCGATACTTCTGCTCGTCGGCGTCCTGAACGTGCGTACCCCCGCCGGGGCTGTCGTCGTGCTTGTCGCCATCGCCATGCTCATCGTCGTGACCTTCTTCTCGGGTGTCCGGCTGCGCGCGGGTCAGGCCGGCGTTGCGTTCTCGCTCGTGCCGTTCTGGGGAAAGACGCTGCGATGGACCCACATCGCCGCCATCGATGTCGAAGAGGTGCGCCCGTTCGAGGACTTCGGAGGGTGGGGCATCAAGGGCAGCCAGAAGCGACACGGAATCCTGCTGAGCGCCGGGGAGACGACGGCCGTTCGCATCACGACGACGGACGGTCGCCGCTATCTCGTGGGTGTCGGGGATGCGTCGAACGCCGCGGTCGAGGCGGTGCGTGAGCTGGCTCCGCCGGATACGACGGCGCGGTTCCTCCCGTGACGGCCGTTGATCTCGCCCCATCCACTCGGCGGGCGCGGACGGGAACCATGCCCACGGATCGCGCACTCGAGGACGAGATCCGGCGACTCCTGAGCCTGCGGGCGGCCGGCGCGACGATCTGTCCCTCGGATGTGGCGCGAAGCCTCGGCGACGAGCGGTGGCGAGAGCTCATGGACCCCGTGCGCGAGGCCGCCCGTCGCCTGACCGAAGCCGGGGAGGTCGAGATCACCCAGGGCGGCGAGGTGGTCGAACAGGCCAGCGCGAAGGGTCCCATCCGCATCCGACGGCGGAGCTGACCGCCCCGCGCCGATGGTCCCGACCTCCTCCGGCGGTGCGATCAGAGCGTCGTTGTCGCGGCAACCGAGCGGGCGTTCGCGACCGTCCAAGCCAGCGCGTAGTCTGCGACCACTTCCCAGCCGGGCTCGGCGCAGGTCCAGTGGCCCCGCCCCGCGAACTCGTAGTACTCCGTGACGGCGGGCGACTTGGACCAGTGCTTCGCATTCGACTTGTTGACGGCCGGCGGCATGATGTGGTCTTCGCTTCCGCCGATGAAAAGAAGCGGAGCCCGATCGATCGAGTAGTCGACCCAGGTGGCCTGGTGGCCGGGCTGATAGTTCGCGAGCAGACCGTACGCCCAGATCCAGTTGCCCGGCGCGGGGATGGCGAAGCGGTCGTGGACCGCGTCAGACTCCTCCCGGCTGAGCGTGTTCGTGAAGGCGTAGTGCCACTCGTCCTTGGTGAAGCCCACCGCCTTGTGCAGGTTCGCCGGGTTCTTCAGCGCCGGAAAGAGAGATCGTGCCTGCGACAGCGGCGTCACGCGGACGCCCTCGGTGGGGGCGGAGTCGATCACGGCACCGGCCGCACCGAGTCCGCGGGCGAGCAGGAGCTGGGTAAGGAGGCCGCCGAAGGAGTGGCCCATGAGGATGGGCGGCTTCGGCAACGCTTCGATGACGCCCGTCAGATGCGTGAGAGTCTCCGGGACGGTGAGATTCGCAATGAGGTCCGGGCTCTCGCGCAGAGCTTCGACCTCGATCTCGAATCCCGGGTACGCAGGCGTGATCACGGTGTAGCCCTGCGCTTCGTATCTCGCCTTCCACTCCGCCCAACTACGCGGAGTAACCCAGAGGCCGTGAATGAGGACGATCGTGTCTGGCGTGTCGGAGCTCATGGTCGTTGCCTTTCAGATATCGGTCTGACAGCCCGTCGTCGCGCGGGCCGGGATTGACTCCACCTTCGCCTCGATCTTGAATGCGCGCACCCCGTGGAGTACGTAGTGCTGACGGGTCAGGTGCGGCGCGCGTCCGTGAGCTGTCGGCGAGAGGTGATGCCGAGCTTTCGGAATATTTTGCGGAGGTGATAGTCCACCGTATGGGGGGAGATGAAAAGTGCGGCGGCGATCTCCGGGTTGCTGCGCCCCTCCGCAGCAAGGGTCGCGATCAACGACTCCTGAGGACTGAGATCGCTCTCGGATGCGGGTGGCGGCGCAACATCGCCGGTCGCGGCGAACTCGTGCCGGGCGCGGGTCGCGAACGGCACGACACCGAGCGCGTCGAAGGAACGCACCGCTCGGGCCAGATGCACCCGTGCGTCCCGTCGCCGTCGCTGACGACGCAGCCACTCGCCGTAGAGCAGGTGCGTCCGAGCGAGGTCGCCCGGCGCAGGGATCTGCTCGAATTGCTGGATCGCGGCGAGAAACTCTCCTTCGGCGGAAGCGGTACTCGCGAGCAGTGCCCGGGAGCGATGTGCGAGCCCGCGCATCCACGGGGTGGGTGTCGCCGTCGCAAGTCCCTCAAGCGATGCGGTCGCCGCCCGCGCGTCGCCCAGGTACCCGCTTCGCCCGGATGCTTCGGCGTAATCGGCCAGCGACAGATGGGCCACATGGAGAAAGCCGTTCTCCACCAGAGGGCGCAGCAGAAGGTAGGCCTCTCGGTACTCGCCTTCGGCGACGAGGCGGCACCCGAGACCGCGCTGCGCCACCGTCCACGCTCCGGTAAAACCGCTGTCGCGCGCTGCGTCTCCGGCGGTATCGACCGCCCCGCGCGGGGCGCCCGCGAGCGCCAGGTGCGCCGCGTTGACCACGTGCTCTGCGGGATAGCCGATCGCTCGCCGGAGCTCACGGATGTTCTCGAGAGCGTGTCCGGCTGCGGCGATGTCGAGGAGTTGGACATGGATCGTGGATTGCATCCACAGCGAAGAATCCAACGCTTGCAATGCTCCGCGCGCACGCGCGATGTCGACCAGGCGGCGGGTGACATCGAGCGCGGCGTGCGGGTCGGCGAGAGCCATTCCGAGGGGCACGGCGCTGGCGCCCACCTCGAAGAACGCGTCGTCATCGAGCTCGTCGATGACGCGCATAGTCTCGCGCATCGGCGGCAGAGAGTCCGGAATCGGACCGAGGATGTGGGCCGCGAGCCCGCGAAGGATCTCGGCGTGCGGTCCAGGCGCTGAGTCGGCTCCCGTCTGCAATCGCTCGCCGAAATCTGTGAGCTCGATGCCGGTGGTACGTCGTTCTGTCGTCCACACGTACGAGTACGCGTTGATCAGGGCGTGCTGCTCGGCGACGGCAGAGACCGGACGAAACGCGTCGGCAGCGCGCGCGAACATCGAGGCGACGAGCGGAACGCTATCGGCATCTGCAATGAACAGCGCGACGAATGCGCGCGCGGAAAGCGCGCGACCCCGGTGCTCCGGGGTCAGGGCTTCGAAGTCGAGGGCGTCCAACATCTCGCGGGCGAGCAGCGCGGCTCCTGCGCCGAGGGCGGCTTCCACTGCGGCGATTTGATGCTCGTCATGTGAGACACCGACGGGCGTCAGCTCTGCGGAGCGTGCCAGAAGTCCCGCCTGAGCAAGGAGGGCTCCCCGCCCGCCGGCGGCATCTGCGAGCGCGGCCAGCCGTGCGGCCAGTGGGATGTCTGGCGCGACGGCGACCGCCGAGGCATGCATGGCCGCAGCCGTGACGAAGCCCTGGGCGTGGGATGCCCCCTCGAGAGCGATATGTGCCTTGCGCCGATCGGCCGACGAGGCGCCGTTGTACACGGCAGAGCGGATCAGCTGGTGGCGGAACCGCATTCGCACTCCGACTTCGAGCAGCTTCGCGTTCTCGAGCGGGGTCGATGCGTCGGGAGGGAGTCTCCGCTCGTCCGCCGCCTGCCGAACGACGTCCGCGGCACCGGTCGTATCGGTGGCGGCGAGCAGGGCGAAGGCGACGGCGCTCGCAGGAAGCTCTCGGACTTGCTGGAGGTAGAAGTCCTCGAGGAGTGCGCCGGGCGGAAGTGGCTCCAGCGACAGGGCGCGAAGCGCGAGCCGCTCCGCATCCGCGTGTGACGCGAGGTCGGTAATCGCGAGGGGGTGGCCATCCAATTGCGCGGCGACCCTCACTGCGAGGTGGGGATCGAACTGCCGCGGAGAACGAGCGTTCAGGAGTGCGACGGCCGATAGCGCATCCAACCCATCCAAACGGTGCACCGCGATTCCGGCGAGCATCTCCAGGGTCGTCGGAGTCGGACGCGATGCGAACACAATGAATGCGGATTCCGCAGTGAGACGACGCGCGACGAACGCGAGGGCGGCGAGCGACGCCGGGTCAAGCAGGTGAGCATCGTCGACAACGCACACCACCGGACGGGGCGCCGACGCGAGGAGCGTGAGAACTGCGGCGCCGACCTGATATCGGTCTGGTGGCGGGCCGCCCGCGCGTCCTGTGGCCACCTCGAGTGCGTGTCGCAGGTCGAGAGGAAGAGTCGAGAGATCGTTCTGCAGATCACGGAGGAGAAGATCGATGGCGGCGTAAGGGAGGTCTGCTTCGGTGGAGAAGCCGGTCAGCCGAAGGACTCTCGAGTCGCGTGTCTCGCGCCGCGTGAGAAATTCATCGAGAAGTGCTGTCTTGCCGATCCCCGGGTTGCCTACGATGACGAGAGCGGACGCATTCCCGCTTTGGGCAGCACGGAGGAGTGTGCCGAGAGTCTCGAGGTCATCGGACCGGCCCACGAAGAGTGTCGGATTCGCGTCGATGGGGGCAGGGTATCGAAGTCGGTGCCTGCAAGCGACTACCCGCATCCGCCCGGAGGATGATCCCGCGATGCGCGGATAAACTCTCGTGTGCCCTCCTCCGATCCCGCTGCCACCGACGGGCCGTCGATCGACCCCGACGACCTCGCCACCGCCCTTCGCGTGCTGGCCGCCGCCGAGGCGCTCGAGAAGGACGACCCCGACTACGTGACGCTGCGGCACGCGACCGGCAAGTTGTACAAAGCGGTCAAGCTGCAGGGCCGCCGCGACAAGCGCGACCGCATCGCCGAGGCGGATCGGGCCGTCGTCGCCGCGACCGCCACCGGGGCCTCCGATCGCATCGACGATGAGACGCGCGGCATCCCGCTCGCGGTGCGGATCGCCGCGCCGACCGCCGGCGAACTACTCAAGCCGCGGGCCTGTTACATCTGCAAGAAGCCGTACACGACGGTGGATGCGTTCTATCACCAGCTCTGCCCGGACTGCGCCGCGATGAGTCACGAGAAGCGCGATGCACGCACCGACCTCACCGGACGCCGCGCACTTCTCACCGGTGGCCGCGCGAAGATCGGCATGTACATCGCGCTGCGGCTGCTGCGCGACGGGGCCCACACGACCATCACGACGCGCTTCCCCCGTGACGCGGTCCGTCGGTTCGCCGCGCTCCCGGACTCGGCGGACTGGCTGCACCGGCTGAAGGTCGTCGGCATCGACCTGCGCGACCCGGCCCAGGTCATCGCGCTCGCCGAGTCGGTCGCCGCCGCCGGGCCCCTCGACATCCTGATCAACAACGCGGCGCAGACCGTTCGTCGATCCCAGGGGGCGTACAAGCCGCTCGTCGACGCGGAGCTCGCGCCGCTTCCGGACGGACCGCTGCCGGAGCTGCTCACCTTCGGGCACACGAACGACGCGCACCCGCTGGCGCTCGCGCAGTCCGTCTCCGCCCACCCGATTCTCGCCTCCGCCGCGCGGACGGCCGACGAACTCACCGCTGAAGCGATGACGGCCGGTTCGTCATCCCTCGAGCGACTCGCCGCGGGAACCGCGATCGACGCGGGTGGGCTCGTGCCCGACGAGGACCACATCAACAGCTGGACCCAGCACGTCGACCAGGTCGACCCGCTGGAGATGCTGGAGGTGCAGCTGGCGAACACGACGGCCCCGTTCCTCCTCATCCGCGGACTCCGTGCCTCGATGGCCGCCTCGCCGGCACGCCGCACGTACGTCGTGAACGTGTCGGCGATGGAAGGCGTGTTCGGGCGCGGCTACAAGGGCCCCGGCCACCCGCACACGAACATGGCCAAAGCGGCGCTCAACATGCTCACCCGCACGAGCGCTCGCGAGATGTTCGAGTCTGACGGCATCCTGATGACCGCCGTCGACACGGGGTGGATCACCGACGAACGCCCGCACTTCACGAAGGTGCGTCTCGCCGAAGAGGGCTTCCACGCTCCGCTCGATCTCGTCGACGGCGCGGCCCGTGTCTACGACCCGATCGTGCGCGGCGAGGCCGGCGAAGACCTCTTCGGGGTCTTCCTCAAGGACTACCAGCCGGGCGCGTGGTGACCTCGGGAAGGAAGTAGGCGAGGGCGAGCGGGGCGATCTCGATCTCGTCGGCATCCGCCCGTGTGACCCAGCGCGACTCGGCGATCTCGGCCGCGATCACCGGAACCGCGGCGCCGATCTCGACCCGGAAGACGTCCGCGACGACGAGGTGCCCGGGTTCGTTCGCTGCGGGCGCCGTGAACGTGCCGAGCGAGGTGATGGCCGACGCGGGCGGACGGATGCCGATCTCCTCGTCGAGTTCGCGGACGAGGGTCTGCGCCGCGGTCTCGCCCGGGTCGGGCTTGCCACCCGGCTGCATGAACGCCGTGGTGCCGCGCTTGCGCACCAGCAGAAGGCGGCCGCTGTCGTCGGTGATGACGGCGGCGGAAACGTGGATGCGGCGCTCCGCGGGCACGTTCGCGTCGACGCTCACGGGCGCACCGACTCCGACGTCATCCACGCCACGACGACGTCGCCGATCATGGCGCGCAGGTGGTCGCGGCGCGACGGGTCGAGCAGGTCGCGGTCGAACAGGTACCCGAAGGTGTACTGGTTGGCGACCTGGAAGAAGCAGTACGAGCTGATCACCAGGTGCACGTCGAGCGCGTCCACGTCGTCTCGGAAGACGCCGTCTTCGCGACCCCGGGTGAGCGCCACATCGAGCACACCGAGCGCGGGTGCGTTGAGGGTGCGCAGCGACTCGAGTTTGTGGATGAAGTCGCCGCGGTGGATGTTCTCGATCGACACGAGCCGGATGAAGTCGGTGTGCGCGAGATGGTGGTCGTACGTGAGTTCGGCGATCCGGCGGAGGGCTTCGATCGGCGGCAGGTCGCCGACGTGCAGCGACTGCTCGGCCTCGCGAATGCCGCGGTAGGCCCGCTCCAGGACGGCGAGATACAGCCCCTCTTTGCCCCCGAAGTAGTAGTAGATCATCCGCTTCGTCGTTCGCGTCCGGGCGGCGATCTCGTCGACCCGGGTGCCGGAGAAGCCCGACTCGGCGAAAGTGCGGGTCGCGACGTCGAGCAGCTCTGCGCGGGTGCGTTCCGCGTCGCGCTGTCGGATGGCGGGCTCGGTCACGGTGTCAGCCTACTGAGCGCCGCATGCGGGCGACGGCGGCGCCGACCCGTCGTCGCTCCGGAGCTGGTGGATCATGCTCCTCCTCCACGACCGGGCCTGAGGTCGCGTCCGGCATCGGCGGAGGTTGCACGACTTAGACTGGAGCCATCTTCCCTCCCGTTTCGCAGACCCCGACGAGTTCCGCCATGCCCGACCGCACCCCAGAGCGCGCATTCCAGCCGCGCCACGTGCAACTGGCGCGCGCGCTCTTCGCGGTGGTCGCGGCCGTGATGATCACGTTCTCGCCCGACCATTCCGCATCCGTCGGTCTGTCGGTGTTCAGCGGATTCGCGATCGCGACCGCGCTCGTGCTGCTGATCTCGGCGTGGCTCGTCTTTCCCGCGGGGCAGCGTGCGCTGGTGCTCACGCTCGGCGTGCTGACGGCGCTCGCCGGGATGGCGTCGGGGATCCCCGCGTTCCGCACCACCGAGGTGTTCTTCGGAGTGGTCGTCTCGTGGGCGCTCCTCACCGGACTCGTCGAGGGGATCGCCGGCTTCCGCGCCCGGCGCGGCTCGGCCCGCGGGTCAGCGCTGCGCTCGCAGGCGAATGACGAGCTGACGGTCGGTGTCGTGGGCGTGCTCCTCGGTCTCGGGCTCCTCCTCGTGCCGACGCAGTATGCGCTGGACTACTACATCGATGAGGCCGCGCAGTCGTTCACGCTGACCGGCATCACGATCGGCGTCGGTCTGTTCGGCGCCTACGCCGCTATCGTCGGCGTCTACCTCGCGATCGCGGCGTTCTCGCCCCGCCGTGAGACATCGGTAACGGAGGTTGCCTCATGACCGACAAGCCGACCCGACGTGACCTGATGAAGCCGGTGCAGCTGCTCGGCCTGGCGTTCGTCGCCGCCGCTTTCGCCGGCATCGTGACCCTCATCTCGATGGGCTTCTTCCAGAACCGCGCTCCGGGTCAGTCCGGGCACGCGCTGGTCGTCGGCGGCATCGTCGCCGGCATCACCTTCATCGTGACGCTCGTCGTCATCGCCCTGCTGGTGCTCGCGGTCGACCCCGTGCAGATGACCAAGGGCATCGATGGCCCCGTGCTGTTGCCGAAGAAGCCGGATGCTGCCGCCTCGGGCGAGCCCGACGCATCCGACTCCGAGTCTCCGCCGACCGCCTGACGCAATCTGCGGGTCGCCGATGTATCGGCATCCGGAATCGCGTGCTCCCCGATGGCGGGGCGGGCTCCGCTCTCAGCGTGACGCGAGTCCGACGAGCGCGGCGATGACGCCCGCGAGGATGAGGACCCCGATCCCGATGAAGTGCACGACGTATCCCGCGACGAGCATCGGCAGGTCGGGGCCGCCGTAGCCGGCGGGGGAGAACATGAATCCGCGGGCGCCGATGCTCCAACGCATCTGGAACGCGATACGGCGCAGGTTGTCCGAGGGCGCCGTAAAGGTGCGTCCCTGCCGTTCACGCGGAACTTTCCAGGCGGCCTGCGCGGCATACCAAGCGATGACGAAGAACGGCATTGCCAGCGATGCCGCCCATCCGATCAACGCCACGCCGATCAGGATGCCCATCCCGGTGCCGAGCGATGTGAGGAAGAACACGCCAAGAGCCGTGAGCCCGATCGCGGCGGGCACGAGGAGCAGTCCCCACGTCCAGCCGGGGAAGGCGTCGCCGGACTGGCGGCGCGCCACGGGGTACGGGTTCTGTCCTGTCATATCGGTCTCCTCTGCGTCACCACCCTAGACGGCGCCCGGTCGGCATCCGGATGCGGCCTCTTGCGCTCCGGCAGCTGCCGGACAGGCGGAGTGCCCCGGCCGAGACCGGGGCACTCCGTGATGAGAAGGGTGCTCAGTGCACCGGCATCCCGCCGGTCACGGCGATGGTCTCGCCCACGACGTAGCTCGACTCCTGCGAGGCGAGGAAGACGAACGGTGGGGCGAGTTCGGCGGGCTGACCGGCGCGGCCGATCGGCGTCTGCGAACCGAACTCCTCGATCTTCTCGTTCGGCACGAACGCCGGCTGCAGCGGGGTCCAGATGGGTCCGGGCGCGACGCCGTTCACGCGGATGCCGCGCTCGATGAGCTGCTGCGACATCGCGCGCGTCCAGTTGGCGATACCGGCCTTCGAGACGGCGTACTCGGCGAGCGACGGCGAGGGCTGGAATCCCTGCACGCTCGAGGTCGTGATGATCGACGCGCCGGGCTTCAGGTGCGGCGAGGCTGCCTTGGTCAACCAGAAGAGCGGGTAGATGTTGGCCTTGAGTACATGGTCGAGCGTCTCGGTCCGGAAGTCGTCGATGCTGTCGACGGTCGGCATCGTGCCCGCGTTGATCACCAGGATGTCGAGGCCGCCGAGCTCGGCGACCGTCTTCTCCACGAGCTCCTGGTTCATCGCCTCGTTCTGGATGTCGCCGGGCAGCAGCACCGCGGTACGGCCGGCCGCGCGCACGAGCTCGGCGACCTCCTCGGCCTGCGCCTGCTCCTCCGGAAGGTAGCTGAGTGCGACGTCGGCGCCCTCGCGCGCATAGGCGATCGCGACGGCGCGACCGATGCCGGAGTCGGCGCCGGTGATGAGGGCCTTCCGTCCCGGCAGACGGTTGTTGCCGACGTAGCTCTGCTCGCCGTGGTCGGGGGCGGGGTCCATCTTGTGGATGTCGCCGGGTCCGTCCTGCTGCTGCGGGGGGAACGGCGGACGCGGGTACTGGGTGGTGGGGTCCTGTGCGGTGTACATGTTGTCAGCCATGCGTCGCACGCTACCCAGCGGTCTCTTCCCGGGGCCCCTCTTGACCCTTCCTCCGGATTGACCTACCGCGGGCGCCCGGCGCCGCGTTTCCGCGAGACGGGATCTGGGCGCCGAGACGTAGGGGTAACCCCACTGTCTCGGCGCGAAGATCCCGTCTCGCGGTCGGGAGGGGGGCGGGAGGGGAACCGGCGGGGCGGGGTGGGAGGATCGAGGGGCGCGCGGGGAGCGGCGCGCAGCGAGCGGAGGGTGACGATGAACGCACCGGCGTCTCGGGACGACCTGCTGCGGATGCGGATGGCTTCGCAGTTGCTCGCCGCATCCGCTCCGGAGGCATCCGGAACACCACCCGACATCGCCGGGGTGGCGCGGCACATGCTCGCGGTGCAGGGCCAGGATCCGGTCGCCGCGTCGTGGGCGCTCGGGGTCCGTGCGCCGGGGGCGAGCGTCGCCGACGTTCGCGCGGCGCAGCGCCGAGGTGAGGTCGTGCGTTCGTGGCCCATGCGCGCCACCGTGCACCTGGTGCCCGCCGAAGACATCGGATGGATGCAGCAGCTGCTCACGCCGCGGCTGCTCGCGGATGCGGCGCGGCGCCGCGAGCAGCTGGGTTTTCCGCTCGACATCCTCGAGCGGATGCGCCGGATCGCGATCGAGCGGCTGTCGGGCGGCACGCAGCTGCCCCGCGCCGAACTGTTCGCCGCCTTCGTCGAGGAGGGCATCGAGATGCGGCCCGGCTGGTCGTACCACGCGGTGTGGTGGCTCTGCCAGACCGGCACGCTCGTGTTCGGGCCGCCCCTCGGGGCGAGGGATGCGGCGCTGGTTCTCGCCGACGAGTGGATCACGCGCCCGCGGCAGTTGGAGGGCGACGACGCGCTCATCGAGCTCGCTGCCCGGTACCTGGCAGGCCACGGCCCGGCCACGCCCGCCGACCTCGCGTGGTGGACGAAGCTCACGCTCGGCGACGCCCGCCGGGCCTTCGCTCGCGCCGCGGAGTGCGGTCGTGCGGCGGTCGTGGAGGTGGACGGCGCGCCGTGGTGGGTCGCGCCCCACGCCCTCGATGCGGAGCTCCCGGAGCCGCCCGACGTGCTTCTTCTTCCGGCGTTCGACGAACTGCTGCTCGGCTACCGTGACCGCAGCCTGTCGGCGGATGCGGTGCACACCTCGCTCCTGATGTCATCGAACGGCATCGCCGTGCCGACGGTCATGCTGCGGGGTCGGGCGGTCGGCTCCTGGAAGCTCATCGACGGTGAGGCCGTGGTGACGCCGTTCCCCGGGGCACCGCATCCGCCCGCATCCGCCCTCGCCCAGGCCGTCGCGCACGCCGAGCGCTTCCCGCGCTGACCGGCGCCCCCGCGCGCCCGCCGGTGCCCGCGAACCCCGCGAGACTGCAGTCGGGCGGCGAGACAGCAGCTCTGCGCAGACGTCTCGCCGCGCCACTGCAGTCTCGCGGTCAGAGCGGCCCGATGAGGGGGGGGCCACCGCGAGCGCGCGAGATCAGTCGCGGGGGGTGACCAGGGCCTCGGCGAGGCCGACGTAGGTGGCGGGGGTCAGGGCGAGCAGGCGCTCCTTCGCGGCGTCGCCGATGTCGAGGCCGCGAACGAACTCCGCGAGCTCCGCGGCGCCCACCCGTCGGCCGCGCGTCAGCTCTTTGAGGAGCGCGTACGGATCGGTGATCTGCGACCGACCGGCGACGACCTCGGCGCGCACGACGGTCTGGATGGCCTCGGCGAGCACCTCCCAGTTCACGTCGAGGTCGGCCAGCAGCACGTCACGAGCGAGCGAGATCTCGCCGAGGCCGCGCAGCAGGTTGTCGAGCGCGAGCAGCGAGTGACCGAACGCGACGCCGATGTTGCGCTGCGTCGTCGAGTCGGTCAGGTCGCGCTGCATCCGCGAGGTGACCAGCGTCGAGCCGAGCGTGGCGAACAGGCCGCCCGCGAGCTCCAGGTTCGCCTCGGCGTTCTCGAACCGGATGGGGTTGATCTTGTGCGGCATCGTCGACG
Source organism: Microbacterium sp. cx-59 (assembly GCF_020805625.1). NCBI lineage: Bacteria > Bacillati > Actinomycetota > Actinomycetes > Micrococcales > Microbacteriaceae > Microbacterium > Microbacterium sp. cx-59. Next base: position 428,502 of record NZ_JAJHGO010000009.1, read on the forward strand.
ACCCCGTCGCCCCCGCGACCGGGATCTGCGAGAAGTAACCGAGCGAGATGTACGTCCAGATGTCGGTGGCGAGGTTGTGCAGGATGCCGCCGGCGTGCCGTGCGCGGTCGTACAACTCGACCTGCCAGTCGTGCGACTCGATCTGCGTGGTCAGCTCGTTGAAACCGAGGCCGAGTCCTTCGATGAAGGTGCGCGAGATCTCGATCCAGTCCGCATCCGGCTCCGCGGCCAGGTGCGCCGACCAGGTGCCCGTGGCCCCCGAGAACTTCGCGAGATACTCCGACGACTCGAGCTGCGCGAGCACGCGCTGCAGGCGCCACACGAAGACGGCGAGCTCCTTGCCCATGGTGGTCGGGGTCGCGGGCTGGCCGTGCGTGCGGGCCAGCATCGCCGCATCCTTCGTCTCGTGGGCGACGCCGTCGAGGCGCGCCGTGACCTCCTGCAGCTTCGGCAGCCACACCCGGGTCACCGCGCGCTGCACCGTCAGGGCGTACGCGGTGGAGTTGATGTCTTCGCTCGTGCACGCGAAGTGCGTCAGCTCGGCGATGCGGGTGAGGCCCAGGGCGTCGAGCCGGTCGCGGACGAGATACTCCACGGCCTTCACGTCGTGACGCGTCACGGCCTCGCGTTCGGCGAGCCAGTCGATCTCGTCCTGGCCGAAGTCGCGGTAGAGCTGACGCAGGTTCTGCTTCTCGTCGTGCGTCAGCGGCTGCGTTCCGAACAGTTCACGGTCGGTGAGGGCGATGAGCCACTCGACTTCGACCTCGACGCGGGCCCGGTTGAGCCCTGCCTCCGAGAGAAAATCGCCGAGAGCGGAGACCGCGGAGCGGTACCGGCCATCGAGCGGGCTGAGCGGCTGAACGGGGAAAGACGACACGGTACTCCGTCGGTCGGATGCGGCGCCCGCTTCGCGGCCTACCCGGCGGAGCGAATGGCGGGTTCGAGTTGCCGGAAGAGCGCCCGGCACGCGTTCTCGATCATACCGAGGACCTCATCGAACGCCTCGTCGCCCGCGTAGTACGGGTCGGGAACGTCCTGCACCTCGTCGACGGATGAGTCGAACGACAGCAGCAGCGCCACCTTGTCGCCGTCGGCTTCGGACCGCGCCCACGCCCGCAGGTTGCGTTCGTGGGAGCGATCGAGCGCGACGACGAGGTCGTTCCGGTCGAAGTCGGCGTAGCTGAACTGCTTCGCGCGGTGCCGCGTGCCGTCGTACCCGTGGCGTTCGAGTGCCGCCGTGGTGCGAGGATCCGCCGGTTCGCCGACGTGCCAATCGCCGGTGCCGGCGCTCGTGGAGACCACGCGGTCGCCGAGGCCCACCGAATCGGCGAACCACCGGAAGACCACCTCGGCCATCGGTGAGCGACAGATGTTGCCCGTGCACACGAACACGACGCGGAAGGGCGCGGGTTCGGTCATGCCTCCATTCTGGTCCCCACTCCTCCTGCACAGCACGGTCGCACGCTGGATCGATCCCGAAGTCGGATGCGGACGCCCCCGCCGGACGCGCAGCGCAGGCACGCTCGACTCATGTCCTGGGTACCCGATCCGACCACGACGGCGAACTTCATCGCGGACGTCGCCGCTGCCCGCGGTTATGTCGCGGTCGCGCGTCACCACCTCGTGGCGGCGCGCACGCTGACCACCGGGCTCGCGGCGGCGACGAAGTGGGCGTCTCCGGCGATGGTCGCGTTCGAACACGACCTCGACGCGTGGTTACGCGACCTCGCGCTGCGGGAGGAGGCCATCGAGGCCTTCGATCAGCAGCTCGAGGCGGCGAATACCCGCCTCGTGCAGCGCGGTTGGCCGGGCTAATGGGCGATGCGATCACGATCTCGTCGGGCGGGGGCATCGCGGTCGACACGGCGGCCTTGGATGCGGCCGCCGCCGTGCTCGCGTCGGCCGCCGACGAGTTGCATAACGCGGCGACCCAGTTTGTGCTCTGCGAGCACCGGATCCCGGCGCTGTTCCTCGGGATCCCGACCAGTCCGGCGCTCGTGGCGTCACGGCTGTCGGAGACCGGTGGTCGCGCCGACGAACTCGCCGGCGCACTCCGCGCCGCATCCGCGACCTACACCCTGGTCGAGCTGCGCGTCGCGTACGACGTGGCGATCGCTGCCGGGGATGAGGCCGGCGCCGCCGATGCGCAGCGCGCCATCGACACGTTCGAGGCGCAGCATCCGGATGCGGTCGCCACCGCCGACGCCGCGCTCGACGCCGCGCGAGCCGCCGGCGACGGACCTGTTCTCGACGCGTTCTGGGGCGGGTTGCCCCTGTGGGTCGTGGGCGTGCCGGTGGTCAGCCTGATCGGGATGGCGCTCGCCCAGGTGCGCTCGAGCGGCCAGGGAACGGTCGCGGCGGGCACGAGGGTCGCTCCCGGCGGAACGGCGGCGAACCTCGTGCCCCTGCCGGTGTCGCAGAACGCGACGGCCCCGCGGACGCTGGCGGATGCGGCGGCGCGGATCCCCGCATCCGGAGACGCCCGGGTGCGGATCGAGCAGTATGTGCGTGCGGGCGGCGGCCGCACCTTCGCGGTGTACGTCACCGGCACGCGCTCGATGAGCGGCGCCGACCCGTGGGACATGACCTCGAACGTGCAGTCCTTCACCGGGCATCGCTCCGACGCTCTCGCCACGGTCGAGGCCGCGCTCGTCGAGGCGGGGGCGGAACCCGGCGACGAGGTGCTCGGATGGGGGCACTCGCAGGGCGGCATGAGCGTCGGCCAACTCGCGCAGACGGGTGTGTACGACATGCAGGTGGTGGGCACGTTCGGCTCGCCGACCTCCGTCGATGTGGGCGCCGACACCCTCAGCGTGCAGGTGCGGCATACCGACGATCCGGTCGCGTCGCTCGCGGTCGGGCACCCCGATCGCGTCGGGGCGGAGCAGAGCTTCCTGGTCGAGCGCACGGTGGATGAGACGGGCGGCCTGCACGATCTCACCCTTCCCGCGCACCACCTGGAGACGTACGTGCAGACGGCCGAGGCGGCGGATGCATCCGGTGATCCCCGGGTGATCGCCCTGCACGACCGGCTCAGTGAACTCGCGGACGCCGAACTCGTCGAGGTGCGGGAGTACGGCGCCGAACGCGACACCGACCGCGGATCGTTCTACCCGCAATCGAGCACCCGGAACCGGCCGTGAGCGTCAGTCCTCGCGACGCTTGGGGCGCAGGATGACGCCGAAGATCCAGTTCATGAGGCTGATCAACAGCGCGGCGATCACACCCCACCAGAAGCTCTCGACGCGCAGGCCCCAGGCCCAGAACTCGGTGATCCAGCTCGTCAGCCACAGCAGGAACCCGTTGACGACCAGCGAGAACAGACCGAGGGTCAGCACGTAGAGCGGGAAGGTGAGCACCTTCACGACCGTGCCGACGATGGTGTTCACGAGCGCGAAGATCGCAGCGATCACGAGCAGGGAGATCACGAGCTGCAGCGTCTCGCCGGGGGCGAAGGCGATGACGCTGACTCCGAGCGCGGGGATGAGGGTGACGACCCAGATCGAGAACGCGTTGACGACGACGCGGATGAGGAAGCCCATGCGGTCAGTGTGGCACGCCGCATCCGTCCCCCGCAGGCGCATTCGGCCGGCAACCGGGGCGCATGAGCGCGCGGGAATGGGTGCGCTCTTAGACTCGGGGTCGTGAGCGATCCGATTCCCGTCCGCGTCCGCCCCGAGATCGCCGCCCTGCCGGTTTACCGCCAGGGACGCCAGGCCGGCGCCGACGCCTTCAAGCTCTCGAGCAACGAGAACCCCTTCGATCCGCTGCCCGGCGTCATCGACGCGATGCATCAGGCCGTGTCGGTGAACAGGTATCCGGATGCGACGGCCACCCGCCTGCGCGAACGCCTCGCCGCCCGGTTCGGGGTGACGATCGACGAAGTGCACATCGCGGCGGGCAGCGTGTCGATCCTGTCGCAGCTCATGCTCTCGGTCGCCGGACCCGGCGACCAGATCGTGTACGCGTGGCGCTCGTTCGAGGCGTACCCGAATCTCGTGACCGTGACCGGCGCCGATCGCGTCGAGGTTCCCCTTACCTCCGACGGACGGCACGATCTGTCGGCGATGGCCGCGGCCGTCACCGACAGCACCCGCGCGGTGGTCGTCTGCAGCCCGAACAACCCGACCGGCCCGGTCGTGACGCAGAGCGAGTTCGACGCGTTCCTCGACGCGGTGCCGAGCGACGTGCTCGTGATCCTCGACGAGGCCTACGCCGAATTCGTCACGGCACCGGATGCGGTCGACGGACTCCGCGAGCTCGGTGTCGTGCGCCCGAACGTCGTCGCGCTCCGCACCTTCTCCAAGGCGTACGGCCTGGCGGGGCTCCGCATCGGCTACGCGGTCGGGCACCGCCGGGTGCTCGACGCCGCGCGCGCGACGGCGATCCCGCTGTCGGTGACGGCGCAGGCCGAGAACGCCGCCCTCGCCAGCCTCGACGCCGAGGACGAACTGCGCGAGCGCGTGCGGCAGATCGCCGTGCGCCGCGACCGGATCGCCGACGGACTCCGGGAGGCGGGCTGGCAGGTGCCCGACGCGCAGGGCAACTTCGTGTGGCTGGCGACGGGAGTCGATTCGGCGGAGGCGGCGGAGGCGTTCGAAGCCGCCGGAATCATCGTGCGTGCCTTCGCCGGCGACGGCCTGCGGGTGTCGATCGGTGAGGAGGAGTCTGTGGAGACCGTCCTACGAATCGCCGCATCCGTTGTGCAGCACCTTCCAGAGGGCCACCCGGCACGGCGGATAGCGTAGACGCTGTGACTGCACCCGACACGGTGACCCACGACGCCTCGAACTCCGACGATCCGCACCTCGTGCGGGTCATCGCGGCCGACGGATCCTTCGCCCCCACCCCCGCCGCAGAGCCGTACCTCGAGGCGATCGCGGCCCTGAGCGACGCAGAACTCGAGACCTTCTACCGCGACATGGCGGTGATCCGGGCCTTCGACCGCCAGGCGACCAACCTGCAGCGGCAGGGGCAGCTCGCCCTGTGGCCGCCGAGCTACGGCCAAGAGGCCGCGCAGGTCGGCTCCGCCCGCGCCGCCCGCGCGCAGGACCACCTGTTCCCCTCGTATCGCGAGCACGTGGTCGCCACCATCCGCGGCGTCGATCCGATCGACATCATCCGGCTCATGAAGGGACTCACCCACGGCGGGTGGAACCCCTACGACCCGAAGAACGGCAACACGCACCTCTACACGCTCGTGCTCGGATCGCAGACGCTGCACGCGACCGGTTTCGCGATGGGCCTCTCCCTCGACGGCAAGAGCGGGTCCGGCGACCCGGAACGCGACGAGGCCGTCATCGTCTACTACGGCGACGGGGCATCCAGCCAGGGCGACGTGCACGAGGCGATGGTGTTCGCCGCCAGTTTCCAGACGCCCGAGGTGTTCTTCCTGCAGAACAACCAGTGGGCGATCTCGGTGCCGGTGCGCACCCAATCGCGCGGGCCGCTGCACCTGCGGGCCGCCGGATACGGCATGCCCAGCATCCACGTCGACGGAAACGACGTGCTCGCCAGTTACGCCGTCACACGCCGGGCGCTCGATGAGGCGCGGGCCGGCGGCGGGCCGCGCGCGATCGAGGCGACGACCTACCGGATGGGCGCGCACACGACCAGCGATGACCCCACCAAGTACCGCACGTCCGAAGAGGAACAGTCCTGGGCGCTGCGCGACCCGATTGAGCGGATGCGGGCGTTCCTGCGCGGCCGCGGCGCGAGCGACGAGTTCTTCGCCGACGTGGATGCGGAGGGCGCAGCCGTCGCCGAGGACGCCCGGGCGCGCACCGTCGCCCTCGAGTCCATCCCGTCCGACGTCATCTTCGACCACGTCTACAGCGAGGAGCACCCGCTGGTCGCGGAGCAGAAGCAGTGGCTGGCCGACTACGAAGCGTCGTTCGAGGAGGGCCGGGCATGACCGACATCTCCACCATGCCGCTGAGCAAGGCGATGAACGCCGGGCTCCGCGCCGCGCTCGCCGCCGACGACCACGTGCTGCTCATGGGTGAGGACATCGGCCCGCTCGGTGGCGTCTTCCGCGTGACCGAGGGCCTGCAGGCCGAGTTCGGCCCGCGTCGCGTGATCGACACTCCGCTGGCCGAATCCGGCATCATCGGCACGGCGATCGGCCTGGCGATGGCCGGTTTCCGCCCGGTGTGCGAGATCCAGTTCGACGGGTTCGTCTTCCCCGGCTTCGACCAGATCACCACGCAGCTCGCGAAGCTCACCAACCGGCACGAGGGCGCGCTGCGCATGCCCGTCGTCATCCGCATCCCGTACGGCGGACACATCGGCGCGGTCGAGCACCACCAGGAGAGCCCGGAGGCGTACTTCACGCACACCGCGGGCCTACGGGTTGTGAGCCCGTCGACCCCGAACGACGCCTACTGGATGATCCAGGATGCGATCGCGTCCGACGACCCGGTCGTCTTCCTCGAGCCGAAGAGCCGGTACTGGCCCAAGGGCGAGGTCGATCTATCGGCCCGCGCCCTGCCGCTGCACGCGTCGCGCGTGGTGCGTCGCGGCACCGACGTGACGCTCGTCGGTCACGGCGCGATGGTGTCGACGATGCTGCAGGCCGCGGCGCTGGCCGAGTCCGAGGGCGTGTCGATCGAGGTCGTCGACCTCCGGTCGCTGTCGCCGGTCGACTATGGTCCGATCCTCGAGTCCGTCCGCCGCACCGGCCGCATGGTCTACGCGCAGGAGGCGCCCGGGTTCACCTCGCTGGGTTCCGAGGTCGCCGCGACCGTCGCCGAGCGCGCGTTCTACTCCCTCGAAGCCCCGGTCCTCCGGGTGTCGGGCTTCGACACCCCCTTCCCGCCCGCACGACTCGAGGGGCAGTACCTGCCCGATGCCGACCGCATCCTCGAAGCCGTCGACCGCGCCCTGACCTACTGATCCGCCCGCCCATGACCGCGAGACTGGATCTGGACGCCGAGACGGTGGGGTTACCCCCCTGTCTCGGCGCGAAGATCCCGTCTCGCGGTCGGGGCTCCCGGCGAAAGGAGCTCGCATGAGCGACCAGACCTTCCACCTGCCCGACGTCGGTGAAGGCCTCACCGAGGCCGAGATCGTCACCTGGCGCGTCGCCCCCGGCGATCAGGTGGCCGTGAACGACGTGCTCGTCGAGATCGAAACCGCCAAGTCGCTCGTCGAGCTCCCTTCGCCGTACGCGGGCGTCGTCGGCGACCTGCTCGTAGAGGAGGGCAAGACGGTCGACGTGGGCGCGCCGATCATCACGATCGCGGATGCTGCGGCCCCCGCGGCCGTCGTCCCCGCGCCCGCCGCGGCCCCCGCTGCAGACGAGGGCGGGTCGGTGCTCGTCGGCTACGGCTCGGCCGGCCAGGTGTCGTCGCGGCGGAGGAAGCCCGCGGAGCGGCCGGTTGCCGCATCCGTCGGCGTCGTGGCCAAGCCCCCGATCCGCAAGCTCGCCCGCGACCTCGGGGTCGAGCTCGCCTCGGTCACCCCCAGTGGCCCCGCCGGCGAAGTGACCCGCGAAGATGTCGTGGCCCACGCCTCGCAGGCCAGCGTCTTCCGCAACATCGAGACGCCCGAGTGGCCCGATGAGCGGGAGTCCACCATCCCGGTTTCCGTCGCGACGGCCGCACCGGCAGCCCCGGCTCCGGCCCCGGCCGCCGTGGTCAACGACGCGCGCGAGGAGTCGATCCCGGTGCGCGGCGTTCGCAAGGCGACCGCATCCGGCATGGTGCGCAGCGCCTACACGGCCCCGCACGTCTCGGTGTGGCGCGACATCGACGCCAGCCGCACCATGGAGCTCGTCAAGCGCCTGAAGTCCTCGCCGGACTTCGCCGACGTGAAGGTGTCGCCGTTGCTGATCATGGCGCGCGCGGTGATCTGGGCCGTGCGTCGCACTCCGATGGTCAACGCCGCGTGGATCGACGGCGACGAGGGCGCGCAGATCCGCGTGCGCCACTACGTGAACCTCGGCATCGCCGCGGCCACCCCGCGGGGCCTTCTCGTGCCGAACATCAAGGACGCGCAGGACCTCAACATGCGCGACCTGGCCCGCTCGCTCGAGAAGCTCACGCTCACTGCGCGGGAGGGCAAGACGACGCCCGCCGATCAGTCCGGCGGCACCATCACGATCACGAACATCGGCGTGTTCGGGATGGATGCGGGCACCCCGATCATCAATCCGGGCGAGGTCGGCATCGTCGCGCTCGGCGCCATACGGCAGAAGCCGTGGGTCGTCGACGGCGAGGTGCGCCCGCGCTGGGTGACGACCGTGTCGGGGTCGTTCGATCACCGCGTGGTCGACGGCGACGGCGTCTCCCGGTTCATCGCCGACATCGCCTCGGTGCTGGAGGAGCCCGCGCTGCTCGTGGAGTGAGGCTGCTCGTAGAGCGAGTGGGTCCGCACCGGCGCCCGGCCGACCACCGGTGCGGAACCCCACTCAGTGCGCGGAGACCGCGACGCGCTCCGCGGGCGCGTCCGCCGGGTCGACCCGGATGAGCACCGCCGCGATGACTGCGGCGAGAGCGAGCCCCACGGCGGCCACGATGTACACGCCGGCGTAGTCGATGGCTATGCGTGCGAACATATCTGCCACCCATCCAATCCGTGTGCGGGTATATCCGAGCTCCCGGTGGGTCGGATGCCCCCGGCTCGGACCTGTCCAGTGCTCCCCATAATCGCCCGGCACGCTCCCGCGGGTGCGAGCCGGAAGAGACGAGTGTGATGTCCGCCGGGATGTCGTGGTGCGCTTGTTTGGTTGCTTCGGGTGCACATTGTTGGCCAACGCTTCCCGAACGATTGTGGGACCCGGCGAGCATGACTCCGCGTGGAGGCGATCGGCGCGCGTGCGGCCAGACCGCTTGAAAACCCTTATGCACCACGCAGCCGATGTCTGGCGAGCTCGTACGCCGGGCGAACCTGCCTGGCATTACACGAGCCTCGATAAACCTGACCCGAATCCTCGACAACAACTACCTCCTGGCAACGGAGGTTGCGTTCCAGAACGACGTCGGCGAGACGGCCACGGCCGACGAAGCGTTCCGCGATGCTCTAGACGAGCTCGCGAAAAATCCGGCGTACGCCGTCGTTGCCGGCACCGCGCGCCAGTTCCTCGCTAACGTCGATAATGTCATGGTGTGGGGCGGGTGCTCCCGAAACGAGCGCACGCTCATCGACAACGCTCGGTTCATCGTGTGTGCGTCAGATGAGCCGGACCACCTTTACGCGTGGCGAACTTATGCCGACGGCGGTATCGGCTGCGCCATCGGCCTCGACACGTCCGTTCCGCTCGGAGTCGTCATCCCGAACGGCAGCCCCGGCAGCAGTCGAGTGCGGCACTGGCGACGGGTCACTTACGCCACAGAGGAGGCTCACGGGCGCGCCATGCGGCTGCTTCGAGAGCTCGGTGACGATTGGCGATTGAAAAACGACAGCGCTGACGACCAGGACTGGGCCTTTGGCCTCATCATCGGCCACATCGAGCTCCTCCGATCCAACGTGCGGGTGGTCGCAAAGGACGAGTCCTTCGCAGACGAGCGCTAGTTGCGGGTCACCGTAGAGGGCGTACCGCACCGCTCGGCCCTCATGACGACGCCAAGCAGTATGGGGCCGCGTCCTCACCTTCGGCTGATGACGGCTAGGGGCTGGGGCGAAGGTGTGTCCAGCGCAAGCGCGGCACCGAAGCTGCCCATCCGAGCGGTGAGCCTTGGCCCGAACGCGCCGGACAGCGCGTTAACGGCGGTCGAGTGGATGCTCATCGCGAACGGTTACCAGATCGATGAGGTTCCGGTGGATCCCGTAGAAGACGGACATTCAACGTGGGAGGAATCCGTGACTGTTAGTCGGTCGAACCTTCCGAACCGCGCGGGCTGAGCCCTCATGGCGCGCCCGACCTTGCCGGCAGCCATTGCGCAGTTACTCAGCTCCGCCGGTTCGGTGATGTTGACGCGCTCGTGTCTCCGGTCAAGCACTTCGCGCCGTTCCTGCGCTTGTGTCCGTCTATACGGATCAGCACCGTGTCCGCGCGCGGCTTGACCGGTCGGTGTCGTCAGCGTGACCCGCGCACCACCTCTGTCGGCCCGTCGCGTAGCGGTTGCTCCTGCATTTTGGACAGCCAGTAGCGCGCCGTCACGGGCTGGCGACCAATGCCGATGCCGTCCGGCTCGGTCGGGAAATCGTATGACCCGGTGAGAACCCACGTCTCTCGAAGGCCGGCGGAGGAAGGGCGCACGGCGGTACCACCCATCCTTAGCGTGAACGAGTACCCGGCACCGGTGTCATGCCCGTCATCAACGTAGGCGGAGAACTCAGTTTCGGAGCCTTGCTCGCCGCTCTGGCGCGCGTCGTAGATCGCGATCCACTCATCGAGTGTCCGAGTAACTTCCCAGTAGCCCTCCACACTTTCGGATGGCTCGAGCAGGACGTCGGGGCTTCCGGGCGCGGTGCCCACCATTTCGATCATCGCCTGTCCGGGTTTGTAGACGGATTGCCGAAGGTTGCCATGCAGGACGAAGCGCGTCGCTCGGCTTCCGGTGTTGCGTAAGAACACCATGACTCTTGCAGTGATCGTCTGGCTGCCGTCCCGAATGTGGAACAAATGGTTCTCGGGCCAGGGCTGGGAGTGCCCAGAGGCTACGGTGCTGGGGGCGAGGAACTTCAGCGTGTCGATTCGTGCTTCGAGGTCAGCGCTCGGTGCGTTGGCTGCGATCCGTGTCTTGAACGCTTCGACGCTCATCAAGGATGCGTGGGATTGCGCCTCCCGTGCGACAGCCAAGGAGTCCTGGGCAATCTTCATACTTCGCGCAGCTTCGTTCAGTGCGCGGCGCGTGAGAACGGCCTGCCAGATGACGGCTATCGCGGCGATGGCGGCCACGAGTACGGCCGCCGCCTGGACGACCACGGCGGGGTCAGCCCAGGTCGACGCACTGGACGCGAGTGAAAGCATCAGCGGCCTGCGTAGTTCAAATCGTCGCGAAGAGTACGACGCAGGCGTACTCCCTCCGGAAGGCTCCGAGAAAGCAACTGCACGTGCAACCGCTTGAGGCCAAGTTCGACCAGTTCGGCTGTCGAAATGTCGTGAACGAGGAAATCGGTCACTGGCAGCTCGCGATGCTGCGCATGAAAGGCCAGCATGCTCTGGTAGTCACTGATGCCCGTCGCTTCGCGGTCGATCGCGAAAATGGTCAGGCCGCTGCGATTGAGGCGGGTGCTGTAGATGTCCAAGCCCACGACCCAGAAGCGGTCAAGGTCCAGCCCAACGCGGTTTGCGAGCTCGTGAAGGACCGGCCCACCGTGCCCGTCAGCCGCTGCTGTCCCTCGAAAATCGCCGTACTGAACACTTGCCAACTCAACCGGTTCGTCAGTTTCGACCGCCATGGTTCCCCCATCCGGGCGCTCTCCCCGAGGCCTCGCAGTCATCATGGCGTATTCCGGCCTGCGGCATGGGCGGGCGCGAGTGGACGGCAGCATCCGGAGATGGCATTGCTGCTAGCTGTTCCGCCGGGTCCACGCCGATCTCCCGTTGCTTAAACGTCTCGGTGACGAGTTGTCTCGACCGGTACTTCCTAAGAGTGCCCCGTTCGGATACATCCCCAGCCGGCACCTTTGCGAGTTCATAAAGCACTGCGGATTCGACGGCGTGATCTACCGAAGTTCCGTAGGCGAGGGCATCAACATGGTCCTGTTTCATCCAGCAGCTGCGACTGGAGTACAGGTGCAGCGTTTTGCCGTGGAACGCGTGGATGTGCACGTCGCGCATTGGCCATAGACGCTCCATGCCGGCTCAAACGTGTTGTCAGTGGCGGGGGAACAGTTCTCGTTCAGACCACCCGACGGGCAGGCCTCGTGTTTTCGTAGGATCAACTACCGGTCCGGATTACACTCCGCCGGAGTTCGCGGCAGTGGAATTGCTCTTCCTCGGGACAGGCGCCGCGCGACGGAGGCAAGACGATGGATCAATGTCATCGAAGGAGGAGAGCTGTGAGTGAAATGGATCGGCTGCAACAGTGGTTTGATGACGCCGATGCCGGGATGTCGGCAAGCTATGCGGAGAATCACGCGAAGGCCCGTCAGTCTCAGCGAATCCAGCAGACGGGGCACGCCGCCGAACACGCCTGGGGCCAACTCCTCAGCAGTTGGCTTCCTCCGCAGTATGAGGTCGCGTACCGGCGGTACATACTGCCGGAAATAGACGTTGAGCACTACACACCGCGCGAGACGGACATCGTCATACTTCGTCCCGGATACCCGCAAGCGCTTCGACAAAAGGAAGAGGTTCTGGCGGCGGGTGTTGCTGCGGCGTTTTCAGTTAAGCTCACGCTGGATGCAGCCGGATTGAAAGAGGCAGTGGAGGAAGCGGCGGCGGTGCGACGCCACGTCGCTCCACGTCTAGGAACAGTGCGTCAGGAGGCGACTCCACCTTTCCGGTATGGCGTTCTTGCTCACGCGCATGCTTTCGGAAAGAACGCTCGTTCGAATGTTGCAAGTAACTATGCCGGCGCTGACGGACAGTTCGCCCGCCACCCTCGTGAGTCGCTCGACCTTATCTGTGTCGCCGATCTCGGGGCGTGGTCCAAAATGACCACCTCGTACATACCCATCTGGAACGAGGCGGAAAGATTGAAGGGCAACCTCGTGGTGGATCGGCATGCTGTCACGACTACCCTTTTGGACGCTGAAACCTCCCAGTCGGTGAACCACCCACACCCCGACGGCGTCACCGGCTTGGCGAAGTCGGCTTCTCCGCTTTCAGTTTTCATCAGCGAGCTCTACTCGTTTCTCGCCCAGGAAGATGAAGTTGCGGAGCCGTTTCATCGAGGGCTGCTTGGGACAGAAATCTCCGCTTCTGGGTCGGGGACATCACGCGTATGGGAACTGGTAGACGTTTTTCAGCCCGCCACGCTTGATTCGCTGCCCCGTCGGCTTGTGAACGGGCGGGACCGTGAGTGGAGCATGACGTATTGATTAGGCCCGTAGAGCGCACCAGGACGTGAGGCGGGTCTTCCGTGTTCTGTGAGTAGGCGGGCGAGGGAAGTAGATCAAGCATGGTGGCGACGCCATAGGACGTCGATAGTTTGGGTAGTGCGCGATACCTGGGTGGAGTGACGGCGATGTGGATCGGCCGTTGCAACGCTTGATAAGTGAGCCATCCCGTACCGGCGGAGCCGCGGTACGGACTCTCGTTCAGTGCGCGGAGACCGCGACGCGCTTCGCGGGCGCGTCCGCCGGGTCGACCCGGATGAGCACCGCCGCGATGACTGCGGCGAGAGCGAGCCCCACGGCGGCCACGAGGAAGACGCCGACGTAGCCGCCGGTGCCTGCTCCGCCCCCGACCGCGACGAAGACGTTCGTCAGCACGGCGAGGCCGACGGCGCCGCCGACCTGGTTCATGGCGTTGGATGCGGCGCCCGCATCCGTATCCGCCACTCCCATGAGCGCGAGGTTCTGCGCTGTGGCGAACACCCCGGCCATGCTGGCGCCCATCACGATGATGCCCGACAGGGTGCCGCCCGACCGGGCGGGATCGGCACGTTCCCTCGCTGCATCGGAAACTCAGCCGGATGATTTTGATAACGATTATCAGTAGTTGTACGATGGGCGCATGCCCAAAAGCCGTCTCCTCCACGTCGCGCCCGCTCTGGCCGCCGTATCCGTCCTCGCCCTCGCCGGCTGCGCGGGGGGCGCATCCGCATCCCCCTCGTCGTCGGACGAGTTCACGATCGTGACGTCGACCAACGTCTACGGTCAGATCGCCCAGGAGATCGCGGGGGATGCGATCACCGTGACGCCGATCATCACGTCGAACTCGCAGGACCCGCACGAGTTCGAGGCGAGCCCTGCCGACCAGATCACGGTGCGCGCGGCGAACCTGATCATCGAGAACGGCGGCGGATACGACGCCTTCATGGACACGCTCATCTCCGGAAGCGGCTCGGAGGCGCCGGTCATCGTCGCGGCCGAGTACTCGCACGCGTGGCCCGAGGGTGAGGCCGGCGACACCGACACCGAGGCCCTCGAGGAGTCGCCGCACTCCGAAGAGGACCACGCCGAGGCTCAGGATGCCGACGGCCACAGCCACATCGAAGGCTTCAACGAGCACGTCTGGTACGACCAGGACACGATCAAGAATGTGACGGCGGCCATCGCGCAGGAGCTGTCTGCCCAGCTGCCCGACCAGGCCGACACGTTCGAGGCGAACGCCGCGGCGTTCACCGAGAAGCTCGAGGCGCTGCAGTCGAGCCTCGCCGACATCAAGACCGCGCACGCGGGCGAAGGCGTGTTCGTGACCGAGCCGGTGCCGGGCTACATGATCGAGGCCGCGGGGCTCGAGAACGTCACCCCGTCCGAGTTCAGCGAAGCCGTCGAAGAGGGCCAGGATGTGCCCCCCGCGACGCTGCTCACCGCGCTGAACCTGATCGGTTCGGGCGATGTGAAGCTGCTGATCGCCAATTCGCAGGCCGCCGGCGCCGAGACCACGCAGACCATCGATGCCGCCGGCACCGCGGGCGTGCCCGTGCTCGAGTTCTCCGAAACGCTCCCGGACGACCAGACTTACGTGCAATGGATGCAGCAGAACATCGAGGACATCGCGACAGCCCTCGGATCGTGACGCCGGGCGACAGCCCGCTCGTGATCACGTCCGCCGCGCTCCGACGCGGCGGACGTGACCTGTGGACCGGACTGAACCTCACGGTCGCGCCGGGCGAGCTGGTCGCCGTGCTCGGTCCGAGCGGCGCGGGCAAGACGACGCTCCTGCGCGCCATCCTCGGCCTCGACCGGTTGAGCAGCGGCAGCATTGAGGCGCTCGGCGCCCCGGTCGTGCGCGCGGGCAACCGGCGCATCGGCTACATCCCGCAGCAGCGCCCGTTGCCCCGCGACACCTCGATGCGGGGGCGCGACCTCGTCTCCCTCGGTGTGAACGGGCACCGCTTCGGCCCGCCCCTGCCCCGGCGCCGCGACCGCGAACGGATCGCGAGCCTCATCGCCGCCGTCGGCGCGGACGAGTTCGCCGACCGCCCGGTGGGTCTTCTCTCCGGCGGCGAGCAGCAGCGACTGCGAGTGGGGCAGGCGCTCGCCGACGATCCGCGGCTGCTGCTCTGCGACGAACCGCTCACGAGCCTCGACCTCGCCAACCAGCAGGCGGTGGTGGGTCTCATCGATCGGCACCGGCGCGACACCGGAGCCGGAGTGCTGCTGGTCACCCACGACGTGAACCCCGTGCTCTCGGCGGTCGACCGCATCCTCTACATCGCGAACGGCGCGTTCACCCTCGGCACCCCCGAGGAGGTCCTCGACTCGCGCGTGCTCAGCGAGCTGTACCGCGCGCCCGTGCAGGTGCTGCGGGCCGGCGGGCGTCTCGTCGTGGTCGGCGCTCCGGATGCGGACGACTCCCACCACCATCACGATGAGGTGCGCGGATGAACCTCGATGACATCGGCGACGCGCTCTTCGGCGGGGCCTCGCAGTACGGCGCGATTCTCGAGCTCGTGCAGAACTCGGTCTGGGCGGGCGCGGTGCTCGGCATCGTCGGCGGCCTGATCGGCGTCTTCGTGCTGCAGCGCGACATGGCGTTCGCGGTGCACGGCATCAGCGAACTCTCGTTCGCCGGCGCGGCCGGGGCGCTCCTGCTCGGGTTCGACGTCGTGACCGGCTCGATCGTGGGCTCGATGATCGCGGCCGGCCTGATCGGATGGCTCGGCGCCCGCGCCCGGGACCGCAACTCGATCATCGGGGTGCTGATGCCGTTCGGGTTGGGGCTCGGCATCCTGTTCCTGTCGCTCTACAACGGACGAAGCGCGAACCGCTTCAGTCTGCTCACGGGGCAGATCGTCTCGGTGAAGTCCGGCCAGCTGGGCGTGCTCGTCGGCATCAGCATCGTGGTCCTGATCGGCCTGCTGCTCATCTGGCGCCCGCTGACGTTCGATTCGCTCGACCCGCAGTCTGCGGCCGCGCGCGGTGTGCCGACGGGGTGGGTCTCGTTCGCGTTCATGCTGCTGCTCGGACTCATCGTCGCCGTCGCGGTGCACATCATCGGTGCGCTGCTCGTGCTGGCCCTGCTCGTGACGCCGGCTGCGGCGGCCATGCGCATCTCCACCGGGCCGCTCGCCGTGCCGTTGCTCGCCGCGCTGTTCGGTGTGGTCTCGGCGGTGGGGGGCATCCTGCTCGCGATCGCCGGCACCCTCCCGGTCAGCCCGTACATCACCACGATCTCGTTCGTCATCTACCTGGTGTGCCGCATCGTCGGCTCGCGCCGGGATCGCGTGACCCGCGCCGCGTGACTCGGGGCGGACGAGACGCGGGCCGCGTGACCCGGGGCCTGTGCCTCACGCGGGGAGTGCCGCGCACGTCCGAACCGCGCCGGCCGCGCCGTGCACGCGGCACATCGACTCTGCCCGGCCCGCTGCCAGGCGTCGCCGGTAGACTTCCGGCCATGGCTCAGCGCAACACCTGGCAGCGCGAGCGCGTCCGCGAGGCCCTTTCCGACGCGAGTGGCTTCGTCAGCGCGCAGTCGCTGCACGCGCGCTTGCGCGACGAGAACACCGGGATCGGTCTCGCGACGGTGTACCGCGCGCTCGCCGGTCTCGCCGCCGATGGCAACGCCGACTCGTTGCAGAGCCCGGAGGGCGAGAACCTCTACCGCGCCTGCGTGACCAGCGGCCACCACCACCACCTGATCTGCCGCTCCTGCGGTCTCACGGTCGAGATCGAGGCCACCGAGGTCGAGGCGTGGGCGAAGCGCACGGCCGCCGCGAACGGGTTCACCGAGGCCGAGCACATCGTCGACATCTTCGGCCTCTGCGCCGCATGCACGACCACGCGGGCGAAAGAGCGTGACGCGGGTTAGTCCCGAGCGCGAGCGGGCCACCGTTCCCGCGCGCGTCCGCTCGCGCGGCGATCGTACGCTCGTCGCTCTCGCGCTCGGCGTCGGGCTGATCGTCGTTCTCGTGCTGCTCGACCTGTTCGCGCCGAGCGTGCTGCCGGGCGACGTGCCCACCCGCCTGCAGGACGGCCTGACGCTCGCGCTCAGTGTGCTCATCGAGTCGCTGCCGTTCGTCGCCCTGGGCGTCGTGCTCTCGATCCTCGTTCAGGTGTGGGTGCCGGCCGGGTGGCTCGAGAGATGGATGCCGCGACGGGCATGGGCCCGGCGGGCGGTGCTGTCGCTGCTCGGGATGGTGATCCCGGTGTGCGAGTGCGGCAACGTGCCGTTCGCCCGGGGTCTGCTCATGCGCGGGTTCACGGTGCCGGAGACCCTGACCTTCCTGATCGCCGCGCCGATCGTGAACCCGATCGTCATCATCACGACCCACCAGGCCTTCGGATTCAGCGACGGCATCCTGATCGCACGGCTTCTGGGCGGTTACGTCGTGGCCAACCTGATCGGCTGGTTGTACAGCCGGCATCCGTCTCCCGATGCGCTGCTGACCGACCGGTTCCGGGATGCGTGCGCGATCGCCGCCGACGAACCCGGCGGGCGCGGGCGCCGCAGCCTGGCCCAGTTCATCGTCGAGTTCCGCGCGGTCATGCCCGCGCTCGTGATCGGTTCTGCGCTCGCGGGTGCTGTGCAGGTGCTGGTGCCGCGCGACGCGCTGCTCGCGATCGGATCGAACCCGGTGCTCTCGATCGTCGCGATGATGTGCCTCGCGATCGTGGTCGCCATCTGCTCGAACGTGGATGCGTTCTTCGCGCTGTCGTTCGCGTCAACGTTCACGCCGGGCTCGATCGTCGCCTTCCTCGTGACCGGTCCGCTGGTCGACGTGAAGATGATCGCGCTGCTGCGCACGACGTTCAGCACCCGCGCGATCGCGGGGATCGTCGTCGTGGTGCTGCTGTTCTCCTTCGCCCTCGGAGCGGCGGTGAACCTCCTTGCGTGATGCCCGCTGGATCGGTTCGCGATGGCTCGGGGTGGGCCTTGCCGCCTGCCTCGCCGTGATCACCCTCGTGCTCGCCCTGACCGACCGGATCGCGCTCTACATCAACCCCGAATCGGCCTGGTTCGCGGTCGTCATGGCGGTCGTCGTGCTGGTCGGCACGGTGCTCAGCTTTGTCGTGCCGCTCGGTGCCGAAGCCGATCACGGCCACGATCACGGCGCGGATGCGGCCGCCCACGGTGCGGGCGACGGCGCGGGCGATGCGCACGACCACGGCGCCGCGCCGCACCTCCACCCCCCGGCACCGGAAGCGATCCTCCACCGGCGCCGCCCTGCGCCGGTGCGCATCGGCCGGATCGCGACCGTCTCGGGCGGGGTGCTCGCCTCCGGCATCGTGCTCGGCATGCTCGTGCTTCCGCCCGCGTCGCTGTCGGCCGAGCTCGCCGCATCCCGAGACGTCGGCGCGCCGCCGCTCTTCGCCGGCGACGACACCGTGACCCTCGCTGCGACCGGCGACACCACCTCCTTCGGTGTCGGCGACTGGGCGAGCGTGTTCGCAACGGCGACGAACCCGGATGCGTTCGACGGCGACGCCGTGACCCTCACCGGGTTCGTCAGCGGGGACGCGGACGGCGGCTTCGACCTGTCGCGGCTCGTGATCACGCACTGCGTGATCGACGCGCAGCCCGCGAGCCTCACGGTCACGAGCGCCCAGAGTGTGCCCGCGACCGGCCAGTGGGTGGAGATCACCGGCACGGTGCGGAGTTCGAGCACGGGTGAGCTCGCGATCGTCGCGGCCGAGGTGACGCCGATCGACGAGCCGCAGGACCCGTATGAGTACTGACGGTCCACCCTCGAGGCGCTCCCGCGATGGCGGCGCCTCGACCGGGGTCTCCCGCCGCGAGCACGCCCGCCGGCGTCGCGCACGCGCGTACCTGCTCTCGTTCCTCGCGGTGCTCGGCGTGCTGGTGATCGTCGGCGGCGTCGCCGGACTCGTCGGAGCCGCGCAGGGGCCGCGGGTCACCGGCGTGCAGTTCGATCCGGATGCGGCGGTGTCCGCATCCGGATCCCGCATGATCCTCACGACGTCTCAGTCGCTCGCCGAGATCGACCCGTCGCAGGTCGAGGTGACGCCCGCCGCCGACGTGACGGTGCAGACCTCGGGGCGGAGCATCGGCATCCGGTTCACGCTGCCGTTGCGAGACGACACCGACTACACCGTGAAGGTCAACGGGGTCACGGCCGTCGGTGGTGAGACGACGGCGACGCTCGAGCAGAGCTTCCGCACGCCGCCGCTCGCGGTGTACCTGCTGCAGCGCGGCGACACTGAAGACACCGTGTTCCGCACCGGGCTCGACGGCGCCACGGCCGTGCCGATGTACACGCACGCGCACATCGAGGACTTCCGCGCGACCGGCCAGCACCTCGTCATGTCGGTGAAAGACGATTCGGGGGCGTCGCAGCTCGTCGTGACCGACACCGACGGCGCCAACGCGCGGACGCTTCCGCTTCCGGGACCGGGCACCGTGCAGGACCTGCAGACGGCCGACCGCGGCGAGTCGATCGGCTACACGTACACGCCGCCCGACATGTCGGTCGCGGGTGCGCAGGCGAGCGTCCTCTACACGGCGTCTCTGAAGGACGCGGATGCGGACGCCCCGCCCACGCGCATCGAGGTCGCGGGTCAGCCGGTGAGTGTCGCGCAGTGGAGCTTCGTTCCCGACACCGACAGCCTGCTGCTGCTCAGCTTCGAGGGGCGGCTTCTGCTGACCGCGACCGCGGGCGAGGGGCCCGTGGACCTCGGGGCCGCCGCGCAGATCGAGGGCATCGCGCGAGGGTCGGCGACGGCCGTGATCCTGCGTGCGGACGGGCTGTTCGAGGTGAACCTGCAGGACGGCAGCGATGTGCCGCTCGTCGACGCGATTGGCACCACCGGGTACCTCGGCGGCATCGTGCCCGTCGCGTCGGGGGCGACGCTCCGCCAGTACACGGCGGCAGGCGCCGACGCCGCCGGCAGCGGCAGCACGCTCTACCGGGTGGGCGCCGACGGCACGTCGACGCCGGTGTTCACCGTGCAGGGCACGTCGTCGCTGCTGCAGACCTGCATCTCCCCGTCGGGACGGTACGCCGCCGTGCTCGTGCAACCGGATGCGGTGTCGAACCCGTACGACACGTCGTACGACCTGCCGTTGCCGCGTCGGGTGGAGACGCACATCCTCGACCTCGACGCGGACGGGACGGCGACCGAGGTCTCGAGCCTCGATGCCTTCGACATCTCGTGGTGCCGGGTGCCGTTGCGATGACGCGGCGCGTGCCGGCCACCCGCGAGGCCCTCGCCGCCGTGCCGCTCGAGGTCGCCCCGCGCCTCCTCGATGCGCTGCTGCAGACCGAGGTCGCGGGCGAGCGGGTGGTGCTGCGCATCACCGAGGTCGAGGCGTACCACGGCCGCGGCACGGGTGACGTGCCCGACCCGGGGTCGCACGCGCGGATGGGGTCGACCGCCCGCAACGCCACGATGTGGGGCGAGCCCGGGCATCTGTACGTATACCTGAGCCACGGAATCCACTCGTGCGTCAACGTCGTCTGCGCGCCCCAGGGGATGGCCGGGGGAGTGCTGCTGCGCGCGGCGGAGGTCATCGAAGGGGCGGATGCGGCGCTCCGGCGCCGCACGGTGCGGGGCGTCGTGCGCGAGCCGCGCGACCTGGCGCGCGGGCCCGGGCGGCTCGGCGACGCGTCGGGCCTGCGGCATCCGGTGCACGACGGGATGGATGCGGTCACCGGAGCGCCCCTGGCCGGCGCCCGCGCCACTTTGCTGCTGCGCGCCGATCCGCTGCCGGCGATCGCCAGCGGACCCCGTGTCGGAGTGGCGGGAGTCGCCGGCACCGACGCGTTCCCCTGGCGGTTCTGGATCCCCGGCGACGACACGGTCTCGCCCTTCCGGTGGGGCAGAGGCGCTGCTGCCGCATCCGGGACTCTCGTTAAGCCGACGCGCCGCGGGATGCTAAGCTGATCTCTTGTCTGCCCGCACTCCAGCGAGCAGTACGCACCCTCCCTCACATCGCCGATCCGAAACGATCGGGTGCGAGTGGGGTGCAGACAAGGGATCTTGGGTGGGGCCGTCCGGCCTCACGGTACAGAAGGAGACATCACCATGGCAGCAGTGTGCCAGGTGACAGGAGCAGTTCCCGGCTTCGGTCACAACATCTCGCACTCGCACCGTCGGACGAAGCGCCGCTTCGACCCGAACGTGCAGAAGAAGACCTACTTCGTTCCGTCGCTGGGTCGCAACATCAAGCTCAACGTTTCGGCGAAGGGCATCAAGGTCATTGACGCACGTGGCATCGAGTCCGTCGTGAAGGACATCCTCGCGAAGGGCGTGAAGCTCTAATGGCCAAGAAGGCTCAGGACGTTCGTCCGATCATCAAGCTGCGTTCGACCGCGGGCACGGGGTACACCTACGTGACGCGCAAGAACCGCCGCAACAACCCCGACCGCATCGTGCTGAAGAAGTACGACCCGGTGGTCCGCAAGCACGTCGAATTCCGAGAGGAGCGCTGATCCCATGGCTAAGAAGAGCAAGATCGCGCGCAACGAGCAGCGCAAGGTGGTCGTCGACCGCAACGCCGCCAAGCGCGCCGAGCTGAAGAAGGCGCTCGTCGCCCCGACCTCGACCGACGAAGAGCGCGAAGCCGCTCGTCTCGGCCTGCAGAAGCTGCCGCGCAACGCGTCGCCGGTGCGTGTGCGTTCGCGCGACGTCATCGACGGCCGCCCCCGCGGTGTGCTGACGAAGTTCGGCATCTCCCGTGTGCGCTTCCGTGACATGGCCCACCGTGGCGAGCTGCCCGGTGTGACCAAGTCCAGCTGGTAAGCACCCGCAGCAGAAAGCCCCGGAGTTCTACGGAACTCCGGGGCTTTCGCGTTGGCGGATGCGGGGGTGGGCTGGGGGCTGGGGTTCGGGGTGCGAGGTCGGGCTGGGGTCTGGTGCTGGGGTTCGGGGTGCGAGGTCGGGCTGGGGTCTGGTGCTGGCGGTGGAGTCAGCATCCGGTCGCGATCGCTCCCATCCGCGGCCCGTGGCGAGGTGATCTGCCGAAGCGAGGGCGGATGCGGGTGATTCGGTCCTCGCTAGGGCAGATCTCCTCGCTTCCGCCGGGGTCCGGGCTGGGGAGCCTGCATCCGGGCGTGATCGCTCCCATCCGCGGCCCGAAGCGAGGTGATCTGCCGAAGCGAGGGCGGATGCGCGTGATTCGGTCCTCGCTAGGGCAGATCTCCTCGCTTCCGCCGGGCGTTCGCGCCAGCCACCTCGCTTCGGCGGGGCGTTCGGGTAATTCGCCTCGCTCTGGTCGAGAGTTCCGAAAGATGCTCGGGGGTTGTTTCAGGACTGAGGTGGTCCGGGCGAGGCTGCATCCGGGCGTGATCGCTCCCATCCGCCTCCCGAAGCGAGGTGATCTGCCGAAGCGAGGGCGGATGCGGGTGATTCGGTCCTCGCTAGGGCAGATCTCCTCGCTTCCGCCGGGCGTTCGCGCCAGCCACCTCGCTTCGGCGGGGCGTTCGGGTAATTCGCCTCGCTCTGGTCGAGTGTTCCGAAAGATGCTCGGGGGTTGTTTCAGGACTGAGGTGGTCCGGGCGGTGTGAGGCTGCATCCGGGCGTGATCGCTCGCATCCTCCTCCCGAAGCGAGGTGATCTGCCGAAGCGAGGGCGGATGCGGGTGATTCGGTCCTCGCTAGGGCAGATCTCCTCGCTTCCGCCGGGCGTTCGCGCCAGCCACCTCGCTTCGGGCGGGCTATCGGGCACATCTCCTTGCAACGCGCGGGCGATCGGGCAGCTCTCCCTCAGGCGCACGGCGGACGGTGCGGGGGCAGGTCTCCGGGCGTCAGCGGCGGGCGAGGTGCAGGCCCTGTCCGATCGCGCGAAGGATGAGGTCGAGTACGGTCGCCCAGCCCTCCATCACCTGGGCGTAGGTGACCCGGATGACGTGGTAGCCGAGCAGCATCAGCTGCGCATCGTGCGCGATGTCAGCGGCTCGCTGCGCGCCGACGTGGTGTCCGCCGTCGATCTGCAGGATGAGGCGCTCGCCGATGAGGAAGTCCACGCGATGGCCGGCGATCCACACCTGCGAGACGATCGGCATCCGAAGAAAACGCAGCCGTACGTAGACGATCGTCTCGAGCCCCGAATCGCGGTAGGCGCTGGCGCTTTCGAGAACCTCGCGTGCCTTGAGGCCCAGGTCGTAGCCCGACATCGCGTGCGGGTCGGCGATGCCCTGGCGGAAGGCGGAGTCCCAGATAGCGAGCGCCCGCTCGAACGGCTGGCAGACGGCGACGAGACTCAGCGTGTTCTCGATCGAGTCCTCGAGGGAATCCGGATGGCGCGGCACCAGCGGCGCATGCCGGTGCACGACGGCGGCGCGGGTCGTCACCATTCCCGCGTGCGGAGCCGCGGCGACGTGCGGACGCTCGTCATCGAGCACCCACAGACGCAGCCGCTGCGCCCGCGTGATGCACGACAGAATCACCCCCTCCCGGGCGGCGCTGATGAGAAACGGGTCGGCGTCGGGGATCGCCACCCAGCGGCGCCGGATGCGGACCAGCGCGCCGGCGTCGACGGCCTCAGCGAGCGCGTGCTTCGACACCCCGGCCCGCATCAGGGTCGCACTGCGCGCAACTCCGCCGGCGGCCGTCACGGCGTCGACGGCACGGAAGGCGGTAGCTCTCATGCCGCGAGCCTGGCGGCCGCAGGGTTGCGACCGCATCCGATTCTTCCCATCCGTGGACGATGCGCGCTGCACACCGACCTGGGGAGGAACGGTCGCGCGCTGTCAGGACTCGGACGCCGGAGTACTCCGCCCTCGGGCTCATCGCTCGGCATCGATCGGCTTGGCTCGCCCTGGCTCGGCTCGGCTCGGCTCGGCGTCGCGCGGATCGGCTCGGCATGGCTCGGCTTCGCTCGGGCTCTTCGCTCGGATCGGCGCGGCCGCGGAGGCTGGCGGCGCCGGCCCGAGCGAGGTGATCTGCCGAAGCGAGGGCGGATGCGTGCGATTCGGTCCTCGCTCCGGCAGATCTCCTCGCTACGGGTCGGGCCGGGACGTGATCGGCCCCCCACCCGGCCCTCGACCCGCCCCCCACCCGCCCCCACCCGGCCCTCGACCAGGCTCCCGCCCGGCCCCCCGCCCCTCGACCCACCCCTCCCGCAGAAACCCGCGAGAAACCGCACGAACACCGCTGCGGATGCGTGAAAACGGCCTCATCCGCCCGCTACGCCCGCGGCGTAACCGGACACGCCGCCTTTTCGCGTCGTAAAACCCCGTAAATCCGCGGAATGTCGGGGAACGTGGGTATATTCGAGCACGGTCGATCCGACCAACCGAGGGCCAAGCCCCCGGGTCGAAGTCAAGCAGCGGCGAATCTCGCCGCTTGGAGGACAACCACATGGCCGACAAGTCCATCACCAAGACCGAGCTCGTCGCGAGCATTGCCAGCGCAACCGGACAGAGCCAGTCCGCCGTCTCGAGCGTGCTCGACTCCCTCTTCTCCACCGTGTCCGAGGCCGTCGCCAAGGGCTCGAAGGTCTCCATCCCGGGCTGGATCGCGTTCGAGCAGGTCGAGACCTCCGCTCGCACCGGCCGCAACCCCCAGACCGGCGCCGAGATCCAGATCCCCGCGGGCAAGCGCGTCAAGGTCACCGCAGGTTCGAAGCTGAAGGCAGCCGTCAAGTAATCGACGGAAGACCCGCGAAGGAGGACGCCGCTCGGCGTCCTCCTTCGTCGTTCGCGCCTAGGCTTAAGCGGTGACCACGACGCTCCCTCCCCGCGGCGTCGATGCCGCGCGCGGAGGCGCGAACCGCCCGGGATCACCCACGATCCTGCGGTTCGCGGGACCGGCGATCCTCTTCGTCACGGCGATTCTCGCTCTGGTCGCCGCGCTCCTCTACGGCGGGGGCGCTGCGCCGCTCGCGATCGCCGACGCGGGTCCCGTGGTGCGATGGGGACTCCCCGTCGTCACCCTCGTCGTCAACCTCTCGGCGGCCGGGTTGGTCGGCTCGCTCGTTCTCGCGCTGTTCGCGCTGAAGCCCGAGGAGCGCGCGTTCGAGATCGCGCTCGATACCGCATCCGTCGCCGCCGCCGTGTTCACGGTCGCGGCCGCGGCGACCGGCTTTCTCACCTTCGTCAACGTGTTCAATGCCGCCCCCAGCGCCGACGCGGTGTTCGGGCAGCAGCTCGGTCGATTCCTCGTCGACCTGGAACTCGGCCGCACCTGGCTCATCACGACCATCGCCGGGGCCGTCCTGACGGTGCTGACCTTCGCGGTGCGCTCGTGGACGCCGACCCTCATCGTCGCGCTGCTCGCCACGGCGACACTCGTGCCGATGGGCACCCAGGGGCACTCCGGCGAACTCGCGAACCACAACATCGCGACGCTCTCGCTGGTGCTGCACATCATCGCCGCGGCCGTGTGGCTGGGCGGGCTGCTCCTGCTCGTGCTCATCCGTCCGGTCATGGGGAGCACCCAGCTGACCGGAGTGCTGCGTCGTTACTCGAGCATCGCGCTGGTGGCGTTCATCGTCGTCGCGATCTCGGGAACCGTGCGCGCAACGGTCAGCCTCGGGTCGCTGCCGGCGCTGTTCTCGCCGTACGGAGCGATCCTGATCGTCAAGGTCGTCGCCCTGGTCGCGATGGGCGTCCTCGCCGCCTGGTATCGCCTGCGCCTGATCGGACGATTGACGGCGGATGCGGCATCCCGGAGCTTTTGGATGCTGATCGGCATCGAACTCGCGCTGATGGGCATCGCGAGCGGGGCGGCTGCGGCGCTCGCGCGAACGGCCCCGCCGACCGACCAGACTCCGCCGATCGCCCAGACGCCGGCGCAGTTCTTGACGGACGCGACCGTTCCCCCGGAGCTCGGTATCGGCCAATGGTTCACGTCGTGGAACATCGACCTGCTGTGGGCGTTCGCCGCCGGGTTCGGGCTGTTCTTCTACCTCGCCGGAGTGTGGCGGCTGCACCGCCGCGGCGATCGCTGGCCCATCTACCGCACCATCCTCTGGGTGCTCGGGATGCTGCTGCTGCTGTGGGTGACGTGCGGACCGATCAACGTCTACCAGGACTACCTGTTCAGCGTGCACATGGGCGGCCACATGGCGCTCACGATGGCGATCCCGGTGCTGCTGGTGCCTGGTGCGCCCGTGACCCTCGCACTCCGCGCCATCCGCAAGCGTGATGACGGCACCCGCGGCGGACGCGAGTGGATCCTGTGGGCCGTGCACTCGCCGCTGTCGAAGGTCGTGACGCATCCGCTCTTCGCGGCCGCGAACTTCGTCGCCTCGCTCTGGATCTTCTACTACACCGACCTGTTCCGCTGGTCGCTGTACGACCACCTCGGGCACGAGTGGATGGTCGTCCACTTCCTCATCACGGGGTACCTGTTTGTCCTCTCTCTGATCGGGATCGATCCGGTGCCCTACCGGCTCCCGTACCCGTTCCGCCTGGTGACGCTGGCGATGGTGATCGCCATCCACGCCTTCTTCGGCATCGCGATCATGATGCAGACCGGCCTGTTCGCGGCGGAATGGTTCGGGTCGATGGGGCGCACGTGGGGGCCGACGCCGCTCGAGGACCAGTACATCGGCGGCGGCGCGGCCTGGTCGATCGGCGAAATCCCGGCCCTGATCATCGGCATCACGGTGGCGATCCAGTGGAGCCGCAGCGACGACCGGCTGCAGCGCAGCAGCGACCGTCAGGCCGATCGCTCGGGTGATGCCGAGCTGCACGAGTACAACGCCCGGCTCGCGGCGCTCGCCGAGAAGGACTCCCGCGCAGCTCGGTGAGCTTTGCCGGGCGCTGACGCGCGCTGGGGCCGTGGGGCGGCCCCGAGCCTCGCCGGGCGCTGAGCCTCGCGGGGACGCGCCCTCGAGCCTCGCCGGGCGGCCCTCAGTCGAGGTCGGAACCGCCGAGCCGAATCGACGCGGTGCCGTCGGGCAGCACGGAGATCGTGCCGTTGACGACGAACGGCACGTCCTCGGCCACGGGGTACAACGCGCCGTCGAACAGCGACCGCACCGTGAGATCGATGTGGGCGGTCGCTGCCGTGTCGGGGATGCGCCATCCGGCACCGTCGGCGACCACGCTGATCTCGGGCTGTTCCGTGATCGTCCACTTCGGCAACTGCTCGACGCGGTTGCGGACCACGAAGCCGAATGGGCATCCGGTCGGCTGCAGCACCTGCTGGGAGGTGCAGTTGGTGAGGAACTCCTCGACGCGCTGCTGCACGACGTCGATGAACTTCTGTGTGGGCTCGGCCTGCAGGGTCACGGGCACGTTCACCATCGGCGCGTCGGCGAGCACAGCCATCCCCGGCGTCTTCGCGATCGGGGTGTCGACCGAGATGGAGTACAGGCCGGGCGAGAACACCAGCATCGACACGGGGGCGAGCGGGTCAGCGTCGGCCCCCTCCGGCGACACCTGGCGCTTGTCGAGCGAGAAGGAGTTCACCTCGAACGTCATCGAACCGGCGACCGAGACCTTCATGACCGCGAGCGGGCTCTGTGCGAATCGCCAGGACGGGGCGAGGCCGATGGTGCCGTTGCGCGCGATCCGGAACGAGGTGGTCGCGCGGTGCCCGCCGGCTTCGTATCGGGCGCTGACGATTGTCGTGTCGCCGTCCTGCACCTCGCCGGTGATCTCCGCGTCATCGAGGTCGCCGAGCGCGGCGCTGCGCAGCAGGGCATCGGATGCGGACTGCGGCAGCCCCGCGTTGGTCAGCTGCCGGCCGTCGAGTGTGACGCCCGGCATCGCGAGCGCATCGGCGGCGCGACCGGACTCCAGCATCGACAGGTAGCGGAGGACGAAGGCGGACGGACTGTAGAACCCGCGGTAGAGCGTGGCGGTGCCCGCCGCGAGCGCGCCGAACAGCAGAACGCCGATGAGCGCGAGGATGCCGAGGTCGAACGTCCGACCCCGGGCGCTCCGCATCCGCCCCCCGGTCGTCGCATTGCTCACGCGGTCAGTCTAGGAAACCCTCCCCGCGAGAACGTGGGGAGTCGCCACGGGGCGCAATGTGTGCTGTGGACGGCGGACGCGCGGGTGTGGACGGCCCGATTCTGCGCATCCGCCCGCCTACCATGGGAGGGATGAACACGCCGCCGCTCTCTGCCGAGCAGGAGGCGCTGTTCCGGCTCATCGAAGACACGCGCGAGCACGTGTTCGTGACGGGACGCGCCGGCACCGGAAAATCCACGCTCTTGCAGCACCTCGCGTGGAACACCGCGAAGACGATCGCCGTCTGCGCGCCCACCGGCGTCGCCGCGCTGAACGTCGAGGGCCAGACGATCCACTCGCTGTTCAAGCTGCCCATCGGCCTCATCGCGAACACCGAGCTCGATCAGTCCGAGGCGACCCGCAAGATCCTGAACTCTATCGACACCCTCGTGATCGATGAGATATCGATGGTCAACGCCGACCTGATGGACGGCATCGACCGCTCGCTCCGCCAGGCGCGTCGCCGCCGCGCCGAGCCGTTCGGCGGCGTGCAGCTGATCATGTTCGGCGACCCGTACCAGCTGGCACCCGTGCCGCCGCGCGGTGACGAGCTGCGGTACGTCAACGACCACTACCGGTCGTTCTGGTTCTTCGACGCGCACGTCTGGGCGGGCGAGCCATCCGACGACGGTCTGGTCGACCTCGGCCGGTTCGGTGCCGAGCTGCACGTGCGTGAGCTCCGCGACATCCACCGCCAGGCCGATCCGGGGTTCAAGGCTCTGCTGAACGCCGTGCGGCACGGCCAGGTCACGGCCGACATGGCGAAGATCCTGAACGACACCGGCGCACGTCGGCCCCCCGAGCCCAGCGCCGACGAACCCCCCATGATCACGCTCGCCACCCGCAACGACCGGGTGAACGCGATCAACCGGCGCCACCTCGAAGCGCTCGCAGGCAAGGCGCAGACGGCGCGCGCGGAGATCAGCGGCGACTTCGGTCGCGGTGAGGCGAACTATCCCGCGGATGCGGAACTGCAGCTGAAGCCGGGGGCGCAGGTGATGTTCCTCCGCAACGACATCCAGCCGCACGGCGAGGGCCCGCGATGGGTCAACGGGACGATCGGCACGGTCGTGAAGATGCGCGGAGGGTCGGTGCGGGTCGAGGTCGACGGCCGCGACCACGACGTCGAACCGGCCGTCTGGGAACGTTTCCGCTACGCCTACAACCCGGCAACCCGGTCGCTGAGCCGCGACATCGTGGCCGAGTTCACGCAGTTCCCGCTGCGGCTCGCCTGGGCCGTCACGATCCACAAGTCGCAGGGCAAGACCTACGAGCGCGCAATCGTCGACATGGGGGCCGGCGCCTTCGCGCCCGGCCAGACGTACGTCGCGCTGTCACGGCTGACATCGCTGGACGGGCTGTATCTGTCGCGACCGCTCCGCCCCTCGGACGTGCGGGTCGACCCCGACGTGGAGCGGTTCATGCGGAGCGCGCGCGCCGCCACCTCCTGACGCCGGGCGGGTGCGGGTGCGGGTGCGCGGTGCGGGCGCGCGGCGGTGTGGGTGCGGGTGGCGGGTGCTGCGGTGCGGGCGCGTGGCGGTGTGGGTGCTGGTGGCGGTGCTGCGGTGTCGCGAGATTCGGAGATGCGGCGAGATTCGGACCGGATCGGGGCGCAGCATCCGAATCTGGTGACATCTCCGAATCTCGTGACCGGAAGCGGTGGCGTGAGGGATGCCGGACGGGCCACGGGGACCGGATGCGGAGCCTTACCGGATGCGGCGGCGCAAGGGCTACCGGACGGGCTACGGCGACCGGATGCGGGTACGCCCGCGACCGCAGGCGGAGCACCCGCCCGGGCGGGTCAGGCGACGGCGGACTCGGCCTTCGCGCGCGCGAGGTCCTCGAAGAGTTCGGTGTTGAACCGGTAGGCCTGCAGGACCTCGTCGATCACGCGCTCGCGCTCGTCGTCATCCCACGGCACGGCGTCGAGCTGGAGGCGGTAGACGTCCTTGAACGCCTTCGGGTCGGCGATGTCGCCGAAGATGTAGAAGCCGATGCCGTTCGTGTCGAATCCGAAGCGGCGCTGCATGAGCTTGCCGATGAAGAGCCCGCCGGACAGGTCGCCCAGGTAACGCGTGTAGTGGTGCGCGACGAAGCCGCCGGCCCAGGTCGCGCCGACCTGGCGGATGCGGTCGACGTAGCGCTGCGTGGTCGGCAGGGGGGCGATGCGCTCGCGCCAATCCGGGCCGACGAGGAACTCGAGGTCGGCCTCGAGAGCGGGCAGCCGGGTGAGCTTCTCGGAGATGAAGACGGATGCCACGGGGTCGCGCCGCATCCGATCGGCCGCTCCTTCGAGCGCCTCATAGATAAACCAGTGCTGCGCCACGAGATTGATGTAGTCGTCTCGGGTGCCCTCGCCCTTGATGAGGTCGGACATGAATCCCGCGCCCTCGCTGCCGGAATGGGCGCCGCTGGAACGCTCGCGAAGGGCTGCGGAGAAGGAGATCGGCTCGCTCATGCCGCCACTATACCTTCAGCTAAGCAGAACCTAACCTCTGAATTTCTTCGGGTGTCGCTGAGTGTCCGCGAGCCCGCAGCCGCTCAGTGGGGCCGAGGGGTGATGCCGAGGCGACGGCACGCTTCGTCGTACAGGGCGACGACCTCGCGCCGCACCTCGGGTCGGGCCGTGATCGGGCCGCCCGGCCACGGAACCCGGAGTTCCGCGGTCTCGCCGCCGGCGGTGGTGACGACCCAATCCCCGCCGTCGCCGTCGAACCCGGTCATGCGTGCCGACTCCGGGGCGGGGGAGTCGCCGAAGGCGCGGGCGATGAGGATGTTGTCGTCGGTGTGGTCGGAGTTCATGTGACCGAGTACCGCGGTGACGGTCTGGTCGTCGAAGGCGTGAGGCATCCCCATAGCGTACGGACCGTCGTGATGGTCCTGTGATGTGCGTGTGTTTGAATGCTGGAGCACGATCACGGGGGTGAGCATGCCGTTCCGCACCGGCCTCAGACGCGCCGCCACAATCGTGGCGGGCGCGGCCGTCGTCGTGCTCGCGATCAGCGGATGCAGCGACTCCCGCACCGTGACCGTGGATGTTCCCGAGCAGGTCGAGGCCGCCTTCCCCGCCGAGACGCAGGCCTCGCTCGAAGCCGCGGTGACCTTCGCGATGGCGGCGACCGGCTCCACCGGGGCCGTCGTCGGCGTATGGGCGCCGTGGAGCGGTTCGTGGGTCGCCGGGGTGGGCGATGCATCCGCCGACGACGCGTTCCGTGTCGGCAACCTCACGCGTCCGATGACCTGCGACGTGCTCTACCAGATGGTCGATGCGGGAACCGTGTCGCTCGACGACGAGGTGCGCGAATACGTGCCGAGCGTCGCCGGGCTCGCGAACGTGACGCTCGGGATGCTGTGCGATGGCACGAGCGGGCTCGGATCTTACGGCCCCGTGCTCGGCCCGGAGGCCGTGGAACTGCCCACCCGCGTCTGGAACCCGAACGAGCTCGCGGCCTACGGCATCGTCGGGTACGACCCGTCGACGGCGGGTGCCGCCTGGCGCGACTCCGACACCGGATACGTGCTGCTCGGCCTCGCCCTGCAGAACGCGGCGAAGACCCCCGCGCCCACACTGCTCCAGCAGGACGTCTTCGGCCCGCTGGAGCTCGAGTCGACTTCGCTGCCGGTCGGCGCCGCCGCTCCGGCGGGCGACCCCGTGCTCACGGGGCTCCTGTCTCAGCCCGGCGCGGATGGTGCGCTGAACTGCGCCGAACCGCGCGACATGACCGACCTTTCGGCGAGCATCGGCTTCACCAACAGCGGTGTCGTCTCGAACATCACCGACGTCGCGCGGTACACGCAGGCCCTGGCGGCCGGGTCGCTCGTCCCGAGCGGCATCGATCGTTTCGGCAGCCCGCAGCCCATCGCCGCTGATCAGCCCTCGTGGCTGACGACCGACGGCGGCGCGGTTCAGGCCGGGTCGCTGATCGGTCAGTTCGGTTCGATCCCGGGCTACATCACGGCAGCCTTCGCCGATCCCGCGACCGGCATGACGGTCTCGGTCGTGCTGAACAACTCGGCGGCATCCGACCGGGTCGGCGCATACCTCGCGTGGGAGCTCGCCGCCACCGTCTCGAAGGCGCCCGCCGCGAGCGGGCGCACGGCCCCGGATGCCGGTCTGCCGTGGACCGCGCAGCAGTATCACGACGCGATCGCCGCTTCGGCGGTCTGCCCGCTGCCCGCCTCGTGACCCGCCGGTGGGGCGCGGGCCCCGCGGTGGGGTTCGTCTTCGTCGGGCTGGCGTGCCAGGAGATCGGCGCATCGGTCGCCGTTCTGCTGTTCCCCGCGGTCGGTCCGCTCGGCATGGTGATGCTGCGCCTCGTGTTCGCGGCGGTCGTGCTGCTGCTCATCTCGCGGCCGACGCTGCGCGGACACGGCCGCTCCGCCTGGACGGCGGTCGTGCAGTTCGGCGTCGTGCTGGCCGTCATGAACGGCCTGTTCTACCTCGCGCTGGAGCGGCTGCCCCTCGGGGTGACCGTGACGATCGAGGTGCTCGGACCCCTCGTGTTGTCGATCGTCGCGGCGAGGCGCGCCTCGGCGTGGATCTGGGCACTGCTCGCATTCGCCGGCGTCGCCGCGCTCGGCGGTGGCGGGTGGGAGCGTCTCGACCTGCTCGGCGTGCTCTTCGCGCTCGGCGCCGCGGTTGCGTGGGCGTTCTACATCCTCTCGTCCGCGCGCGTGGGGCGGGAGTTCGCGCGCCTCGACGGTCTCGCTCTCGCGATGGCGGTCGGCGCCGTGCTGTCGCTGCCGTTCGGGATCGCGGATGCGGGCGCCGCGCTGCTGCGCCCCGACCTGCTGGCGCTCGGGTTCGCGGTCGCGATGCTGTCATCGACGGTGCCGTACGCGTTCGAGCTCGTGGCGCTGCGGCGGTTGGCCGCATCCGTCTTCGCGATCCTGATGAGCCTCGGACCCGCGATCGCATCGATCGCCGGCTTCCTGCTGCTGGGGCAGCACCTGAATCTGCTCGAGGGCGCCGGAATCGCGCTCGTGATCGTCGCGAGCATCGGTGCGGTGCTGACGGGTGCCCGGCGCGGCCCGGGTACGGTGCGTTCGGGGGCGTCCGGCTCGGGTGGGGGGCGTTCGGGCTCGTCGGGCGAGTCGGGCCCGTCCGGCACGCCGGTGCCGCCCGCCGAGCCGCTGGCCTGACCGCGCTGCGCACCCGCCCCTTGACCGCGAGACGGGTTCTTCGCGCCGAAACCGTGGGGTAACCCCCCTGTCTCGGCGCGAAGATCCCGTCTCGCGGATGGAAGCCGGGCGCGGGGCCGGGCGCGGGCCGCGGGCGCGGGCCTCAGCGCGACCCTCGGGCCGAGGGTCAGACCGAGAGGATCGTCTCGAGCAGGTGCGGCCCGATCGGAGCGTCGACCTCGAGCACGACGCGGGTGCGGGCGCCGTCGTGGTGGCGCACGCCGAGGCGCTGTCCGCGCAGGTCGGCGATCGTCTGACCGCGCCCGGGACCGTGCGACACGTCGACCTCGACGGGCACGCGCGGCGCGCGCGTCGGCTGAGAGCCGCCCGCCGCGATGACCGCCGCCAGCGGGTCGTGCAGTGCGCAACTGCGCACCCCGTAGGTGGGCAGGTAGAAGTCGAAGTAGTGGTCCAGAATCTCGCCGACGGCCCGGACGAACGGATGCGGCGAAGCCAGCAGCATCCGCCGCTGATCCTCGTCGAGAGTGTGATCGAGGGTGACGTCGAGCGGCACGAGCGTGACATCCCAGTCGGCGCCGACCAGCGCGGCGGCCGCCTGCGGGTCGTTGTAGACGTTGGCTTCGGCGACGGGCGTGATGTTGCCGGCGGCCAGCGCTGCGCCCCCCATCGCGGTGACCTCGGCGACTCGACCGGGCAGGGTCGGGTCGAGTTCCAGCGCGTGGGCCAGATTGGTCATCGGACCGATCGTCAGCACGTGCAGCCGTCCCTCGTAGGTGTGCGACAGGTCGACCAGCAGCTGCGCCGCGCCTCGCGGGTCGGGCTCGGCGGCCGCGCGGGGAAGTTCGACGCCACCGATGCCGTTCTCGCCGTGCACGTGACGAGCGCCGCCACCGTAAGGGTGGTCGAGGTGGTCGTGAGCGCCGACGGCGACGGGGATGTCTGCGTGCCCCGCGAGAGCGAGCAGATCGAGCGTGTTGCGGGCGGCTTGTGCGGCGTCGATGTTGCCGCTCACCGTGCCGATGCCGACCACTTCGACGGCGGGGGAGGCGAGCAGATACGCCAGCGCGACGGTGTCGTCGACACCGGTGTCGCAGTCGAGGTAGACGGGGATGGGCGTGGTCATGACGTGCTCCTGGAGTCGGGCGGATCGGACTCCGTCGTCCGCGCGCCCGGATGCGGGCACTCTCTCGGTTATAGCTCGATCGTGTGTCGCGCACGTGACGCGGTGTGCTCGTGCGGGTGCGGGTGCGGGTGCGGGTGTGGGTGCGGGTGATCGTGAGACAGATGTTGCGGCGGGCTGCTTTTCGGCCGGAAGCGAGGTGATCTGCCGGAGCGAGGTTCGGGTGGGCCGGATTGCTCCTCGCTTGGGCAGATCTCCTCGCAAGGGCCAGGGCCAGGGCCAGGGCCAGGGCCAGGGCACAGGGCACAGGGCCGAGCCAGGACTCAGGGCTGGGGCCCGTGCGCACGTGCGGTGCGGTGCGGGAGGCCCCTCAGCGGCTGGGTTTCCGGCCCGAAGCGAGGTGATCTGCCGGAGCGAGGTTCGGATGCCGGGAATCGCTCCTCGCTCGGGCAGATCTCCTCGCTAGGGCGGGGCTGGGGCTGAGGGCTGGGGCCCGTGCACACGCCACGTGCGGTGCGGGAGGCCTCGCGGCGGCTGGATTTTCGGCCCGAAGCGAGGTGATCTGCCGGAGCGAGGTTCGGATGCCGGGAATCGCTCCTCGCCTGGGCAGATCTCCTCGCTAGGCCCGGGCGGGGGCTGAGGGCTGGGGCCCGTGCACACGCGCAGGGCGTGGTCAAATGGAGCTATGCCCGCTTCCTTCGGCCCCCTGTGCGTGGTGGGCAGCATCAACATCGACGTGACCGCATCCGTCGAACGACTTCCCGCTCCGGGCGAGACCGTGCTCGGCGGGGCGCTGCGTCGTGAGCCCGGTGGAAAGGGCGCGAACCAGGCCGTCGCCGCGGCGCGGCTCGGTGCCCGCGTGCGGATGATCGGCGCGGTCGGCGACGACACGGACGGCCAGCGGATGCTGCAGAACCTCGCCGACGCCGGCGTCGATCCGAGCGGAATCTGGCTGGGTGACACCCCCACCGGAACCGCGCTCATCACCGTCGACGAGACCGGCGAGAACCAGATCGTCGTGTGCCCCGGGGCGAACGACGATGTGACGGCGGATGCGGAGACCTTCTCGGACGACGAAGCGGTGCTGGTGCAGCTCGAGATCCCGATGGCGACGGTGGAGGCGGTGGCCGCATCCGTCTCCGGGTTCTTCGTGGTGAACGCGGCACCGGCTCAGTCGCTCCCGCCGGAGGTGGTGGCGCGCGCCGACCTGGTGATCGTGAACGAGACCGAGTACGCGCTGCTGCCCGAGCTGTCGGCGGCGCGACTCGTCGCGGTGACCTACGGCTCGGCGGGAGCCGCCCTCGTGCGGGACGGCGTCGAGATCGTGCGGGTGCCCGCGCCGCGGGTGCAGCCGGTGAGCGCGGTCGGCGCCGGCGACGCGTTCTGCGCGGCCCTCACGCTCGGCCTGCACGCCGGTTGGGAGCCCGAGCTCGCCCTGACGGCCGCGTGCGCGGTGGGGGCGGATGCGGTCACCCACCCCGAGTCGCAGCCGCCGCTCCGGGGTCTCGCGGCGTACACCTGACGCCCGGCGGCCCCGCCGCCCCCGACATCAGGTCGCCCCGCGCCACTTTCCCGCTCGCGCGCGACCTTCCCTCTCGCGCGCCACCTTCTCGCTGCGCGCCACTTCCGCGCGCTACCTTGCCGCCCGCGCGCGACCTTCCCCGCCCGCGCGCGACCTTCCCCGCCCGCGCGCAATCTTCCCGCCGCGCGCCACTTTCCCGCTCGCGCGCTACAGATCTGAGGCGCGTGAGCAGGAAAGTGGCGCGCGCGGGCACGGGGCTGGCGCCAGAGCGAACGGGGCGACGCGCGAGCAGGACCGCCACGACCGCTAGAGTTCGCAGAGCTCCCCACCCAGGAAGAGGCACCGATGCCCATCTCGCCCGATGATTCCCGCCTGCCCGTGCCCCACGTCGCCGCGGCGACCCGGTACGACGACGTTCCGTTCGCTCGAGCGGGGGCGAGCGGCATCCGTCTTCCGAAGGTGTCGCTCGGTCTGTGGCAGAACTTCGGTTCGGGTCGTGCGCTCGCCGATCAGCGCGAGATCCTGCTGCATGCGTTCGATCGCGGTGTGACCCAGATCGACCTCGCCAACAATTACGGCCCGCCCTACGGTCAGGCGGAGGTCACGTTCGGGACGGTGCTCGACAGCGATCTCGGGCGGTACCGCGACGAACTGTTCCTCACGACGAAGGCCGGGTACGACATGTGGCCGGGCCCGTACGGCGACGGCGGATCGCGAAAGTACCTCGTGCGTTCGCTGGAGCAGAGCCTGACCCGGATGCGGACCGACTACGTCGACGTCTTCTACTCGCACCGGCACGACCCGGAGACTCCCCTCGAAGAGACGATGACGGCGCTCGCCGATATCGTGCGCAGCGGCAAGGCCCTGTACGTCGGCATCTCGAACTACCCGGCCGACCTCACCCGGCGGGCCCACGAGCTGCTCGCGAACGAGGGCGTTCGGCTGCTGCTGCACCAGCCGCGCTACTCCGCGCTCGACCGCACGCCCGAGGAGTCGCTGTTCCCCGCGCTCCGCGAGCTCGGCGTCGGCAGCGCCGTCTTCTCACCGCTCGCGCAGGGACTGCTGACGGCGAAATACCTCGACGGCACGGTTCCCGCCGACTCCCGCGCGGCCAACAGCATCTTCCTGAACTCCTCGGCCCTGACCGACGATTATCTGCGCCGCATCCGCGGAATCGCCGGCGTCGCCGAGCAGGCGGGTCTGTCGATCCCGGCTCTCGCAGTCGCGTTCGTGCTGCGCGACCCCGTGGTCACGACCGCGATCATCGGGGCGTCGCGCCCCGGGCAGGTCGACGAGGCCATCGAGGCGAGCAAGGCCGAGATCCCCGCGGATGTCTGGACGGCTCTCGACGAGTTCATCGCTGCACCGGGCGAGCGCCTGGCCTGACGGCTCGGACACGGGGCGGCACGGCCCGAGCGCCTCGCGTGACGGCGCGGACGCCGGGCGGCACGGACCGCCCGCCTGGCCTGACGGCTCCGCCGCCGGACATGACGCAGGGCCCGGGGAATCTCCCGGGCCCTGCGTCATGCGTTTCTCAGTATGCGACGCTGGCGTGCTCCCGGCGGTGCGCGGGGCGCTCGATCTCATCGACGATCGCGAGGGCGAAGTCCGCGCCGCTGATGGCAGAGACCCCGTTCTCGTCGAAGAACGCGACGTCACCGCCCAGGCGGTAGCGGCCGAGCGTCTCGCCGGGGGCGTACGACCCGAACTGCTGCGCGGGAGAGAAGAACACCCAGTCGACGGACGGGGATGCAGCCAGCAGCTCGGTGAGGATGGTGTTCATCTGCTTCGCCTCACCCGCGAACTGCGGGGGCAGGTCGTCGCCGTCGGCGAACCGGGGCGCGCCGTCGGCGGGGCGCAGTGAGCTGAAACCGCCCACGATCGCGATGCGCTTTCCCTGCTCGCCCGCGAGGGCAGCGAGCTCGCGATCGACCTCGACCAGGCGGCCGTCGAGTTCGCCGCGCGGAGAGAGTGTCGAGACGATGACGTCGGCTCCGGCGACCGCGCGGGAGCGGACGTCGGCATCGAGCATCGACCCCGTCTCGTACTGCACCCCGTCGATCCGGGCGTCGACGGCGGGCAGGTTGCGGCTGTAGGACGTGACGTGATGACCGCGCGATGCGGCCTCGCGAACGACGTTGCTCCCGGCGTAGCCGGTTCCGCCGATGACGGTGATTCGGGTCATGAGATTTCCTCCGGTCGTGCGTGTGTTGCTCTGCGTCGATACGCTAGATCCGATAGTCACTTTTCGGAAGTAGGCACTTCTTGGTAACCATCAACACCCCGGCGACCTTCACGGCGGCTGATCTCGATCCCTATGCCGACGGATGCCCCAGCCGCCGCCTGCTCGATCGCATCGGCGACCGGTGGACGGTCCTCATCATCGGCACGCTGGGCGACGGTCCCCGCCGTTTCTCGGAGATCCGCCGGGCGGTCGAGGGGATCTCGCAGAAGATGCTCACCCAGACCCTCCGGGGTCTCGAGCGCGACGGACTCGTCACCCGCACGGTGTACGCCGAGGTTCCGCCGCGGGTCGAATACGAGCTGACGGATGCGGGCGAGACCCTTCGTGCACCGCTCAAGGCGCTCGAGCGCTGGTCGATCGAACACTTCGGCCAGGTGGCGGCATCCTGGGAGCGTTACGACGGGACCGCCGCGAACGCAGGCTGAGGCGCCGCACCGGGCGGGCCCTCGCGCGGGCGACTACCCGAGGGGCGCCGCCCGCGCGACAGTCTTCAGGAAGCGGCGGCTTCGGCGACCTTCGCGGTGTCGACGAACTGCTCGAAGCGGACGATCAGGCCGCCTCGCACGACGAACGCGTGGGCCACGCGCACGTCGAGGCTCTTCCCCGTGCCGCGGTGGGTTGCCGTGTATCGGGCGAGGACCACCACGTTCTCGCCGTCGACGACGTAGGTGTCGTCGTGGGCGGCCCAACCCTCCCAGTCGCGACCGAGCACCTCCATCACGTTCGACGTGACGCCTTCGGGGGTGCGGTACGTTCCGGCGAGCGGGAAGCCCGCCATCTCCGTCCACTCCACGTCGGGGGCAAGCGTCGCGCGCAGGGCGTCCAAGTCGCCCGTGGCCGACGCGATGTACTGGCGGCGCACGACGTCGCGCGGCGCGGTCGAGGTCGCCGGATCGGCGGATTCGTTCAGCCCCATGTCATCTCACCCTTCGCAACCTTCGGCCCGATCTGGGCCGCGATCAGCATTCCCGCCTCAGGGTAGGCCGCGATGAGCGCCGCCGTCACGGCCGCCGCGTCGGCCGACTCTTCGAGGATGGTCTCGAAGTTCCGCAGGTAGTCGCGCGTGTGGTCGATCGCGGTGGTGTCATTCGGGGCACCGGGCAGGCGGTGGCCCGCGATCACGAGCGCGGGTTCGAGCGCCGACATCTCGTCGAGCAGGTCGATCCAGGCGGCGCGCTTCTCGGGTGTCGCCGTGTCGGCCGTCCAGACGTGCTCCTGCTGGAACAACAGCACACCACCGAGGATCGCCCGGTGCTCAGCGCTCCAGAGGTACGCGCGGTCGGGAAGGACCGGAGATCCGCCGCGCAGTTCGAGCGCGCCGCCGTCGATCGAGAGCGTGGCTCCCTCGAGCGGGGTGATCTCGGGAAGACGGGTGGGCAGGTTGGCGCCGAGCGCGGCCCACGCCTTGAGCTTTCCTTCGTACGATGCGCGGATGTGGTCGATGACCGTCTGCGTCGCGACGATGGCCGCATCCGGGAAGGCGTCGGCGATGACCTCGAGGCCGAAGTAGAAGTCGGGGTCGGCGTGGCTGATGAAGACCGTCCGCAGGGTCTTGCCGGAGTCGAGAATGGCCGCGACGAGGCGGTGCCCGTCGGCGCGGGTGAACCCGGCGTCGACCAGGAGGGCCTCGTTCGGGCCGGTCACGAGGACGGCGGACTTGTTGGGGGAGCCGACGGGGAAGTCGAGGTCGAAGACCTGGAATTCGAGAGACATGGGGATCCTTCCTGAGGAGGCTCGGCGGGGCCGAGGCCGCGAACGTCGCTCGCGGCTGTCAAGAAGAACAATAGCTGAGCAGTCAGCTATTCCCGAAGAAGAGAAAGTGCGTCAGGGCATGACGGGAAGCGCATCGCCGGCGCGCAGACTCAGCATCCGGATCGCCCGCGCGAACGTCTCCACGTCGCCGGCGGGAAGGTTGTCGATCAGATAGCGCTGGATGTTCTCGACGTGCGCCTCGCTGGCGCGAAGCACCGTCTGGGTGCCCTGTGCGGTGAGCGTCACGAGCTGCACCCGCGCATCGTCGGGGGAGGGCCGGCGCTCGACGAGCCCGTCCGTGACGGCGCGTTGCACGAGCCGGGTGGCGCCGCCCGAGGTCACGACGCGACCCTGTGCGATGTCTCGGATGGGGATGCCGCCCGCGCCGGCACGCCCGACGAGAAGCAGCAGTTCGAATGTCGAGTGGCTGATGCCGTAGTTCTCCTCCAGCGCCCGCCCGAGCAGGTAGTCGAGGCGGTTGGCTGCGCCCAGCAGCCGCCCGAAGAGGAGGATGCGCGGGTCGTTCGCCGCATCTTGGGCCGTGGGGAACTCGGTCGACTCGCTCACCAGACCACCGTACGGCGGCGGCGACCCGACGCGCAGACGCGCGGTGACACCGCACGCCGGACCGGGGAGGGGGAATGCTGCCGGGTCCACGGCGTTGCCCCGGGTAATGACTTCTCCTGCAGAGACCCCGCCCCGCCCGCTCGACATCGACGAGGACCTCGCCGACGAGAACGACATCGACCCGAACCGCGCCGACGAGAACCGCATCGGCCCGAACACTCCGGAGCGCCGCGCGCTCGTCGTGGGTGCCACCGGCATCGGAGGTTCTGCTCTCGTCGACCTGCTCGCGGCGCAAGGGTGGCCGGTGACCGCGCTCTCGCGGCGTCCGATCGCCGAGCGCCCGGGCATCCGCGCGCTGTCGGCCGACCTCCGCTCCGCCGATGATCTCTCGCGCGCACTTGCCGACGAGCACCCGACGCACGTGTTCTTCACCGCGTGGTCGCGGCAGGACACCGAGGAGCAGAACATCGCGGTGAACGGCGCGATGGTGCGTGATCTGTTCGCCGCGCTCTCTCATGCGCCGCTGCAGCACGCCGCACTCGTGACGGGGCTGAAGCACTACCTCGGACCCTTCGAGGCATACGGTCAGGGCGATATGCCCGATACGCCGTTTCATGAGGAGGAAGCGCGCCTCGACGCCCCGAACTTCTACTACGCGCAAGAGGACGAACTGTTCGCAGCCGCCGACCGCGCGGCATTCACGTGGTCGGTGCACCGCTCGCACACCGTGATCGGATACGCCGTCGGCAACGCCATGAACATGGGCTCGACGCTCGCCGTCTACGCGTCGATCTGCCGCGAGCTCGGCACGCCGTTCGTGTTCCCCGGGTCGCTCACGCAGTGGAACGGACTGACCGACATGACCGATGCCACGGTTCTCGCGGAGCAGATGCTCTGGGCGT
This sequence comes from Microbacterium sp. cx-59, assembly GCF_020805625.1. Taxonomy (NCBI): domain Bacteria; kingdom Bacillati; phylum Actinomycetota; class Actinomycetes; order Micrococcales; family Microbacteriaceae; genus Microbacterium; species Microbacterium sp. cx-59. The sequence continues at coordinate 469,620 of NZ_JAJHGO010000009.1, forward strand.
CGACAACGGATGCGGGGCGCAACGAGGCCTTCAACGTCGTCAACGGGGACGTGTTCCGGTGGCGGTGGATGTGGACGCGCCTCGCCCAGTACTTCGGGGTCGAGCCGGTCGGGCCCGGGGTAGACCCGCAGCCACTGGCGCAGCAGATGGCCGGTGCGCAGGACGTGTGGACGCGCATCGCGCGCGAGAACGACCTCGTCGAGGACGACCTCGGGCGCATCGCTTCGTGGTGGCACACGGATGCGGACCTGGGTCGCGGCATCGAGGTCGTGACCGACATCAGCAAGTCCCGCCTGGCCGGTTTCGGTGTGCACCACCGCACGGTCGACTCGTTCACGGCGCTGTTCGACCGCTACCGCGCGGACCGGCTCATCCCCGCCTGACGCCGCTCGGCGTCGTGCGGACCGCATCCGATGGTCGGGATGCTCGCTGCGCGCCTCCGCGTGCGGCGACGGTCAGCCGCTCTCCGACGCCCTGCGCGCGACGATCTGACCTCGATCAGGTCGGTTCGGTCGTGCGGATCAGCCCGCACGTGATGCACGACCACGCCACGAGGAAGCGCTCGTCATCGAGGATCTCGAACCGCAGCACATCGCCGCAGGTCGGGCACGCGGGCAGCCCCGCAGCGCGCGCGTTCATGGGAGCAGCTTACGGATGCGGCGGTGTGGGTGGGGTCGTGTGCGCGGGTCCGGGGGCGCGGTGTGGGCGGCTCAGCGCGGCCCGGAGCGAGGAGATCTGCCCGAGCGAGGACGGGATTCGCACCATCCGTCCTCTGCTCGGCAGATCTCCTCGCTTCGGGCTGACCAGCGGCGCGATCTGCGGATGCGACGCGATCTGCGGATGCGGCCCACCCAGGGTTCGCGTCACTCTGCCGAAACGCGAAGAACGGCCCGGACGAGCCGAGCCGTTCTTGGCGTGGAGGGGCTGACGGGAATCGTCCCGCCGCCACACCACCCGCCGCTGCGCGGCGCGCGGAGCCTCGGGCGGCGGGGCCCACCCAGGGGTTCGCTTCACTTCGAACACGATTGCCCTGCCGCGCGGCCGGAGCCGCACGTCAGGGCGATGGAGGGGCTGACGGGAATCGAACCCGCGCTATCTGCTTGGGAAGCAGAAGTTCTGCCATTGAACTACAGCCCCGTACGCCTCGCGGCGCTGGGCCAGCATAGCAGCGCCCTTCGATCGCTAGGCTGAGTGCGTGCTGCTCTCCGATCGCGACATCAAGCAGGAACTGGCCGCCGGACGCATCGGTCTCGAGCCCTCCGATCTGAGCATGGTGCAGCCATCCAGCGTCGACGTTCGGCTCGACCGGTACTTCCGGCTGTTCGACAACCACAAGTACCCGTTCATCGACCCGGCGGTCGACCAGCCGGAGCTGACCCGCCTGATCGAGGTGGACCCGGACGAGCCGTTCATTCTGCATCCGGGTGAGTTCGCGCTCGGATCGACCTTCGAACAGGTGAGCCTGCCCGACGATGTCGCCGCGCGCCTCGAGGGCAAGTCGTCGCTCGGGCGATTGGGGCTTCTCACCCACTCGACCGCCGGTTTCATCGACCCCGGCTTCACCGGTCACGTGACGCTCGAGCTCTCCAACGTCGCGACGCTGCCGATGACGCTCTGGCCGGGCATGAAGATCGGTCAGCTCTGCTTCTTCCGCCTCAGCTCCCCCGCCGAGAACCCGTACGGCTCGGGTCCCTACGGCAACCGGTACCAGGGGCAGCGGGGGCCGACCGCATCGCGGTCGTTCCAGAACTTCCACGTCACCGACGTCGGCACGACGGATGCGGGCTCGCCCGGTCACTGAACCGATCGCTCGAGCGACGCTGGTGCTGGTGCTGGTGCTGGTGCTGGTGCTGGCGCAGGCGTAGGCGCGAGAAAGCGCGGGAGCCGTCGAGGTTCCCGCGCTTCGTCGTGTGGCCGGTTGTCCGGATGGTGGGGCACCGGGCCGGTGCAGCGTCAGGACAAGGGGCGTCGTGCCGCTGTCGTGTCTTGCCGCGGTCGCGTCAGGCTGCGGAGGTGTCCGACGCGTGAGCGCCGAAGCCGGCGCGGAAGCCGCGCTCGTACGCCTGCTCGGCATCGTTGCGCGCGTGCCGGCCGTGGCCGCCGCCGCATCCGTGCTGAGCGTGCATGCCGTGCCCGTGTCGACCGAAGCCGTGCTCGCCGTCCGGGCCGAAGCCGTCGCGGGGATCGAAGCCCGGGCGCGGGCCGAAGCCGTGACGCGGGCCGAAGCCGTCGCGGGGATCGAAGCCCGGGCGCGGATCGAAGCCGTGCTCGCCGTCCGGGCCGAACCCGTGGCGGGCGCCGAAGCCGTGCCGGTGCTCCGGGTGCGGGCCGAAGCGGTGGCCGCCGAAGCGACCCGGGCCGAACCCGCGGCGACCGTGACCGTATGTGCTCTGCTCGTCCCAGCCCAACTGGCGGGCCATGGTCTCGAGCGAGGTCATCGTGGTGGCGAAGTCCTCGGGGCTGACAGCGCCCGAGATCTCGTCGCGAACGGCGGCGATCGTCTCGGAGAGGCGATCCTTCGCCGCGCGTCCCTCGTCGGTCAGCGTCCAGGTGCCGTCTGTTTCGGTCACCCAGCCGCGGTCGGCGAGCGAGCGCAGCTTCTTGCCGCGCCGCGCGAGGCGCTCCGCGAATCCGGGAGCCGGAACGTCGCCGGAGAGCACGTTCAGCAGCATCCATTCGCGGCGTCCGATGCCCTCGGCCTCGAAGGCCGCGGCGACTCGCTCGGAGATGCGTGCGTCGAGCGCGCGCAGCCAGTAGCCGAGCGGCCGTTCGCGAGGGGGAGTGGTGGGGGTCTGAGTGTCGTCTTCCATGAGACGTCCTTTCGTCGTGTCGCCTGTGCGGCGGCGGAAATACTTGTCATGTGGCATGTGCATGCAGTGTGACATGTAATCCGGTCGCATGTCAATATGCATGTAAATTTGACGCATGGCCGACCCGCAGAACTCCGACCGCCGCCCCGAAGAGGTGATCGCCGACGCGCTCGGGCGTCTGCGCGGACGACGCGGCGGATGGCGCGGCATGCCCGGCCCGCACGACGGGCCGCACCACCACGGGCACTCCGACGGACCGTTCGGACGGGGCGACGGGCACCTGCCGCCTCGCATGCCGCCCTGGGCGGGTGGGCGCGGTCGTCCCTCCGACGGCCCGGCGAAGATGCGGGTTCTCGTGGCGCTGGCATCCGCATCCGGGCCGCTGTCGGTCAGCGAGATCGGCGACGCGATCGGGGTCGACCAGCCCCGCGCATCGCGGCTCGTGCAGCAGGGCGTCGACCACGGACTGCTGCGCCGGGAGGCGGACCCCGACGACGCGCGGCGTACGCGGATCGTGCTCACCGAGAGCGGGTCGGCGATCGCGAATGGGTTCCGCGGGGAGCGTCGCGAGGCGATCCGCACGGCGCTCGGTGGCCTGACCGAGACGGAGCAACAAGAATTCGCCCGGCTGCTCGCGAAGTTCGCCGACGGTTGGCCGCAGTAGCCTGCCGACGTCGCGGACGCAGTAGCTGGCCGCAGTAGCCCGCCGAGGTTGTGGCTTGAAGTAGCCCGCCGAGGTTGTGGCTTGCAGTAGCCCGCCGACGTCGCTGCCGGGGGTCGCGCCGCTAGCGTGGAGCATATGCCCGTCGAGTACCACCGCGCCCCGCTGCGCGAGATCGCGCCCGAGACGCTCTACCGCATCCTGTGGTTGCGAGTGACGGTGTTCGTCGTCGAGCAGGAGGCCGCGTACCCCGAGCTCGACGGTCGCGACCTCGAACCGGATGCGGAACTCCTCTGGGCCGAGGACGGCGCCGAGGTGGTCGCGACGCTCCGGGTGCTGCACGACGGCGACGTCGCGCGCATCGGCCGGGTGGCGACGGCCGCATCGGCTCGGGGGCAGGGGATCGCCGCTCGGCTGATGGAGCGCGGTGTCGCGCGATGCGAGGAGCGGTGGCCGCAGCATGCGATCGTCCTCGATGCGCAGCAGCATCTCGGCCCCTGGTACGCCCGCTTCGGCTTCGTCATCAGCGGGGAGCCGTTCTCGGAGGATGGAATCCCGCACGTCCCGATGCGCCGCCCCGCCCGCGCCTGACCCCGGCGGGGGCGAGCCCGGCCCACCTCCACCCGCGAGACGGGATCTTCGCGCCGAGACTTGGGGGTAACCCCACGGTCTCGGCGCCCCGATCCCGTCTCGTGGTCGGATGGGGGCCCGGCGCCACGATCGTGCTCATGAGGTCGGAGGGGGTGAGACGGCCTGCCGGGTGGGAATTCTGCGCGGCGGGAGTCGTTGACCGCAGTATGACTACTGTCGGAATCATCGGAGCAGGACACATCGGATCGGCCCTCGCGCGCGGGCTCGTCGACCGCGGCTATGACGTCGTGATCAGCAACTCTCGCGGCCCGGAGACCCTCGCGGACCTCGTCGCCGACCTCGGTCCGCGGGCGACCGCCGGAACGCCCCAGGATGCTGCCGAGCGCGGCGACTGGGCGATCGTCACGGTTCCGCTCCGGGCGCTCGAGTCGGTGCCCGTCGAGCCCCTGGCGGGCAAGATCGTGCTCGATACGAACAACTACTACTGGGAGCGCGACGGCCGCATCGCCGCTCTCGACGAGAAGCGCACGACGACATCGCAGATGCTTCAGGAGCACCTGCCCGCATCCATCGTCGCGAAGGCCTTCAACCACATCATGTCGGGCGACATCCTCACGGACGGCACCCCCGCCGGCACCCCGGGACGCCGCGCGCTCGCCACCGCGAGCGACTCCGCCGAGGGTTCCGCATTCGTGACCGCGATCTACGACGAGTTCGGCTTCGACACCGTCAACATCGGACCGCTCGCCGACAGCTGGCGCGTCGAGCGCGACCGCCCGGCGTACGTCGTGCGTCAGGATGCGGCCGAGCTCGAGGCGAACCTGGCCCGCGCCGAGCGCTGACCCGCGCGCCCCGATCGACCACCGAGACGGGATCTTCGCGCCGAGACTTAGGGGTTACCCCACTGTCTCGGCGCGAAGATCCCGTCTCGCGGTTGGATGCAGCGGATGCAGCGGACGCAGCGGATGCAGTGGACGCGAGGTCGGGCAGCGGACGCGCCGGGGCATCCCGCCGCGGGTCAGCGCAGGCGGGTGTGCGGGGGCAGCTTCACGAAGAGCAGGATGATGAGGCCGACCAGCAGCACGAGGCCGAGCCCGAGCACGCCGTAGATGATGGCGCCGAACAGCGCGATCGAGAGCGTCCACGCGGCCGGCGCGAGGAAGCTCGCGACGCGGCCGGTCGTGGCGTACAGGCCGAAGATCTCGCCCTGCATTCCGTTCGGAGTCACCCGCGCGAGAAGCGACCGGCTCGATGCCTGCGCCGGCCCCACGCAAGCGGAGAGCGCGAGCCCGCCGATCCAGAAGATGACAGGCCCCAAATCGTGCAGGGCGAACAGCACGACGGCCATCACGACGAGTCCGAGCAGGGCGCCGATGATCACGGCGCGCGCGCCGAACAGGTCGTCGAAGCGGCCGGCGATGATCGTCGAGATGCCCGCGACGATATTCGCCGCGATCCCGAAGATCATGACCTCCGTATCCGAGAAGCCGAAGCCGGCGGCGGCCAGCACGCCGCCGAACGCGAAGACCCCCGCGAGCCCGTCGCGATAGATCGCGCTGGCGAACAGGAACCAGAACGTCGGCCGATGCGTGCGGTAGAGGCGTGCGACGTCCTTCACGAGCACCACGTAGCCGGCGAAGAATCCCACCTTCTGCGCGCCGGGGATCGGGGGCGCTTCCGGAACGTTCTTGAACAGCGGGATGGCGAAGACGAGCGTCCAGATTCCGCATCCGACCGCGATGAGGCGGTAGGCGAGGCCGTTGGACGTGTCCATGCCGAACCAGTCGGCGAAGGTGAGCACGACGACGAGTGTGAGCGCCAGAATGCCGCCGATGTACCCGAGGCCCCAGCCGAGCCCGCTCACGCGACCGATCGTGCGGGGCGTCGAGACCTGCACGAGCATCGCGTTGTAGTTCACGCCCGCGATCTCCGACACGACGGCTCCCACGGCCAGCACGATCGCGCCGTACCAGAAGTAGGCCGGGTCGGCGAGGGTGAAGAAGAGCGCGAACTGCAGGAGTGCGAGCAGCACGGTGAACACGCCCAGCCAGCGCTTCTTGCGTCCGGCGCGGTCGGCGGACTGCCCCAGAACCGGGGCGAGCAGCAGGATCAGGATGCCGGCGAGCGTCGTCGCGAGGCCGTACCCGCTCGCGAGGTCGGCGATGGCGCGTTCCTTGACCGCATCCGTGTCGGGGAGGGCGGCGATGTCGGCCGGAAGGAACGAGTCCGACACGATGTACAGCGATGCGAACACGAACGTCAGGATCACCGAGTTGAACGGCTGCGTCGCCCAGTCCCAGAACGCCCACGAGATGACCTGCGTGCGCGGAACCACGCGGTCGGAGTCCGCATCCTGGAACAACTCGCCCATCGGTCCGATCGCGCCGGTGTTGGCGGTCGGCGGCGGCACGGGAGGCGTGGCGGATGCGGCTGACGACCGCGACTCGGGATCCATGTGCGTCACGGTATGGCCCTTCGGTGAACGGGCGGTTTCCGGGAGTGCCGCCGCGCCGCATCCTCGCGGCGTGCGCTCAGGCTACCCGCGCCGCCCGCCCTCCCCGCGCCGCCCGCATCCGCTCGCCTGCCCCGCTCGCCCCCGCGCCCTGCCCACGAGACGGCAACGGCGCGGCGAGACGTCGGCTCCCGACCAACGTCTCGTGCCGAAACTGCAGTCTCGCGGTCGGAAGCCCGCCACAGGAGCCGCGTGCTGAAAGTTGAGTGGGTTCATGTCAAGTTCATTTGACGGATGCGGGAGCCCGAGTTACGCTTGAGTCATCGCGGCTCACCTTTGAGTCGCCCCCAGACATTTCCGATCCATACGAAGGAGAAGCACATGCCCCGTGCAGTAGGAATCGACCTCGGTACGACCAACTCCGTGGTCAGCGTCCTCGAGGGTGGCGAGCCGAAGGTCATCGCCAACGCCGAAGGTTTCCGCACCACCCCCTCGGTCGTCGCGTTCACGAAGGATGGCGAGGTGCTCGTCGGTGAGACCGCGAAGCGCCAGGCCGTCACGAACGTCGACCGCACCCTTACCTCCGTCAAGCGCCACATGGGCACCGACTGGAAGACCCAGGCGATCGACGGCAAGGGCTACACGCCCCAGGAGATCTCGGCCCGCATCCTGCAGAAGCTGAAGCGCGACGCCGAGGAGTACCTGGGCGACAAGGTGACCGACGCGGTCATCACGGTTCCCGCGTACTTCAACGACGCCGAGCGTCAGGCCACCAAGGAGGCCGGTGAGATCGCGGGCCTCAACGTGCTGCGCATCATCAACGAGCCGACCGCCGCCGCTCTCGCCTACGGCCTCGACCGCGGCAAGGAAGACGAGCTCATCCTCGTCTTCGACCTCGGTGGCGGAACGTTCGACGTGTCGCTGCTCGAGGTGGGCAAGGACGACGACTTCTCGACCATCCAGGTGCGTTCGACCGCCGGAGACAACCGTCTCGGTGGCGACGACTGGGACCAGCGGGTCGTCGACTACCTGATCAAGCAGTTCAAGGACACCACCGGCGTCGACGTCTCGGGTGACAAGATCGCCCTCCAGCGCCTCAAGGAGGCTGCGGAGCAGGCGAAGAAGGAGCTCTCCAGCTCCACGTCCACGAGCATCAACCTGCCGTACCTGTCGCTGACCGACTCGGGCCCGGTGTCGCTCTCCGAGACGCTCACCCGCGCGAAGTTCGAGGACCTCACCAAGGACCTCCTCGACCGCACGAAGAAGCCCTTCGAAGACGTCATCCGCGAGGCCGGCATCAAGGTCGACGACATCGACCACGTCGTGCTCGTCGGTGGATCGACCCGTATGCCCCAGGTCGCCGAGCTCGTGAAGAAGCTCACCGGCAAGGAGCCCAACAAGGGCGTGAACCCGGATGAGGTCGTCGCCGTCGGCGCTGCCCTCCAGGCCGGTGTCCTCAAGGGCGAGCGCAAGGACGTCCTCCTCATCGACGTGACCCCCCTGAGCCTCGGAATCGAGACCAAGGGCGGCATCATGACGAAGCTCATCGAGCGCAACACCGCCATCCCGACCAAGCGCAGCGAGACCTTCACGACCGCCGACGACAACCAGCCGTCGGTCGCCATCCAGGTCTTCCAGGGCGAGCGCGAGTTCACCCGCGACAACAAGCCGCTCGGTACCTTCGAGCTGACCGGCATCGCGCCGGCTCCTCGGGGCATCCCGCAGGTCGAGGTCACCTTCGACCTCGACGCCAACGGCATCGTGCACGTGTCCGCCAAGGACAAGGGCACCGGCAAGGAGCAGTCGATGACCATCACCGGCGGCTCTTCGCTGCCGAAGGAAGACATCGAGCGGATGGTGCGCGAGGCCGAAGAGCACGCGGCCGAAGACAAGAAGCGTCGCGAGTCGGCCGAGGTGCGCAACCAGGCCGAGACGCTCTCGTACTCGATCGAGAAGCTCATCGCAGACAACGCCGACAAGCTGCCCGAAGACGTCAAGACCGACGTGCAGGCCGATGTCGACGCGCTGAAGACCGCGCTCGCGGGCGAAGACGATGACGCCGTGAAGACGGCCTTCGACAAGCTCAACCAGAGCCAGGGCAAGCTCGGCGAGGCCATCTACGCCTCCTCGCAGTCCGAGCCGTCTCCCGCGGCAGACGGCGACGCTCCCGCCGGTGACACCGGATCGGCATCCGCCGACGAGGATGTCATCGACGCCGAGGTCGTCGACGACGAAGACGACAAGAAGTAAGAGAGTCGACATGACCGACAAGAACTTCGACAACGCCGGCTCCGACGCGGGTCGCGGCGACGACGAGGTTCGGCCGAACGAGGAGGGTGCGGAGGCTCAGGCCTCCGCCCCCACCCCGTCGGAACCGGAGCTCACGATCGACGACATCCTCGGAGCCGAACAGAACGTGGATGCGGCGGCGGAGGACGCGGCGCTGAACGACCACGAGTCCGCCCTGCTGGGCGACCTCAAGCGTCTGCAGGCCGAGTACGCGAACTACCGGCGTCGCACGGAAGACCAGCGCGAAGTCGAGATCGAGCGCGCCAAGGGCTCGGTCGCGAAGAACCTGCTGCCCGTGCTTGATGACCTCGACCGCGCGGCCAAGCACGGCGACCTGGTCGATGGCACCCCGTTCGCGGCGATCGCGGAGAAGATGCGGAGCATCGCGGAGCGCGTGGGTCTGTCGACCTACGGTGCGGTGGGCGACGTGTTCGACCCGCAGCAGCACGAGGCGATCTTCCAGCAGCCGACCCCCGGTGCGACCGAGACGACCGTCCTCGACGTCGTCGAGGTCGGTTACCGCCTCGGATCGATCGAACTTCGTCCCGCGAAGGTCGTCGTTGCCGTTCCGGCGGACTAGGAGGCGCGTGTGGCAAGTCAGGATTGGTTCGATAAGGACTTCTACGCGACGCTCGGCGTCTCGAAGGACGTCGCCGACGCCGATCTGAAGAAGACCTACCGCAAACTCGCCCGCAAGTATCACCCCGACTCCAATCAGGGCGATGCGACGGCCGAGGCCAAGTTCAAAGAGGTCAGCGAGGCGTACGCCGTGCTGAGCGACAAGGAACAGCGCGAGGAGTACGACCAGATCCGCGCGATGGGCTCCGGTGCCCGCTTCACGGCGGGCGGCCAGGGCGCCGGCGGGTTCGAGGACGTGTTCTCGCGGTTCGGTCAGGGCGGTGCCCGAAGCGGTACCCGCTTCGACGCACCCGAGGGCTTCGACGACTTCTTCACGATGTTCAACCAGGGCTCCGGCGGCTTCGGCTCCGGGCGCTTCGGGCAGACCACCGGCGGTTACCGCGGGGCGGGCGGCCCCACCCGGGGCGCCGACGTCACGGCGCGTACCACCCTCGATTTCGTGACCGCCGCGGGCGGCGAGACGATCTCGCTCCAGGGCGAGGACGGCAAGCCCTTCAAGGTGAAGATCCCCGCGGGCGTCGCGGACGGGCAGAAGATCCGTCTGCGCGGACGCGGGCGGCCTTCACCCGACGGCGGTGAGAACGGCGACATCGTCGTGCAGATCTCGGTGCGTCCGCATCCGGTGTTCGTCCGCGATGGGCTGAACCTCCGGCTGACCGTGCCCATCACGTTCACCGAGGCCGTGCTCGGCGCGACGATCGAGGTTCCGGCGCTCGGCGGTGAGACCGTGAAGCTGCGGGTTGCTCCCGGCACGCCGTCCGGACGCGTCCTTCGCGTCAAGGGCCGTGGCATCCAGACGCCGAAGGGCACCGGCGACCTGCTCGCCGAGGTCCAGGTCGTCGTGCCCACCCACCTCGACGACGCCGCCCGCGCGGCGCTCGAGCGGTTCCAGGAACTCGAGCCCAAAGAGAACCCCCGGGCCGACATGATGAGTCGCGCCCGCAACTGACCGAGCGCAGGAGGTGATGCACATGGATGATGAGATCGACGCCGAGACTCCTGTCTTCGCCATCGCGACGGCCGCCGACCTGGCCGGCATGCATCCGCAGACCCTCCGCCAGTACGACCGCCTCGGACTCGTCGTACCCAACCGCACGAAGGGCGGCTCGCGCCGCTATTCGGTGCGGCACGTCGAGCAGCTGCGCGAAGTCTCCCGGCTCTCCGCCGACGGCATGAGCCTGCCCGCGATCGCGCGGATCATCGAGCTCGAGAACCAGGTGCGCGAACTCCACCAGCGCGTGGTCGGACTCGAGTCCCGGATGCGGGAAGAGCTCGCCAAGCGCCCCGGTGCGCGCGTGTTCGCCGCCGGGGCCACCGGCTCGGTCGTCACGATCCGCTCGGGCACGCGCGTGCGCCGGGCGACCGACGTGGTCGTGTGGCGCCCGCGGCGCGAGCTGCCGCCGAGCGGAGACTGACGCCGGCTCCCTAGAGTGCTGCCATGAGCGAGCAGCACGCGCCAGACCGCCCGCACCGCGGGCACGGCGACGAGTCCGAAGAATCACACCGGCGTGGCGGCGATCCGCGCGGGGAGACCGCCGCGACCCGCCGCTGGGAGAAGGCCACCTTCTGGCCCCTCACGGCCGCCGCGCTCGCCTTCATCGTCGCGCAGACCGTGCACGTGCTCGCTCAGGTCACCGACGGTCTCGCCGCCGTGACCGGAACGATCGTGGGCGTGACATGGGCGCTGTTCATCGCCGACTACCTCGCGCGCCTCGCGATGTCGCGCCCCCGCGGGCGCTGGTTCCGCGCGCATCTGTTCGACCTCGCTGTTGCGGCGCTGCCCGTGCTTCGACCGGTTCGACTGCTGGGTGCGCTGACCCGGATCCCCGCGTTCACCCGGACGGCCGCCGGTTCGCTCCGCAGCCGGTTGCTCGTCTACGGCTTCGGTGCTGCACTGCTGCTGATCTGGACGGCCTCGGTCACGGTCCTCGGTTTCGAGCGGGCGGCGCCGGGCGGCACCATCCGTTCCTTCGGCGACGCCGTCTGGTGGGCCTTCTGCACGGTGACGACGGTCGGCTACGGCGACTTCGTGCCGGTGACGGTGCCCGGTCGGATCATCGCGGTCGGCCTGATGTTCGGCGGTGTGGTTCTGGTGGGGCTCATCGTCGCGACGTTCTCGTCGTGGGTGATGGAACGCGCAACGCGTACGCACATCGAGCAGCGACCGGCGACGCGCGGAGACATCCAGCGGCTCGAGGCGGAGCTGCGCGGCGACCGCCCCGACCCGCCGGTCGACTGACCTGACGCCGTCTCCTCCCGGGGGTGGATGCGGATGTCGGAGGGTGGGCCTAATCTGGCCCTGCGCAGGAATCTCCTGCCTGACGAACCCGGAGTCGACGTGCTCGGCAAGCTGCTCATCCGCTACCTCTCGACCTACCGCTGGCTGCTGCTCGCGGTGCTGGTCTTCCAGTTCGCGTCGGCGATGGCCTCGCTCTATCTGCCGCGCCTGAACGCCGACATCATCGACCGCGGCGTCGCCCAGGGCGATACCGCCTTCATCTGGTCGCAGGGCACGATCATGCTCGTGATCTCGCTCGGCCAGATCACGGCATCCATCATCGCGACGTACTTCGCCGCGCGGGCCGCCATGTCGGCCGGCCGCGACATCCGCCGCGACGTCTTCGAGAAGGTCAGCGGGTTCTCCGAGCGCGAGGTGTCGCAGTTCGGGCCGGGTTCGCTCATCACCCGCAACACGAACGACGTGCAGCAGGTGCAGATGCTGGCGATGATGGGCGCGACGATGCTCGTCACCGCGCCGCTTCTCGCGATCGGCGGCATCGTCATGGCGCTCCAGCAAGACGTCGGCCTCAGCTGGCTGATCGGTGTCGCCGTCCCCGCGCTGCTGCTCATCGCGGGCCTCGTCATCAGCCGGATGGTGCCGCTGTTCCGGCAGTTCCAGAAGAAGCTCGATGCGGTGAACCGCATCATGCGCGAACAGCTCACCGGTGTGCGTGTCGTGCGCGCGTTCGTCCGTGAAGACATCGAAGAAGAACGCTTCCGCGGGGCGAACACCGAGATCATGGTGGTCGGCCGCAAGGTCGGGTCGCTGTTCGTGCTGCTCTTCCCGCTCGCCATGCTCGTGCTCAACGTCACCGTGGTCGGCGTGATCTGGTTCGGCGGCATCCAGGTCGACGCGGGTCAGGTCGAGATCGGTACCCTCTTCGCGTTCATGCAGTACGTCGGTCAGATCCTCATGGGGGTGCTGATGGCCAGCTTCATGACGATCATGATCCCGCGCGCCGCGGTCTCCGCCGAACGCATCGGCGAAGTGCTCGCCTCCGAATCGACCCTCGTGCGCCCCGAGCACCCGGTGAGCGACTTCCCGGCACCGGGCGAGCTCGTCTTCGACGGCGTCGAATTCACCTACCCCGGGGCCGAATCCCCGGTCCTGCACGGCATCGACTTCCGCGTCGCGCCCGGCGAAACGCTCGCCATCGTCGGCTCGACCGGTTCGGGCAAGACCACGCTCGTCTCGCTCATCCCGCGCCTGTTCGACGTCACCGGCGGCTCCGTGCAGGTCGGCGGGGTCGACGTTCGCGAGGCCGACCTCGATGCGCTGTGGAGCGGCATCGGTCTCGTGCCGCAGCGACCGTTCCTGTTCACCGGCACGATCGCCTCCAACCTGCGCTTCGGGCGCGAGGAGGCGACCGACGACGAGCTGTGGGAAGCGCTCGAGATCGCGCAAGGACGTGACTTCGTCGAAGAGATGGAGGGCGGTCTCGACGCGCGCATCGCGCAGGGCGGCACGAACGTCTCGGGCGGCCAGCGGCAACGCCTGGCCATCGCGCGGGCCATCGTCCACCGCCCCCGGGTTCTGGTCTTCGACGACTCCTTCTCGGCGCTCGATCTGCGCACCGACGCCAATCTGCGTCAGGCGCTCTGGCAGGCGCTTCCCGACGTGACGAAGGTCGTGGTCGCTCAGCGCATCTCGACGGTCACCGGAGCCGACCGCATCCTGGTGCTCGACGGCGGCCGCACCGTCGGGCTCGGCACCCACGACGAGCTCCTCGCGACGAGCGAGACGTACCGCGAGATCGTCGACTCGCAGCTGGGAGTCGAAGCATGAGCGCCCCCGACACGATCACCGAAGAGGAGCGTCTCGAGCTCGAACTCGCCGAACAGGCGCGGCAGGCATCGGGCGACTGGGACTCGGTCGCCCCCGGAAAGGCCGCGAACTTCGGTGCATCCTTCGGCCGTCTGATCGGGCTCCTGCGGCCGCACGCCATCGCGTTCGTCTTCGTCTCGGTACTCGGGGCGCTCGGCGTCGTGCTGGCCGTCATCGCCCCGCGCGTGCTGGGCGATGCGACGAACATCATCTTCGAGGGCGTGGTCTCGGCCTCCCTCGGCGGGCAGTTCCCCGTGGGCACTCCGCAGGCCGACGTCGTCGCCGCCCTGCAGTCGGCCGGTCAGAACGACCTCGCCAACATGGTCTCGGCGATGCCGAACTTCTCCGTCGGCACCGGCGTCGACTTCGATCGCCTCCGGATGGTGACGATGGCGGCACTCGCGATCTACATCGCGTCGGCCTTCCTCACCTGGATCCAGGGCTACGTCATCAACATCATCATGGTGCGCACCATGTGGCGGCTGCGCGAGTCGGTCGAGGCGAAGATCAACCGCCTTCCGCTGTCGTACTTCGACCGGGTGCAGCGCGGTGAACTCATCTCGCGGGTGACGAACGACATCGACAACATCACCCAGACGATGCAGCAGTCGCTCTCGACCGTGGTCACCTCTGTGCTGACGGTCGTCGGCGTGCTCGTGATGATGTTCTCGATCTCCTGGCAGCTCGCGATCGTCGCACTCATCTCCCTCCCGCTCATGGCCGTGATCTTCGGCGTCATCGGGCCGCGCTCGCAGAAGGCGTTCGGTACGCAGTGGCGCAAGGTCGGGCGGCTGAACGCGCGGGTCGAGGAATCGTTCTCCGGCCACGCGCTGATGAAGGTCTACGGCCGCGAAGCCGACTCCCGCGCGAAGTTCGAGGCCGAGAACGAAGAGCTCTTCCAGGCGAGCTTCCGAGCCCAGTTCCTGTCGGGCATCATCATGCCGGGCATGATGTTCATCGGAAACCTGACGTACGTCGGCATCGCCGTCCTCGGCGGCCTCATGGTCGCCGGCGGTCAGCTGCGCCTCGGTGACGTGCAGGCGTTCATCCAGTACTCGCAGCAGTTCACGCAGCCGCTGTCGGAGCTCGGCGGCATGGCCGCGGTGATCCAGTCGGGCACGGCCTCCGCCGAGCGGGTCTTCGAGCTGCTCGACGCCGAAGAGCAGGAGCCGGATGCGGATGACGCCCCGCGCCCCCGCGGCGGGGCCGGCGTCATCGAGTTCGATCACGTGCGCTTCGCCTACGCGCCCGATCATCCCCTCATCACCGACCTGTCGTTCCGCGTGGAACCCGGGCAGACGGTCGCGATCGTCGGGCCGACGGGCGCCGGCAAGACGACGCTCGTGAACCTCATCATGCGGTTCTACGAACTCGACGGCGGCAGCATTCTGCTCGACGGGCAAGACATCGCCGAGTTCTCCCGCGACGACGTCCGCTCCCGCACCGGCATGGTGCTGCAGGACCCGTGGCTGTTCGCCGGCACCATCCGCGAGAACATCCGGTACGGCCGTGCGTCGGCGACCGACGAGGAGATCGCCGATGCCGCGGTCGCGACACGGGTCGATCGGTTCGTGCGCTCCCTGCCCGACGGCTACGACACGGTGCTCGACGAAGATGCCTCGAACGTCTCCGCGGGCGAGAAGCAGCTCATCACGATCGCGCGCGCGTTCGTCGCACAACCCAGCGTGCTGATCCTCGACGAGGCGACGTCGTCGGTCGACACCCGCACCGAACTGCTGTTGCAGCACGCGATGGCCGCGCTCCGCGAGGGGCGCACATCGTTCGTCATCGCGCATCGGCTTTCGACCATCCGCGACGCCGACCTCATCCTCGTGATGGAGCACGGCGACATCGTCGAGAAGGGCACGCACGAAGAACTCATTGCCGCCGAGGGTGCCTACTGGCGTCTGTACCGCTCGCAGTTCGAGCAGGCCGTCGCCGATGGGAGCGAGGCGGATGCCGCGCAGCCCGGCACGGCGGCCGATACGACGCCGCGGGAACAGGCCGGGGGAGGCGTGCTGCCCGGCGGGCCGGTCGCTCCCGGTGCGCCGGTCGCGCCGGGAGGCTCGGCGGCGCCCGGCGGCCCCGCGGTGAACACGACCGACGCGTCGACCTCGGGCTGAAAGGGATTCGTGCCGGGGTGCTCGGGTCGGGTGTACCGGCTCGCTCCTCCGGCAGGAACCGGCCCGCTCA
Source organism: Microbacterium sp. cx-59 (assembly GCF_020805625.1). Classification (NCBI taxonomy): domain Bacteria; kingdom Bacillati; phylum Actinomycetota; class Actinomycetes; order Micrococcales; family Microbacteriaceae; genus Microbacterium; species Microbacterium sp. cx-59. The sequence continues at coordinate 485,360 of NZ_JAJHGO010000009.1, forward strand.
GGCCGGGGGTTCTTCGGCGGACCCCTGGGAAACTGGGCGGCAACGCCCTACTCTGACGGGCATGTGCCGGAACATCGTGCCCCTTCACAACTTCGAACCTCCCGCCACCGACCAGGAATGTCGTGACGCGGCACTCCAGTTCGTTCGCAAGGTGGCCGGAATGAACAAGCCGTCGCAGGCGAATCAGGCGACCTTCGACGCGGCCGTCGACCAGATCACGCGCGCGACCCGGGACCTGATCGACGGACTCGTCTCGCCCGTGGCTCCGAAGAACCGTGACCAAGAGGCGGCGAAAAGGCAGGCCCGATCGGCGGAACGGTACGAGGCCATCCGGGTCTACCAGCAGGAGAAGCGCGCCGCGCGCGCCGCATCCTGACGCGGTCCCTGCGACGGACGGTCAGCGCGAACGCGGCGGGCCGATGCGCCCGGCCACGAACGGCAGCGCCGGCGCACGATAGACGAGCTCCGGCGGATCCGCCGGAGCGAGAGCGACCTCGGCCTGGCCGAAGCGCCACATCCGGTTGAAGACGTACACCCCGATCACCACCGTCTGATCCGACGGGAACTGCCATGTGCCGCGGCCCCACTGCGCCGGCTGTCCGCGGCCCCCAACGACGAGGGTCGGGCGGATCCCCGCCCAGAGCGCGAACCACGGCCGGTGCAGGGTGATCTCGACGCGGCGCGTCCGACAGCCGTCGGCGCTCACACGTCGACCCGTTGTGCGGTCGTAGCCGCGCACCGCGGCGCCCGCATTCGTCGGAAGAGCATGCTCGACCGTAACGCGCCCCGCGCGGTTCGGACGCGCGCGACCGGGCGCGGCTACGCTGTGCCGTGTCGCCGATCGAAGGAACAGCCGTGTCCGACTCCGCCCCGCATCCCGCCGCGCCGCACATCCCCGAAGAAGGGGAGCCGACCATCCCCGAGCTCGAGGAGGACGAGACCATTCCGCCGCGGCCCGAGGAGGAGATCGCCGACGCCCTCCGCGCCGAGCCCGACGTCGAGGACCACAGCGCACACCCCGCCTGACGGCGCGCGACCGCACACCGCGACTGACGCCCCCCGCGGCTGCACCCCGCGACTGACGCGCCCCGCGCTCAGGCGGGATCGATGCGCAGCACCTGCGCGCCCTCGCCGAGGGGCAGGTCGTCGACGATCCGGAGCGTCCGCGCGAGCGCGTCCACCTCGCCGAGCACGGTGCCGAATCGCTCCCGGTCTCCCGAGACCGCGCTGAGCGTGACGAGGTGCGTGCCGGTGTCCCAGGTGTAGCTGACGAACGGAGGCGTCTGCGGGTTCGGCGGCAGGTCCATCAGCAGCCGCTCACCCGCCCCGAGATGGGGGTTCCGGAAGGTCTCGGTGTCGTCGTACTCGATCGGCATCATCGCGCGCGCCGTGCGCAGCTGCGGCGTGAGCTCCTGCACCTGCGCGAGCACGACGACGAGCTCGGGGTCGGCCTTCCACATCCACGCCCGCACCCGACCGGCCGCCCGGCGCATAAGAAACGGTGTCGCCTGGCTCATCAGCCACGCGGCCACACCGCCCCCGCCGCGAGCCGCGCCGGAGCCCGCCGTGCCGGCCCCCGCTGCGCCGGCACCCACCTGGCCGCTCATCGCGCCGCTCGCCTGAGTCAGCAGCATCCGGATCGCCGTCTTGCGGTGACGGCGCCCGCGAAAGCCCAGCGATTCGGTCACGGGTTCCCAGCGATCGGCGGATGCGTCGGCCTGCAGTCTCAGCATGGCTCCAGGGTAGGGGCGGATGCTGTGCTGCCGCCCCGCGGGGTGGCAGCCGGGCGGGCCGGAGGCCCTCGGGTACATTGGAAGGGCATGTGCAGACCCCCGCACGCTACTCGGAGATTGGCAGCCACCACCCCGTGACTACCCCCTCGACCCCCGACCTTCCCGTTTCGGACGCGAGCTTCCGCCCGCTGACCATCGTGATCGGCTGCGACACGTTCGCTCCCGACGTGAACGGTGCGGCTCGCTTCGCCGAGCGCCTGGCCGCCGGCCTCGCCGCGCGCGGCCACGACGTCCACGTCGTCGCGCCCGCGCAGAAGTACCGGCGCTTCCCCCCGGCCACCGAGCTCATCGAGGGCGTGCCGGTCACGGTGCACCGCATCCCGGCCGTCCGCTGGCCCCCGCACGACTGGCTGCGGTTCGTGTGGCCCTGGCGGTCCAAGCACTACGCCCGCAAGGTGCTCGACAGCGTCCTGCCCGACGTCGTCCACATCCAGTCGCACATCGTCATCGGGCGCGGTCTGGCTCGCGAGGCGAAGAAGCGCGGCATCCCGGTCGTGGCCACCAACCACGTGATGGCCGAGAACATCCTCGACTTCACCACGCTGCCGCCGGTGCTCGACAAGCTGATGCTGAAGCTCGCCTGGGACGACGCCTCGCGCACGTTCCACATCGCGCGCGCCGTGACGACGCCGACCCGTCGTGCGGCCGAGTTCCTCGAGACCACGATCGACATCGACGGCGTCATTCCGATCAGCTGCGGCATCGACGCCTCGGGATACACGCCGTCGCTGGGTCAGCGCGACGTGAACCGCATCCTCTTCGTCGGTCGCCTGACCACCGAGAAGCACATCGACACCCTGTTGCACGCGGTCGCCAAGCTCGACCCCGCGCTCCAGGTCACGGTCGACATCGTGGGCGGCGGCGACCAGCGGAAGTCGCTCGACGCGCTCACCCAGCAGCTCGGCCTCACCGACCGGGTCACGTTCCACGGTCGTGTCGAGGAAGAAGACCTGCGCAGCCTGTACTCGCGGGCGTCCGTGTTCGCGATGCCGTCGATCGCGGAGCTGCAGTCGATCGCGACCATGGAGGCGATGGCGTCGGGGCTGCCGGTGGTCGCGGCCGACGCGCTCGCGCTGCCCCACCTCGTGCACGACGGCGAGAACGGGTGGCTGTTCCGTCCGCAGGACGCCGACGACCTCGCCGCGAAGCTCACCCGCGTTCTCACCGCCTCGCCGGAGGAGTACAGCGCACTGCAGCAGGGTTCGCTGGCGGGCGTCGAGATCCACGACATCGACCGCACACTCGACACGTTCGAGAAGCTCTACCGGGGCGAGCCGGTCGCACCGTGACCGCAGCGGCGCCGGTGCGGCTGTTCTTCGACGCGCGCTACATCCGCACGGATTTCCACGACGGCATCAGCCGCTACTCGGCGGAGCTCGCCGAGGCGGTCCAGGATGCGGCGTCGGCGGCGGGCGTCGAGGTGACCTTCCTCGTGTCGGAGCCGGGGCAGATCGACCTGCTGCCGAGCGGTGCGACGACCCTCGGCATTCACCGCCCCACGTCGTGGCGGGAGCCCTTCACCGCGCGCCTGCTGAACCGGTTCGCGCCCGATGTCGTGTTCTCGCCGATGCAGACCATCGGCACGATGGGGCGACGATTCCGCCTCATCCTGACGCTGCACGACACGATCTACTACCGCCACCGCACACCGCCCCGAAACCTCCCGGCCGCGGTGCGGGTCGGATGGCGACTCTTCCACCTGAGCTACGTTCCGCAGCGCGTCACGCTGAACGCGGCCGACATCGTGGCGACGGTGAGTGAGACCAGCAAGCGGCAGTTCGCGGCGGTCCGGCTCACGAAGCGCCCGGTCGTGGTCGTGCCGAACGCCCCGCAGCGCCTCGCGGACCTGCTGCCCGCCGATGCCGAAGAGCCCGGCGGCGCCCCCTGGAACATCGTCTACATGGGGTCGTTCATGGGCTACAAGAACGTCGAGACGCTCGTGCGCGCGATGGGCCTGCTTCCTGGGCGCACGCTGCATCTGCTCAGTCGCATCACCCCGGAGCGGCGTCGCGAGCTGGCGGGTCTCACGCCGGCCGGCGCCCAGGTCGTGTTCCACAACGGGGTGTCGGATGCGGATTACGCCGCGCTTCTCGCCGACCACGCGGTGCTCGCGAGCACGAGCCTCGACGAGGGCTACGGTCTGCCGCTCGCCGAGGCGCTCGCTCTCGGTGTGCCGGTCGTGGCGAGCGACCTCGACATCTTCCACGAGGTGGCCGGGCCCGGCGCCCGTTACGTCGATCCGCAGGATCCCGCCGCGGTGGCGGATGCGGTGCGAGCGCTCGACGACGACGCCGAGCGGCGCCGGGTGATCGATGCGGGCGCCGCGCACATCGCCCGGTTCACCTGGGCGACTTCGGCGCAGACGCTGCTCGACGCGGTCCGCGAGCTCGCCCGCCGCGCCTGACCGCCGCGTGCGCCACGGCCTCGGTCGGGGTGTTGGTGAGCGCGGGCTCGACGCTCGGCGCCTCCGTCGGGGCGCTGCGCGGCGCGGCTTCGGCCGGGAGTGAGTGTCCCGCGGCCGGGAGCGGAGTGCCCGTCGGTGTGTTCGCGCGGACGGCAGATTCCTCATCCGCGTCGATCTGAGCGGCGGTGCGGCGTCCTTCGACGGCGCGGGCGGGAAGACGCGACCGGTCGGTGCGGACGGGGCGGTACCCGTCTCGCGCGACGGCCACGACGGTCGCGGCGACAGCGGTGACGGAGACGAGGAGGACGACGGTGAGGAGGAAAGTGGACATGGCAGTAAACCTACGGATGGTGGAATCTCGCCACGAGTGGCAGGATGGACAGCGGTCGCGTTCTTTCTGCCAAAGCGCGTCCGCATCCGCCCCTCTTCGATCGGAGTAGACGTGAAGACCGTTGCCGTCATCGTCCAGCCTGGCTTCTCGCCCTTCGAGTTCGGTCTCGCCTGCGAGGCGTTCGGCCTCGACCGCACCGATGACGGCATCGAGATGTTCGACTTCCGCGTCTGCGCGATCACGCCCGGGGCGATCGAATCGAATATGCGGTTCTCGATCAACGTCGAGAACGACCTGACCTTCGCCGACGAGGCCGATCTCGTGGTCGTCACTCCGGTGCCCCGGGCGACGTGGGGCACGCTCGACGAGCGGATCGCCGGCGTGCTGCAGCGTGCCGTGGCGCGCAACGCATGGGTGCTGAGCGTCTGCAGCGGGTCCTTCGTGCTGGGCGAATCCGGCATCCTGAACGGCCGCCGCGCGACGACGCACTGGAAGTACGCGGCGCGGATGGCGCAGATGTACCCGAAGATCGAGATCGATCCCGACGTGCTCTACGTGCAGGACGGCAAGATCATCACGAGTGCCGGCACCGCCGCGGGCCTCGACGCGTGCCTCCACCTGCTCCGGCAGGAGCTCGGTGCGGAGGTCACCAATACCATCGCCCGGCGCATGGTCGTGGCGCCGCAGCGGGACGGCGGGCAAGCCCAGTTCGTCGATCGGCCGATTCCCGCGACCCTGTCGCTGTCGCTCGCGCCGGTCACCGAGTGGATGCTGGAGAATCTGCGCTTCGATCTGACGGTCGAACAGCTCGCGGCGAAGGCGCACATGTCTCCGCGGACGTTCGCGCGCCGGTTCAAGGCGGACCTCGGCGCGACGCCCGCCGCGTGGCTCGGGCGCCAGCGGGTGCTGCACGCGCAGCGCATGCTCGAGCAGACCGACCTCGGACTCGACCGGATCGCCTACGAGTGCGGCTTCGGCTCTGCCGCGGTGATGCGGCAGAACTTTGCCCGCACGCTCGCGATCACCCCCACGGCCTACCGTGCGCGGTTCGCCTGCGTCGACGACACGAACCACCGGGACGAGGCTCCGAGCGAGCATCGCGACGACGAGGTGATGACCGCATCCGTCGCCTGACGCCTCTCACGAGTCCGACGTCGGATGCGGCTTCTGCCCTCGCGTTCGTGCGGGCGATGCGATAAACTTGAGCTACATCGACTCAAGTTTGAGTCGCACAGATTTCAGGAGAACAGATGAACGCCACGCCACAGCCCGGGCAGGAGGAAGCGAAGAGCCCCCTCGAACAGTTCGGGATCAACCTCACCGAGCGCGCCCGCATGGGCAAGCTCGACCCCGTCATCGGACGCGACAGCGAGATCCGTCGCGTCAGCCAGGTGCTCACCCGACGTACGAAGAACAACCCCGTCCTGATCGGTGAGCCCGGCGTCGGAAAGACCGCCGTCGTCGAAGGACTCGCCCAGCGCATCGTCGCGGGCGACGTCGCGGAGTCGCTGAAGAACAAAGAACTGATCTCGCTCGACATCTCCGCGCTCGTCGCAGGCGCGATGTACCGCGGCCAGTTCGAGGAGCGCCTGAAGAGCGTCCTCAAGGAGATCACCGAATCCGAAGGTCGCGTCATCACCTTCATCGACGAACTGCACGTGCTCATGGGTGCGGGCGGCGGCGAGGGTTCGGTGGCCGCATCCAACATGCTGAAGCCGATGCTCGCGCGCGGCGAACTGCGCCTCATCGGGGCGACCACGCTCGACGAGTACCGCGAGTTCATCGAGAAGGATGCGGCGCTCGAACGCCGCTTCCAGCAGGTGTACGTCGGCGAGCCGTCGGTCGAAGACACGATCGCGATCCTCCGCGGCCTGAAGGAGCGCTACGAGGCGCATCACAAGGTCGCCATCGCCGACGGCGCCCTGGTGGCGGCCGCATCCCTGTCGAACCGCTACATTCCGTCGCGGCAGCTGCCCGACAAGGCGATCGACCTGATCGACGAGGCGGCGTCTCGGCTGCGCATGGAGATCGACTCGGCCCCGCTCGAGATCGACGAACTGCGCCGCCACGTCGACCGGCTGAAGCTCGAAGAGCTGGCGCTGAAGAAGGAGAAGGACGACGCGTCGAAGGAGCGTCTCGCGAAGCTGCGCGAAGACCTCGTCTCCGAGCAGGCGCGCCTCGGCGAGCTCCAGGAGCGCTGGGAACGCGAGCGTGCCTCGCTGAACCGTGTCGGTGACCTGAAGACCCGTCTGGATGCGGCCCGCGTCGAGGCCGAACGCGCACAGCGCGAGGGCAACCTCGAGAAGGCGTCGCGGCTGCTGTACGCCGAGATCCCCGCGCTCGAACGCGAGGTCGTCGCCGCCGAGCAGGCCGAGTCCTCGGGCGAGCGGATGGTGAACGACCAGGTGACGGACGAAGACATCGCCTCTGTCATCGCCGCGTGGACGGGCATCCCGGTCGGCCGGCTGCTGCAGGGTGAGACCGAGAAGCTCGTGCACCTCGAGTCCGAGCTGGGCAAGCGGCTCATCGGCCAGAAGCAGGCCGTGAAAGCGGTCGCCGACGCCGTGCGCCGCTCCCGCGCCGGCATCAGCGACCCGAATCGTCCGACGGGTTCGTTCCTGTTCCTCGGTCCAACCGGCGTCGGAAAGACCGAGCTCGCGAAGGCGCTCGCCGAGTTCCTCTTCGACGACGAGCACGCGCTCGTGCGCATAGACATGTCCGAGTACGGCGAGAAGCACTCCGTCGCACGTCTCGTCGGTGCCCCTCCGGGGTACGTCGGCTACGAACAGGGCGGTCAGCTCACCGAGGCCGTCCGCCGTCGTCCGTACTCCGTGGTGCTCATGGACGAGGTCGAGAAGGCGCATCCGGAAGTATTCGACGTGCTGCTGCAGGTCATGGACGACGGTCGCCTGACCGACGGCCAGGGTCGGACGGTCGACTTCACCAACGTCATCCTGATCCTGACGTCGAACCTCGGCTCCCCGATCCTCATCGACCCGACCCTCTCGGCCCTGCAGAAGCGGGATCAGGTGCAGGCGCTCGTGCGGCAGGCGTTCCGGCCCGAGTTCGTGAACCGGCTCGATGACACCGTGATCTTCCAGGCGCTGACCGAAGACGACCTCGCGCAGATCGTCGAGCTGTCGGTCTACGCGCTCCAGCGTCGGCTCAAGGATCGCCGACTCACCCTGGCGGTCACCCCCGATGCGCGGGCCTGGCTCGCCGAGCGCGGGTACGACCCGGTGTACGGAGCGCGGCCGCTGCGGCGCCTCATCCAGTCCGAAATCCAGGACCGCCTCGCGATGGCGATCCTGTCGGGCGGGGCTCACGACGGCGACACCGTGCGCGTCGACGTCGCGGCCGACGGCTCGCAGCTCGTGCTGACGAGCGCCGGGCGGCCCGACGACGAGGACGACGAGGTCGTCGTAGCCGAACTGCTCGACGACTAGCGGAGCGGCGGGCGGTTGCGTTCGCCGGGTGTGAGCGTGCGTCGCGGGGTGCCGGGTGCGAGCGGTGCCCCGTGGGCGCGCAAGGGGCGCCGGCGGGTCCGCGCACCCCGTAACGTCGGAGCATGTCCTCGCCCGCCGTCGTCATCCGCGGACTGTGGCAGTCCTCGCATCCCGGCCCGACGTGCGTCGTCACGGCGCTGGCGCTCGCACTCGGGGTGGCCGCCGGTCTCGAGCTGTGGCGGATGCTGCTGCTCGCGGCCGCGGTCTTCGCCGGCCAGCTCTCGATCGGCATCTCGAACGACGCGATCGACGCCGCCCGCGACCGCGCCGTGGGGCGCACCGACAAGCCTCTCGCGCGCGGGGACGTCCGCATCCGCACCGCCTGGATCGCGGCGGTCGGCTGCGCGATCGTCGCTCTCGTGCTGTCGGCGCCGCTCGGGGTCGGGATGCTGGTGGCACACGCCGTCGCCGTGATCTCCGGGTGGGCGTACAACGCACCGCTGAAGGCCACGGCGTTCTCGGTCGTGCCGTTCCTCGTGACCTTCGGCCTGTTCCCGTCGCTCGCGACCCTGTCGGCCGCCGAACCCCGCTTCGCCGCGCCGTGGGCGTTCGTCGCCGGCGCCGCGCTCGGGGCGGCCGTGCATCTGTCGAACGTGCTGCCGGATCTCGACGATGACCGGGCTACCGGCATCCGCGGTCTGCCGCATCGCATCGGCGGCCCGGCGTCTGCGGTGGCCGCGGCCGCGGGCGTCATCGCCGGGGCGCTCGCCGTGCTGCTCGGCCCGGTGGGCGGGCGCGTCGGCGACGTGTCCGGGCTCTCGTGGGTGTTCTTCGTGGCGGTGTCGGTCGTCGCGGTGCTGTCCGCGGTCGTGGGGGGCCGCGGCGCCCCCCGCCCGCGCGCCGAGACCCACGGGGGTGGGGGGGCGCGGCAGCTCCCCGCACCACAAGTCGCGACCGGTGGCGCCCTCGCCGCCTGACCCCGCCCGCCGTCCCTCGGGGCGCGCTGATCGCGAAACTGCAGTTGCGCGGCGAGACGTTGGTCGCGGACCGACGTCTCGTGCCGAAACGGCAGTCTCGCGGGAAGAGCGGCGGCGCGAGGCTCGCGCGGGGGAGCGAGGGCGCGGACTACGCGTCGCGGTCGAGGCCCATCGCGTAGGCGTGGGCGAAGAGCATTCCGGACGGGCCGGAGAGCACAGCGCGCAGCGCGCGGCGACGGAGGGCATCGCCACGGGGGCCGAGGGGGCGCCCGAGCGCGGTGTTGGCCGACGCGAGCGCTGCCGCCGTGCGGGCGGACGTCAGCCGGCGGCGCTCCCAGCGCGCAAGAGCGGCGGCGGGTTCTTCACCGCGCCGCACCCACTCCGCCAGCAGAGGCGCAAGACCGGCGGCATCGAGCAGGCCGAGGTTCATGCCCTGACCCCCGATCGGGCTCACCTCGTGCGCTCCGTCGCCGATGACGAACAGGGTGCCGCGCCGCATCCGGGGCACGACGACACGACGCACGCGGAATCCGGATGCGGCCGCCACCCGCTCCGCCGCCGCGCCCTCCCCGTGCGCCGCGAGCGCCCTGCGGAACCGCTCCAGCCGCGCGTCTGGCCGGTCGTCGTCCGGGTCGTCGTCCCACGCGACGTAGCGGCGACGCTCACCGGGGAGCGGAAACGACTCGAGCACTCCGCGGCGCCCGAGCCGCACGATCGCGGTCGGGTCGTCGTAGCCCACATCTGTGTCGCTCATCAGATAGCGGTCGGCGTAGGAGTGCACGCGCACGGCGCCCGGCCGGTACGCGACCGCCCGCCCGCCCGCACCGGTCGCCACCACGACGATGCCGGCGTCGAGATCGTCGCCGCCTCGGAGGCTGATCCGCATCCGGTCACCGACGCGGCGGATGCGGGTGACCTCGGCGCCGCGCTGAACCGGCGGTCCGCCGTGTGCGAGGGCTGCTTCGGTCGCCGACTGCGGCAGCGTGGCGACGAACGGGAACCGTGCGCGGAGCCGGTCGAAGTGCACGGTTCCCAGAAGCTGCGCGCCCGACCGCGCCTCGCCGCGGTGGACCCGGAGCGCCGACGCGAGGAGTCGCTCGGTGACGCCGGACGGTTCGAGCGCGGCCAGCACGGGGGAGTGCACGCCGATCGCGCGGGATCCGCCGCCCGCCGACGGGCGCCGTTCGAGCAGCCGCGTACCGATGCCCCGGCGGTGCAGTTCGCTCGCGAGCAGCAACCCCACGGGGCCGGCTCCCACGACGACGACGTCAGCCACGACCGCGCCCCACGGCCACGAGCCGGAACGGCACAGGACGCCGGATGACCCAGCCCTCGGACGGCGGCAGCGCGGCCGCCAACTCCGCTTCGCGGTAGCTGCGACGGATGGAACGCAGCCCATCGGTGAGAAGGAACGTGCCGGGCGCGAGGGGCGTGATCCCGGCCGCGTACAACGCGTACGCCGTGCGGCTGCGTTCGATGTCGGCGTGCACCACGATCTGACGCGAGAGGGCGAGGGAGTCGTCGGCGAAAGCGTGCAGTTCCGCATCCGTCAGATGGTGCAGCACGTGGTTGGAGAGCACGAGGTCGAACCGTTCGCCTTCCGCGCGAAGGGTCGCGGAGTCGGTGGTGCGGAACGTCACCCCCGGCGCCTCGCGCCGCCGGGCGATCGGGAGGGCGCGCGCATCCGGGTCGACACCGAGCCACTCCGCCGTGAGCCCGTCGGCGCGCGCGAGCCGCGCGAGCCGAGCGAGAACATCGCCGCCGCCGCATCCGAGGTCGAGCACCCGCGCCGAGCCGCCCGTGCGCGCGAGGACCGGGCGGACAGCGCGGCGATAGATCGTGTCCCAGCCCGAGATGAGCCGGTTGACCGCGTCGAAGCGCTGCCAGGTCGCGGCGAGGCGGTGCGGGTCGCAGTCCGGGTCGTCCATGAGCTCCTGCAGCGCGCGATCCCGCTCGCGGAGCGACACGTGGTGCGGGCCGCGCCTGGCGCTCACGCTGCGTTTGCCCGGCTCGCGTCCGCCGTGGCTCTCGCGCGGGTTGCCGCTCTCGCGCTTGCGCTCGCCGTCGCTGTCGCGTCTGCCGTCGGTCGCGCGCACGCGCGCGCACTCGCGCCTGTCGTCGGTCGCGCGTCTGCCGTCGGACGTGCGCACGCGCTCGCTACTCACGCGCCCGCTGCCGTGCGCCGGTGCAGGCGGGCCGACTCGACCGTGAGGCCCGGGCCGAAGGCGAGCGCGCCGATATCGGCGTCTCCGAGGGAATCGTCGTGCAGCAGGCGGCGCAGGATGAAGAGGATCGTCGCGCTCGACATGTTGCCGTAGTCGCGCAGCACCTCACGCGACGGCGCCATCTGCGCGTCGGTCAGCTCGAGGCCCGCGGCCACGCGATCGAGCACGCTGCGCCCACCCGGGTGCACCGCCCACGCGTCGACATCGAGCAGATCGGATGCGGCGGCCCGCACCTCGCGGCCCACGATGCGCGGCACCTCCGCCGACAGGCGCATCTCGAAGCCCTCGTCACCGATCGTCCAGGTCATGTCGTCCTCTCCGTCGCTGGTGAGGGCGGTGGCGAAGGTGTCGAGCTCGAGGCGCACCCCGGTTGAGGGTGCGGACGTGACGATCGCGGCCGCGGCGCCGTCGGCGAACAGCGACGCGGCGACGATCTGCTCGGGGTCGGACGATGCCCGCAGGTGCAGCGAGCACAGCTCGGCGCACGCGACGAGCACGACCGACCCGGGTTGGGCGACCGCGATCCGGTGCGCGGCGCGAAGAGCGGGCACCGCCGCCGCGCACCCGACGAACCCGTGGTGGTAGCGCTCGACGTTCGGGCTCAGCCCGAGATCGCGGACGAGCCGCATGTCGGGCCCGGGGGCGAACAGGCCCGTGCACGAGACCGTGATGACGTGGGTGACGGCGGCCGCATCCAGTCCCGCATCCGCCAACGCCTGCCGCGATGCCTCGGCGAAAAGGGCAGGAACGAGGCGGCGGTACTCGGCGTTGCGCGCGGACGTGGGCGGCGAGAGCAGCACGTCGCCGTGGCGGACGGAAAGCCCGTCTCCAGAGTCGCCGAGCAGCCCCGACAGCACGGTGTGGCGGTACTCGATCGCCGACGCGTCGAACGCGGCGTGGACGAGACGCTGCGTGAGGCGGCCGATTCCGGGTTGCGTCGCGAACACCTCGCGCACGTCGTGCTGGGCGAGGCGGGTCGGCGGCACGGCGGTGCCGATCGCCACGATGCTCGGGTTCATGGTTCACCATAAACACGCATTGCGGGTGTGCGGGTCGCACTGGTGCACCCGCTGCGGTCGATCTAGAGTGTCGCCGCTCCGGGGTGCGGGATTCGCGCCTCGCTCCAGTGCCGCAGCGGCCGAAGCGAGGAGATCTGCTCGAGCGAGGAGCGAAGCATCCGCATCCGTCCTCGCTTCGGCACATCTCCTCGCTTCGGGCCAGGTCGGGCGTGGGCCGGGCGGGGCTTGGGTGGCGCAGGGGCGGAGCCGGGCATCACCTCGCGGGCCGGGCGGATGCTGCGCGCCGGGGCGGCAGCATCCGGAACCCGGATCAGGCGTTGACGATGAGCGTCTCGGCGATCGGGCGGCGGGTGCGCGGGGCACCCTCTCGCTCGACGATTCCCGCGTCGGCGGTCGCCGGGTCGCCGAGCGTGCCGACGGCCATGATCGAGACGGCTTCGAAGCGGGAATCCAGGCCGAAGGTCGAGGCGATCACGTCGCGGTGGAATCCGCCCATCTGGTGGGTCGCGAGACCGCCCGCGTGCGCCTGGATCGTGAAGAATGCGGCGGCCTGACCGGTGTCGTAGACCGCCCAGGGCAGCGGCTCGTTGTCTTCGCGCGCCAGCTCGGTGACGAAGACGACGAGGGCGGATGCGTCGCCCGCCCAGGCCTGGTTGAAGCCCATCAGGGCATCGAGCACCTGCTGGTGCTCGGGCGTGCCGCGACGCGCGACGATGGCGCGCCAGGGCTGCGTGTTGCTCGCCGAGGGCGCCCAGCGCGCGGCTTCGAGGGCGCTCTGGAAGGCGTCTTCATCGAGCGGGGCGGCGGCATCGAAGATGCGGGTGCTCCAGCGCTCGGCGAAAACGTCGAGGACGGGACGGTCGGTGACGGCCGTGCGGGACGAAATCGTGCTCATGATGTCTCCGGGTGTCTCTGAAGTTGATCTATGGGGACGCCGTCGGCCCGATCCATGCAACCGTATGCGACCCGCGGATGTTCCCGCCGCGATTCCCCGCAGGCTCATAGGTCCCGGCCACCCGCCACCCGGCACCCGGCCACCCGGCGCCCGGCACCCGGCTTGCACCCGCTCCGCCTGTCTGCTCGCGCGCCAGCCGCCCCCCGAAGCCCCGAGCGCGCGCTAACTCCTCCGGAAACGTGCGTCAGCCGGTCTGGGTGCCCCGGACGCCGCGGTTTGGAGGAGTTGGAGCGCGCTCGGAGGTCGCGGGAGCGCGCTCGGAGGTCGCGCCGCCCGCCCGGGTCAGTGCAGCGCGGCCTCGGTGCGGACGCCCATCGCGCGCCAACTCCTCCAGAATCGTGCGTCGGCAGGCCGGGGCGCCCCGAAACCCGCGTTTTGGAGGAGTTGGAGCGCGCCCGGAGGTGGCACCGCCCGGCCCGGGTCAGTGCGGCGCGGCCTCGGTGCACGCCCCGCGCGCTAACCCCTCCAAATTCGTGCCCCCCCGCAAACGCGAAGCGGCGTCCGACGCCGCGCGGGCATCGGACGCCGGTTCGGCGTGGGATCGGTTAGCCTTTCAGCCCGGTCTGGGCGAGGCCTTCCACGAACTGCTTCTGCGCGAACACGAAGACGATCAGCACGGGCAGCGCGGTCATCGTGGATGCCGCCATCTGCACGTTCCACATCTCGCCGCCGTACGCATCCGCGTATCGCGTGAGCGCCTGCGGAAGCGTGAACAGTTCGGGGGAGAGCAGGTAGACGGTCGGCTCCAGGTAGAGGTTCCACACGTGCAGGAACGTGAAGATCGCAACGGCGGCCAGCGCGGTCCGCGACAGGGGCAGCGCGATCCGCCACCAGATCGCCCAGCGTCCGAGTCCGTCGAGCCGGGCGGCCTCTTCGAGCTCCACCGGCAGCGTGAGGAAGAACTGCCGCATGATGAACGTCGCCAGCACGCTCGGCGCCCCGAAGGTCGTCACGAGCAGGATCGGCCAGTGCGTGTTGACGAGTCCGAGCGTGTTGAACATCTGGAACAGCGGAACGATCGTCACCTCGCTCGGAATGAGCAGTCCCGTCAGCACCACGAGGAACAGCACGTTCTGCCCGGGGAAGCGGATGCGGGCGAACGCATAGCCGGCCATCGCCGAGATCAGCATCGTGCCCACCGTGACGAACACGGCGATGTACAGGCTGTTGAAATACTGCTGGGCGAACGGCTGCATCGTGAACGCGTCGACGTAGGCGTCCAGCGTCGGGTCGGTCGGCCACAGCGATGGCGGGAACGCGAAGATCTCCGAGACCGGCTTCAGCGACGACGTGATCATCCACCACGTCGGGAAGACGAACGGGATGGCGAGGATGCTGAGTGCTCCGTAGAAGAACACCTTGCGCCACGGGGATCCGGGGGCGGGCCGGCGCGGGCGGCCGGCCGGCACGACGGGCGGTGCCGGTGCGGCGGCGGGTGCCGGGGCGGGCGGGGCGTCAGTTCTCATAGAAGACCCATCTCTTGCGCAACTGCCACTGCGCGACCGTGAGGACGAGGACGATCAGGAACAGCAGGATGGCGAGCGTCGACCCGTATCCGAACTGGTGGAATTCGAATGCCTGCTGGACGAGGTAGTAGACGAGCACCGTGGTCGAGATGCCCGGGCCGCCCTGCGTGAGCACGGCGATCTGCGCGTACACCTGCAGCGAACCGACGATCGTGATCACGAGTGTCAGCAGGATGGTGGGGGAGATAAGGGGAAGGACGATGCGGGTGAAGACCGTGCGGTCGCTCGCTCCATCGACCCGGGCGGCTTCCTGCAGCTCGCGCGGAACTCCCTGCAACGCGGCCAGGAAGAGCACCATGTTCAGCCCGACGTTTTTGAAGACCTGCACCACGATGACGCTCGCCATCGCCGTGCCGCCCTCGCGCAGCCAGTTCGGGCCGTCGATTCCGACGACCGCCAGGAGCCCGTTGATGCCGCCGTTGTCTTGCAGGAGGAAGCCCCAGACGATCGTCCACGCGACGAGCGAGACGACGACGGGGGAGAAGAAGATCGTGCGGAAGGCGGTGACTCCGCGCCAGCGGCGGTTCAGGAGCACCGCGAGCAGAAGCGCCAGCGACAGGTTGAAGATCACGAGACCGATGGAGAAGACACCCGTCGCGGTGAGGACCGGCGCGAGTTGGGGATCGGAGAACAGCCGATCCACGTTCTCGAGGCCGACGAACGTGAAGGTGCCCGCCAGCACGTTCCACTCGTGGAACGCGTAGTAGAAGATCAGCCCGAGGGGGACCAGGACGAACAGTACGATGCCGATCAGCTGCGGGGCGATGAACACGTACCCCGCGAGGGCGTCGCGGCGGGCGTAGGTCAGCCACGGCTTCCGGGGTGCCCCCTCGGGCCGCGCGGAGGCGCGACCCGAGGAGACGGAGGAGGGGAGAGCCATCATCAGCCTTCGAGGAGGGGGGAGATGTTTCCGCAGGTGGTCTCGAGAACCGCGGGGATGTCAGCATCCGCCACCCAGAGGGCGTCGAGTCCGGCACGCACCTGCTGCGCGATCTGCGCGGAGTCGGTGTGACTCGGTCGCACCTCACCGTTCTCGATGCCGGGGATGACGACGTCCTCGATCTGCCCGGGGGTGAGCAGCGGGTTCGCACCGGCGAGCGTGTCGACCGTGAGGAGCGACGTGCGCGGCGGCGGGAAGTACTCCGCGAGCTGCGCGGCATTCTCCGGGTTGGTGAAGAACGCCAGGAACTCCGTCGCGGCGGCGGTGTTCGCGCCGTTCGCGAGGGCGCCGATACCGGCCTGGCCGGTCACCGAGTATTCACCGACCGGTCCCTCCGGAAGCGGCAGCAGGTTCCACGTGAAACCTCCGTCGGCGAGCAGGTTCGCCCGGGAGATCTGGGTGACCGTGAATGCGGCCTCGCCGGCGAAGAAGTCGGCCGTCGTTCCCGGTCCGGGCATCGACTGCGATGTGAACGCCGCGTCGTGCAGGAACGTGAAGGCGTCGACCATCTCGTCGCTGGCGAACGTGCACTCGGTGCCGTCGGCGTTCCAGGGCGCGGCGCCCCATCCGTTCCACACGGTGCTGAGGTAGTCCCAGTTCAGGTAGTCGAAGTCGCGCACCACGAAGCCGGCCTTGCCGGTGCTGGAGTGAACGGCGGAACCGATCTCGTCGATCTTCTCCCAGTTCCAATCGCCGGATGCCTGCAGCTCGGCCGACGTCGGCTGCCCCGCCTGAGCGAGCAGATCGTCGTTCGCGAAGACCACGAACGGCGAGGTACTGAACGGGTACGCGACGAGCTGGTCGTCGGCGGTCCAGAGTTCCGTGGCGCTCGGGGCGAGGTCGTCGTACTCGTACCCGTCGGTCGCCTCGAAGACGTCGGTGAGGGGCACGAGTGCGCCGCTCGAGACGAAGTCGGGCGCCGCGTTCTCGAGGATCCACGCCAGGTCGGGGGCGTTCCCGCCGGCGATCTGCGTGGTCACGGTGCTCGTGTAGTCATCGAACGGGAGCGGATCGAAGGTGATGGAGGCGATCTCCGGGTGGTCGGCCATGTAGGCGTCGGCGATCGAGTCGAAGAGGGCCAGGTGGTCCTCGTTCGATGACCACACCGTCATCCGCAGATCGATGTTCTCGGTCGGCTCGGAGGTGTTGCCCGACCCTCCCGCGCACGCGGTGACGGCGAGGGCGGTCGCTGTGGTGATCGCCGCGACGGCCAGCGTCTTTGCTGATCTCATAGGTGTCTCTCCTGATAGCCCTAGTAGCCTCGGACGTCGGGCCAGTGCAGCTCGACGCCGTCTCGGGTGAGTGAGGTCTGGAATTCCCGCAGGAGCGCGGGAGTGCTGTGGACGGCGCCGGGCAGCGCCGCACGGTCGATGCAGAACGCGGCGAGTGCCCCCGCCGCTTCGCCGATGTTCCACTCGACGGGGTGCAGTCGGATCGCCCCGTTCGTGATGTGGGTCGTGCCGACGTTCTTGCTTCCGGCGAGCAGATTCTCGATGCGACGCGGCACCAGGATCCCGAGGGGGATCTCGAAGGGGACGCTCGCGATGTCGAGGTAGTTGTCGCCGCCGGACGACGGATGCAGATCGATCCGGTACATCCCGATGCCGACGCTGTCGGGCGTCGTGAACGGATCGCCGTGGCCGCGGAGCGCGATCGACAGGTCGTTCTCGGTCACGGTCGTGCGCGCCTTGATCCGGCGCGACTCGCGGATGTAGGGGGCCATCGCGAGTCCGTCCGGGCCCTGGGTCACATCGCCCCGCAGTCGCAGTCCGGGGAAGCCGGTTCCGCCGTCGGGGCGAGGCGCCTCGGTCTGCAGCCAGTAGAGCATCGACAGCGACTGCTGGCGTGCCGCGGCTTCGTGGCGGGCGACCTCGTCTGCGGGAACGTCGACGATCGTGCCGCCGAGGTAGTCGATCATCGGCCAGTTGACGAGCACGAGGTCGCTCGGGATCGCCCCGGGCAGGAGGTTGTCGCGGGAGAGGATCCGGCGGAAGGTCCAGAGTTCCCGGTCGCCGGGGTCTTTGCCTTGATCCGCGACGGCATCGGCGCGGGAGGCTCCGGGCGTGAAGGTGCGGGTGAGGGTTTCGAGGGTGCGCGGGTCGGGGCCGGTGAGCGAGATCATCGGCGCTCCCCAGAAGTCCGGCTGCACGGCGCGCCAGGTGTCGTAGTCGACGGGCCGGTCGATCGTGTGGTCGCCCTCGACGTGGTCGACGACGAAGCACCAGCTGAACGCCTGCTGGTTGTGCGGCTGCGCCTCCTCGGGTGCGCTGGGTTCGCCCGTGTCGGCGCGGGCCTCGAACCCGGTCACGTACTCGGCGCCGGTGAGCGGGAGCAGATCGCCGAGCTCGGTCGCATCGACCACGAACCGCGCGACGATCTCGGTCTCGCGATCGTCGTCGAGACCGCGCACGGTCACCGCGCGGATCCGATCGTGGTGGACGTCGGCGGACACGGCGACGGCGGGCTGGATGAGGGTGAGCCGGCGGGCCGAACGGTGGGGCGCCAGCATCGCGTCGATGACTGCGACGCCCGCGCGCGGCTCCGCGCACATCCGGCTCACGAGGCCGTTGCCCGGGTTGAGTGTGGCGTCCGCGCGCGCTGCGGCCGTGAGTGGATACCAGTCGCGGTAGTAGTCGCGGATGCCGTCGCGCAGGCGCCGGTAGCGCGAGGTCGCACCGAACTGCTCGATCCAGCTGTGCTCGTCGAGCGGCACGGCCTGGCTCGTCAGCTGCCCACCGAGCCAGGCGTACTGCTCGACGAGCACGACCCGTTGCCCGGCCTCGAGCGCGGCGAGCGTCGCGGCGACACCGCCGAGCCCCCCGCCGACGACGAGGACGTCGGTCTCGAGCGCGCTCATCGGGTGGCCCGTGCCGCGGCGAGGGTGACGCCGTCGGCGATCGGGCACTCCATGAGCGTGCGGCGGTCGGCGGCCGGAACCTCGGCGCCTTCGCTCAGGATGCGGGCCAGCAGCGCCACGGCGCGCTCGCCGAGCTCTTCGCGGGGCGGCACGAGCCGGGTGATTTCGACGGCGGCGGCGCCGGGGCGGGCGACCGAACCGAGCGCGACGACGCTCAGGTCGTGGGGCACGGATACGCCGTCGCGCTCCGCCAGGTCGAGGATGGCGGCGGCGAGGGCGGGCTCTTCGGCGATGAGGAGAGTGGCTCCGGAGGCACGCACCGCGGCCCAGTCCGCCTTCGGGTCGACGCCGTCCGTCGTGCGGTTCTCGAGGGCGATGCCCGCGGTGGCCGCCCCCTCGACGACACCGCGACGGCGATCGAGCACGGACTCTCCGAGGCTGGAGCGGTGCAGGAAGATGGCGCGCTCGTGCCCGAGGGCGGCGGCGCGGTGCACGAGGGCGGTCGCGGCGGCCGCGTAGTCGATTCCCACGTAGGGGATGCCGGGGGTGTCACGGCGACCGACGGCGACGACCCGGAAGTCGTCTTCGGTGAGGCGGCGCAGCTCCACCGGATCCATCTCGACGCCGAGCAGGAGCACACCATCCGCCAGCCGCAGCCGGTTGCGCTCGTGGAAGAGCTGACGACGGCCGTCGACGACGGGGGCGCTCGTGAAGAGCAGCAGGTCGGATCCGACGATCTCGGCGCCGGCCTCGATGCCCGCGAGCAGTGGAGTGTAGAAGTCGATGCTCTCGGTGGGGAAGGCGGGCTCGTAGGTGAAGACGCCCAGGATGTGGTTGTCGCCACCCGCGAGTCGGCGTGCTGACGGATCGGCGACGTAGCCGGTCTCCTCGATGACCTTGAGGATGCGCTCGCGGGTCTCTTGCGGGATGCGGACGCTACCGTCGCTGCGGCCGTTCAGGACCAGGGAGACCGTGGACTGGCTGACCCCCGCGAGCTGCGCGATGCGCTGCTGGGTGATCCGTCCGGTTTCGCTGCGGCTCATGTGCTCTCCGTCGAGTGGTGAAGCTGATAATGCGCATCATCACGATACTCGCCTCACGCTAATGCGCATTATCTGATTTCGCAACACATTTCTCTGCGGCCCTGCTGTTCTGGCGCGCACGAGGGGCGGCGCGCGCGGAGGGCGCGAGAGATCAGCGCGCGCGAGCGCGGGCGCGCGTGGGAAGCCTTGGGTCCGGGGAGTGCGCGGGCGCGCCCGCAGGCGCGCGCGGGAAACCTCGGGTCAGGGGGAGTGCGGCCGCACACCCGAGGCGCGCGGGCGAACCCCCGAGGCGCACGGGCGAACCCCGGGTCAGGGGAGTGCGGGCCAGGACTCCGGGCCGCTCGAGCCGGCGGGATACTCGTCGAGGGGCACGTCGCCGCGGTGCCAGGCGTCGAGGATCGGCTGCACGATGCGCCAGCACTGCTCGGCGGCGTCGCCGCGGACCGCCAGCGCGGCATCGCCGTCGAGGATGCTGGAGAGCACCTCGGCGTACGCGCGCAGCGCGCCCTCACCGAGCGACGCCTCCATCGTCTGGCGGGTCAAGGTGAAGGGGTCCTCGCCGCCGTTGACGTTGAGGGCGAGCGCCATCGCGTCGGGCCCGAGCGAGAAACGCAGCACCGAACCGGGCGCGGCGCCGGTGAACCCCGCAGGCAGGTGCCGCACCGGCCGGAACGTCAGTGTGATGTCGGCCTGCGGGCGCCCGATCGCCTTCCCCGAGCGCAGTGTGAACGGCACGCCCGCCCATCGGCTGGTCCGCACCTCGAACGTCGCCTCCGCGAGCGTCTCGGTCGCGCGCGCGGGATCTACGCCGGGCTCGTCGGCGTAGGACGGCAGATCCTCGCCGCCGACCTCACCCGCGGTGTACCGCGCGCGACGCGAGGACCGCACGGCGTTGTCGTCCCACACGACCGTCGCCCGCAGCGCCGCGGTGATCGCGTCGCGGAGGTCGGCTTCGTGCAGGGTCGCCGGCGGCTGCATCGCCACAACGGCCATGACCTGCAACAGGTGGCTCTGGATCATGTCGACGAGGGCCCCGGCCTCGTCGTAGTACCCGGCCCGATCCTCGAGACCGAGCGATTCATCGAACCGGATGACGACCGATTCGACGTGTTCGGCCGACCACACCGGTTCGAAGATCCGGTTCGCGAACCGGATGCCGAGCACATTCAACGTCGTCGAGCGGCCCAGGAAATGATCGACCCGGAAGATCTGGTTCTCCGGAACGAGACGGCGAAGCGCCTCGTTCAAGGTGTGCGCGCTGGCCTGGTCGGAACCGAACGGCTTCTCCAACGCCAGCACCGTGCCCTCGGGCAGGTCGCCGGGCTCGAGCTGTTCGCACGCCTGCTGCGCGACCTGCGGCGGCAGCGCGAAGTACAGCACGGCCCGCCCCTCCACCTCGCCGAGCAGCGTCTTCAGCGCGGCCGCGTCGGTCGGATCGACCTGACGGAACACGGTCGCCTTCGCGACGGCGGCCGCCGCATCCGACCGCTCCTCGCCGAACGCCTTCCGCACGAGCGCGCGCCAGGCCGTGTCGGTGAGCGAACGGCGACCGCAGCCGATCAGCCGCACGCTGCGCTGCGGCTCGCGTTCGAGCAGCTGGGCGAGGGCGGGCAGAACGAGGCGCGACGTCAGGTCGCCCGTCGCCCCGAAGATCACGAGCGTGGTGTCATCGGTCACGACAGCCACGTTAGTGTTCGCTGCGACTCGTCGAGCAGGTGAACACCGGGCTTGACGAACGGGCATGATCAGGGGGTGAGCGCCCCGATCGAGGACTACGCCCTCCTCAGCAACTGCCGCACGGCCGCCCTCGTCTCGCGCGAGGGGAGCGTCGACTGGTTCTGTGCGCCGCGGTTCGATTCCGCATCCGTCTTCGGTGCGCTCCTCGGGGAGGCGGAGCAGGGATGCTGGCGCCTCCGCCCGCACGACGAGGCGGCGCGCGCCACCCGTCGGTACGACGGCGACACCTTCGTGCTCATCACGCGCTGGGAGACTCCGTCCGGGGTCGCCGAGGTACACGACCTGCTGCCGGTCGACGGCGGACGCGTGGATCTCGTGCGCCGGGTGGTCGGGGTGTCGGGCGAGGTCGAGTTCACGACGCACCTCCGCATCCGCTTCGATTATGCCCGCGCCCTTCCGTGGGTGCGGCAGATGGGCGACCTGACAGCTCCCGCGCTGCACGCGACCGCGGGCCCGGACGCCCTCGTCGTGCGCGGCGTGGCGCTCGCCCCGCACGGACACGCGCACCGGGGCCGACTGACCGTCGCGGCCGGCGAGACCCGCGACCTGACCGCCACCTGGTTTCCGTCGTACGCGCCGACGCCCGAGCCGCTCGATGTCGACGCCGCGCTCGCGGAGACGCGCGACTGGTGGACGCAGTGGGCCGCGTCGATCGCGCACGACGGACCCCACCGCGACGAGGTCGTGCGTTCGCTGCTCGTGCTGCGCGCCCTCTCGCACCAGGACACCGGCGGAATCGTCGCGGCCGTGACGACGTCGCTGCCGGAGCAGTTCGGCGGCGCACGCAACTGGGACTACCGCTACGTCTGGCTCCGGGATGCGGCGCTGACCCTCGAGGCGCTGGTGAATCACGGGTTCCTCGACGTCGCGGAGTCGTGGCGGCTGTGGCTGCTGCGCGCGGTCGCGGGGGATCCGGCCGAGATGCAGATCATGTACGGCATCGCCGGGGAACGCGACCTCGCCGAACGCGAGCTCACCAGCCTGCCCGGATATCAGGGGGCGGCGCCCGTGCGGGTCGGCAACGGCGCGGTCGACCAGTATCAGGCGGACGTCGTCGGCGAGGTGATGGTCGCGCTCGAAGCCGCCCGCGTCGCGGGCCTGCCGGATGAGCCGTTCTCCTGGGCGCTGCAGCGCGCCCTGCTCGACGGCGTGGCCGCCAACCTCGACCGGCCCGACAACGGCATCTGGGAGATCCGCGGCGAACCGCGCCTGTTCACGCAGTCCCGCGTGATGATGTGGGCCGCGTTCGACCGGGGGGTGCGCGCCGTCGAGGAGCACGGGCTCGACGGCCCGGTCGATCGGTGGCGGATGCTGCGCGACCACCTCCGCGACGAGATCCTCGCGCGGGGCGTCGATGCGACGGGCGGTTACTTCACCCAGCACTACGACTCCCACGAGGTCGACGCGTCCTTGCTGGTGCTGCCGCAGGTCGGGTTCTGCGCGCCCGATGACCCGCGGATGCTCGCGACCGTGGCCGAGATCGAGCGGCAGCTCATGGGCACCGGACTCGTGGACCGGTACCGCACCGCGTCGGGCGTCGACGGACTGGCCGGGACGGAGCATCCGTTCCTCGCCTGCTCGTTCTGGCTCGTCGAGCAGTACGCGTCTTCGGGTCGGGTGGCGGATGCGGAGAAGCTGATGGACCTCGCCTGCCTCGCGCACAACGACGTCGGGTTGCTGTCGGAGGAGTTCGATCCGGTTGCCGGTCGCCAGGTGGGCAACACGCCGCAGGCGTTCTCGCACCTCGCGCTCGTCCGCGCGGCCGACGCCCTGCACGGTCACAGTGGCCGCGCCGCCCACCGCCGCTGAGCGCCGCACAAGCCCGCGAGACTGGATCTTCGCGCCGAGACCTGGGGGTTACCCCTCGGTTTCGGCGCCCAGATCCCGTCTCGCGGGCTGTGGGTGGGGTGGGGGTCAGCGGCGCGAGAGGGCCTCGGACAGCTTCACCCGCGCACCCATCCGGAGCAGCGAACCCGAGTAGATCCGGGCGCCCAGAACGATCGCCGCGATGCACGTCGCGATCAGGATCACGAGCGCCACCAGCGGCTCCCACCACATCGCCTCACCGAGGTAGAGCCGAAGCGGCATCCCGACCGGAGCCGAGAACGGCACGTACGACATGATCGTCAGCACGAGCGAGTTGTCGTTGAAGAAGATGACGAGGAAATACGGCAGCATCACGAGCGTCGTGATCGGCGCGGTGGTCGACCCGATGTCCTCCTGACGAGACACCATCGCCCCCGCCGCCGCGAACAGCGACGCCAGCAGGATGAAGCCGAAGAGGAAGAACACCGCGAACCACACGACCGGCCCGCCGAGCCCGGTGAGCACGAGATCCTGCCCGGTGACCGAGAGCCCGATCACCGCGATCGCCGCGAGCACCACGATCTGGGCCATCGCGAGGATCGTATTGCCGAGCACCTTTCCGGCCAGCAGCGACCGCACCGGGATCGCCGAGATCAGCAGCTCGACGACACGCGTCTGCTTCTCCTCCACGACCGACTGCGCAATGGTTCCGCCGAACGTCGACGCGGCCAGCAGGAAGACGATCCCGAACCCGAGCGCCACGAAGTAACGCAGCAGGAAGTCCGTGCTCGACGGGTCGAGCAGGTGCACGGCGGGCGACTGGCTGAGCAGCGGCATGAGGCCCGACGGCACCTCGTCGTTCGCGACGATCGTGTAATCGAATGGACCGGATGCGGACGCCGCCGCATCCGGAACCTGATCGCTCGGGATCAGCGCCGCGCTGACCGTGCCGTCCTCGACGAGGGCGAGGGCAGCGTCGGTGGAGTCCGCATCCGTCACCTCGAGGCCGTCGACGCCGGTGACCGCGGACGACGTGTCGGAGGTGACCGCGACCGTGATGGCATTCGACTGGCTCGCCGAGAACCCGCCCCAGACGACCGCCGCCAGCGCGATGAGGAAGAGGATCACCGTCGAGACGATGAACGTCTTGCTGCGCAGTCGCGAGCCGATCTCGCGCTCGGCGACCAGCCAGACGCTCTGCGCCGCCGACGGGGCGGTGGGGGTGTGAGCGTTCATCGGATGACCTCCCGGAAGATCTGAGCGAGCGACGGATGCTGCGGAGCGAACGAGTCGACGTCTCCGCCGGCGACGGCGCGCGTCAACACGCGCCGGGCGACGTCGGGCTCGGCCGCATCGAACACGGCCTGGCCGCCGGCGAACTCGACGACCTCCACGCCCGGCTCGTCGCGCAGCCAGCCGAGGTCGCCGGAGGTGACGATCTCGTAGCGCGGCGACGCGTACTGATCGCGGAGCGACTGGCGGGTGCCCGCCGCGCGGATCGTGCCGGCCGCGATGATCACGAGGTCATCGCACAGCCGTTCGACGACATCGAGCTGATGCGAGGAGAACAGCACCGCGACGCCGGCCGCGGCCCGCTCCTGCAGCACTCCGGCAACGACCTCGACCGCCAGCGGGTCGAGGCCCGAGAACGGCTCGTCGAGGATCAGGATCTCCGGCTCGTGCACGAGCGCTGCGGCGATCTGCGCGCGCTGCTGATTACCGAGCGAGAGCGTCTCGACCGTGTCGCCGAGCCGCTCACCCAAGCCGAGCCGGTCGAGGAGCGTCTCGGCTTTCGCCGTCGCATCCGCCTTGCTGTACCCGTGCAGCCGAGCGAGGTAGGCGATGTGCTCGCCGACCTTCATCTTCGGGTACAGGCCGCGTTCCTCGGGCATGTAGCCGAACCGGCGCCGGTCCTCGGACGTCACGGGCGTGCCGTCGAGCGTGACGGTCCCCGCATCCGCGGCCAGCACGCCGAGAGCGATGCGCATCGTCGTGGTCTTGCCGGCGCCGTTACCGCCGACGAAACCGGTGAGCCGGCCGTCTCCGACCGTGAACCCGACATCGTCGAGCACGCGGCGGTCGCCGTAGCTCTTGGTCACCCCGCTGAGGTGCAGCATGGATCCTCCTTCGTCCGTGCTTCGACGCTACGGATCGGGGCTCGCCCGCACCTCCCCCCGCCGGGGGAGGTGCGGCCGCTCCTCCTGACGGGGGAGAGCCGCGTGCCGCAGGTGGTGGGGTGGCGCGGCGCGGGTCAGGTGGTGCGGGTGGGGTGGTGCGGGTGGGCCGGAGATCGGCCGTTTCGGCCCGGAACTCCGCAGTTGTGCCCGCCGCGGGGCGGGCGTGGGCCCCGTTCGGGTCGGTCGGGGGTGGATAACTCCTCCAAAACCGGCTCCCGGAGCGATCCAGCGGGGGTTCCGAGCTGATCTGGAGGAGTTGGCGCCGGTGTGCCGGGGTTCGCCGCAGCCGGCGCGGTGCGCCCGGGGCGAGGCCGCTGCGGTGCCCTCGGGCTGAGTCAGACCATCGTCAGCGGGGCGCGGGCCCTGTTCGGCTCGGTCGGGCGTCGATAACTCCTCCAAAACCGACGCCCGGAGCGATCCAGCGCGGGTTCCGAGCCGATCTGGAGGAGTTGGCGGCGGGCCCGGTGCGCCCGGGCTACGCGAGCCCGCCGCGGTGCGCCCGGGCTACGCGAGGCCGCTGCGGTGCGCCAGGACGACGGCCTGCACCCGGTCGCGGGCGCCCAGCTTCTGCAGCACGTTCGACACGTGCGTCTTGACGGTGGCCTCGCCGATGAAGAGGCGGTGGGCGATCTCGCCGTTCGACAGTGCTTCCGCCATCAGGCGGAGTACCTCGGTCTCGCGCTCCGTGAGCCCCGCGCGCTCGCCGATCGCATCGCCGGGAACCCCCACGTGCGACGCGCCGGTCCCTCCGACAGCGGACGACCCCGGCGCCCCCGCACCGGCCGCGAAGCGGGCGATCACGCGCCGCGTCACCTCCGGGGCGAGCAGCGCGTCACCGGCCGCGACGACCCGCACAGCGGCCAGGAGCTCCTCGGGGCCGGCGTTCTTCAGCAGGAACCCACTCGCCCCCGCCTCGAGCGCCGCGAACAGGTAGTCGTCGCGGTCGAAGGTTGTGACGACCAGGACGGCGGCCGAGGTGTCAGCGCCCGCCACGATGCGCCGGGTGGCTTCGAGCCCGTCCATGTCGGGCATCTGCACGTCCATGCAGACGACATCCGGATGCAGCGCCCGCACCTGCGCGACCGCCTCGATGCCGGTCGCGGCTTCGCCGACGACCGCGATGTTCCCGGCCGCTTCGAGGATCATCCGGAATCCGGCGCGCATCATCGCGTGGTCATCGACGAGCAGCACGCGGATCGGCGTCGCCACGAGGCCGTTCACGCTCCAGCCTCGACGCGGTCGCCGGCCGCCGGGGCGGCCTGGCGCGGCACGCGCACCCGGACGAGGAACCCGCCGCTCGAACGCGGCAGCA
This sequence comes from Microbacterium sp. cx-59, assembly GCF_020805625.1. Lineage (NCBI taxonomy): Bacteria > Bacillati > Actinomycetota > Actinomycetes > Micrococcales > Microbacteriaceae > Microbacterium > Microbacterium sp. cx-59. The sequence continues at coordinate 511,908 of NZ_JAJHGO010000009.1, forward strand.
GTTCGACCGAGCCCCCGGATGCAGCGGCCCGCTCCCGCATCCCGATGTTCCCCATCCCGGGCTTCGGGTCGCGTACGGCGCGGCCCGTGTTGGCGATCTCGAGTTCGACCGAGTCGTCCGCGTAGCGCAGCCGCACGTCGGCGCGGGCGTTCGTGCCGCCGTGGCGGCGGGCGTTGGTCAGCGCCTCCTGCGCGATCCGGTACAGGTTGACCTGCACCGTCTCGGGCACGACCCCGGGTTCGCCGACGATGCGGAACTCCGTCGGGAGCCCGGCACCCTCCGCCTCCGCCACCAGACCGGGGAGCGCCTCGAGGCCAAGCGTGGTCGGGGCCGTGTCGGGCGTCTCGGGCGACGTACGGAGCGCTTCCAGCAGGTGCCGCAGCTCCGCAAGGGCCGAGCGCGCCGATCCCTCGACCGCCGCGAGCGTGGCGCTCGCCGCATCCGGATCCTGGGCCATGATCGTGCGCGCGGCGCCCGCCTGCACCCCCATCAGCGACACGTGATGCGCGACGACGTCGTGCAGTTCGCGCGCGATCCGCACCCGTTCGAGCGCGACCGCCTGCGCCGCGGTCAGCTCCCGCTCCCGCTCGAGTTCGGCCGTCCGCTCTTCGAGTACTCGACGCTGCTGCATCGCCGCGTACGTGCGCTCGCCGAAGTAGTACGCCCCGCCGAAGAAGAGTCCGTTGATCAGCAGTGTCAGGAATGTGTAGGCGACGTACGGCGAGAATGCCCCCGCGCGCGAGAATCCTTCATCCGTCGGCTGGGTCGCGTCGATGAACATCACGGTGAGCAGCCACACGAACATCCCGGTGATGATGCCGATTCGCACCCAGTGCGCCCGGCGCCGATCGGTCGACCACGCCCCGACGGTGTAGATCGTGATGAACATCGCGATGCTGCCGGCGTAGACCTCGGGGATCCGGATGGTGACCGCCACGAAGTAGGCCGTCGCGACGACGATCGCGACGATCCCGGGAAAGCGGCGCCGGAACGCGAGCGGCACGGCGAGCACGAAGGAGTACACGACCGCGGACAGCATCCCGGCGTCCTCCCCGACCCCGTAGATGCCCGAGACCGACGAGAGGGTCGCGCTGATGAGCGCGCCCACGAACAGCACCGCCGCGAGTGCGACGTCGCGGCGCTGTTGAGAGGCGGTGAGCGGCAGCATCCTTCCACGTTACGGACGAGCGGATGCGGTGGCATCCCCCGCGCGGGGGAGTGCCCGCCGCGGGTATCCGCGAGGTTCGGTGCGGCGCGGGGTGACCGGATGCGGACGCATGCCCCCGGCGGCCCTCGGCCGCCTCCCGCCAGTCCCGATGCCAGCGCCCGCATCCGGTCCCCCCGCTCCGGTCGGCACGGGCCGGGCGCTGCCCGCGGGTGGCCGCGAGACTGCAGTTCGGCGGCGAGACGTTGGTCGCGGACAGCTGTCTCGCGGCGCCAGTGCAGTCTCGCGGTGGCGGTGGCGGTGGCGGTGGCGGTGGCGGTGGCGGGGCGGGAGCGGGAGCGGCGGCGCGGGCCGGGGGTCAGCCGAAGATCATCGGGCGGTCGTCGTCGTCCTCGGGTGAGGTGAGGTCGAGGTCGACCACCACGGGCACGTGGTCGCTCGGGATCTCGCCCTTGCGCTCGTCGCGGTGGATCGCGGCGCCCGAAACCGCCTGCGCGAACGCGTGCGAACCCAGGATGAAGTCGATGCGCAGCCCCTGGTTGCGCGGGAAGCGCAGCTGCTTGTAATCCCAGTACGTGTAGCCGGTGGGCACGAGCGGTCGGACCACGTCCTGCAGCCCGGCGGCCTCCAGCGCGCGGAACGCCTCACGCTCCGGCGGGGAGATGTGGGTCGAGACACCCGGAACGAGCGTCGGGTCGCCGTTGTCTTCATCGAGCGGGGCGATGTTGAAGTCCCCGACGAGCGCGAGCGCCAGATCGGGCTGCGCGGCGAGAGTCGCGCGGGTGTATTCGGTCAGCGCCGACAGCCAGTCCAGTTTGTAGACGTAGTGCGGGTCGTCGAGCCCGCGCCCGTTCGGCACGTACAGGCTCCACACCTTCACCCCGTCGATGGTCGCGCCGATCGCGCGCGCCTCCTGTGGCACATCCGGACCCTCGGCACCCTTGAGGAACCCGGGCATCTGCGGAAAGGCGAACTCGACGTCTTCGATCGGCGCGCGGCTCGCGATGGCGACGCCGTTCCACTGGTTGAGCCCGTGCGCCACGACGTGGTACCCGGCCTCTTCGAACGCCGCGTACGGAAACTGCTCGGGCTTGCACTTGATCTCCTGCATCGCGAGCACGTCGATGTTCTCGCGCACCGCGAACTCGACGGTGCGCACGACGCGCGCGCGGATGGAGTTGACGTTCCAGGTGGCCAGGCGCATGGGCACCAGCCTAAGACGAGGGTGCGACGTGCATCGCGCAACCGGATGCTGCCGCCTCCGCCCGCGACCGTGACCGACGCCCGCGTCCCGCCGCCGACCGTGCCGCGACCCCGCACCCGAGCTCGGGCGGAGCGCCGGCGCAACGCTCCGTAGACTCGACGTCGTGACCGCCGCATCCACGCCCGAAATCGAAGCCGACCGCCAGGCCCTCATCGCCCTGATCCGCGACGAGGCGGTGTTCCACGGCGACTTCACGCTCTCGAGCGGTAAGAAGGCGACGTACTACGTCGACATGCGCAAGCTCACCCTCGACCACCGCGCCGCCCCCGCGATCGGCCGCATCATGCTCGACCTCGTGAACCGGGTCGACGACGTCGTCGCGGTCGGCGGTCTCACCCTCGGCGCGGATCCGATCGCGAACGCGGTCATGCACGAATCCGTGCATGCGGGCACGCCGCTCGACGCGTTCGTCGTGCGCAAGGAGCCGAAGGACCACGGCCGCGGACGCCAGATCGAGGGCGCGGATGTCGCCGGCAAGCGCGTCGTCGTCGTCGAAGACACGTCCACCACGGGCCAGTCAGCGCTCAAGGCCGTGGAAGCCCTCCGCCGCGAGGGAGCAGAGCCCGTCGCGGTCGCCGTCATCGTCGACCGACGCACGGGTGCGCAGGCCGCGGTCGAGGCCGAGGGGCTCCAGTGGCTCGCCGCGATCGACCTCGACGACCTGGGTCTGCAGCCGCAGTAATACGGCAGCCGTAGGGCCGCGGGCCCGCGCGCCGGTGCCTGCGCGTCAGCGTTCGCCCTCGCAGGCCGCAGCATCCGCCGGCCGCGCACGCCCCCGCATCCGCCGGCTCCCGCATCCGCGACCCACGCAGCCCCCCGCATCCGCGGCGGAAACTCAGTCGCGGTCGCGACGGAAGTACTGCACGAGGAACGCGGCGAGCGTGCCGAGCAGGATGACGGCGGACACGATCAGGATGAGCGTGCGGTCGTCCACGGTCAGATGCCCTCGGGCATCTCTGATTCGAGCGGCTCGGGAGAGACCAGATCGGCGACCGAGGCGAGGATCTCGTCGGGGCGGAACGGGTACCGCACGATCTCGTTCTCGTCGCTGATCCCCGTCATCACGAGCACCGTGTGGAGTCCCGCCTCGATGCCCGCGACGATGTCGGTGTCCATGCGGTCGCCGATCATGCCGGTCGTCTCGGAGTGCGCGCCGATCCGGTTCAGCGCCGAGCGGAACATCATCGGGTTCGGCTTGCCGACGACGTACGGCTCCTTGCCGGTGGCCTTGGTGATGAGAGCCGTGATCGCCCCGGTCGCCGGCAGGGGGCCGTCGGCCGAGGGGCCGGTCGGATCGGGGTTGGTCGAGATGAATCGCGCGCCCGTCATCAGGAAGCGGATCGCCTTCGTGATCGCCTCGAACGAGTAGTTGCGGGTCTCGCCGACGACGACGTAATCCGGGTCGGTCTCGGTCAGAGTGAAACCGGCCTCGTGCAGTGCGGTCGTGAGCCCCGCCTCGCCGATCACGAACGCGGAGCCGCCCGAGCGCTGACCGCGCAAGAACTCGGCGGTCGCCATCGCCGACGTCCAGATCGACTCCTCCGGCACGATGAGTCCCGACGCGCGCAGGCGGGCGCTGAGGTCGCGAGGCGTGAAGATCGAATTGTTCGTCAGAACGAGGAACGGCACCCCCTGCGACTGCCACTGCTGGAGGAGCTCTGCCGCTCCCGGAATGGGCTGGTTCTCGTGGACGAGAACGCCGTCCATGTCGGTGAGCCAGCACTCGATGTCATCACGCGTGCGCATGGCCACAGCCTAGAGCGCACCGTGCGCTCGCGCCTCCCCGGGGCACGCCACCGGACGGCGTCGACGCGGCGTTACGGCACGGTCGCCGCGGGGCATCCGGGCGGCACTAGTCTCGAACCCGTGAGCTCGAGCGCCGAGGACTGGGATCCCCGCCGCCTGCCGGACCTCCGGGGCAGGACGTACCTCGTGACGGGCGCGAACGCCGGACTCGGTTTCTTCTCCAGCCGCCAGCTCGTCGGCGCTGGCGCTCACGTGATCATGACGGGCCGAAGCCCCAACCGCCTCGCGACCGCGCGGAAAGCGTTGGCTGCCGACCTTCCGGATGCAGCGGGCTCGGTCGAGACACTGCTGCTCGATACCAGCAACCTGGGTTCGGTGCGGGCCGCCGCGGCCACCGTGCGACAGCGCGGCCGGCTCGACGGGCTGCTGCTGAACGCGGGGATGGTGCACGCCCCGGCCAACCGGCAGACGACGCGCGACGGCAACGAACTCGTGCTCGCCACCAACGCCCTCGGCCACTACGCGCTCGCGGGGGCGCTGCTGTCGACGCTGGCGGCGCGGCGCGGACGGATGGTGTGGCTCGGCAGCATGTCGACATCGCTCGGCGCGAAGGATCCGGTGGATGTACAGCTCACCGAGGGCTACACGCCGTGGCGCGCCTACGTGCAGTCGAAGACCGTCACGACTGCTGTCGGCCTCGAAGCCGATCGGCGCCTGCGCGCGCACCATGTGCCCGTCATGAGCGTGATCGCCCACCCGGGGTACGCACCGAGCGGGCGCACGCGCGGCATCCGGGGCATCAACGAACCGTCCCGGCTCGGACGTTTCACCGACAACCTGCAGGCGCCGGTCACGCAGTCCAAGGAGCACGGCGCGTGGTCGCTCGTGCGCGCGCTCGTCGACCCGGCGATCGAGGGCGGCGAGTTCTGGGGTCCGCGCCTGATCGCGCGGGGCACCCCGCGCCGCGCGCAGCCCGCCAAACTCACGCGCGATCCCGCCATCGGCGAGCGGCTGTGGGTCATGTGCGAGAACGCGACGCGGATGCGGTGGCCGTTCGAGGCCGCCCGCCGCTGACCCGCGCCCCTTGCCCGCCCCCTGCCGAACCGCGAGACGGGATCTTCGCGCCGAGACCGTGGGGTTACCCCTCTGTCTCGGCGCCCGTATCCCGTCTCGCGGGTGAGAGTCGTCGGCCCGCGCGGGAGGTCAGGCCGAGAGCCAGATCGCGTCGTACGCCTCGCGCGGGAGGGCCACCGCATCCGAGTCGCCGGTGAAGCGCACGTCGAGGGCCGGGGCGGTCGCATCCACGACGGTCAGCTCTCGACCCACATCGACACCGAGGCGGTCGAGCTCGCGCAGCAACTGGGGGTCGCGGTCGCTGACCCGCAGCACCCGCGCGACATGCCCGGCCGGGGCGTCGCCGAGCATGATGAACGGCACCCGCTCGGTGCGGCCCGCCGCATCCGGAATCGCGTCGCCATGCGGATCGAACCGCGGACGCCCCAGCTGCGCATCGATCCGATCGAGCAGACGGTCGCTGAGGGCGTGCTCGAGGATCTCCGCCTCGTCGTGCACCTCGTCCCAGGTGTAGCCGTACTCGCGAACGAGCCACGTCTCCACGAGTCGGTGCCGCCGCACGATCGCGGCCGCGCGGTGCGCGCCGCCCTCGGTCAGCCGGATCGGGCCGTACCGGCGGTGATCGACGAGCCCGGCGGCGGCGAGCTTCTGCACCATCTCGGTCACACTCGACGGGGCAAGGCCCAGCTGCTGCGCCAGCTGCGACGGCGTGATGCGCTCGTCCTGCCACTCCGTGTGTTGATACACGACCTTCAGATAGTCGTCGACCGCGGCGGAAGAAGGCACGCGACCAGGCTACCCGCCGGTGACCGTCAGCCAGATGAGCACGATGTTCAGCGTCACCAGGAAAACGGATGCGGCCACGCCCCCGAGGGTCGTCAGCATCCGGTTGCGGAAATCGCCCAGCACCTCGCGCCGCGCGGTCAGCCACACGAGCGGGATCAGCGCGAACGGAATGCCGAACGACAGCACGACCTGGCTGAGCACGAGGGCGAGCGTCGGGTCGATTCCCGCGCCGAGGATCGCGAGCGCGGGAATGAGGGTGACGGCCCGTCGCGCGAGCAGGGGAACCCGGATGCGGAGCAGCCCGCTCATGATCTCGGACCCGGCGTACGCTCCGACGGAGCTCGAGGCCAGCCCGCTCGCGAGCAGGCCCACGGCGAAGAGCGTGGCGATGACCGGGCCGAGACTGTCACGGAGCGCCGCGTACGCGCCCTCGAGACTGTCGGTGCCCGGCACTCCCGCCAGGCTCGACGCCGCCAGCAGCAGCATGACGAGATTCACCGTGCCGGCGATCGCGAGGGCGATCGTGACGTCCCAGCGGGTCGCGCGGAGCAGGCGGCGCTCCCGCACGCCCCCGACCGTCGCCGTCGCGGCCGTCAGAGGGAACCGGTCGCGGACGAGCGAGGAGTGCGCGTAGATCGCGTGCGGCATCACCGTCGCGCCGAGGATCGATGCGGCCAGCAGCACCGACTCGGTGCCCTCGAACCGCGGCACGAGTCCGCCGAGGGTGGCCGCTGCATCCGGCGGCGAAGCGATGATGCCCGCACAGAAACCGACGACGATGACCACCAGCATCGTCACGACGACCGACTCGAACGCGCGCGCGCCGCGGCGCGTCTGGACCGTCAGCACGATCATCGACACGACACCGGTGATCACACCGCCCCACAGGAGCGGGAGGCCGAAGAGCAGGTTCAGCGCGACCGCGCCGCCGATGACCTCGGCCACGTCCGTCGCCATGGCGACGAGCTCCGCCTGCAGCCAGTACGCACGCCGGCCCCAACGGCTCCGGATGCGGTCGCCCAGCACCTGCGGCAGGCTCTGCCCGGTCACGATGCCGAGTTTGGCGGACAGGTACTGGATGAGCCAGGCCATCAGGTTGCCGAGGACGACGACCCAGACCAGGAGGTACCCGAACGCCGCCCCGGCGGTCATGTTCGCGGCCACGTTGCCGGGATCGAGGTAGGCGACGCCCGCGACGAGCGCCGGTCCGAGCAGCCAGATCAGGCGGCGGCCGGTCGCAGGGGGGCTCGCCGGGGGCGCCAAGGGAGATTTCGGCATACCGAAAACCTAGCCTGTTTTCGGTATGCCGAAAAGTGCCGCGCGGGGTTGTGTCGGGTCTCGGCAAGGCGGAGGGCGAGGGGGTCTTGGGTTGTGTGAGCTCTGGCCGTGTGGGTCGTGAGCTGGGCGAATTCGGCCGTGTGGTGCGTGACATGGGCGAAGTTTGCCCGGGTGGATCGTGAGTCGTCGGACCGGTGGGGCAGATGTACACGGTTGGGGCGGATGAGGCGCCCCGCGTGCGTTCGATCCGACGACTCGTGCGCCATCAGGGCCGGTACGCGCCCACGCCGAGCGGCAGCGCGCCCACGCGGAGCCACAGTGCGCCCGATTAGCCTGGACGGATGGCCGATCCGGACGCTCCACACCCTGCCGACCCCGCCGTGCGCCCTGCCTACCCCGCTGGGCACCCCGCCCCGCACCCCGCTGGGCACCCCGCCCCGCACCCCGCCGACCCCGCCGACCCCGACGGCGAGCTCGATGGCGCGGATGCGGCACCCGCGCACGGCGTCGGGCCGTGGCCGGGCGGGCCGGCGGCCTGGCCGGCCGACGCGCACTACGACCCCGAGCTGCTCGCCGCGGGAGACACCCGGAATGTCGTCGACGGTTACCGCTACTGGCGCATGGAGGCGATCGTCGCCGACCTCGACGCCCACCGGCACCCGTTCCACGTCGCCATCGAGAACTGGCAGCACGACATGAACATCGGCTCCATCGTGCGCAGCGCGAACGGATTCGGTGCGGCGGCGGTCCACATCATCGGCCGCCGACGCTGGAACCGCCGCGGCGCCATGGTCACGGATCGCTATCAGCACGTCTTCCACCATGAGGACGTCACCGCGTTCGCCGCGTGGGCGTCGGAGGAGCGGATGCCGGTCATCGCGGTCGACAACGTGCCCGGCTCCGTCGCGGTCGACCGGGCTGAGCTTCCCGAGCGCTGCGTGCTCGTCTTCGGTCAGGAGGGGCCGGGGCTGTCGGCCGAGGCGCTGGCGGCCGCATCCGGCGTCGTCGAAATCGCGCAATACGGCTCGACGCGCTCGCTCAACGCCGCCGCGGCCGCGGCCGTCGTGATGTACGAGTGGTGCCGCCGCTGGGCCCGCTGACCCCGTAACCACTCACGCTGGGCCCACTAACCGCTTACCCGCTCGCCCCGTACCCGCTCACCCCGGGCCCACTGACCCCGCACGCACGGAACGCCCCGCGGCTCGAGCCGCGGGGCGTTCCGGTGAGAAATCAGTACCAGCCGACCGACTGCGAGTGCGACCACGCGCCGCACGGCGAGCCGTATCGGCCGGAGATGTAGCCCAAGCCCCACGCGATCTGGGTGGCGGCGTTGGTCTGCCAGTCGGCGCCGGCCGAGGCCATCTTGCTGCCCGGGAGCGCCTGCGGGATGCCGTACGCACCGCTGCCGCCGTTGCTGGCGCGGTAGTTCCAGCCCGACTCCTTGTTCCACAGCGACACGAGGCAGCCGAACTGGTCGTCGCCCCAGCCATAACCGGCGAGCATGCCGCGGGCGGTCGCCTGGGCGCCGGCCGGGCTGTTGTCGCCGCTGCCGCCGCCCGAGGGCGCGGGAAGCGGGGCGGACGAGCCGGAGGACGCGGGCTTCGCGGCTGCCGCGGCGGCGGCCTTCTCCGCCTCGGCGGCGGCTGCGGCTTCGGCGGCGACGCGGGCGGCCTCTTCCTCTGCGGCTTTGGCCTTCGCTCCGTCGAGGCTGCCGCGCAGCTGGTTGGCGCGCTCGTCGACGGGCCCCACGAGTTCGGTCACGTGCTCGGTGAGTGCGGGCAGCAGCGGTGCGTTGACGGTGTCGGCCTCACGCAGCTCGGTCAGCGCGGTCTGCAGGGCAGTGGTGTCGACGGTCGGGTTCGGGTCTCCCACGTCGAGTCCGGATGCGGCGACATCGGCCGTCACGGATGCGGCGGCACTGACGGCGGTGTCTGCCTGGGTGATCGCGGCGTCGGCGTCGGAGTGCGCGTCGCCGATGGCGGTGTCGACGGACGTGCCGATCGATTCGATCGAGGTGTCGTAGGACGCGAGAGCGTAAGACGTGGGGGCGGCGGCGGTGCCGGCCTGAGCGGGCGCCATGCCCGTGACGCACGCGGCGACGACGACCCCGAACGCCAGCGAGGTGGTGAGGAAAGCGGGGCGGCGACGGCTGCGACGGGCGGCCTGACGACGGGTTCTGCGGGTGGGTGAAGACGATGAATCAGAGAGCATAAAACCAGTTCCGTATCAAGAATCTACGCCGGGGGAGACGAGGTGCGGTGGCCGGAAATCCAGACACAAAACCTTGAGTCTGCCGGTCGATTCTGGACGGTTCCTGGATGCGGGCGAGAAAAAGGCCTGATCCGAGGCTCGCGGGCGCCCCGCATCCGCCCGCACGGGCAACCCCGCGAACGCCGGGCCCCACCCCGCTCGCCCAGGTCAGACGGCGACGGTCATCCACTTCCCGCCGCGCACCCGGTACCCCAGAGTGGCCAGGCGGGCGAGCATGTAGACGCCGAAGAAGGCCACGGCGATCCAGGCGAGACCGGGCGCTCCCGCCGCGCCCATCCACACGAGGATCAGCAGCGCCGGCACGAACGGCACGAGGTTCAGCACCCCGGCCAGAGCGAGGTAGCGGCCGTCTCCGGCGCCGATCAGCACGCCGTCGAGCACGAAGACGACGGCGCAGATCGGCTGTGCGACGGCGAGCACGATGAGCGCCGGCTGCACGAGCGCGGCGATGTCGGGGTCCGAGGTGAAGACGAGTCCGATCACCCCGGACGTCGCCCCCACGATCAGCCCCACGATCACACCGAACCACACCCCCCACGCCACGGTGCGACCGAGCACCCGCCGCACGAACGCCGGGTCGCCCTCGCCGAGTCCGCGCCCGACGAGCGCCTGCGCGGCGATGGCCAACGCGTCGAGGGCGAACGCCGTGGTCGAGAAGAGGGTGAAAGCCACCTGCCATCCCGCCAGCTCGGCGGTGCCGAGAGTCGTCGCGACGGCGACCGTCGCCAGCAGCGCGGCGCGCAGCGACACCGTGCGCAGGAACATCCAGCCGCCGGCCCGGACGGTCGACGAGACCGTGTCACGGCGGATGCCGACGGATGCGGAATGCCGCCGCGCGAGGCGCGCCACGACGGCGACGTAGGCCGCGACCATGCCCCACTGCGCGACGACCGTTCCGACCGCGGAGCCCGCGATCCCCCAGCCGAAGCCGTAGATGAACAGGACGTTCAGGCCGGCGTTCGCCGCGAACCCCAGCCCGGCGATCCAGAGCGGGGTGACCGTGTTCTGCATCCCGCGGAGGAGCCCGGTCGCGGCGAACACGATGAGCATCGCCGGCAGCCCCCACATCGAGATGCCGAGGTAGGACTCCGCATCCGCCGTCACGTCGGGCGCCGCCCCGAACAGGCCGACGAGCACGGGCGTCGTCAGGTAGCCGACGAGCGCCAGGATGAAGCCGAGGCCGAGCGCCAGCCACATCCCGTCGATGCCGGCCGATACCGCGCCGCCGTGCTGCCCGGCCCCGAACCGACGTGCGACGGCGGGTGTCGTCGAGTACGCGAGGAACACCATGAGCCCGACGATCGTCTGCAGCACCGCGCCAGCGATACCGAGGGCCGCGAGGGGGACGACGCCGAGGTGTCCGATGAGGGCCGCGTCGACGATCAGGAACAGCGGTTCGGCGATCAGCGCGCCGAGCGCGGGCACGGCGAGCGCCAGGATCTGCCGGTTGAGAGTCGCGGGTGCCGCTGCCACTCTCAGAGCCTATTGATCGTCGCGGGAGGAGACGGTACCCAGCGCCGAGGCCTATCCTGGTCGCCATGACCGAATCCCCCCGTTCCGGTCTCGCGCTCGACGAACTGAGCGCTGAGATCCGCCCGCAGGACGACCTCTTCCGCTACGTGAACGGTGCCTGGATCGACCGCACCGAGATCCCCGAGGACAAGGCCCGCTGGGGCTCGTTCCACCTCCTCGCCGAGCAGGCCGAGGAAGACGTCCGCGCCATCATCGACGAGTCGCTCGGTGCCGAGTCGGGAACGGATGCGCGGAAGATCGGCGACCTCTACGCCAGCTTCCTCGACACCGCGACGATCAACGAGCTCGGCGCAGAGCCCCTGCGCGACCAGCTGGCGCGCATCGACGCGGTCGGCGACGTGCCCTCGCTGCTCCGGCTGGTGGGCACTCTCGAGCGCGACGGCGTCGGCGGCATCATCGACCTCTACATCGAGCCCGACCCGGGCAACCCCACGCGCTACGTGCCGTTCTTCACCCAGTCCGGACTCTCGCTGCCCGACGAGAGCTACTACCGGCTCGACTCGTTCGAAGAGACCCGTGCGGCGTTCCGCGGGCACATCGAGCGCATCCTGACTTTGGCCGGAGTAGCGGATGCGGCCGCATCCGCCGATCGGATCATCGCGCTCGAGACCGAGCTCGCCGCGCACCACTGGGACAACGTCCGAAACCGCGACGCTGTCGCCACATACAACCTGAAGAGCTGGGACGAGGTCGTCGCCCTTTCCGGAATCGACCTGCAGCCGTGGCTCGAGGGCGTCGCCCCCGGGTACGAGAGCGCGTTCGCCGAGGCCGTCGTCTCGCAGCCGAGCTTCATCGAGGGTCTGGGCGCGCTGCTCCAGGAGGAGCGCCTGGACGACTGGAAGGCGTGGCTGCGGTTCAAGGCGGTGCACGCCGCCGCCGCGTTCCTGCCCGACGAGTTCGTCGACGAGAACTTCTCTTTCTACGGCACGCAGCTGACCGGTGTGCCGGTGAACCGCGAGCGCTGGAAGCGCGGCGTCAGCCTCGTCGAGGCGGCGCTGGGCGAGGTCGTCGGCAAGGTCTACGTCGAGCGGCACTTCCCGCCCGCGGCGAAGGGCGCGATGGACGAGCTCGTCGCGAACCTCATCGAGGCCTATCGCGAATCCATCTCGGAGCTCGAGTGGATGAGCCCGGAGACGCGGGAGCGGGCGCTCGCCAAGCTCGACGCCTTCACCCCGAAGATCGGTTTCCCGGTGCGGTGGAAGAGCTACGACGGGCTCGAACTCGATGCCGCCGACCTGGTGGGCAACGTCCGCCGCGCGCACGTCCACGAGCACGACCGGCAGCTCGGCAAGGTCGGGCAGCCGATCGACCGCGACGAGTGGTACATGACGCCGCAGACGGTCAACGCGTACTACAACCCGCTGATGAACGAGATCGTGTTCCCCGCCGCCATCCTGCAGTATCCGTTCTTCGACGCCGAGCGCGATGCGGCGGCGAACTACGGCGGAATCGGTGCGGTCATCGGGCACGAGATCGGTCACGGGTTCGACGACCAGGGCAGCCGTTTCGACGGCGACGGGTCGCTCCGCGACTGGTGGACGGATGCCGACCGCGCGGCGTTCGAGGAGCGCACGGCCAGCCTCATCGCGCAGTATGACGAGCTCGTGCCGCAGGGCCTCTCGGAGGAGCACCACGTGAACGGTGCGCTCACGATCGGCGAGAACATCGGAGACCTCGGCGGACTCGGGATCGCCCTCCGGGCCTACCGGCTCTCGCTCCGCGGTGCGGAGGCTCCCGAGATCGACGGCCTGACCGGCGTGCAGCGACTGCTGCTCAGCTGGGCGCAGGTCTGGCAGCAGAAGGGCCGGGATGCCGAGACCATCCGGCTGCTGACGATCGACCCGCACTCCCCGAACGAGTTCCGGTGCAACCAGATCGTCCGCAACATCGACGCGTTCTACGAGGCGTTCGATGTGACGGAGAACGACGCCCTGTGGCTCGACGCCGACAAGCGCGTCACCATCTGGTAACCCCCGAGTGAGGACGACCGGTTAGGGTCGTCCCGCCCGTTCACCCGAGCAGTCCGACAGGGGAAGGATCTCGACCGTGGCAGTCTCGCCCGAACCCGCACGAGGGACGGATGCTGCGCGCGAATCGCGTCGCGGAGCGAAACGGATTCCGCGGCGCGCGGCAGCCGGACGCCGGTCGTTCACGTCGACCCTGAAAGCCCTCGACGCCCTGGCGGCGTCGGGGGCGCAGGTGTCGGTGCGCATCGACGACCTCGATCGGGGGAGCGCCGTGCTGGTCGGCGACGACTTCCTCAGTCTCCCGATCGCGGGCCTCGGGGTCGTGCCGCTGCTGGTCGAGGTGGCGGCGCAGTTCGAGGCGGGCACGCTGGATCCGCTCGAGATCGTCGACCGGGCGGGCCTGGAGCCGGTGACGGTGTCGGGACTCTGGCAGCACCTGAAGGCCCCGGCGCTTCCGCTGTCGGACGTCGCGGTGCTCGCCGCATCCGCCGGCGACGCACTCGCCGCGAACGCCCTGCTCTCCCGCGTCGGGTTGCCGGCCGTGCGGGGGCGCGTCGAGCAGCTCGGGCTCAGCCGATCGGCGCTGATGGACAGCTTCCGCGACGTGCGCGGCCCGGATGATGCGCCCCACGTCGCGCTCGGCTCGACGCGTGAGTATGCGCAGCTGTTCGCGTCGCTCGTGAACTCCGAGGCCGTCAGCCCCGGCGTGAGCGCGCAGGTCGCGGAGTGGCTGAGTCGCGATCACGACCTGTCGCTCGTGGGCACGTCGACAGGGCTCGACCCGTTCGCGCACGACAACGACGAGCACGGTCTGCTCTTCATCAACAAGACGGGCCGGGCTCCCGGCATCCGGACCGAAGCCGGGGTGCTCGCCGGCCCGCGTGCGGGTGTGGCGTACGCGCTGTTCGTCTGCTTCGACGATCTCTCGATCGCGCACCGCCTGCGCGCGCACGACGCGTTCCGCACCCTCGGCGTCGAGCTCATGGAGTACGTGTTCTGAGCCGGAGGGCGCCCTCCCTCACCGGCGACGCCGTGTGACCGGCGGGATGCCGCCGCGGGAGGGCCCGCGTAGCATCGCAGCATGACCGTGCGCCCTCCGTTCCGTGCCGACATCGTCGGTAGTTTCCTGCGTCCCGCCGAGCTCGCCGAGGCCCGGCGCCAGCACGCTGCGGGGGTGCTCACGAGCGATGCGCTGCGCGCCGTCGAAGACACGCAGATCGAGCGGCTCGTCGGCCTCGAATCGGAGAACGGGCTGCGGGTCGCGACCGACGGCGAGTTCCGGCGGTCGTGGTGGCACTTCGACTTCTTCGACCACCTCGACGGCGTCGAGATCGTCGAGCTCGACCACGGCATCCAGTTCCAGGGCGTGCAGACGAAGCCGCGGGGGATCGAGATCTCGGGGCCGATCGGGTTCTCGGCGCAGCATCCGTTCCTCGCGCACTTCCGTGCGCTGCAGGATGCGGCCGCGCAGACCGGCGCGACCCCGAAGTTCACGATCCCCGCGCCGACGGTGCTCGACTTCCGCCTCGAACCGGGCCACATCGACGCCGCGACGTACGACGGACGCGAGGCCATCACCGACGACCTCGTGCAGGCGTACCGCGACGCGCTCGCGGCGTTCTACGACGCCGGGGCACGGTATCTGCAGTTCGACGACACGGCGTGGGCGTACCTCTGCTCCGACGTGGAGCTCGCGAAGGCGCGCGAGCGCGGCATCGACACCGACGGCATCGCCGACCGGTACGCGAGCATGCTGACCCGCATCCTCGACGGCAAGCCCGACGACCTCGTCGTCACGACCCACGTCTGTCGCGGCAACTTCCGGTCGACGTGGATCTCGTCCGGCGGATACGAGCCGGTCGCCGAGGCGCTGCTCGCCGGCACCCCGTACGACGGGTACTTCCTCGAGTACGACTCGGAGCGCGCCGGCGGCTTCGAGCCGCTGCGGTTCCTTCCCGAGGGCGACAAGATCGTCGTGCTCGGGCTCATCACGACCAAGACCGGCGAGCTCGAGGATGCTGACGCCATCCGGAACCGGATCGACGAGGCCGCCCGCTTCGCCCCGCTCGAGCAGCTCGCCCTCAGTCCCCAGTGCGGCTTCGCCTCGACCGAGGAGGGCAATGCGCTCACCGAGGACGAGCAGTGGGCGAAGATCCGCTCCGTCGTCGACATCGCCGGCTCCGTCTGGGGTTGAGTCCCGCTGGCGCCCCTGACCGTGAGACTGCAGTCGGGCGTCGAGACATTGGCTCTGGACAGACGTCTCGCGCCGAAACTGCAGTCTCGCGGTGAGGCAGTGAGGAACCCAGCGGAGCGGGGGTGTTCCTGGCGGGACTGGCATCGAGATTGGCGGGAGCCGGCCAAAGGCCGGCGGGGGACTGTCCCGTCAGGGACACCCCCGCGCAGCGAGAGCCCCCGCGCGCCAATATCCTGCTCCCGCGCTTCAGATCTGAGGCGCGGGAGCAGAAAACTGGCGCGTGGGCGTAAAGGTCGGAGCGTCGCCCCGGGTTTCAGACGAGCGGGGTGCCGTGGGTGTGGAACGTCTCGATCGTCTTCATGCCCCACGCCTGGCCCTTCTTGCGCTCCTCCTGCGTCCACTCGACGACGGGCTGGTCGGGGTCGAGCAGCAGGCGGGCGCCGGCGTTCGCGAACTCGATGCGGTTGCCACCCGGCTCCCACACGTAGAGGAAGAACGTCTGGTTGATGGCATGCTTGTGCGGCCCGGATTCGATGTGGATGCCGTTCTCGAGAAAGATGTCGGCGGCCTTCAGGATGTCTTCGCGCGTATCGGGCGCGAAGGCGATGTGGTGCAGGCGGTTGCCGTGCTTGGTCCAGTCGTCGGAGTAGACGACGTCGTAGGACTTCAGCGAGAAGTGGAACCACCAGGCGGCGAACTTGCCGTCATCGTTGCGGATGCGTTCGCTCTCGCGCATGCCGAGGGCACCCGCGAGGAACTCGCCGTTGGCCTCCACATCCTTCGCGAGGTAGTTGATGTGGTCGAGTCGGCGGGCGTTGACGCCGTGGCCGGGGAAGCGCGACGCCTGGTTCTTCAGCGCAGGCTTGTCGTCGGTCGCGACGTAGCGTTCGGTCTCGTAGTAGATGCCCATCGAATGCCCGTCGGGGTCGCGGAACCGAAAGGTGGGACCCGTGCCGACCTCACCGTCGACCCAGCCTTCGCCGAAGCCGGTCGCCTCGATCGCCGCGACCCGGCGCGCCAGTGCGTCGGGGGAGATCGCGCGGAAGGTCGTCAGGCCGACGCCCGCCGCATCCGAGGGGGTGAGCTTGATCGTGTACAGCTCGTACTCGTCCCAGGTGCGGAGGTACACCGAGCCGGCGTGCTCGGCGACTACGCGCATCGCGAGCAGGTCCTGGAAGAACCACAGGCTCCGCTCGAACTCGGGGGTGAGCAGCTCGACGCTGCCGATGTGGGCGACGTCGAATGAGGTGGAGTCGGTCATCGGGCGGTCCTTCCTAGCGGTGGGTGAGGTCAGCGGCGGGGCCGCGGGAACACGGTGCCGTCGAACAGGGGGCGGGCGGTGCGGACGGACACGGATGCCGCATGCCAGCGGCCGTCCGCATCCTGGTGCACCGAGACCCGGGCGGAGAACGTGCCGGTCGGGTGCTCGATCCGGGTCGTGTCGCCGTCCGCGGCTCGGGCGAGGTCCGCGGCGATCGTGCCCGGGATGCGGACGCCGGCGGCTACCGAGGCCGCCATGAGCACCCCGATCGACGTATGTACGCGAATCGGAATGAACGCTCGCGCCGAGATCGCCCCGGTCGCCGACGGCGGCGACAGCAGGATCATCTTCGGTATGGTCTGCGCGCGCACGTCGCCCAGGCCCATGCGCTCGCCGGCGACGAGACGCACGCGTTCGAGGGCGTCGAGCAGATCGACGCGAGCCTCGAGATCGCCGGGGGATTCGTCGCCGGCGACGCCGAACTCGCCCGCGGCGAGCAGCACGACCGGCATCCCGTTGTCGATCAGGGTGACGCGGTGCCCGTCGATCTTGTCGGTGATCGCTCCGCTCGGGAACAGCGGCTTGTCGCCCCCCGACACCTGGAGCGAGATTCCCGCGGCGGTTCCCGGAACGCCGTCGATCGCGACGTCGCCGTCGTAATCGGGCCGGCCGCCCGGGGTCGCGAAGGTCGCGTCGGCGATGTCGCCGGTGTTGCGTAGGCGGATGCGGACCACGGTCTCGTCGCCCGTCGCGCGCACGAGTCCGCGCTCGAGGGCGAACGGGCCGATTGCCGCGAGCAGGTTGCCGCACGTCTGCGCGTCGGCGACGAGCGGCTCGTCGACGGCCACCTGCAGGAACAGGTAATCGATGTCGATGCCGGGCTCGTCGGAGCGCCGCACGACGGCGACCTTCGAGGTGAGGGGATGCGCGCCGCCGATGCCGTCGATCTGCGCGGGGTCGGGGCTGCCCATGATCCGCAGCAGCAGATCGTCGCGGGCGGCCGGGTCTGAAGGGAGGTCTTCTTCGAGAAAGAACGCGCCCTTCGAGGTGCCGCCGCGCATGAGCATGCAGCGCACGCCCGCCGCGCGATCGTCAGTCGTCATCGCGCTCGAACTCCGCCTGTGTCACGAACCGCACTCCGAGGTCGGCGAGCACCGGCCGCAGGGCGTTCAGATCCATCGAAATCTCGCCGGCGCGGTAGCGCTCGCGGTTGGCGGCCTCGCGCGCGGCGCGAGTGCGGGCCGCGTCGAGCGTCTCGGCGGCGCGTTCACGCGGCACGACGGTGACCCCGTCGTCATCCGCGACGATGACATCGCCCGGCCGCACGGCCACCCCGTCGAGGATGATCGGCACGTTCACGGCGCCCGCGGTGTCTTTGACCGTGCCTTCGGCGCTGACGTGCGCGGTCCACACCGGAAACCCCATCGTCCGCAGCTCGGCCGTGTCGCGGACGCCGCCGGAGGTCACATACGCCCGCACGCCGCGGGTCTGCATCTGCGTAGCCATCAGCTCGCCGATGAACCCGTACGCCGAATCGGTCACCGGAGCGACGACGATCACATCTCCCGGCTGCGCCTGCTCGATCGCGGCGTGCACCATCAGGTTGTCGCCCGGGGCGACGCGCACGGTGATCGCCGTGCCCGACACGGCCGCGCCCTGCTGGATGGGGCGGATGCGGGGCCCCGCGTATCCGGTGCGACCCATCGCCTCGTGCACGGTCGCCGAGCCGAATTCGGCCAACGCCGCGGCGGTGTCGGCATCCGCTCGCCGGATGTCGGTCACCACGATCCGCCCGGATGCCGCGGTCATTCGAGCAAGCCCGTCACCTGGGGGAAGTAGCGCATGTACGCCTCGCCCATCGTGTCGTGCGCGAGGCCGAGGTTCGGGCCGGCATTGCGCGTGACCTGCACCCCGCGGCGGACGGCGAGATCGGTGTAGTACGACCACATGTGCTTCTGCGCGGGCAGGCACTCCATGGCGGCGCGCTTGGCGGGAAACGCGTCCGTGATGTCGAGCAGCACGTTCGGCACGAAGCCGCTCTGCTCCGGCTGGTGCGGTTCAAAGAAGAAGACCGGCGGGGCGCCGATGATCGTCTCCTTCGTGGGGAACGAGCCGTCGGAGTTCGCGACGCCGATCGCCTGGGCCAGCACCCGTGCCTCCAGAGCCATGCGCGCCGCGGCGGGATGGTCGCCGTTATACGGGTCGGTCAGCGGGTGGGTGAGCACCACGGTCGGCTGCACACGGCGGTACACGTCGACGAGGGCGGCGACCGCATCCGGGGTCTCGCGGAGCGGGTAGTCGCCGAGGTCGAGGAACTCGACGGCGGCACCGAGGGCGGATGCGGCCGCCTCCGCCTCGCCGCGACGGATCGCCTTGATCTCGTCGAGGGCTTTGCCCTGCAGCCACTGGCTGGCGGATTCGCCGCGCTCGCCGTAGCTCAGGCACACGACCGTCGCGCGCTCGCCGCGCAGGGTGGCGGCGGCGATCGCGCCGCCCGCCCGCCAGACGAAGTCGCCCGCGTGGGCGCTGAGCACGAGCAGCGAAGGGGTGATCTCTGCCATGTTCGCTCCAGTTCGTCGTCGACCGGTGAGGGGTCGGGCCGGTGTCGAGGCGGCCCGTGCAATCGTCGGGTGGGCCCGTCGACGACGTTGTTCGCCGCGTTTCGGCGGTGACCATGGCGGCGACGGTGCCGGTCCGAGGGCTTCAGCGAATCACACCCCTGGCGGAGTGGTCAAGATTTTGTTTACAATCATGGCGACGAAAACCACTATGGACAGAGGGATCCTCCTCGGTACCATCGCGGATCAGCCGACGGACAAGGAAGTCGAGGGCGACCTATGGCACGCAACCTGCAGGAGCTGCTGGATGAGCGGGGGAACATCGTCGAGATGCTCCGCGATTCGCAGCTCGGAACCTACATCTACCCGGTCGTTCCGGCCGAGTTCACGAACTGGCGGCGCGAGCAGAAGGCCTGGCGTGAGACCGCCGTGCTCTACGACCAGACGCACCACATGGTCAACTTCTTCGTCTCGGGTCCCGATGCGCTGAAGCTCCTGAGCGACACCGGCATCAATTCGTTCGCGAACTTCCCCGTGAACACCGCCAAGCAGTTCGTGCCGACCGCATCCAACGGCGGCGTGATCGGTGACGGCATCCTGTTCCACGAGGCGCAGGGCGACTACGTCTACGTCGGTCGCGCGCCGGCGGCGAACTGGCTGCAGTTCCACGCCGAGACGGGCGGATACGACGTCGAGTTCCGCTACGACGACCGCTCGCCCTCGCGTCCCTACGGCGCGGCCGTCCATCGCGACTACTACCGCTTCCAGATCCAGGGGCCGAACGCCTGGGCCATCATCGAGAAGCTCAACGGCGGACCGCTCGAGAAGGTGCGGTTCTTCCACATGGGCGAGATGACGATCGCGGGTGAGCGCGTACGGACGCTCCGGCACGGGATGGCGGGTGCTCCGGGGCTCGAGATCTGGGGCCCCTACGAGCAGCACGCGAAGATCCGCGAAGCCGTCCTCGAGGCCGGCCGCGAGTTCGGGATCGAGCCCTGCGGCTCACGCGCGTACTCGTCGAACACGCTCGAATCCGGCTGGATCCCGTCGCCGCTGCCGGCCATCTACACCGGCGAGGCCGAGCGGGCGTACCGCGAGTGGCTGCCCGCGAACAGCTACGAGGCGATCAACGCGCTCGCCGGCTCGTTCGTATCGGACGACATCGAGGACTACTACCTCACCCCGGGGGAGCTCGGCTACGGCTCGTTCGTGAAGTTCGACCACGACTTCATCGGCCGCGACGCCCTCGAGAAGGTGGATGCGGACGCGCAGCGCAAGAAGGTCACGCTCGCCTGGAACGACGAGGACCTGGCGAAGATCCTCACGAGCGTGATCGACCGCGAGGGTGTCGGCTACCAGTTCTTCGATCTGCCGAACGCGAACTACGGTTCGTCCAACTACGACGCCGTGATCGACGCCGACGGCAACCAGATCGGGCTCTCGCTGTTCACGGGAGTCACGGCGAACGAGAAGCGCGGGCTGTCGCTCGCGACCGTCGATCGGGATGTGCCGATCGGGGCCGAGGTGCGCGTCGTCTGGGGCGAACCGGATGGCGGATCGAAGAAGACGACCGTCGAGCCGCACGAGCAGATCGCCGTGCGCGCGATCGTCAGCCCGGTGCCCTACGCCGAGACCGCCCGGCAGGAGTACCAGGGGGGTTGGCGCACCGCGGGCACGCTGTAGCTCGCGGCGCCCGCGGTTGCCGCGGCACGGCGGTTGCGCTCGGCGCGAGCAGTCACTCGCTGCCGCACCGCTGCGTGCACAACTCAGGAGGAACCGACCCGGATGCGGCCGCGCAGCGCGCGGGTGCAGCGGATCTCCTGCGTTGTGCACGCCGGGCGGCCGCGCCGCGGTGTGAGGTGACTCGCTGACGCGTTTGCGCGGCGCGGACGGGCGAGTGGGTCATGAGTTGTCGGACCGCTGGGGCGGATGTCTACGGATGTGGCGGATGAGGCGGGCTGCGCGCGTTCGATCCGACGACCGATGCGCCATCGCGCCTGCTGAGCCACCTCCGGCTCAGGAGCCTTCGCCTGCGAGTCCGGTCATTCCGCCGCGCGGCCGTGCGCGGCGGTGTCGAGCAGCTTCGCGAGATGCTTCAGCGCGGTCGTCCATCCCTCGGTGTGCTCTTCGGCCGTGGCGTCGTCGGGGAGCTCCTGCTCGGTGAGGGTGACGAGGGTGCCCTCTCCGTGCGCGGCGAAGGTGACCTCGGTGCGGAGCGTCAGGTCTCCCTCTCCCTCGAGCGTGCCCGTCCAGGCCAGGTGGTGCGGGGCGTCGAAGGCGGTGTAGGTCCCGTGTTCGCGGTACGCGTCACCCTCGGGGGGTGGGCCGAACGTGACGGTGTACGAGCCGCCTACTCCGGGACTCACTTCCGCCGAGCCGACGACCCAGCCCTCGACCGGGGCGTACCAATGCCGCAGCGACTCCGGGTCGACCCACACCTCGAACACGTCCGCCGGAGGACGCGCGTACGTGCGGGTGAGGGTGATGGATCGATCGTTCGCGGTCATGTCGTCTCTCCTTGTTCGAGCGTCCGGTCGAGTGACCGGAGCCGGTGGGCCCACATCCGCTGTCTGCGGGTGATCCAGGCGGATGCCTCGTCCAGCGCCCCCGGACGCAGTGCGCATGCGCGCACCCGGCCGGACTTCGTCGTCTCCACGAGCCCGGCATCGACGAGCACTCTGACGTGGGTCATCGCGGTCGGAAGTGCGATGCCGAAGGGAGCGGCGAGATCGGTGACGGAGACCGGGCCGTCTGTCATCCGGTCGAGCATCGTGCGACGGGTGGGGTCGGCGAGGGCGTGCAGCACACCGTCGAGCCCATCGCGATACTTAGTCATATTGCTAAGTGTGCCACACGCCCCGCCGCCCCGCGCGAACGCCCCGCCGGGCCGCGTGAGCGGGCGCCGCACGGGCCCGAGGCGAAGCGTCAGCCGTCCGCGGCGTCGCCGTGGATCACCTGGAACCGTCCCGACGACCCGCGGATGGCGCGCGCCACCGTCTCGAACAGCCAGTCGAGCGCGGCCGTGTGCGCCGTCGTGGAGCGGCGGTAGAGGCTGACATCGAGCGGCGCCATCTCGAAGGGCAGGGGTCGCACCACCAGCGGCCATGTCTGCGCCCAGCCCTCGGCGATCGTGTCGGGCATCGTCGCGATCAGGTCGTGACTCGCGGCGAGCAGCGGCGGCAGCGCCGCGAAGTGGTGCGCGGCGATGCGCGGCTCGATCGTGACTCCGGCCAGACGCAACGCGTGCTCCACGGCGGGTGCACCCGAGTCGCTCGCCACGACGATGTGGCCGGCCGTCGCGTAGGCGTCGAGGTCGAGCGAATCTGCGGCGAGCGGATGCCGCGACGACATCACGACGCCGTACCCCTGGGTCTTCAGAACCACCTTCTCGAACCGCCCCGGCACGGGTGACGGGGTGGCAGCCAGATCGACCGTGCCGCGCCCCAGCCACTCGGGAAGCGCCTGCACGTCCATCGGGACGACCTCGATCCGCATCTCGGGCGCGCGTCGCCGGACGGCCCGGACGATGGCGGGGAGCCAGCCGATCTCGCCGAGCTCGGACAGCGCGATCCGGAAGGTGCGCGTCGAGTCCGCCGGGTCGAACCGGCGCACGCCGTCGAGGGTGCGGTCGACCGCAGCTAAGGCCTCGCGGAACCCGGGGTAGACGCTGTCGGCGAGGGGTGTGGGGACCATCGCGCGCCCGACGCGGTGGAACAGCGGGTCGTCGAGTTCGCGGCGGAGGCGCCCGAGCGCCTGGCTGACCGCGGGCTGCGTCACGTACAGCCGCGCGGCAGCGGAGGTGAGACTGCGGGTCTCGGCGATCGCGACGAACACGCGGATGAGGTTCAGGTCCACGGGCGCGATTCCGCTGCGTGCCGCACGCCGAAGCTCGAGCGGCCCCTCAGGCATCCTTGCCGGTCCATAAGCACAGCTTATGCACGCCCGCACTGCGGATGAATGGAGTTTCCTAGAGTTGCTCTCGTTCTGGAACGAAGGAGTTCACCATGACCGAATCCGCCGCCGCCGCGATCGCCCGCGTCGGAGACCCCGTCGCCCTGCTGCGGAACGCGCAGGCGAGGCCGACGATCTTCCCCGTCACGCCGGAGTTCAGCAATTGGCGGAGCGAGCAGCGGTCGTGGCGCGAGAGCGTGGCTCTGCTTGATCAGTCGCACCACATGACCGACCTGTTCATCTCCGGCCCGGATGCGGCCCGCCTGCTCAGCGAGACGGGCGTGAACAGTTTCGCGACCTTCCCGGTCGATGCCGCGAAGCAGTTCGTGGCCGTGAACCACGAGGGGTACCTGATCGGCGACGCCATCCTGTTCCATCTCGACGACGAGGTGTACGACCTCGTGGGCTGGTACATGGTGCTCGACTGGGTGCAGTTCATCGGCGAGACGGGCGACTACGACGTCACCTTCGAGCGCGATGCGAACACACTGATGCGCGAGCCCGGCACCCCGCCGACCCTCTACCGGTACGAGGTGCAGGGCCCGCACGCCCTGGCGCTCGTGGAGAAGCTCATCGGCGGGCCGGTGCCGGCGACGAAGTTCTTCGGGATGGCGACGTTCGAGATCGCGGGCGCCACCGTGCGCTCTCTCCGGCACGGGATGGCGGGTCAGCCGGGGTTCGAGCTGTTCGGTCCGTGGGCGGATGGTGACCGCATCCGTGACGCGATCCTCTCTGCGGGCGAGGAGTTCGGTCTCGTGCGGGTCGGGGCGAAGGCGTATTCGTCGGCGAACCTCGAGTCGGCGTGGGTGCCGTCACCCCTGCCGGCGATCTTCACGGGCGAGCGCTCGGCCGAGTATCTGGCCTGGTTGCCGGCGGCGCGGCTCGGTTCGCTGGCCGGGAGCTTCGTGTCGGATGACATCGAGGACTACTACCTGACCCCGTACGACCTCGGGTACGGGCGCAGCGTCGCCTTCGACCACGACTTCATCGGGCGGGCGGCGCTCGAGCGGCACGCGGCGTCGCCGCAGCGGGTGAAGGTCACGCTGGTCTGGGAGCCGGAAGACGTGGCGGCCGCGCAACGATCGCTGTACGAGGCGGGCGTGCCGGCGAAGTACATCGACTTCCCGAAGGCGCGGTACGGGCTCTATCAGGTCGATCGCGTGTCGGCGGAGGACGGGGCGGATGCGGGCATCTCGCACGACGTGGGGTACATCACGGGTGAGCAGGTCTTCGTGTCGCTCGCGAGTGTGGCGCCGGAGTACGCCGAGCCGGGCACGCGGGTCGTCGTCACCTGGGGTGAGCAGCCCCACACGGCCAAGCCCGCGGTCGAGCCGCACCGGCAGGTCGAGATCCGCGCGACCGTGCAGCCCGCTCCGTACTCGCGGTTCGCGCGGGAGAACTATCGCAAGAGTTGACGCCGCTCACCCGCAGCGCCTGGGCAGCGTCGGTGCGCGCGCGAGGTCCTGTCGAGCGGAGGATGATCCGTCCGCGCGAGGGTGAATGCGGCCGCGACATCCTCCGCTCGCGCGATCATCCTCATCTCGGCGACCGGCGGCGACCCACGTCGTCGGGCGCGCGGCGGCTCAGGCGGGACGGTGGCCCTGCTCGTCGAGCGACCGCCGCGCGCGTCGGAGGAGCGCGGCGAAAACTTCGCGCTCCTCCTCGTCGAAGTCCGCGAGCATCAGTTCTTCGACGCCGGCGACCTGCGGGTCGAGCCGCGCGAGGGTCATCGTGCCCGCATCCGTGAGCCGGAGCAGGATCTGACGGCCCGGGCCGGGATCGCGGCTGACGAGGCCGGCGTCGACCAGCGGATCGATGATCCCCGCCATGGTCTGCGGGCGCACGAACGAGCGGCGGGCGAGCTCCGAGCCGCTGATACCGGGGCGGCGTTCGAGCACGGTCAGCGCGGTGTACTGCGCGGCGGTCATGCCGGCGGCCGCGCACGCCGCGTGGAACCGCGGGCGCAGCGCCAGCTCGAGCTGCTTGATCTGGTAGACGAGGCTGCGTCGCTGTGGGGTCATCCGGCTTCTCCTCCGCGGCGCTCACGCTAGCGCACGGCTGTTCTCCGGTGATCGTCGCCGCGTGTTGACGACCCGGAGGTCTCGTCCTAGTATTTCAGGCAACCTGAAATAATGCTCCCGTGCAACGATGCAAAGGACGGTCCCGATGACGGATGCCGCACGACTCTCGCTCGATGTCGCCGAGCTCGCGAACGCCGCGGGCGCCTCGTTCGGTCCCTCCTCGTGGCGGGAGATCACGCAGGACGAGGTCGACCTGTTCGCGCGCGTCACCGGCGATCACAACCCCATCCACCTCGACGCCGCGTACGCCGCGAGCACCCCGTTCGGCACGCGCATCGCGCACGGGCTGCTGACGCTCAGCCTCGTCGTACCGCTGATGGCCGAGGTCTTCGACGTGCCCGACGCGGGGATGGGCATCAACTACGGACTCAACCGCGTGCGCTTCCCGGCGCCCGTGCCGGTCGGATCTCGGATCCGCGTCGTCGGCGAGGTGCGCACGGCGTCGGAGGTTCCGGGCGGCGTGCAGATCGAGGTGCCGGTCACGTTCGAGATCGAGGGTGCGCCGAAACCCGCGTGCGTGGCCGAGCTCGTGCTGAGGTACTACCGATGAGCGCGGTGCGGCTGGACGGGCGGGTGGTGATCGTCACCGGCGCCGGGCGCAGTCTCGGGCGCGCGTACGCGCTCGCGCTCGCCGACGCCGGGGCAGCGGTGGTCGTGAACGACGTCGATGCGGAGAGCGCGGCCCAGACGGTATCTGACATCACGGATGCGGGCGGGTCGGCGGTCGCCGTCGTCGCGGCCGTGGGCACGAGCGCGGCCGCCGACGAGCTGGTGGCGGCGGCGCTCTCGTCGTTCGGGCGCCTCGACGTGCTCGTGGCCAACGCGGGTGTGCTGCGGGACCGCGTGCTGTGGAAGATGTCGGATGACGACTTCGACGCCGTGATCAGCACGCACCTGCGGGGGTCATTCACCTGCGGGCGCGCGGCCGCGGTCGCGATGCGCGAGCGGGGCGAGGGCGGTCGCATCATCCTGATCGGTTCGCCCGCGGGGCAGTTCGGCAGTTTCGGCCAGACGAACTACGCGGCGGCGAAGGCGGGACTGGTCGCGATGGCCCGCACCTGGTCGCTCGAGCTCGCGCGCGCGGGGATCACCGCCAACGCGGTCATCCCGACCGCGCTCAGCCCGATGACCGCGACGATCCCCGCCTACACGCAGGTGTACGAGGACTTCGTGGCCGGGAAGGGCATCCCCACCGAGTACCGGCGCGACCACG
This sequence comes from Microbacterium sp. cx-59, assembly GCF_020805625.1. Lineage (NCBI taxonomy): Bacteria > Bacillati > Actinomycetota > Actinomycetes > Micrococcales > Microbacteriaceae > Microbacterium > Microbacterium sp. cx-59. The sequence goes on from NZ_JAJHGO010000009.1 coordinate 538,250, forward strand.
CGCTCGGCACCCCGGAGGATGTCGCGGCCCTCATCGTGTGGCTGGCGTCGGAGCACTCGGCGGCCGTGACGGGGCAGGCGATCGGCATCGGCGGAGACCGGCTCGCGCTGTACGCGCACCCGGCGGTGCTCGAGACCGCCGACCGCGACGGCGGATGGTCGGCGGAGGAGATCGATGGCGTCTGGCGCGATCGATTCGCGCCGCTCGCGCAGCGATCCGGCCCGCCCACGCTCGACTGAGCGCACAGGGATCGATCGTGCCGAGGCGAACGAGGGAGTTCGGATGAGAGGCCACTACAGCGACGTATGGCAGGCGATCGCGCGCGCGTTCCCCGATCGACCGGCGATCGTCACCCCGGACGACACGATGACCTATCGGCGCTTCGCCGCGGATGCCGGCGCGCTCGCGGGGCACCTTGCCCGGGCGGGCGTCGGCCCGGGCGACGCCGTCGCGGTGATGCTCTACAACCGTCCCGAGTATCTCGTCACCCTGTTCGCCTGCTTCGCCCGCGCGATCGCGCCGGTGACCCTGAACTACCGGTATCGCGCGACCGAGGTGCGGGCGCTCCTGGAGGATTCCGGTGCCCGCGTGCTGGTGTACCCCACGTCGCTGTGGCCCGTGGTGCGCGAGGCGGTGGCGGACTGGGCGCACGCCCCCGCCCTGATCGCCGTGGACGACGACCCGCCCGCCCTTCCGTCCGCGGATGCGGATGCGGACGCGGATGCGGATGCGGGGGTTCCGTGGTCCGAGGCGATCGCTGTGCCCGGAATCCTTCCCGTGACTCCGCCCGCCGGCGCCGAGCTGCGCCTCTACACGGGCGGAACCACGGGGCAACCGAAGGCCGTCGTCTGGGGCGCCGAAGACATCCTCTCGGTGCAGCTCTACTCGATCTACGGCACGGTCGGGCTTCCGCTCCCGCAGACGATGGACGACGTCGTGGCCGTCGCCGCCGACCCGGCGACGCCCGCTCCGCGTACCCTCCCGCTCGCCCCGTTCATGCACGGCACCGCGCTGTTCACCTCGATGAACACCCTCGTGCTGGGCGGCACCATCCTCGTGATCCCCTCGCCGCGCCTCGATGCCGATGCGGCGTTCCGGTTCGCGGTCGACGCGGGCGCCACCCGACTCGTCGTGGCCGGTGATGCCATCGCGCTCCCGCTGATCGAGGCGTGGGAGCGCTCGGGTGAGCGTTCGTTCGGCGCGGTCGGGTCTCTCATCAGTTCCGGGATGCGGTTCAGCCCGCAAGCGAAGCGCCGGTTCCACGCGCGGGCCGACCTGGTCATCATCGACCTGCTCGCCTCGACCGAGGGCGGACCGTACGCGGTCAACACGACCGCATCCGTCGCCGATGTTCCCGGGCGGCTGCGCCTGCTGCCGGGGGCCGTGGTGCTCGACGACGACCTGCGCGAGGTGCAGCACCTCGAGGGGGGTCGGGGTGTCCTCGCCTTCCGTGGCACGTTGCCGAGGGGCTACTTCCGCGACGAGGAGAAGACCCGTGAGGCCTTCCCGGTGATCAACGGGGTGCGTCACGTCATGCCCGGCGACTGGGCGGTCTCTCACGGCGACGGCACGGTCGACCTGCTCGGGCGGGGGAGCGCCGTGGTCAACACGGGCGGCGAGAAGGTCTATCCGGTCGAGGTCGAAGAGGCCCTCCTCGCTTTTCCGGCGATTGCGGATGCGGTCGTCTTCGGTATGCCGGACGCCCGCTACGGCGAGGCGGTCACGGCGGTCGTCGTCGTCCAGGGAACGGTCGCTCTCGATGCGGACGCCCTCCGCGCCCATCTCGACACGCTCCTCGCCGGCTACAAGAAGCCCCGGAACGTGATCGTCCGCGACAGTCTCGAGCGCAGCCCGCACGGCAAGGTGGATCTCCCGCGGATGAAGGCCTCGCTCCGGACGGTTGTCGGCGCCGTCGATACCCCCACGGGGACCCTGCGGATCGTGCGCTGAGCGCCGCCGGGCGATGCGCGGCCGCCGAGCGATGTTGCGGTGAGGCAGGGCGCGGTCAGGGCCGGTCTTCTCCGCGTTCGTCGAGGATGCGTTCGAACCACGCGAGGGTGCCGCGGGTCATGTCGGCGGGTGTGCCGAGGGAGTCGAGGAGGTCGAGGGCGTCTCGCACCTCCTGTTCGCGCCGCGCGGTGTGAGCGTACGTGCCGGTGAGGAGTCGCTCGACGAGTGCGGGGGCGTCGGGTCCTAACTCCGCGGTCAGCTGATCCCGCATCCATGGCTCCGCGCCCGCGGCATCCGCCGTCGTCAGGGTCTCGATGAGCAGTGTCGCCAGGCCCTTCATGAACACGCTCCGCACGAGTTTCAGTCGGGCGGCGGTTCCGGCGGGGCCCGCGACCGTGTCGACCGGCACGCCGAACGGCCGGAGGAGGCGGCCGACCTCTGCCGCGCCCGGGCCACTCGCGAGCAGGGGCGTCCGCGACCCGGCGCGGGTGACCGGGGCGAGCACCGCCACATCCGCGACGGCGACGCCGACGTCGACACCGACGGCTGCGACGGCGGCCTTCGTCTCCGGTGACGCGGTGTTGAAATCGGCGAACACGACCCCCGGGCCCAGAAGCGGCAGCGCCGCCGCCGCGACGCTCATCGCCGCGTGCGCGCCCACGAGGCTGATCGCGAGATCCGCGTCGCGAAGCGCGCCGGCGAGGTCGGCGGCGCGATCGATGCCCTCGGTGACGCGGGACGGCGACGTGTCGTACCCGCGCACCACGGCGCCGGCCGCGCGCAGCCCGGTGGCATACCGGCGTCCGGCCTCGCCGAGTCCGATGACGGCGATGCGGGTCATCGCGCGCCCGCCCGAGCCGTGCCGGGCGCGTGCTCGCCGGCGAGTGCGGCGATGTACTCCCACGACCGCGCCGACACGCCCGCATCCGGCCGCAGCCCGTGTGCGGCGGCGTCGTCGTCGGTCGCGGAGGCCGAGGCGTACGCGTCGCGGAGTGCGCGGGTGACGCCGGCCGCGGCCACCCGGAGCGTCTCGATCACGGCCGGGTCCGACCCGCCGTCGTTCGGGATCACCGCGCCCATCGCGGCATACACCGAGCCGTCCGGGCCGTGCACAGGAACGGCGATCCCGCGGGAATCGAGATGGATGTGACCGGGAGCGACCGCCACGCCCTCCGCGCGGATCCGGGCGAGGGTCGCGCGGAGCTCCGCCTCTCTCGTGAGGGTCCGGGGCGTGTACGCCCGGGGCCCCGACGCGAGCAGGTGCGAGAGCACCCCGGCCGGGGCGTGGGCGAGCAGCACGAGTCCGATCGACGAGGCGTGCAGCGGGATGCGGCCGCCGATGAGCGTGGCGTTGACCACCGCATCCGGAGCCGACATCCGCTCCACGAACAGCACATCGTCGCCCGCGCGGACACCGAGCTGGATGTGCTGCCGGATGCGGGAGTGCGCGGCGGCGAGCCACGGCCGGGCGACCTCGCGGATACCGAGGGCGCCCGGCGTTCGTGACGCGTACTCCCAGAGCCGTACCCCGAGCCGGTAGGTGCGGTCCGGCATCCGTTCGAGCAGGCCCGTCTCGGTGAGCTCCGCGACGAGGCGATGCGCGGTCGAGGGCGCCAGGCCCGCGGCGGACGCGATCTCGCTGAGGGTCAGGAACGGATGCAGCGCCTCGAACGCGTCGAGCACCCGCAGGTGCCGCTGCAGTGCCGACTGCCCGGCTGATCCACGCGCCATCGCGTCCTCCTCACGAGGACCCTACACACCGTCGGCGCTATGCCCGGTACACCGTCCGAGCCCACTCGTGGTACGGCGCGGGGGCGACCGTGGCGCGGATCCGCACCTGGCGGTGATCCTGGTCGACCGAGTCCTTCGCCGACACCGGGTTCTCGCCCCAGACGACCTCGACTTCGGCCCCGTCGTCGATTCCCTCGTCGAGGGTGGCGAGTGACATATAGAGCTGTTCGTAGGCGATGTAGCCCGCATCCGTCGAGATGCCCACGAGATCCTCGCCGCGGCGCACTTCGTCCATCTGGTAGAGCCCGTACCGGGCCTTCGGGAAGTCGAGGAACTTCGCGGGAGTGCCCGGCTCGAGCTGCGAACGCACGACACCGGCGACGTCCTCGGCGTTCCAGAGCAGCGTCACCTTGCGGCGCCGGGGCGCCGCCGCATGGCGCTCCAACGCCTCGCGACCGTGGAAGTCGTGGTCGAAGCGCACCGACCGGCCGAGGCCGATGTCGTACGGGGTGAGGTAGAAATCGCGCACGTCGTCGGAGATGAGCGACCCGGCGACCGACCCGATCCGCGCGGCCGGCAGCCACTCGCGGTATTCGGCCAGGTCGTCATCGAAGACGGCGGGGAAGGGCGTGGGCACCCACCCTGATTCGAGCGGCGTGGCCGAGTAGGCCTTGGCGCCGACCCGGTGGATGCCGAACTCCGCACCCGCCTCGAGGATGGCATCCCGCACGGGCTCGCTGTCGGCCCACGGGCCGAAGAACTCGAAGCCGGGCTGCCCGGCCATCCCGTGCCGGAGCCCCTTGACGGTGCGGCCGGCGATCGTGAAGTCGCCGATGTGGAAGAACTTCACCTCCGGCACGGGGCCGGCGAACAGCTTCTCCATCACCTCGTTCGCGAACGGTCCCTGCAGCTCGTAGCGGTAGAACGTGGGCGGGCCCTGACGCATGTGCGAGTTCGCCTCGAGGCGGTAGTGCACGTCCTTGCCGGCGGCCTCCGCCTTCTCGACGTTGTAGCGCACCCAGTCGATCAGGATGTGGTGTCCGACCAGCACGAGCCCCTCGGGGGCGTCCTCGTTGTAGAAGAGGATGCCGTCACCGATGAGGTAGCCGTCCTTGTTCACCGAGATCAGCTGCTTCGCGACGCCCGGACGGAACGTGGCGAACGTGTTGGGGGAGATCGTTCCGAGCAGCGGCAGCAGGTCGGCGCCGCCCAGGAACAGCTGCGTCATGTGGTGCGACTGGTCCATGAGGGCGACCGTCGTGTTCCACGAGCGCTGCTCGTCGCGCCAGTTCGTGAACTCCGGAGCGACCGGGAACGTGAACGCGGGCCAGTTCTGGTTGCGCAGCAGCTCCACGGGGCTGCCGGCACGGGTGATCGCCTCGGCGAGGGATTCGGATGTCATCGTCGACCTTCCTGTCAGTGCTTCCGATCGTGCGCCGGATGCCGAGGCGTCATACGGAAGATTCGCATGAACGGAATCGGCGGGCGATGCCGGATGCGGCGCCCGCACTCTGAGAGCGGACATCCTGCCGCAACGAGGCGGTCGGGCACGGTCCGACAACGACTCTCCGATTGCGCGCCAAAATCGTTGACAATCTGAGCGTGAATCCGTACCGTCCAGAATCAGGGCGATGACGCCCCGGGTCGAAGCGATGTGGCAACGACGCAGGAAGGTGAGCGATGGCAGCTCGACTGACTCTGAACGACGTGAATCTCCGTTTCGGGGGGATCACGGTGCTCCACGACGTGACCTTCGAGGTCGAACCCGGTCAGATCTTCGGTCTGGTCGGGCCCAACGGTGCCGGGAAGACCTCGCTGTTCAACTGCATCAGCGGCCACTACCGCCCGAGCTCCGGATCCATCCGGATCGACGGCGACGAGGTGCTCGGCACCACGCCCTCGGGGCTGGCGAAGCGCGGTCTCGCGCGCACGTTCCAGCATCCGGCTCTGCAACTGCACGCGTCCGTGCTCGAGAACGTCCTGCTCGGTGCGCACACGCGACTCCCGGCGGGTCCGCTCGAGTGGGCCATCCGGACCCCGCGGACCGTGCGCTCCGAGCGCGAGCAGCGGCGCGAAGCCCTCGATCTGCTCGAGCGCACCGGACTCGGCTGGGCCGCGCACCTTCCCGCCGACGAACTCTCGCACGGCCTGCACAAGGGCATCGAGCTCTGCCGCGCCCTGCTCACCCGCCCGAGCCTGCTGCTGCTCGACGAGCCCGCCGCCGGCCTCCCGCATTCCGAGGTCGAGCAGCTCATCGCGACCGTTCGCACCATCCGCGACGACGACATCACCGTCGTGATCGTCGAGCACCACATGGGACTCATCGCCGCCCTCACCGACCGTGTCGTGGTTCTCGACCACGGCCGCACCCTGATGGAGGGCACGGCCGCGCAGGCGCAGTCCGACCCGCGGGTCATCGAGGCGTACATCGGAAAGGACGCCGCGGATGACGCTGCTTGAACTCGAAGGCGTGACCGCCTTCTACGGCCCCGTGCAGGTGCTCGACGGGGTGTCACTGTCGGTTCCCGAGAACGGCGCCGTCGGCATCCTGGGCGCGAACGGCGCCGGCAAGACCACGACCCTCCGCGCCATCAGCGGCACCGTGCGGGCGGGCGGCAGCATCCGCTTCGAGGGCACAGACATCCGCGGGATGCGGCCCGACCGGGTCGCGGCGATCGGCATCGCGCATGTGCCCGAGGGGCGCGGCACCCTCGGGGGGCTGACCGTCCGCGAGAACCTGCGGGTCGGCGCCTACCTGCGGAAAGACCGCAAGGGCATCGACGCCGACGTCGAGTACTGTCTCGAGCTCTTCCCGAACCTCAAGGAGCGCTATCGCTCGCACGCGTCCGCGCTGTCGGGCGGAGAACAGCAGATGCTCGCGGTCGCCCGCGCCGTGATGGCCAAGCCCCGACTGCTGCTCCTCGACGAAGCGTCGCTCGGCCTCGCGCCCAGCACCGCACGAAACGTCTACGACGCGATCGCGCGCCTGCGTCGCGAATCCGGCATCTCCATGCTCGTCGTCGAGCAGAACGCCACCCTCGCCTTCCGCCTCGTCGATTCGGCCACCGTGCTCGAGACCGGACGCAACGTCCTCACCGGCACCTCCGCCGAGCTCAAAGGCATGGACGAGATCCGACGCGCCTACCTGGGAGGCTGACCGATGGGCACCTTCATCCAACTCGTCGTCGACGGACTCTCGATCGGCTCGGTGTACGCGGCGCTTGCGCTCGCGATCGTGCTGGTCAACCAGGCGACGGGCCTCATCAACTTCGCGCAGGGCGGGATGGCGGTGCTCTCGGCCTATGTGGCCTGGTGGTTCACCGGCCTCGGCGTGCCGCTGATCCTCGCGATCCTGCTGTCGATCCTGTTCTCCTTCGCCATGGGCGCCTTCATCGAGCGCTACGTCATGCGGCGATTCGAACGAGGCGATCCCGACACGGCGGTCGTCGTGACGATCGGTCTGCTGACACTCATCACCGGCATCTGCGGCTGGTTGTGGAGCTACAACAACCAGCAGTTCGCGTCGCTGTTCCCGCTCGACACGATCTCGATCCTCGGCGCGTCGGTCAGCATCCGCTCGATCGGCACGACCCTCGTCATCGTCGCGATGATGATCCTGCTGCAGGGGCTCTTCCTCGGCACGAAACTGGGGCTCGCGCTGCGCGCGGTCGCCGTGAATCCCGAGTCCGCCTCGTTCTCGGGCCTGCCCGTCGGGCGCCTCCTGATGGTCGGATGGGGCCTGGCCGCCGTGCTCGGCGCGGTCGCCGGCGCCCTCATCGCCCCGCAGCTCACCCTCACCCCCGGAATGATGGACAACGCGCTCGTCTACGCGCTCGCCGCCGTGATCCTCGGCGGACTGTCGAGCCCGATCGGCGTCGTGATCGCGGCGTGGATGATCGGCGTGCTCGAGAACCTCGCCGCCGTGTACGTGCCGTTCATCGGCTACGACCTCAAGGTCGCCGTGCCGTTCGTGCTGATCTTCGTCGTGCTCATCGTCAGACCCCAGGGCCTGTTCGGCCGGAAAGCCGTGGTGCGCGTCTGATGTCTCGAGCTACCGAGTTCTTCGGCCGACGCCCGGTGCGCATCGCGGTCGCGCTCGCCGTCGTCATCCTGCTGGTCGTGCTGCCGCTCGTCCTGCCCGAGTTCGCCAACCAGACCGTCGCCCGGGTCGGCGTCTTCGCCGTCGCGGTGCTGGGGCTGAACGTCGTGATGGGCTACACCGGCCAGGTCTCACTCGGCCAGATCTTCTTCGTCGGCTTCGGCGCGTACATCACGGCCTACGGCGTGGAGAACGACTGGAACATCGTCGTCGTCTTCGCCGCCAGCATCCTGCTGCCCGGCATCGTGGGCCTTCTGATCGCGCTCGCGGCAGCGCGGCTCGGCGGACTCGCGATCGCGATGGTCACGATCGCGCTGCCGATCGTGGGCGTGCCGCTCGCCAAGCGGCTCTCGGACTTCACCGGCGGATCGCAGGGCATCTCGGCCCGGTTCGCGTCGGCGCCGGAGTGGACCGGACTCTACGACGACCAGTGGCAGCTGTACCTCGTGATCGCCATCGGCGGGATCGTGTTCCTTCTCACCCGCAACCTCGTGCGCGGCAAGTACGGTCGGGCGTTCGCGATCGTGAAGGAGAACGAGGCCGTCGCCTCATCGATGGGGATCTCGCCCTACCGCTATAAGGTCATGGCCTTCACGGTCGCGTCGCTGATCGGCGGAGTGAGCGGGTTCCTCTACATGGTGGTCGTGCAGTACACCTCGCCCGAGACGATGAGCTTCGGGCACTCCATCCAGTTGCTCGCCGCGATGGTGATCGGCGGAGCGGGCAGCATCATCGGGTCGCTCCTCGGCGGAGCGTTCTACGTGCTCGCACCGCAGCTGACGAACGCGCTCGACGCGAACCTCACCGCAGTCCTGCAGGGGGCGCTGCTGCTGCTCGTGCTCTTCCTGCTCCCGGGCGGACTCGCCTCGCTCCCCGCGCGGCTGCGCCGGTGGGGGCGAAAGCCCCGGCGTGGCGGCGGGTCCGGCGGCCCGGGGTCCGGCGGCCCTGCATCCGGGGGCCCGGCATCCGGGGCTCGCTCATCCGGCACTCCTTCTTCCGGTACTCCGCAGGGTGGCGCGCCCGTGCCGCCCGCCGCGGAGACGACCCACACAGAGAGGCAAGATCAGGCATGAACATCAGCACCACACGCAGAAAGGTCCTCGGCATCGTCGCCGTCGGATCCGTGCTCGCGTTGACGCTCGCCGGCTGTTCCCGCGGCGGCGGCGGAGACGCGAGCGACGGCGGCAGTGCGGCGAGCCCCGGCATCACCGACACCAGCATTTCGCTCGGCATCACGACTCCGCTCAGCGGCGCCACCGCCGGCCCCGGCACGTGCACGGTCGCCGGAATCTCGGCGTACTTCGGCGCGAAGAACGCCGAGGGTGGCGTCGAGTTCGGTGACGGCAAGACCCGCACGGTCGACATCCAGGCGCTCGACGACGCCTACGACCCGCAGAAGGCGAAGGCCAACTACGACCAGCTCAAAGACAGTGTCTTCGCGATGACGGCGGGCCTCGGCACGCCGACGAACCGCGCCTACCGCGAGGCCGCCATCGCCGACGAGGTGCCGCAGGTGCTCGTGATGACCGGCGACCCGATCTTCAGCGACACCGAACAGAGCCCGTGGCAGCTCGGCTTCGTGCCGATCTACCAGAACGAGGGGCAGGCCTTCGGCGAGCTGCTGGCCGCATCCGGCGAAGACCACAAAGTGGCCGTGCTCTACCAGAACGACGACTACGGCGAGGGATACCTCGAGGGCTTCACGAACGCCGTCGAGGGTGCCGACAACATCGAGATCGTGAAGGAGCTCACCTATGAGGCGACCGACACGGCCGTCGACGCGCAGCTCACCGAGCTCGCGAACTCGGGCGCCGACGTCTTCTTCAACGCGATGTCGATCACGCCGCTCGTGATCTCGTCGCTGCAGAAGGCGCAACAGCTCAACTGGACGCCGAGCTGGTTCCTGCCCTCGAACACCTCGAGCCCGACGGCGATCCTCCAGCCGGGCGGGGCCGACGCCTTCCCCGGCGTCTACTCGGTGTCGTTTTCGAAGGCGCCGGCGAGCCCCGCGTTCGCGGACGACGAGGACGTGCAGGGCTTCCTGACGAACCTCAAGGAGTACGGCGACTACCCCGACATGCCCGCGTTCCCGCACTGCATGTGGAGCTACATGGTCGGCGCGACGCTCGAGAAGGCGTTCGGGGAGATGACCGAACCGACGCGCGAGAACTTCATGGAGGCGCTCCGCGGGATCACCGACTTCCAGGCGCCGCTCATGCTCGACGGCACGGCGGTCGACACGACGGTCGACGGCCAGCCCGCCGTCTCGTCGGTGGTGGTGCAGAAGTACAACGGCAAGGGCTACGACACGGTCGAGGACTTCGGCTGATCGCCCGCTGACCCGCATCCGAACGGCGGCCCGGCCTCATGCGCCGGGCCGCCGTTCCGTGCCGCCGCCGGTGTTCCGACCGCGAGACGGGATCTGGGCGCCGAGACCGTGGGGTAACCCCTCCGTCTCGGCGCGAAGATCCCGTCTCGCGGGTTTCTGCGGGGCGGGCGGATGCGGGGCGGGCGGATGCGGGGGGTCAGTCGAGAGTGCGGAGCACCTCGACGATGCCCGCCAGGTGTGCGCGCGTCGCGGCGTCGGCCGCATCCGGATCCCGGGCGATCACGGCGTCGATGATCGCGATGTGCTCGGGCGCGGACTGCGCGGCACGGCCCGGGTGGAACGCGAGCCGGAACTGGTGCCGCGCGGACTGGGCGCGCAGCCGCTCGAGAAGCTGGGTGGCGGTCGCGTGGCCGCTGAGGTCCCGCATCCGCCGGTCCATCTCCTGGTTCAGGCGCGAGTACTCGACGAGGTTGCCCCCCGCGACGGCCGACTCGATGTCGGCGCGCAGGATGCGGAGACCGGCGATGTCGTCGTCGTCGGCGTTCTCCGCGGCCTTGCGCGCGCAGAGCGACTCCAGCCCCATCCGCACCTCGACGATCTCGACGGCTTCGTCGACGCTGATCGCGCGCACACGGGCGCCGCGATTGGGGAGGCGCTCCACCAGCCCCTCGCTCGCCAGCGTCAGCAGCGCCGTCCGCACCGCCGCCCGGGTCGCCTGGAACCGTGCACTCAGATCGGCTTCGATCAGACGCTGATGCGGCGCGAACTCGCCGCCGAGGATCGCGTCGCGGATCGTCGCCGCCAGATCCGGGCGGCCATCGGTCTCGGCGACAGGCGTGAGCGTCATCGTCTTCCCCACCTCCGCGCAGAGGGTCCGCCGCGGATCGTCTGCACTATTGTCGCCGATCCGGACGCCAATCCGCAGCACCCGCGCGCGGGCACCTGCGGAGTGGGCGGCGGATGCAAGCGCAAGCGCTCCGCGCCCGAGCGTACCCGGCAGCCCACCGGTCGGGCCGTCAGTGCGGCGCGGGGTCCCGCACGGCGAGGCGCCAGGTCGCGTCGGGAATCGAGCCGACCGTGGCGACCGTGACGGCGCGCGCGGCCGCCGCGCGGGGTTCGAGGTGCGCGACGCAACCGTGGGTCGCCTCGATGCGCACGGCCACCCCGTGCGGTTGCAGGACCGCCATCAACGCATCCGCGATCTGCTGGCCCAGACGCTCCTGCAGTTGCGGGCGCCGCGCGGCGAGGTCGACGAGCGTGGCGATGCGGCTGAGCCCCGCGATGTGCCGGCTCGGTGCGTAGTAGACGTCGACCGTGCCGTCGAACGGCAGCAGGTGGTGCTCGCACACCGAGCGGAACGGGATGCCGGTCATGCCGACGAGTTCGCCGGGATGCTCGTTCTCGGTGAGGGCGACGGGTGCGCCGAGGGCGGATGCGGGGTCCACCCCGAGCCCGGAGAACAGATCGAGCATGAGGTCGGCGACGCGTTCGGGGGTGCGCAGCAGCCCCAGCCGATCGGCGTCCTCGCCGACGGCGAGCAGCAGCTCACGGACGGCGGCGACCGCGCGGGCGCGATCGGTTCCGGTGGTGGCGATGGTCACGGGGAGTCCTCCGGCCCTTCCAGTCGCGCGATGAGATCGAGGCCGCTCCGGGCCCACTGGATCTCGCCCCGCGCGCGCTCGACGAGACCTTCGTACGCGTACCGCTTGTAGGCGATCGTGCGCTCGCGGTCCTCCTCGGCGGTGGCGGCGAGGCGTCGCAGCAACATGGGGTTGTCGACGGCGTCGATGCGGCGGAGTTCGCCCTCCCACTGCTCGAGTTCGCCCTCCCACTGCGCGACGTGGGCGCGGAGGAAGGCGCGCGCCTGCGCGGGCGTCGCCGTCTCGAGGTAGGCGGCGCGCAGGTGAGCGGGATCGCGCACCCGTTGGTACTCGGGCGGCGACGCCATCCAATCGAGGAACGCCTGATCGCCCGCGGGGGTGATGTGGTACATCCGGCGGGTGCCGCGCTCCCCGCGCTGCTCCTCCTCGCCCTGCACGAGTCCTTCGCGCTCCATCTTGCGCAGCTCGGGGTAGATCTGGGAGTCGGGGGCGTGCCACACGTGTCCGACGGAGACGGCGAACTGCTTCTGCAGGTCGTAGCCGGACTGCGGCCCGACCCGCACCAGGGCGAGCAGTGCGTATCGCAGACTCATGGGTTCCTCTCGGCGGTGCCGCGGGTAAGACGGAGGGGCCCGGGAGCGTCGTCCCGGACCCCTCGGTACGGTTCAGTCGGTGTAGCCGGTTCGCCATCCGCCCTGGTAGGTCTGGCGGGCGACGGTCGAGTACGGCACGGGGCTGACGATCGCTCGCACCTCGGTCTGCTCGTGCTCTTCGACCGATGCCTTGGACGTGCCGCCGTTCGGCTCACCCCAGACGACCTTGAGCTCGGTGCCCTCGGGCACGTCGGGGTCGACGACGCCGAGCGAGAGGCCGCGCTTCTCGTTCGCGCTGTAGCCGGTGAACATCGAGAAGCCGACGACCGTGCCGTCCGCATCCACGACCGAGTCGTAGTTCGCCGAACCGTAGTTCGCCAGCGGCAGGTCGAAGAACTTGTAGGTGGGCCCGTCGACGTTCAGGAGCGAGCCCCAGACCTTCGCCAGATCTTCGGCGTTCCAGGCGAGCGTGACCTTCTTGCGCTGGCTGGCCGGGTCGATCTTCTCGAGGGCGTCGCGGCCGATGAAGTCGTGGTCGAACTTCACGAACGAGCCGTAGCCGAGCTCCCAGGGGGTCAGGTAGTAGTCCTCGATGTCGTCCGACACGAACGAGCCGGCGAGGGTGCCGGTGGCCTCGTAGCTGTCGGTGCCGAGCCATTCGCGGTACGCCCGTTCGCCCTCGCCCGTGTAGATCGCGGGCAGCGGCGAGGGGATCCAGCCGGATTCGAGCGTGTTCGACGGGTAGGCGCGCGAGCCCACGGCGACGAGGCCGAACTCGGCGCCCGCGTCGACGATCGCGTCGCGGATGATGTCGTGGTCGGCGTACGGTCCCCAGACCTCGAGCCCGGGGGCACCCGCCATGCCGTGACGGAGGGTGCGCACCTGCTTGCCGGCGATGATCATCGTCGACATGTTGAAGAAGCCGAGCTTCTCCAGCGGGCCGCCGTTGAGCTTCTCGATGACCGACCAGGCGTTCGGGCCCTGGATCTGGAATCGGTAGTACTGACGCGTGACGGGGTGCCCGTACGGTCGCGAGGGGGACCGACGGTCGACCGAGATGTCGAGGTTCTGGTACCCGCCGGTCTCGCCGTGGAAGAGCAGCCAGTTCGACGCGGGGGCGCGGCCGACGTACACGTACTCGTCCTCGGCCTCGCGGAACAGGATGCCGTCACCGATCACGTGGCCCGACGACGTCGTCGGCACGTACTGCTTGGCCTTGTTGACGGCGAAGTTCGCGACCGAGTTGATGGCGGTGTCGCTGATGAGCCGGATGGCGTCCGAGCCCTTCAGGAACACGTTGTCCATGTGGTGCGACTGGTCGTACAGCACGGCGGTCTTCCGCCACGCCTGCTGCTCTTTGATCCAGTTCTGGAAGTCGGCCGGCACGACCGGGTAGATGTACGAACCGATCTGCGAGTTGCGCAGCATCTCGACCGGGTTGGTGCCGTCGATGAGTTCCTGAAGATTGTCGGCCACGGATGAACCTCTCTGTTCTGTCGGTGGGCGTCTCGGGTGAGGCGTCCGGGTCAGGTGAAGACGATGGTCTGGTTGCCGTGCCGGATGACACGGTCTTCGGCGTGCCACTGCACCGCGCGCGACAGCACCGCGCGTTCGACGTAGGCACCGCGGGACTGCAGGTCGGCGGCGCTCATCGAGTGGTCGACGCGGGCGACGTCCTGCTCGATGATCGGGCCCTCGTCGAGGTCTTTCGTGACGTAGTGCGAGGTCGCGCCGATGAGCTTGACGCCGCGTTCCTTGGCCTTCTTGTAGGGGCCGGCGCCGATGAAGGCGGGCAGGAACGAGTGGTGGATGTTGATGACCGGCACGCCGACGTTCCCGAGGAAGTCGTCGGAAAGGATCTGCATGTACCGGGCGAGCACGACGAAATCGACGTTGCCGGCGAGGAGCTTCACGATCTCCGCTTCGGCGGCCGACTTGTCGGGGCCTTGCGAGGGGATGTGGAAGAACGGGATGCCGAACGACCGCACGTCTTCCGCGGTGTTGGTGTGGTTGGAGATGACCATCGGGATGGTGACGTTCAGCTCGCCACGGCGGTGCCGCCACAGCAGGTCGAGCAGGCAGTGATCTGACGTCGAGGCGAGGATCGCCATCCGTTTCGGCACGGACTGGTCGGTGAGCTGCCACTGCATCCCGTACGGCTCGAGAGTCGTGGCGAGATCCGCTTCGAGGTCGGGCATCGCCGCCGCCAGGTCGGGGCGATGGAAGACGACCCGCTGGAAGAACGCGCCGCCCTCCGGGTTGTCGGAGTACTGGTCGAGGGTGACGATGTTCGCCTTGTTGCGCGTGATGAGCGAGGTCACTGCCGCGACGATCCCGGGCTTGTCCGGGCCGTGCACGATCAGGCAGGCGTGGTCGCGGAGGGCATCGGTGTGCAGTGTCATCAGGGTGTCTCCTCGGGCCGCGGTCGGCGGGGTCTCAGGCGCGGGCGGCGACGTAGTCCCGCGCCCACTGTGAGGTCGCGAGCAGTCCGCCGAATGTGTAGAAATGCAGTTTGACACTTCCCGAGGCGGGGTCCTGCGCGAGCAGCGCGGCGAGGTCGGTGACGAATTGATCGGGTCCGGCGGTGCCCATGAGGTTCGTGAGCGAGAAGCCGTACTTCTTCACGATCATCGCGTTCGCGCCGACGCCGAAGCGGCGGGCGAAGCCGATGAGGCGCTTGATGCCCGCGGGACCGGGGGTGCCGATGCGGATCTCGGTGTCGATGCCGCGGTCGCGGACGCTCTTCACCCAGGCCGTGACCGGGTCGGTGTCGAAGGCGAACTGCGTGAGGATGACCGCATCCAGTCCGCGCTCCTTCAGCGCCGCCGACTTGTCTTCGAGGTGACGCCACAGCACGTCGCTGGGGATGTCGGGGTGGCCTTCGGGGTACCCCGCGATGGAGACCTCCTTCACGCCGAAGCGCTCCAGGATGCCGGAGCGGATGACCGAGAGCGAGTCGGGGTACGGGCCCTCGGGCTCGGCCGGGTCGCCGCCGACGGCGAAGACGTGGTCGCTCGCGCCGACCTCCTGCAGGCGGCCGAGGAACTCTTCGAGCTGGCCCTCGGAGGAGAGTCGCCGAGCGGAGACGTGGGGGACCGGGATGAACCCCATCTCCTTCACGGCCTTGGCCGCCGCGATCCGCATGTCGAGGTCTTCGTTGCCGAGGAACGTGACGTTGATCTTGGTTCCGGCGGGGATCGCGTGCCGGGCCTCTTCGAGTCCGGGGATGTCTTTGCCGGTCATCTCCAGCGAGAAGTCATCGACGAGTCGGAGGGATGCGGCGTCATTCGACGCGGGGGAGTTCTGGGCCACTGATCGAGGTCCTTTCCGCTCTCAGGGGGACGCATCATCGCGCCTCTGAAATGGACAGTACCTATGTCGATAGGTATTGGCAAGAGGTATTCCGCTGAACGGAACCCGGGGCTCCTCCTCACCCGCGAAACAGCAGTGGGGGGGGGGGGGGGGGGGGGGGGGGGGGGGGGGGGGGGGGCGG
>NZ_JAJHGO010000010.1:0-46376 GCF_020805625.1 Microbacterium sp. cx-59
GGGGGGGGGGCCCGGCGGCATGTGTGGCGGGTTGCGGTGCGGGCTTTGCCCGGCCGGGGAGGGCGGTGTCTGCCGGCCGCGGGTTTCTGGCGGCCGTGCCCGCCTGCGGTGGGCCGGCGCCGTGTTTCGACGGCTGTAGGTCGTGAGTCGTCGGACCGGTGGGGCAGATGTGCACGGGTGGGGCGGATGAGGCGGCCCGGCGACGTTTGTTCCGACGACTGACGAGCCATCGACGGCGTCCCGGCACAAGTGGGCTGGATCGGCGAGGGCGGGGAAGTGCTGTGCGTGGGGGTGCGTCCGTGCGTCGAATCGGCGTGAGTCGTCGGACCGGTGGTGCAGATGCGCACGGATGGGGCGGATGAGGCGGCCCAGCGACGTTCGTTCCGACGACTGACGAGCCATCGACGGCCGAAGAAGCGGCGGACCCGCGGCGCGGCGGACCCGCGGCCGTCCGCCGCGCCGGCGCGCGGGCGGGCGTCAGTCCCGGAGGAGCGTGGCGGCGCGGGCGTCGCGCAGGCGCACGGCGGCGAGTTCGCGTGAGAATCGCACGGCGACCACCGCGCGGACGAACAGCTCCGGATCGACCTCGGGAACGGGGGAGACGGATGCGGACACCGCGGCAGCCAGGTCGCGGGCGAGCCGCGCCCGGGCGGCCGGCTGCAGATCCTCCGCCTGGCGGACGAACTGGCTGAGCCGGCGGGCGAGCCGCTCGGGGAGCGGGGCGACATCTGCCACTGTCGCCCAAGCCGCCAGCGCGGGCGGAACGACCGGAGCGATCTCGGGCAGTCGCGGGGACCGGGTGCGCTGGCTGTAGGTGCCCGCCAGCAGGTCCCCGAGGCGCTGCGCGCGAGGGGTGAAGATGCCGGTCACCGCGGCGACCGCCCCGAACGTCATCCAGATCTCCAGAACGCCCACGAGAGCGCGGATGAAGGCCTGCCGGAAACCGGCGGCACCGCCGTCGGCGCGGACGATGCGGCCGCCCACGGCCAACTTGCCGAGGCTTCGTCCGTGCGTGGCGGTCTCGACGACGGTGGGGATGACGACGGCCACGACCACGAGCATGGCGATCGACAGGATCGGCGCGAGGGCGGGATCGAGGCCGGACCCGCCGGCCCAGAGCATCACGAGGATGAAGAGCACGTACACGAGGACCGCGAGCACGATGTCGATCAGTGCGCCCAGCGCACGGAGGAAGAACCCGGTCGGCTGGATGTCGAGCGCCACCGCTTCGCCGGTCAATACCTCGTCCTGGGCGATATCGACCACGGTCACGGGGGAGGCCATGGGTACAGTGAAACACATGGACCTCGACGCCCTGACGGCCGCGCACCGTGCCGAGTGGGAGCGCCTCGACGAGCTCACCCGCACCCGCCGCCTCGCCGGCGCGGACGTCGACGAGCTCGTCACGCGGTACCGGGCCGCATCCGCCGATCTCGCCGATGTGAAGACCACGGCCGGTCGGAGTCCGCAGGCCGATCACCTCTCGCTCATCCTCGCCCGTGCCAGGCTGCGGCTGACCGGCGCATCGGAGAACGTCCTTCGCCGCATCCCGAGATTCTTCGTCCTGCAGCTGCCCGCGGCGCTCTACCGGGTGCGTGGGGCGACGCTCGGCGTCACCGTCGGGTTCCTTCTGATCGCGACCCTGGTGGCGACGTGGATCGCGAGTGATCCGGCTCTCGTCGCCTCGCTCGGGTCGGACGCGCAGCTCGCGTCGTACGCCCAGGACCAGTTCACGGCCTATTACTCCGAGAATCCGGCCGCCGTCTTCGCAGGAACGGTGTGGACGAACAATGCCTGGATCGCGGCCCAGTGCGTGCTGTTCGGCATCTCCGGGGTGTGGCCCGTCTATGTCGTCGCGCAGAATGCGGTCGGACTCGGCACGTCCGCCGCGGTGATGGCGTCGTACGACCGGCTCGACGTGTTCTTCGCGTTCATCCTTCCGCACGGTCTGCTCGAGCTGACCTGCATCTTCGTGGCTGCCGCCGCGGGGTTGCAGATCTTCTGGGCATGGGTCGCTCCGGGGCCGCGTTCGCGGGGGGAGGCGCTTGCGGCCGCGGGGCGCTCCCTCGTCACGGTGGCGATCGGGCTCGTGTTCGCGCTCGGACTGTCGGGGATCGTCGAGGGCTTCGTGACGCCGCAGCCCTGGCCGTGGCCGATCAAGCTCGGACTCGGCGCCCTCGCCCTGGCGGTCTTCCTCTTCTACATGCTCGTGATCGGTCGCCGCGCCGTGCAGCGGGGGGAGACCGGCGACCTCACCGAGGACGAGACCGGCGCTCCGGAGCTCGTCGCGGGCTGATTTCTTCCGCCCGGCGATCGACCCGCCTTCTTTTGAACAGATCAAAACTAGGCTAGATTGGGCCTGATGACCCCCGCACCGCTCTCCCCGGCCGATACCGCGATCCGCGGTGCCGGATTGCGTGTGACCGACACCCGGCGAGGCGTGTACGACGCGCTCCGCGGGATGGCGCACGCCCGCGTCGACGAGGTGCATTCCCGGGTCCGCGCCGACGTGCCGGCGATCAGCCTGCAATCCGTGTACAACGCCCTCGGCGATTTCGTCGACGCGGGGCTCGCGCGACGCATCGAGCCGGCCGGACACCCGGGCCTGTACGAGATGCGCGTCGATGACAATCACCACCACCTGGTCTGCACGAGCTGCGGACGGGTCGAGGACGTGGACTGCGTCGTCGGCGAGGCGCCCTGCCTCCAGCCGGCGAACACCCACGGCTACCGCATCCACACCGCCGAAGTGACGTTCTGGGGGCTTTGCGCGGACTGCGCAGACCCGGCCTCCGGCGAAAACCACCTGTCAACGGAAGGACACTCATGACCGACAACGAAGGTACCGTGCCGCAGATCGGCGACACCCCGACCGGCACCGACCAGTCCGTCACCGACATCGACACCCCCGTCGACGAGCGGTTCGACGGTGAGGATCGTCCCCGTTCCAACGAGGATGCGGCCGGCTCCTGCCCCGTCATCCACGGCGAGGGCCAGCGACCCGCGGCGCCCGCCTGGACCGGCGCGCAGCCGCATCCGACCGCGGGTTCGGCGAACCGCGTGTGGTGGCCCAACCAGCTGAACCTCAAGATCCTCGCGAAGAACCCGGCGGTGTCCAACCCGCTCGGCGAGGACTTCGACTACAAGGCGGCGTTCTCGCGCCTCGACCTCGCCGCGGTAAAGCAGGACATCGAGTCGGTCATGACCGACTCGCAGGACTGGTGGCCCGCCGACTTCGGCCACTACGGCCCGTTCATGATCCGGATGGCGTGGCACAGCGCCGGCACCTACCGCGTCACCGACGGCCGTGGCGGCGCCGGAGCCGGGATGCAGCGGTTTGCACCGCTCAACAGTTGGCCCGACAATGTGAGCCTCGACAAGGCACGTCGCCTGCTCTGGCCCGTGAAGAAGAAGTACGGCCAGAACCTGTCGTGGGCCGATCTCATGATCCTCGCCGGCAACGTCGCGCTGGAGTCCATGGGCTTTGCGACCTTCGGCTTCGGCGGCGGTCGCCCGGACGTCTGGGAACCGGATGACGACGTGTACTGGGGCCCCGAGACCACCTGGCTCGCCGACGAGCGGTACTCCGGCGATCGGGAACTCGAGAAGCCGCTCGCGGCCGTGCAGATGGGCCTCATCTACGTCAACCCCGAAGGCCCCAACGGCAACCCCGACCCGCTCGCCTCGGCGCGCGACATCCGGGAGACGTTCGGTCGCATGGGCATGAACGACGAAGAGACCGTCGCGCTGATCGCGGGCGGTCACACGTTCGGCAAGACCCACGGCGCGGCGCCCGACACGAACATCGAGGACAACCCGGAGGCGGCCGGCCTCGAGATGCAGGGTCTCGGCTGGAAGAACAATTTCGGTACCGGCAAGGGCGACGACACGATCACGTCGGGCCTCGAGGTCACCTGGACCTACCACCCGACCCGCTGGGACAACGAGTTCTTCCACATTCTCTACGCGTACGAGTGGGAGCTCATGCGCAGCCCCGGCGGCGGTCACCAGTGGCGACCGATCAACGGTGCAGGCGCCGACATGGTGCCGCTCGCGCACTCGTCGGGGCGCCGCGAGCCCCGCATGCTGACGAGCGACCTGGCGCTGCGCGTCGACCCCGACTACGACCGGGTGTCACGCCGCTTCAAGGACGACCCGGTCGCATTCGGCGATGCCTTCGCCCGCGCGTGGTTCAAGTTGACCCACCGCGACATGGGTCCGATCGACCGCTACCTCGGCCCCGAGGTTCCGCAGGAGGAACTGCTCTGGCAGGACCCGGTGCCCGCGGCCCCCGCGGTGCTGATCGACGGGGCGGATGCGGCGGCGCTCAAGGAGCAGATCCTGCGTTCCGGTCTCACCGTTTCGCAGCTCGTCTCGACGACGTGGGCCGCGGCCTCGACCTTCCGTGGCAGCGACAAGCGCGGCGGCGTCAACGGCGCCCGCATCCGGCTCGCTCCGCAGAAGGACTGGCAGGTCAACAGCCCCGCGCAGCTCGCGCAGGTGCTCGCCGAGCTTGAGAAGATCCAGACATCGTTCGCCGAGGGGCGCACCGACGGCAAGACCGTCTCGCTCGCTGATCTGCTGGTGCTCGCCGGTAACGCCGCGGTCGAGAAGGCGGCGGCGGATGCGGGTTACGAGGTCGAGGTGCCGTTCCACCCGGGACGCACCGACGCGACGCAGGAGCAGACCGACGAGGTGTCGTTCTCGTTCCTCGAGCCGGCCGCCGACGGATTCCGCAACTACTATGGCCCGAACGCGACCCTCCCGCAGGAGCACCACCTGATCGACAAGGCCAATCTTCTGACGCTCAGTGCGCCGGAGATGACGGTGCTCGTCGGCGGGCTGCGCGTGCTGGGGGCGAACTGGGACGGCTCGGCCTACGGCGTCTTCACGGACCGTGCGGGCGTGCTGACGAACGATTTCTTCGTCACGCTGCTCGATCTCGGCACCACCTGGAAGCCGCTCGACCCGGGTTCGCACGCGTTCGCCGGAGCGAAGGACGGCTCGGGGGCGCCGGTCGGTGTGGGAACCCGCGTCGACCTGCTCTTCGGCTCGAACTCCGAACTGCGCGCGCTCGCGGAGGTCTACGCGAGCGATGACGCGAAGGAGAAGTTCGTGCGGGACTTCGTCGCCGCGTGGACGAAGGTCACGGAGCTCGACCGGTTCGACCTGGTCTGATCTCCGCACGCCCTCCGGGCCCGCTCCGCATCCGCGGGGTGGGCCCTCGTGCGTCGGGGGCTCCGCCGGATGGCGGGCACGCCCGCGGGCAACGAGATCCGGACGGGGTCAGAGGAGTCCGCGCAGCTTGAGCGCCAGGTAGTGGTCGGCGATGAGCGGAGGCAGCGACTCCGCATCGGCGGCGAGCGATACCGCGCCCGCGCGGGCGACAGCATCCGCCACCCGCGCCGCATCCGAGCCGGCCCGCGCCCGGGCGGCCTCGAGATATGCGGACTCCGCGTCGATCAGCCCTTCGGCGGCGTCGGCGGCGCCTGCGGAGGTGTCGTGGTCGGTCGCGGCGCCCACCAGCACGCGGGAGCGCGCGGTCCACGACGGAAGCGCGGCGAGGAAGGCGCGGGATGCGGCGGGGTCGTCCTGGGCCGTCAGCAGCACGACGAGCGCCGGGCGCACGGGCAGCCGCCGGACGAGGGCCGCGACGCTCGACCAGTCCGTGTCGATCAGCTGCGGGTCCACCGCCGCCATCGCGTCGACGAGAGCGGGAACGAGGGCGTTCCCGTCCACCCCGCTTACTCGGGCGCGCGTCACCCGGTCCATCATGACGAGATGCACGTGGTCGCCGGCGCGGGCGGCGAGAGCCGACAGCAGCAGCGTCGCCTCCATGGCCGCATCCAGCCGCACGCCGTCGCCCACCCGCGTCGCCGACGTGCGTCCGGTGTCGATCACGATCACGATGTGCCGGTCGCGCTCGGGACGCCAGGTGCGGAGCATCGTCGTGCCCGCACGTGCGGTGGCGCGCCAGTCGATCGAGCGCACGTCGTCGCCGCGCACGTACTCGCGCAGGCTGTCGAACTCGGTTCCCCGGCCGCGTAGTTGCACGCTCGTGGAGCCGTCGAGCTCGCGCAGGCGGGCCAGACGTGAGGGCAGGTGGCGGCGCGAGCGGAACGGCGGCAGCACGCGCAGCGCTCCGCGGGCGCCGATGCTCGCTTGGCGTCCGGCCACGCCGAACGGCCCGCCGGAGCGGACGACGACGAATTCCGAGACCAGTTGGCCCCGGCGACGCGGATGCAGCGGCACCGTGATGCGACGTGACTCGCCGCCCGGGATGTCGATGCGGATCCGCCCGAGAGGGGCGCCGGCGGTCGGCTGCCAGGCATCCCGCATCCGTCCGTGGATCCGGCGCGTTCCGGTGTTGCGGAGGATCACTTCGGTGCGGACGGCCTCATCGCGACGCGCACGCGCGGGGATCTCGCGTGCGACCCGGAGCGCGCGCGGGGATGCGGCGAGGAGCGCGTCGGCGACGGCGACCGCCGCGCTGAGGAGGATCCAGCCGCCCGCGACGATCCACGGATCGAGGGCCGCGCCGAACAGCACGACGGGCACGATGCCCGCCGCGACGAGGAGAGCGAGACGACCGGTGATGTACACGTCAGAGCGGAACGCGCGTCTGCTGAACGACCGAGGCGATCACCGCATCGACCGTGACCCCCTCGAACTCGGCCTCCGGTCGGAGCCGCAGCCGGTGGCGCCAGGTGGGCGCGAGCATGGTCTGCACGTGATCGGGGGTGATCGCGGGGTACCCGCCGAGCCAGGCCCAGGCCTTCGCGGTGGCGAGCAGCGCGGTCGCGGCGCGCGGGCTCGCCCCGAGCTGGATGGAGGGCGATTCGCGCGTGGCGCGGGCGAGGTCGACGATGTAGCCGAGCAGATCGTCGGAGACGCCGACGGATGCGGCCGCGCGCTGTGCGGCACGGATGCGTTCCGCGTCGACGACCGGCACCAGGCCTTCGAGCTCGCGCGGCGAGAACCCGGCGGCATGCCGGCGCAGGACGTCGATCTCAGCATCGCGTTCCGGTACGTCGATCAGGAGCTTCAGCAGGAACCGGTCCAGCTGCGCCTCGGGGAGCTCGTAGGTGCCTTCGTGCTCGATGGGGTTCTGCGTCGCGGCGACCAGGAACGGGTCGGGGAGCGGGCGGGTCACACCGTCGGCCGAAACCTGACGCTCCTCCATCGCCTCCAGGAGAGAGGACTGGGTCTTCGGCGGCGTGCGGTTGATCTCGTCGGCCAGCAGCACGTTCGTGAACACCGGTCCCTCGCGGAAGTCGAACTCTCCGTCGCGAGCGTTGTAGATGAGCGATCCGGTCACATCACCCGGCATCAGATCGGGCGTGAACTGCACCCGGTGCGTGTCGAGGCCGAGGGCGCGGCTGAACGATCGCACGAGCAGGGTCTTCGCGACGCCGGGAACGCCCTCGAGCAGCACGTGGCCGCGGGCGAGGAGGGCGACCAGCAGTCCCGTGATCGCGCCGTCCTGACCGACGACGGCCTTGCCGACCTCGGTGCGCACGTCGTGCATCGCGGCGCGCAGCGCGTTGTGGTCGGGGGTGATGTCGCTCATCGGGGGTCCTTTCCGGGCCGGAGCGCCGCGGACAGCGCGGCTTCGAGGTCGTGGAGATGGTGAGTGAGTGCGACGAGGTCGCGGTCGGTGCGCGGGACGTCGTCGACGAGCAGTGCCCGCACCTCGCGGGGATCGCGGTCGAGGCGCGCGGCGACGGCATCCGATACCGAGACGGCGGAGGAGGATGCGGCGAGCCCGGTCAGCCGCGCGAGACGCGCGACGGTCGCCTGACGGATCGCGTCGGCGGCGTGCGGGACGTCACGGGAGCGGGCGTAGAGGCGCGCCCGCCCGCGGGTGGTCTCCGAACCGCGCACGGTCACCGGGAGGCGCTCGCGGACGAGAGGTCCGAACCGTCGCCCGCGCCAGATGATGGCCGCGAGGGCGGCGGTGAGCAGCAGAACGATCGCGGGACTCACCCAGCCCGGAGTGAGTTCGCCGAGCGTTCCGGCGGCGCCGTCGCTGTCGGCGAGGCTCGGGACGAACCACACGACCCGGTCGCGGGCGCCGAGCAGGTTGAGCGCGAGTGCCGCATTGCCGTCGCTCGCGAGGGTCGCATTGGTGAAGAGCGCCGTGCCGTCGATCGCTACCGCCCGTCCGTCTCCGCGCGACACCGCGAGCAGGCCGAAGCCGTCGCCGACGGGATAGCACCCGGTCGCCGTGTCCGAGGCGAACGTCGCACCGATCACGACCGGGCCCGCGCGTTCGGCCTCGGCGAGACCGCACCCCGGGGCGACCGGCGTCGTCTCGCCGAATCCGTCGAGGCGGCCCTCGAACAGCACCCGGATGCTGCGCGCCCGGGGCTCGGCGACGACGACATCCGTCGCGGCGCTCGCGAGGTGGGTGAACGCGTCGTCGGAGAGGAGCGGTGAGTCGGGCAGCACCAGGGTGGCGCTGCCGGCGCGGAGGGCATCCTCCGCCGCGGCCCGATCGCGGACGATCTGCACGTCGATACCGTTCTCGGCGAGCAGGCGGGCGACGGCGCGGGTGCCGCCCGGGCCCGCGGACTCCGGGTCGAACGCGCCGCGTTCGGACCACTGGATGCCCCCGGAGATCACCGCACCGAGGGAGCCGACCAGCACGAGCACGAGGGCGATCACGATCCAGCCCCCGACGCGTCGACGACGCCCACTGCGCTCCGGGAGAGCGGTCGCCGCGCGGGCGGGCGCGGACGTCATCGCGCGTCCACCGTCGCGCGCGCACGGGCGAGCCGGTCGTCGAGGGCGCGCACCCGATCGTAGGTCTCCCGGCTGCCCGGCCGCCGGAGGTATCGGACGTCGTCGAAGTCGGCCGCACAGCGCGCGAGATCGGCCGCGCGATCCGGGAAGCTCGCGGTGGCGGCGCGCGCGAAGGCCTGCACGGTCGCGCCCGGGGGAGTCGTGACGATGCCGCGCTCGTCGAGGCCGCGCGCGAGCGCCCGGACCGCATCCGACACGGCGGCGGACCAGTCACCGGATGCTGCCCATCGGGCGGCGTCGGCGCGGAGGTCCTGAGCGGATCGGCCGGCCGCGTCGCCGAACAGGTCGCTCGGTGTGGTCGTCCGCATCCGGGCCCGCGACCGCGGCCGCCCCCACACGAGGAAGGCGACCAGCACGACGGCGAGCACGATCACCGTGGCGACGACGGCCGCGACGGGTCCCCACGAACCGGTCAACGGCTGCGAGAAGAAGCGGGCGATCGCGTCGCCGACGGCCTGGGCGATGCGGTCGATCGGGGTCGGTTGGGCAGCGAGGTACGAGGGATCGCTGAGTTCCTGCTCGGCCCAGCGCCGCGCCTCGTCGCCGTCCGGGATGAGGGGGGCTCCGGTGAGGGGGCCGATCACCGTGCCGAGCCCGAGCCGCCGGGGGCGGCCCAATCGGTTGGGGTCGGGGTCGGGGTCGGGGCCGGGGCCGGGGCCGGCGGCGGGGTGTCCTGTCCGCGATCCGACGGCTCTGGTGCGGGTGCCGGTGCCGGCGCGGGTTCGGGTGCCGGGTATCCCTGCGGTGCCGGGTATCCCTGCGGGACCGGGTATCCCTGCGGGACCGGGTACCCCTGCGGGACGGGGTATCCCTGGGGTGCCCCCGGGTACCCCTGCGGCGACGGCACGGGTGCCGGGGTGACCGCGCGGCCGACGTGCCAGCGGTACGGGTCGGCGACGCCGGCCCCGGCCTGGCGCTGGTCGACGTAGGACTGCAGGTCGTGGTCGAGGCCCTCGGTCCGCATCCGCGCGTCGACGTACAGAAGTGTTCCGGCGGAGGCACCGACGACGAGCGCCACCGACTGGATGAGCAGCGTCACGATCTGCGCGAGGCCCATCGAACCAAGGTAGGCGATGATCGCGGTCGGTTCGGGTTCCCCGGTGGGGGCGATCACGGTGCCGAAGACCCCGCTGAGGAGCGAGAACGGCACGCTGACGACCTGAGCGATCACGCTGAAGGTGACCTGGATGACGAACCAGATGCCGAGCGTCTTCCAGAACCGGCCGCGGGTGAGTTGCCACGAGCGACCGATCGCCGCGAAGATCCCGGCACCCTCGAGAACGATGACCTCGGGAACGAGGAACAGCTTGGTCGTCAGCCAGAACGTGAGGGGGACGGCGGCGATCACGAGAAGGATCGCGAGCACGATCCCGACCGCGAGCGCGACGGTGGAAAGCGCCACCACGGCGATCACGAGGACGGCGACCACGATGATGATCGCGACGACCGTGAGGACCGTATAGCCCAGCAGACGCCAGAACGCCGGGCGCACGCGTCGCCAGAGCGCCCCGACGGTGAGCTGCTCCGAGACGACGCCGTGGGCGACCTCGGCCACCACGACGCCCTGCACCACGACCGTCAACGCGGTCGCGGCGATCCCCAGCACGACGCCGGTGATGACGGTGATGAGCGTCGACCCCGCGAAGAGGGCGTCGTACTCGTCGGAGCCGAGGGGCACGGTGTCAAGCCGCGAGAACGACGCGAACGCGGTGCCGCCGACGGCCACCAGCAGCACGATGTACGCCAGCATCTGCATCCCGAGCGCGAATCCGAGCAGCACCCGAGGGTTCCGGCGGAGCGCGGTGAACGAGCGGCCGAGGATGGCGCCGAACGTGAGCGGATGCAGCGGGATGATGCCCGCTCTCGCTGCCGGCGTCCATGACGGGTAGGCGGTCACGATGTCTCCCTCGCGGTCGGCGTCCCCTTATCGTGACACACGGGCGGTCGCCCCTCGGCAGCGCGGCGCGCGGCGTGGACTACTCTGTGGGGAGCGCACGGGGGACATCGGCGGTGCCCGGCCGTCGTCGTGTCGCAGGCAAAGGACGAACGCGATTTCATGACTTCACGCATTCTCGTGGTCGACGACGACGTTGCCCTTGCCGAGATGATCGGCATCGTCCTCGACACCGAGGGGTTCGAGACGGTGTTCTGCGCAGACGGCGCGGAGGCCGTCGAAGCGTTCCGCACCGAGCGTCCCGACCTGGTTCTGCTCGATCTCATGCTTCCCGGGATGGACGGGATCGAGATCTGCACGCGCCTGCGCAGCGAGTCCGGCGTGCCGATCATCATGCTGACCGCGCGCACCGACACCGCCGACGTGGTCCGCGGGCTCGAATCCGGCGCCGACGACTACATCGTCAAGCCGTTCAACCCGAAGGAGCTCGTCGCCCGCATCCGCACGCGGCTGCGTCCGACGCCGGCCGAATCGGCCGAGGTGCTGCGCATCGGCGATCTCGCGGTCGATGTGGCCGCCCACGAGGTGCGCCGAGGCGACGCGCCGATCGCGCTGACGCCCCTCGAGTTCGAACTGCTGGTCGCGCTCGCCTCGAAACCGCAGCAGGTCTTCTCCCGCGAGATGCTGCTCGAGCAGGTGTGGGGCTATCACTACAAGGCCGATACGCGCCTCGTGAACGTGCACGTGCAGCGTCTGCGCGCGAAGGTCGAGCTCGACGCCGACAACCCGAAGATCGTCACCACGGTGCGCGGCGTCGGGTATCGCGCGGGCGCCGTGGTGTGAGATGACCGTCCAGGCCCCGCGCCGGCGGCGCCGCACGGCCCTGGTCCGGTTCCTGCGGAACTGGCGAACCTGGCCGGACTCGCTGTCGGGATTGTGGCGACGCTCGCTCCGGTTCCGCACGCTCGTGCTGACGATCGCGCTGAGCGCCCTCGCCATCCTGGTCGCCTGCGTCTGGATGGCGCTCGCCATCCAGAACGACCTCTTCCAGTCCCGTCGCGATCAGGTCGTCGGCGACGCGCGCCGCGCCACCGCCGCGGCCCAGGCGACGCTCGACTCGGCGGTGCAGAGCGACAGCGCGCAGGTGCGGAGCGTCATGGACAGCGTGCGCACCACGCTCGTCCAGCAGTCCGCCTCCCAGCGGGTCGCGGCGACCCGGATCGATGACGCACCGTCCGCGACCGCGCCGCAGGACTTCACCCTCGGCGGGGCGGACTGGGATGCGCAGATCAGCGACGCCCTCCGGGAGCGCGTGCAGAGCACCGCGAACGCGCAGTGGTGGCAGTCGATCTCTCTGCCCGACGGGCCCGGCGACACGTCGCCCGGGATCGTCGTGGGCCAGCAGCTCAATGTGGACGGCGACGCGTACGAGCTCTACATCGCCTACGACCTCTCCGCCGCAGAGCAGACCCTGCTGTTCGTCCAGAGCACGCTGTGGATCGTCGGGCTCGCGCTCATCGCCATCATTGCGGCGATCTCCTGGTTCGTGCTGCGCACGGTGACCGTGCCGATCGCGGACGCGGCGCAGACGAGCGCCGAGCTCGCCGCCGGGCGACTGAACGTGCGGCTCGACGTGCACGGCGAAGACGAACTCGCGACGCTGGGCCGCTCCTTCAACGCCATGGCCGACAGCATCCAGACTCAGATCGCCGAGCTCGCAGAGCTGTCGCTCGTGCAGCAACGCTTCGTCTCCGACGTCTCGCACGAGCTGCGGACGCCGCTGACCACCATCCGGCTCGCGGCCGACGTGCTGAACGATCACCGCACCGATTTCGACCCGGTCTCCTCCCGCGCCGCCGAACTGCTGCATGCCCAGGTGCAGCGCTTCGAGGTGCTGCTCGGAGACCTGCTCGAGATCAGCCGCTACGACGCGGGGTCCGTACAGCTCGAACTCGAGGCGACGAGCCTCGCCGCGCTCGCCGAAGACGTCGTCGAGTCGATGCATCAGCTCGCCGCACAGCACGGCAGCGACGTGCGGGTCGTCGCACCCGGGGGATACTCCCCGGTCGACATGGACCCGCGTCGGGTGCGCCGGGTCGTCCGCAACCTGCTCGGGAACGCGATCGAGCACGGGGAGGGGCGGCCGATCGTCGTCACCGTCGACAGCGATCAGGATGCGGTCGCCGTGGGCGTCCGCGACTACGGGCTCGGGATGCGGGCCGAGGACCAGGAGCGGGTGTTCGACCGGTTCTGGCGTGCCGATCCGTCGCGCAAGCGCACGATCGGCGGCACGGGGCTCGGGCTGTCGATCGCGCTGGGAGACGCGCGCCTGCACGGCGGCACACTCGCGGTGTGGTCCTCTCCCGGGCGCGGGACGAACTTCGTGCTGACGCTGCCGCGACGCACCCTGGATGCGGACGTTCGCTCTCCCATCCCGCTCGATCCGGGCGAAGACGCGCTCGATGTCCTCGGGATGACCCAGCCGATCGATGTCTCCGTGAACGCGCGGGCCCGGGAGGAGAAGCGATGAGACGCACCGTGTCACTCGTGTCTGCCGTCGTGATCGCTCTGGTGCTCGCGGGATGCGCCGGGCTGCCGACGACCGGACCCGTCCAGCCGGTGCCGCAGGAGACAGCGCAGGCCGAGGTCCCCGACATCACGTTCCGCCCCGACGCGCCGCAGGCAGGCGCCAGTCCGCAGCAGATCGTCGAAGGGTTCGTCCGGGCGGCCTCCGGACCGCAGAACGACTGGGACACGGCGCGGCTCTTCCTCGCGCCGGACTTCCGCGACTCGTGGGAGCCGGAGGCGGGCGTCATCGTGGACGTCCTGTCCGACCGTGTGTACACCCCGATCTCCGACGAGGCCCTCGATCTGCAGGTGACCCCCCGGGCCACCGTCGACGAGCACGGCAGCTATGCGCCGTCCGACGGCGGCACCGCCGCGCCGCTGTCGTACGCGCTCGCGCAGCAGTCCGATGGCGAATGGCGCATCACGTCGGCCCCGAACGGCATCCTGCTCGACGAGGACTTCTTCC
This sequence comes from Microbacterium sp. cx-59, assembly GCF_020805625.1. NCBI lineage: Bacteria > Bacillati > Actinomycetota > Actinomycetes > Micrococcales > Microbacteriaceae > Microbacterium > Microbacterium sp. cx-59. The sequence goes on from NZ_JAJHGO010000010.1 coordinate 13,734, forward strand.
GGAGTGTGTTCCGGTCGTACTCGCTCATGTACTTCGACCCGACGTGGGAGTTCCTCGTTCCGGACACCCGGTTCTTCCCGACCTACAACGCGGCGACGCGGATCGCGGACGCGCTCGTGAACGGTGCGCCCTCCGCGTGGCTCGCGGATGCGGTCAAGACCGCGTTCCCCGAGACCGTGGACCTGCTGCCCTCCGTGCCGGCGATCGGCGGCGTCGCGCAGGCGCAGCTGAGCCAGCAGGCCCTGACCCTCGACCAGACCACGCTCGACCGGATGCAGACGCAGCTCGCGAGCAGCCTCGCGAGCGCTCAGGTCAGTCAAGTCGAGATGCTCGTGGACGGCACGCGGCTCGACGCGGACCGGGTGGCGACCGAAGACACCTCCGTCGACCAGCGAGCTCTCGTGCTCTCCGAGGACGGCTTCGGGTTCCTCGTCTCGGGAGATCTCACGCCGATCCCTGCGCTGTCGCCCGCCGTCGTCACCGCCGCGCCGTCGGCGATCGAACTGGCGCGCGATCGGGGCTCGGTCGCGGTCCGGATGCCGGACGGTTCCGCATCCCGCATCTCCGACGACGGCCGGCGCTCCGTGATCGACGATCGGAAGGGCCTGCTCGCACCGGCGATCGACCCGTTCGGCATCGTCTGGACCGTGCCGTCGGCGTCCCCGAGCGATCTCCACGCGACCACGCCCGGCGGCGAACTCGTCGAGCCGGAGGGCGCGTGGAGCGGAGCGAGCCGCATCGACTCCCTGCAGATCTCGCGGGACGGCGCGCGGATGGCGGCCATCATCGGATTCGGGTCGCGGACGGTGCTCGTGGTCGCGGGCATATCGCGCGACGCGGATGGCGTGCCGATTGCGATCGGCGATCAGATCACCCTCGCGAATCTGGACGGCACCGGTCGTGACGTCGCGTGGCTCGATGATCTGACGGTCGGGGCGCTGACCGGCCCCGATGACGACGTGACGTTCGTGGAGCAGGTCGTCGGTGGTCTGACGACGACGTTCGAGGCACCTGCGGGTGCCGCGGAGATCTCGGGCGTCAACACGCCGTCCGCGGTGCGACTGCGAACGGCCGACGGGGCGCTGTTCGTGCGGCGCTCGTCGAACTGGGTGCAGACCGCCGCGGGAATCTCGGTGCTGGCGGTGCTGCAGGGGAGCCCCTGACCTCCTTTCCTCCCCAGGGCGTGAGGGCGGGCCATTGTCCGAACGCGCGCGCGAACCGGGATCGGGCGAAGGTCGGGTGGGCCAGAGTCGACCCGTGTCGTCCTTCTCTCCCCTCGTGCCCGACGTAGTGCGCGCAGCCTTCGCGGACGCGCTCGCGTTCGTCCTTCCGGTCTCGTGCGCCGGCTGCGGTGCGGCGGACGTCGCGCTCTGCCCCGCTTGCGCGGTTCTCCTCGCGCGTCCGTCCGACCTCGTCCAGTCGGTCGGAGACGGCCTCGTCGTGCACTCCGCGTTCCGTTACATCGACGAGCCGGCGCGGATGCTGCGCGCGCTCAAGGAGGACGGCCGCACCGCGCTCGCACGCCCGTTCGGGCGCGCGCTGGCGATGCGTGCCGCATCCGCCTTCCCCGGCGAGGATCTCGTGTTCGTCCCCGTGCCGACCTCCCGGGCGTCGATGCGTCGCCGCGGGTACCGCGTCGTCGAGCTCCTGACGCGCCGGAGCGGACTGCCCGCCCTCTCCGCGCTCCGCCCCGCGCGGCGAACGGCCGACCAGCGCACGCTCGGCCGCGAGGAACGCGCGTCGAACGTGCGGGGGAGCCTCGTCTCGACCCCGGCGGCATCGGGCCGGCGCGTCGTGGTGGTCGACGACGTCGTGACGACGGGAGCGACGCTCGCGGACGCGATGCGCGCGTTGACGGCGGCCGGCGCGGACGTTCGGGGAGCGCTGACGGTCGCCGCCACTCCGAAGCGCCGGTTCGATGCGTGACACCCGACACCGTGCGGGCTAGGTTGGGACGGACAAGGCGACGATGGTCCGCCCTTGACCGGGCGGACCGGAACAAGGAGGTCAAGGATGGATACCAACATCGTCGGCGTGGGCGTCGGGATTACGGATCGCTTTCGCGCAGTCGTCGAGGAGAAATCCGTTCGCATCGAGAACATTGCGCCACGCGCGCAGAGTCTGGATGTGAAAGTCACGCATCGCGCCTATCGCAACGGCCGAATGGAGGACTCGACGGTCGAGCTCACGCTCACCGGCAAGGGTCCTCTGGTACGCGCCGAGGCTGTCGACGGCGACAAGTTCACCGCCCTCGACCTGGCCGTCGACAAGCTCAGCGAACAGGTCCGTCGCGCGAAGGAGAAGCGCATCGACGGGCGCAACCATCCGCGCGGCGCGCACTACGAGAAGGGCACCGGTGAGATCGCGGGCATCGACGTGCAGCCCGCATCCGTCGACGTCCTGCGAGCCGTCGCCACCGGCGAGGTTCCCATCATCACGGGCGCCGAAGACGAAGAGGCCTACTCGCCCGTCGTCATCCGCACGAAGCAGTTCGACGCGGAATGGATGACCGTCGAAGATGCCGTCGATCGGATGGAGCTCGTCGGTCACGACTTCTTCCTCTTCATCGACGCGCGTTCCGATCAGCCGAGCGTCGTCTACCGGCGCAAGGGCTGGGACTACGGCGTCATCTCGCTCGAAACGCAGGCCGCCCCGGAGAAGGTGGCGTCCTGACGCAGTGAGGCGTTGAGACAGAAGAAGGGACCCGTCCGTGCGGCGGGTCCCTTCTTCTGTCTCTGAGGATCAGTCGACCAGGTCAGTCGAACATGTCGCCGAGCAGGCTGCCGATGACCAGGCCGCCGAGGATGCTGCCGCCCATGCCGCCGCCCATCCCTCGCCCGCCGCCTCCGCCCCAGCCGCCGCCTCCGCCCCAGCCGTCGTCGCGCGGACGGGACTGGTCGATGTCGCGTTGGGCGAGCTGGAGCGCTTCGCTGGCCAGCTGACCCGCGCGGCGGGAGAGCTGAAGTGCGGTCTCGAGGGAGTCCTCTTCGTCCGGGAGCCGGTCGATGTCGGCCCGGGCGCGCTCGGCTTCGGCGAGGCGCGTGCGCGCGTCGGCGCCGATCCACCCGCGGTGTCCGTTGATGAGGCTTCCCGCGACCGCGATCTGCCGGTCGGCGTCGTCGATCGTGTGCCGCACGAGGTCGGGGCTCGGAAGGGGGCGCTCGGCCCGCTTCCGCGCCTTCGCGACGGCGGCGTCGAGGGCGGTGTTCGCCGTCCGCAACTGCGAGAGCTCCGCGAACGGGTCGCCGAGGGTGCCGGGAGGGGTCAGGGCGTCGAGCGCCTGCTCGAGATCGCGCATGGCCGCCGTGATCTCGGGGTTCCCGGCGATGCGGCGTGCCTCGACCAGATCGCCGCGGGAATCGACCACCACCTCGCTGAGCGTCGCCTCCGCCCGCAGTGCCTCGATCTCGAAGTCCTCCACACCGTCGAGCAATGATTCGGCGCGGCGCACCGACTCGGTCGCGGCCTCGAGCGCCATGTTCGCCTCTTCGGCGCGCCCCGCGTCGCGACGCCTTGTCGAAACGTCGGCGCTGTGCAGGGCGAACGAGAGCACTTGCTCGGCCTCCGCCGGGGCGTTCTCGATCTGGTGCACGGCGGACTGGGCGTAACGGGCCCGCATCCGTTCGACGACGTCGGCCGCGTTCGGAATGCGCTCGCGGAGCCGTTCCGCATCCGCTCGCACACTCGCGAGTACCTCGGGAGCGCGGCGGATGCGGGCGATCGCGTCGGCGAGCACGGTCGTACGGTCATCGAGCAGGTCTTCGGCCCATTCGGCCAACTGCACGATGCGGGCGTTCCGGGTGCGGAGCTCTTCGGGGGTGTCGGGGATCTCGTCGTGGTTCAGCTGATGCAGCTGGAACGCCTCGCCGAGGTGCGTGCGCACAGCGGTGAGGGCGTCGCGCAGATCCTTCGTCGACTTCGGGCTGAGTTCGGCCTCGGCGAACGCCAGCTCCTCCGTCGTCGCACGGATGCGCTCGTCGGCCGAGACCAGGGCCTGCTCGGCGCGTCGGGCCAGATCCGCATCCTTCGCGTCGATCTCCGCTTGCTGTTCGCGCTTGCGTTTACCCCAGAAACCCGCCATGTACCGATCCTAAGCGCGCTGCTGCGCGGGCGATCCGTTCAGGCGACTCGAGCCGGCCGGCCGCGCTTCGGACGCCGCTCCGACAGGGACACCGTGCGGGCGGATTCCGGATGCTGCGCCAGTCGCTCGGCGACGCGCCCGAGCCAGACGACCTCCGCTTCGGCCTGGGCCAGAAGGTGCTCGTGCACGATCAGGGCGGCGAGATCCGGGGTGTCGTCGGCGCCGCTCGGGTCGTTCGCCCGGAGCGCGGTGACGCGACCGCGTGCCGCAGTCTCCTCCGCGGCGACTACCCTGCTCGCCGTGACGCCGGGCAGCGTGGCGGCCAGGGCGATCTTCACGGAAAGCTCGTCTCTGGTCGCGGGCCGCTCCACCGTGTCCTGGAACCACGCGCGAGCGTCGGCGCGCCCGGCATCCGTGATCTCGTAATAGACGTGGCCGTGCTCATCGGTGTCGCCCTTGACGACCAGTCCGTCGCGCTCGAGGCGCTCCAGCGTGTTGTAGATCTGGCCGACGTTCAGGGGCCAGACGCTGCCGGTGCGCCGGTCGAACTCGGCGCGGAGCTGGTAGCCGTAGCACGCGCCCTGGTCGAGGATCGCGAGCAAGCTGCGTCGTACCGACATTCCACGTCCCGTCCTGGAGTTTTCCATTTCCGAGTATATGCGGGGGTGGAGGGCTCGGCGCGACGGCGGCGACCGCATCCAGTGCTCTCGTAGGTCACGGACGGATAACATGGGAGACGGCGTGCCCGGGTTGCCGGGAACGACCCGCGTGAGCGTTCATCCGCCCGCGCCCACCCGACAGATGGAGATGCCCCGTGGCCAACCCTCTCGAGAGACTGCTCCGCGCCGGCGAGGGCCGGCTCGTCCGGAAGCTTCAGCAGGTGGCGAAGGCCGTCAACGCGCTGGAGGAGGAGTACGCGCACCTCACCGATGAGGAGCTGCGCGGAGAGACCGCAGAGCTCCGTGCGCGCTACGACGCCGGCGAGACGCTCGATCAGCTCATGCCCGAAGCCTTCGCCGCCATCCGCGAGGCCGCGAAGCGCACGCTCGGTCAGCGCCCGTACGACGTGCAGATCATGGGTGGTGCGGCCCTTCACCTCGGCAACATCGCCGAGATGAAGACCGGTGAAGGAAAGACGCTGACGGCGACGTTCGCGGCCTACCTGAACGCGATCGCCGGCCAGGGCGTGCACGTCATCACGGTCAACGACTTCCTCGCGAGCTACCAGGCCGAGCTCATGGGTCGCGTCTATCGCGCGCTCGGCATGACGACCGGCACGATCGTGTCGGGGCAGACGCCCGAGGTCCGTCGCGCGCAGTACGAAGCCGACATCACGTACGGCACGAACAACGAGTTCGGATTCGACTACCTGCGCGACAACATGGCGTGGCGCAAGGAAGACCTCGTTCAGCGCGGCCACTTCTTCGCGATCGTCGATGAGGTCGACTCGATCCTGATCGACGAGTCCCGCACCCCGCTCATCATCTCCGGCCCGTCCTCCGGCGAGGCGAACCGCTGGTTCACCGAGTTCGCGAAGGTCGCCCGCACCCTCGAATCGGGCGTGGACTACGAGGTCGACGAGAAGAAGCGCACCATCGGTGTGCTCGAGCCCGGTATCGAGAAGGTCGAGGACTACCTCGGCATCGACAACCTCTACGAGTCGGCGAACACCCCGCTCATCTCGTTCCTGAACAACTCGATCAAGGCGCTCGCACTCTTCAAGCGCGACGCGGACTACGTCGTCATGAACGACGAGGTCATGATCGTTGACGAGCACACCGGCCGAATCCTGGTCGGACGCCGGTACAACGAAGGCATCCACCAGGCGATCGAGGCCAAGGAAGGCGTTCCGGTCAAGGCCGAGAACCAGACCCTCGCCACGGTGACGCTGCAGAACTACTTCCGTCTGTACGAGAAGCTCTCCGGCATGACCGGTACCGCCGAGACCGAGGCGGCGGAGTTCATGTCGACCTACAAGCTCGGCGTCGTGCCCATCCCGACGAACAAGCCCATGATCCGCAAGGATCAGCCCGACCTGGTCTACAAGAACGAGCAGGCCAAGTTCGAGCAGGTCGTCGAAGACATCGCCGGGCGCCACGAAAAAGGCCAGCCCGTGCTGGTCGGCACGGTCAGCGTCGAGAAGAGCGAGTACCTGTCGCGGATGCTGGCGAAGAAGGGCATCAAGCACGAGGTCCTGAACGCGAAGAACCATGCCCGTGAGGCCGAGATCGTCGCCCGCGCGGGCCGCGTGGGCGCGGTGACCGTCGCCACGAACATGGCCGGTCGCGGTACCGACATCATGCTCGGTGGGAACGCGGAGTTCCTCGCCGTGCAGGAGATGAAGGCCAAGGGCCTCGACCCGGAGGAAACCCCGGACGAGTACGAAGCGGCCTGGGACACGGTGTACCAGGGCACCCGCGACACGGTGGCGGAAGAGGCGACGAAGGTCGTCGAGGCCGGCGGCCTGTACGTGCTCGGCACCGAGCGTCACGAGTCGCGCCGAATCGACAACCAGCTGCGCGGTCGCTCGGGACGACAGGGAGACCCCGGTGAGAGCCGCTTCTACCTGTCGCTGACCGACGACCTCATGCGTCTCTTCCAGTCGGGAGCCGCGGAAGCCATCCTCGCCCGCACGAACTTCCCCGACGATGTCGCGATCGAATCCGGCATGGTGTCGCGGGCGATCCGCAGCGCGCAGTCGCAGGTCGAGTCGCGCAACGCCGAGATGCGTAAGAACGTGCTCAAGTACGACGACGTGCTGAACCGCCAGCGCGAGGCGATCTACGCCGACCGCCGGCACATCCTCGAGGGCGACGACATCGCCGATCGGGTCGCGCACTTCGTGGAAGACGCCGTCGGCGGTATCGTCGCCGACCGCACCGGCAGCGGACACACCGAGAGCTGGGACTTCGACGCGCTCTGGACCGAGCTCGGCACGGTGTACCCGGTCGGGGTCACGATCGACGAGGTCGTCGCCGAGGCGGGGGAGAAGGGTCGGGTCACCTCGGCCGGCCTCATCCGCGAACTCGTGAGCGACGCGAAGATCGCCTACCAGAAGCGCGAGGAGCAGCTCGGTGAGGCCGCGATGCGCGAACTTGAGCGCCGCGTGGTGCTGCAGGTGCTCGACCGCCGCTGGCGCGACCACCTGTACGAGATGGACTACCTCAAGGACGGCATCGGCCTGCGCGCCATGGCGCAGCGCGATCCGCTGATCGAGTATCAGCGCGAGGGCTACGAGATGTTCCAGACGATGATGGGGCAGATCAAGGAGGAGTCGGTCGGCTTCCTCTTCAACCTCGAGGTCGAGGTGCGCCGCGCCGACGGTGAGCACACCGAGGTCGAGGCCAAGGGTCTCGTGGCCCCGTCCGTCGAGGCGCAGCGCCTGGAGTACACGGCGCCGTCCGAGGATGGCGAGGCCGAGGTGCGGAACGAACGCGGCCAGGTGCAGAAGGCCGCGACCGGTCGTGCACGTCAGGCCGCGGCTCCCGTGGTGCCGCAGCGCGCCGCAGAGCCCGCTGCCCGTGGTGCGTTCGGGCAGAAGACCGACGCTCCCGCGGCGCCCGCATCCGCCCCCCAGAACCGCGCCGACCGCCGCGCCAAGAAGAAGTAGCCGCCCGCTCCTTCCGGGGCGTCCTCGACCGCGAGACGGGATCTTCGCGCCGAGACCGTGGGGTAACCCCACTGTCTCGGCGGCCAGATCCCGTCTCGCGGCCGGTGCGGTGCGTCTCGCGGGCTGTGCGGGGCGGCGGATGCGGGGGCCAGCGGTGGCCGATTGGCATGCCGGTGGCGGGACTATCCTGATCGGATGAGTTCGCTGCGCCACCTCGACCAGTCCGCCAAGCTGAAGAACGTCTTGTACGAGATCCGCGGCGAGGCCCTGGCCGAGGCCGATCGGCTCGAAGCCCGCGGACACACCATCCTCAAGCTGAACACCGGCAACCCGGCGACCTTCGGGTTCGAGGCGCCTTATCAGATCGTGCGCGACATGATCGCGGCGATCCCGTCGGCGCACGGGTACAGCGACAGCAAGGGCATTCTGTCTGCGCGTCGCGCGGTCGTCTACCGGTACGAGCAGGAGCCCGGGTTCCCGGCGTTCACGCCCGAGGACGTCTACCTCGGCAACGGCGTGTCCGAGCTCATCACGATGACGATGCAGGCCCTCCTCGACGAGGGCGACGAGGTGCTGATCCCCTCGCCCGACTATCCGCTCTGGACGGCGATGACGAGCCTCGGCGGGGGCACCCCGGTGCACTACGTCTGCGACGAGCAGAACGACTGGCAGCCCGACATCGAAGACATCCGATCCAAGGTGACGCCCAAGACCAAGGCGATCGTCGTCATCAATCCCAACAACCCGACCGGCGCGGTCTACAGCCGTGAGGTCCTGCAGCAGATCGTGCAGATCGCGCGGGAGAACTCGCTGCTGCTGCTCGCGGACGAGATCTACGACCGCATCCTCTTCGACGACGCGACGCACATCCCGCTCGCGACCCTCGCCCCCGATCTGCTGTGCCTGACGTTCAACGGTCTGTCCAAGACCTATCGCGTCGCGGGGTACCGCTCGGGCTGGCTCGTGATCACAGGACCGAAGTCGCACGCGCGCGGGTTCCTCGAGGGGATCAACCTGCTCGCGTCGACGCGCCTGTGTCCGAACGTCCCCGCGCAGCACGCCGTGCAGGCGGCGCTGTCGGGCGTGCAGTCGATCGACGCGCTCATCGGGCCGGCCGGACGCCTCCACGAACAGCGCGATAGTGCGTGGGAGGGACTCGAAGCGATCCCGGGTGTGTCGTGCGTGAAGCCGCGCGGCGCCCTCTACGCGTTCCCCCGGCTCGACCCGGAGGTACATGAGATCCGCGACGACGCGAAGCTCGTGCACGACCTGCTGGTGGCGGAGCACATCCTGCTGGTGCCGGGCTCGGGGTTCAACTGGCCGACGCCCGACCACCTGCGGATCGTCACGCTCCCGGAGGCGCGCGTCATCTCCGAGGCGATCGAGCGGTTGGGGAACTTCCTGTCGTCGTACCGCCAGTAGACCGGCGGTCGGCGGCGCCGCGGGTGCGCCCGCGAAGGCTCGCGCTCCGAGGCGGACGGCGTCGCGCTTACAGCAGTGCGAGCGACGTCGCGCGCCAGCGGCGGTCGATGCCTTCGAGGCGGATGGCGATCGCCCGGGTGCGCGCGGGGCCGGCCACGATCGCGACAGCCTCGACGACGCCGTCCGCGGGCGCGGAGTGGTGGACGCTCAGAATCGTGTGCACCGGGCGGACGGCGGCGACGCCGCGGGCGCTCCGCGCGCGGGTCGCGAGGTTCACCCGAGTGAGCAGCGCACGGTAGGCGTCTTCCGTCAGCCAGCGTCCGAACTGGTCGATGTCGCGGACCCCCGCGAGCGCTTCCAGCACACCGTTCGTGAGGTTGCGGACGAGCGGGACCGGGTCGGGAAGATCGGCGGCCGACGTCGGCTGCGGCGCGAAGAAATCGCCGGAGTACATCCGTCCGTCCGCACGGGAAGCGCGCTGCGCTTGCGTCGACGTGTGTGCCATGGTGAGCCTCACTGGGTGGGGGATCCTGAACGGGTTCAGTAGACCACGCACCTCAGAGCCGCCTCCAGGGCTCCGGCCTATTGTGGAAAACTTCTCATCCGGGCCACCGGATCGGTCTAATCTCACGGCGTGCGCTGGGATCGTTTCTTCGAAGACCTGCAGGACCAGTTCGACGCCGAGTGGGAGGCGGAGCGAGCGGTCCTGGACACCGAGGCCGAACGGCTGCGGCTGTCGCGTGTCGCGCTGCGCGAACGCCTCACCGAACTCGGTCGCGGCGCGGATGCGGAAGCGCCCACCCTCGCCTGGGACCTGCTCGGCGATCTCTCGATCACGGCGCGCGTCAGCGTCGTGGGAGCGGACTGGGTCGGCGTCGAGACGGCGGGCGACCGCTCCGGCGTCATCCCGCTCGCGTCGATCGCCGCGATCGGGCTCGGTCATGCCGATCTCCTGCGCAGCGCGCGGCCGCGCGCGTCGGAGCGCGCATCACTCACCGAACGGATGACCCTCGGGTTCGTGCTCCGCGATCTCGTGCGGCGCCGGACGCCCGTGACGGTGACGACGACGGGCGGACGCGCGCTGACCGGAACCATCGACCGGGCCGGGGCCGATCACCTGGATCTCGCCCTTCACGATCCGGGGTCGCCGCGCCGGGCGGATGCGGTCAACGGGCACCGGCTCGTGCCGTTCAGCGCCGTGTCATGGGTGCGCGTCGACAACCTCGAGCGGCTCTGAGGGCCGCAGATCTCCGCGCCGTTCCTCCGGGAGGATTCTCAGGTCGACGGGCGTCGTCAGTCCGGGTTGCGGACGCGGCCTCGACCCCACAGCTCCGGAAAACTCGCGGTGCTCGACTGGCGCCACAGCGCCATCCGCCGGGCCTCTTCGGCCTCGTCGTCGAGATACTCGGCGACGCTCGCCTCTTCGACCCGCCACTGACGCCCTGATCCGACGCGCAATCCGCGCAGCCGGCCGTCCATGATGAGAGCCACGACCTCGTCGACCGACACGGAAAGCGCCTCCGCGACGGACGCGGGGGGAAGAAGACGCCCCTCGGTCGGGGAGGAATCGGGCATGTGTTCATTATGGGACCACCCACCGACACACCCGCCCGCGAAGAGCGGCTGTGGATAACATCCGACGCCGTACCCGCTCCTGGACGACCATGGACGCCATGACAGCTCAGGACCCGCCGCGGCAGCGACCGCGTGCCCTGTGGGCCGACGCCCGATTCGTGATCGGAGCGGCCCTCGTGATCGCCTCGATCGTCGGAGTGTGGCTCGTGGTCGCCGCCGCCCGCCAGACCACCCCGGTGTTCGCCGCCGCCCGGACCATCACCCCGGGGGAGGCCATCACGGCGGGTGATCTCCGAGTCGTCGACGTGGCTCTGGGCTCGCTCGAGGAGATCTATCTCGCGCCGACGCAGCTGACGCTCGACACGGTTGCCACCCGCACCATCCACGCCGGAGAACTCGTTCCGGCCGAAGCGCTCGGCGCGGCGGACGTCGCGGCGACGACAACGGTGGTGGTGCGCAGCGCGACGGAGGTGCCGGCATCCGTCGCGACCGGCGCGGTCGTCGAAGTGTGGTCCGCGCCGTTCGACGCGGAGGGGGTCCGTGAAGAACCTCGCATCCTCGTCGCGGATGCGACCGTGACGGAGGTCACCCGGGACGACTCGATGATGGGCGGCGGTGCGGCATCCGTCGAACTCGTCATCCCGCGCGAGGACGTCGCGGACGTGCTGGCGGCCATCTCCGGCGAGGCGTCGCTCTCGGTCGTGCCGAGTGTCGGAGGGGCCCCGTGACCCGCGTCGTCCTGGTCCTCGAGGAGGCCCTCGCCGCGGCGATCGCCCCCGAACTGGCGGCCGAGGGCGTTGCCGAGATCGCCCGTGTCGCACCCGAGCACGTGGCCGCGACGATCTCCTGCGCAGCGGCACCGGATGCGGCCGCTGCGGCAGCCTTCGACGGCGCGACCGCTGTCGTGCTGCCGGCGATCGCCGGCATCCTCACCTCGGATGCCGTGGCTTTCGCGGATCGCCAGGGCATCCGACTCGTTCCGGTCGGCGACGACAGTGCTGCCGCGCGTCTCGCCGCGGCGTTCGGGTTGGCGGCGCCCGTGCCGAGCGTGTGGAGCCCTCGCGACATCGCGCGTGCGGTGCTGGCCGCTCAGCCCCCGGCGCCCGAGCTCGCTCCGGCGCCCGCACCGCGGACGATCGTCGTGTGGGGGCCGCACGGGTCGCCGGGGCGGACGACGCTCGCGATCGCTCTGGCCACCGAACTCGCGCGCGGCGGGCGGCACGTCGCGCTCGTCGACGCCGACTCGCACGCACCGGCTGTCGCCATGACGCTGGGGCTTCCGGATGAGGGACCCGGCTTTCCGGTCGCGTGTCGTCAGGCCGAGCGCGGCACGCTCGACGACGTCGAACTCCATCGCATCAGCGTGCCGCTGGGCGGAGTGGACGTCGACGTGTTCGCCGGGATCAACCGGCCCTCGCGCTGGCCGGAGCTCAGCGCCGTGCGCGTCTCGCGAGCCTTGGCGGCGTGCGCCGGATGGGCCGATCACACGGTCGTCGACGTGGCCGCGAGTCTGGAGCAGGACGAGGAGATCGTCAGCGACATCGTCGACGGACCGAGGCGGAACGCGGCGACTCTCGCCGCGGTCGCGTCCGCTGACCACATCGTGGCCGTGCTCTCGGCCGATCCGGTCGGCGTCGCGCGTTTCCTCCGCGCGTATCCCGATCTGCGAGCGCTCGCCGGCACGACGCCCGTGTCGGTCGTCGTGAACCGGCTCCGTGGGGGCACGGTGGGGGTGGACGCGCGGGGGCAGATCCGGCGCACGCTCGACCGTTACGCCGACATCCGCGACCTCTGGTTCGTGCCCGAAGATCGGCGGGGGATGGATGCGGCCATGCTCGCCGCGCGCCCGGTCGCCGAGGTCGCACCGCGCTCGACTCTCGTCGCCGCGGTCCGGCGCATGGTGGGTGCCGAGCTCGTGCCGCCCGCACCGGCATCCGCCGATCTCTCCCGACGTGCGCGGCGGCGTTCGGCGCCCCGTCGGGCGCCGCGAGGGGCGCTGGTCGACGTCTAGGCTGGACGCGTGTCGACCCTCAGTGAACTCGTCTACGCGCACGGCTTCTCGGACCCCGCTGATGTGGAGTGGCTGCACCGCCTCGCCGGCGACGGCCAGTTGCTCGCCGATCTCGCGTCCGCCGACATCGTCGTGTGGGTGCCGACGGAGGACGAGTCGTTCGTCGCCGTCGCGCACGCGCGTCCGAGCGGCGCGGCGACCCTCTTCTACCGAGATATCGTCGGCGACCGGGTGCGCCCGCAGTGGCGGGCGCAGGTGCGGGACGCCTTCGTCTCGGGGCGCATCGTGGATTCCGCGTCGCCCGACTGGTTCGAGGAGACGCCGACCCGGGTGCGCGCCGTGCCCATCATGCGTGCCCGATCCGACAAGGCCGTGAACGTCATCGCCGTGCTGACGCGGCACACGAACCTGGGGGAGGCGCGCACACCGTCGCGTCAGCAGATCACGTTCAACGACTGCGCCGACGACCTCTTCGGCATGATCGCCTCGGGAGAGTTCCCCGACCTCGCCGCCCCGACCGCCCCCCGTCGGGGAGCGCCGCGCGCGTCGGACGGCCTCATCCGCATCGACGTCAACGGTCTGGCGACCTTCGCGAGCCCGAACGCGCTGTCGGCGTTCAACCGGATGGGGTTCGATGACGAACTCGAGGGCGAACCGCTGATCGAGGTCATCACGCAGATCCTCCCGGCGAAGCGCCAGTTCGACGAGTCCCTGCCGGTGGTCGTCGCCGGTCGGGCCCCCTGGCGCACCGACATCGAGGCGCGCGGCGTCACCGTCTCGCTTCGCGCCATTCCGCTCCGCGACCACGGCACCCGGGTCGGTGCCATCGTCCTCTGCCGCGACGTGTCGGAACTGCGCCACCAGGAGCAGGAACTCATCACCAAGGACGCCACCATCCGGGAGATCCACCACCGGGTGAAGAACAACCTCCAGACCGTGGCGTCACTGCTCCGCATCCAGGCGCGTCGCACGCACTCCGACGAGGCGCGTGACGCGCTCACCCATGCCACCCGGCGCGTCTCGGCGATCGCCGTCGTGCACGACACGCTCTCCGAAGGTCTCATGCAGAGCGTGGACTTCGACGACGTCTTCTCGCGCGTGCTGAAGCTCGTCGCGGAGGTCGCCGCCGCTCCCAACACCCGCGCGATGACCCGCAAAACGGGCTCGTTCGGGCCGCTGCCGAGCGAGTACGCGACTCCGCTCGCGCTCGCACTGACCGAGCTCGTCACCAACGCCGTCGAGCACGGACTGGCCGGCCAGGAGGGCGAGGTCGAGATCGCCGCCGAACGCAGCGACGAGACGCTGTCGGTCAAGGTGCGCGACACCGGAGTCGGCCTGCCCGAGGGTCAGGTCGGACGCGGCCTCGGTACCCAGATCGTCCGCACCCTCATTCAGGGTGAGCTGGGAGGAACGATCGACTGGCACACCGTGATGGGCAGCGGAACCGAGGTCACGATCGAGATCCCGCTCCGCTACATCGGGCGCGCTCAGGTGTAACGCAGAAGCGGATGCGGGCACCCCGCATCCGCTTCTCGCGTGAGGTCAGGAAGCGCGGCGGGCGCGCGCGGCGCGGCGCTTGAGGGCGCGGCGCTCGTCTTCGGAGAGGCCGCCCCAGACTCCCGAGTCCTGCCCGGTTTCGAGGGCGTACTGGAGACACACTTCGGTGACGGTGCAGCGAGCGCAGACAGCCTTGGCCTTCTCGATCTGGTCCACAGCGGGTCCGGTGTTGCCGACCGGGAAAAAGAGTTCCGGGTCGACGGTAAGGCAGGCCGATTTGTCGCGCCAGTCCATGCGTGTTGCTCCTCAGACTTGGGAAGGAAGATTCGTGCGGTAACAGGGGGAACTCGGGTCCGGTACCCTGTGTGGTGTGCGAGCAGAATGCTCGCCCCACGCCGCTGTGGGAGCACACGACGTGAACAATCGTCGCACAGGGGTTGACCCTTTTCAAGGGTTTACCCCCTGTTTTGTTGGCATTCACACAGCGGAAGCTCGTCGTGTTGACGTCCCCAACAACAGTGCGACCGGGAGAACCATGCGTTACGACCTGCTCAGTACCCTCACCGGAGGCCTTCTCATCGTGGAGGGCGCCGCGATCGCCGTGCTCGCGATCGCCCAGGGCGGCGCCATCATCGGGGGAGACACCAGCGCCCTCGAATCCGCGATCGCGCTCCTGGTCCTGACCGTGATCGGGGCCGCCGCCGTCGTCGCGTTCGGGGTGGCCACCATCCGCGGGCGCTCCTGGGGGCGCTCCGGCGGAATCGTCACCCAACTCCTCATCCTCGCGGTCGCCGGCGGCGCCGCCACGGGAGTGTTCGCGCACCCGCTCCTCGGGCTCCAGCTCGCCATTCCCGCGATCATCACGCTGGTGCTGCTGTTCGCCGCCGTCCGTCGGGCCGGACGCGACGCGCGCGCCGAACGCCCCTGACCGCCACCGCGCGGGGGCGCCGTCCCGGCGCGCGACTCAGTCGATCGACAGCATCCGGCGCAGACGCGCGACGTGACCGGTCGCCTTCACGTTGTACTGCGCGTGCACGATCCGGCCCTCGGGATCGATCACGAACGTGGAACGCCGGACGCCCTCGATGCGCTTGCCGTAGTTCATCTTCTCGCCCCACGCACCGTACGCATCGTGCACGGCGTGGTCCTCGTCCGCGAGGAGCGAGAACGTGAGACCGTCGCGCTCGCGGAACTCGCGCAGCTTCGCCGGAGTATCGCGGGAGACCCCCAGAACCGTGTACCCCGCCGCCTCGAGCGAGGAGAGGCTGTCGCGGAAATCGCACGCCTGCGTCGTGCAGCCCGGCGTCATCGCCGCGGGATAGAAGTAGACGATGACCTGCCTGCCACGCAGATCGTGCAGCGACACGGTCTGACCGTCCTGGTCGGCGAGCGTGAAGTCGGGGGCGATGTCTCCGGGATGCAGCGTCGTCATATGTCCAGGGTACGGGGCGCTCGCTCTGTGCTGTGCTGTGCTGTGCTGTGCTGCGCTGCGCGTCGCGTCCGTTCCGGGCGCATGCCCCCGACCGCCTGCGGCGGTCTCCCGCCAGTCCCGATGCCCGCGCCCGGAACGGACGCGTCGCATCCGCTTCGCCCGCGTGCGACAGCCGCTTGCCCCCGACCGCCTGCGGCGGTCTCCCGCCAGTCCCGATGCCAGCGCCCGGAACGGATGCGTCGCGTCCGCGGGCGGGTGGGAGCGAGTCAGCGGGCGAACGTCGTGAGCAGGCGCTGCAACGAATCGAGACGGGCCGGAGCGCTCGGGCCCAGCCGACCCTCTGCGACGGCCTCGATGATCGCGCAATCCGGGGCGTCGGGCAGATGCGTGCACCCGCGCGGGCAGTCGGCTGCCGCCTCGGCCAGATCCGTGAACGCGCCGAGCACGTTCGCCGGGTCGACATGACCGAGTCCGAACGACCGCACGCCCGGGGTGTCGATCACCCATCCCGCCCCCGCCGGGCCGCGGTAGCGGTACGAGATCGTCGAACTCGACGTGTGCCGTCCGCGCCCGGTGACGTCGTTGACGTGCCCCGTCGCGCGCATCGCGCTGGGCACGAGGGCATTCACCAGCGTCGACTTGCCCACACCGGAGTGCCCGACGAACACGGTCGAATGCCCGACGAGCGCCGCGCCGATCCGATCGACCGGCATCTCCGTCTGAGCGCTCGTGAAGACCTCGAGATCGAGCCCCGCGAAATGACCGAGGAACTCGGACGGATCGGCGAGGTCGGTCTTCGTGACGACGAGAAGCGGGCGGATGCGCGCATCCAACGCCGCGATCAGGTAGCGGTCGACCAGCCGCGCGCGCGGCTCGGGATCCGCAGCCGCGACGACCACCAGCATCTGGTCGGCGTTCGCGACGATGACCCGCTCCACCTGGTCGGTATCGTCGGCGCTGCGCCGCAGGAGCGTCGCCCGCGGCTCGATCCCCACCATCCGCGACAGCGTGCCCTCATCGCCCGACGTGTCTCCGACGACGCGCACCCGGTCTCCGGTGACGATCGGCTGCTTGCGGAGCTCCCGCGCGCGGGTCGCGGTGTTCGCCCGCTCATCGGCTTCGTCTTCGTCGATGAGCACCGCGTACCGGCCGCGGTCGACCCCGAGAACGCGCGCGATCCGGGCATCCGCGTGCGCCGGTCGACGCTTCGTCCGCGGGCGGTTCGCCTTCGGGTTCGGTCGCGCCCGGAAGTCGGACTCGTCGAGTTCTTGCTCGTCGTCCTCGTCGTCGTCGCTCAGCCAGCTCACCCGGCGGCGTCCTCGCCGGCGAGCATCCGCCGCCAGAGCTCGGGGAACTCCGGCATCGTCTTCGCCGTCGTCCCGATGTCATCGACGTGCACGTCGGCCACCCGGAGACCGAGCAGTGCACCGGTCGTCGCGAGTCGGTGGTCGTGGTGCGCACGCCACAGCCCGCCGTGCATCGTCCGGGGGATCACCCGGATGCCGTCCGGCAGTTCCTCCGCCTCGCCGCCGATCGCGCGCAGGTTGCTCACGAGCGCCGCGATGCGGTCGGTCTCATGCCCCCGGATGTGGCCGATGCCGGTGAAGGTCGAGGGGGCATCGGCCAACGCAGCGAGCCCGACGAGCGTCGGGGTGAGCTCTCCGACGGCCGACAGATCGAGATCGACGCCGTGGATCCGGTCACCCGCGGTGACGGTCAGCGCGCCGTGGCGGCGCACGCACCGCGCGCCGAAGGCGGCGAGAAGCTCGGGCAGCTGCGCGCCGGGCTGCGTCGACGTGCCCGGCCAGCCGAGCACGGAGACCTGGCCGCCCGTCACCAGCGCGGCCGCGAGGAACGGTGACGCGTTCGAAAGGTCGGGTTCGATCGCGACATCCTTCGCGCGGATCGGTCCTGGCGGCACGATCCACTGTCCGGGCGCGGGTCGCTCGACATGCACCCCGCGGTGCGCGAGCGACTCGACGGTCATGTCGATGTGCGGAACGCTCGGCAGGCGCTCGCCGCGGTGGATCAGCTGCATCCCGACATCGAACCGCGCAGCCGACAGCAGCAGCCCGGAGACGAACTGGCTCGACGCGCTCGCATCGATCGTGACCTCGCCACCGCGCACGTGACCGCGCCCGCGCACGGTGAAGGGCAGAGACCAGCTTCCGCCGTCGTCGATATCGACCCCCACTTCGCGCAGGGCTCGGATCATCTCGCCCATCGGGCGGTGCAGGGCGCTCTCGTGCGCCGTGATCGTCACGTCGCCGGTCGCGAATCCGGCGGCGGGCGTGACGAAGCGCATGACCGTGCCGGCCTGGCCGCAATCCACCGTTCCGCCGCCCGGGATGTGCGCGGGGGGCGTGACCCGGAGGTCGTCGCCGAAAGCGCTCGTTCCCTCCACCGGATCGACCGAGACACCGAGTCCGCGGAGCGCTTCGATCATCCGCCGCGAGTCATCCGAGTGCAGCGGGGCGTGCAGCGTGCTCGGTCCGTCGGCGAGGGACGCGAGCACCAACTCGCGGTTCGTGAGGGACTTCGAGCCGGGCACGGCGACCGCCGCTTCGACGGGCGCAGCGGCGACCGGTGCCGCCCAGTGGCCGGCATCATTCGATTCGGGGGAATAGCCTTTCGCGCTCATCGGTTCCACCCTACTGAACGGCTTGCAGACCGCGTGGGCCTGAGCCGAGAAGGGGGACCGGATGACGAGCGTGCTCGAGCGCCCCCGGAGCGCTATCGCCCCGGCCGTAGACTGGCTGGCGATGGATGACCAGGCACCCCCGGATCCGCGCGCGCAGTTCGAAGAACAGGCGTTGCCCTTCATGGACCAGCTTTACGCCGCGGGCATGCGCATGACGCGCAATCCCGCGGATGCGGCCGACCTCGTGCAGGAGACCTTCGTGAAGGCCTACGCGTCGTGGGCGACCTTCACGCAGGGCACGAACCTCAAAGCGTGGCTCTACCGCATCCTCACGAACACGTACATCAACACGTACCGCAAGAAGCAGCGCGAGCCCTACCAGAGCGCCATCGACGACCTCGAGGACTGGCAGCTGGGCGGGGCCGAATCGACCACCGCGACCAGCTCGCGGTCGGCCGAGGCGGAAGCCATCGACCACATGCCGGCGTCCGTCGTGAAGGACGCGCTGCAGTCGATCCCCGAGGACTTCCGGCTGGCGGTGTACCTCGCAGACGTCGAGGGATTCGCCTACCAGGAGATCGCGGACATCATGAAGACACCCATCGGCACGGTCATGAGCCGTCTGCATCGCGGCAGACGGATGCTGCGTGACCTGCTGGCCGATTACGCGAAGGAACGGGGCATCACCCCGTCATCATCCAGGAGTGGGAAATGACCGATTGCGGCTGCGACCAAGCGCGACGCGACCTCGAAGAGTATCTGCGCAACGAGGTCTGCCACACCCAGCACACCGACATCACGGAGCACCTCGAGCACTGCGCCTCCTGCCGCGATGAAGCGCTCGTGGCGAGAACCCTCACCGAGGTCGTTGCGCGGGCATGCCGGGAGACCGCTCCCGAAGAACTGCGCGACACCGTACTCACGCGCCTGCGCGACGTGCAGGCGACCCACCACTGATCCGCATCCCCTCTCTCGCGATCCTCAGCTGACTCATCGGCTATTGCTCGGTGCGGCGTCCCGGTCGGTGCCCGTCATCGATAAGGTGACGTCGGCGCACTGAGCACACGGGAGGGCATGTGTCGACTGTCGATTCGTCGGGTGCGACCGGATGGCGCGCGACGCTCCGGATCATTCGGAGCTACCTGACCCGGCATCCGTCCGCGGTCATCATCGCCGGCGCGGTGCTCGTGTCGGCCGTCGTGACCGGTTCTCTCTGGGGCGAGGACGCCACATCCTGGGGCACGGGTCCCACGGCGCTGGCCAGTGGGAACTGGTGGACGCCCATCACGGCGCTGATCGTCCCGGACTCCACCATCGAGACCGTGCTGGCGGTCGTTCTGCTCCTCACCGTCTTCGTCTACGCGGAAACCCTGCTCGGTCACCTGCGGGTCGCCGTGCTCTTCGTGGCGACGGGTCTGGTCAGCGTCGCCGTCGCCACCGGCGTGCACGCGGCGCTCTGGAGCATCGTCGATCTGCGGCCGTGGGAGACGACCGACCCCGTGCTCGACCCGTCCATCGGCATCTTCGGGGCGACGATGGCCGCATCCGCGTTCGCCTCGGCGCTGTGGCGACGAAGATTGAGAACCGTCGGCTTCGCGGTGCTGGTGATGTTCGCCTTCTACGCGGGCGACGCCGACTCCTGGTATCGGCTCGTCGCAGGGCTCGTCGGATTCGTCGTCGGCGTTCTCATGGCGGGTCGGCCCCGGTTGGAATGGCACCGCTCGTCCACGCGTGAAATCCGCTCGCTGATGGCCGCCCTCGTCGCCGTCACCGGCCTCGGTCCCGTCGCAGCCGTGATCGCGGGCGGCGGACGCGGCCCGTTCTCCCTCGTCGCCTCGTCGTTCGTGGAGTACGACCAGCACCTCGTCGACCGGTGCGTGGCCGTGTACTCCCGCGGGTGCGATCATCAATTCGCGCTCCTCGTCACCCGCGGTGCGGGCCCCGTGATCCTCGCGCTCGTGCCGCTCGCGCTCCTGATCGTCGCGGCGATCGGGATCCGACGCGGACGCCGCGCCGGGGCGCTGCTGGCGGTCGTCGTGCAGGTTCTGCTGGCCGCGGTCGCGATCTACTCCTGGGCCGGCGGAGAGCTGTCGATCGATTCCTGGGCCGACGGTACCGGGCTCGAGTACGTCCTGTGGGCCGCGGCATCCATCGGCGTGCCACTCGTGACCGCCGGCACCATCCTCCTGCTGCGGCGCCGCTTCTCGGTGCGGGCCACTCCCGCCGCCGCGCGCACTTTCGTCGTGACCGCCGTTCTGGCGTTCGTCCTCTGCGTCACGGTGTTCATGGGGAGCGAGTGGCTCCTGCGACGCTCGTTCGACGTGGCGCCATCCGTGCTCGACCTGCTCACCGAGGCGCTCCGCCGCTTCATCCCGCCCGCGTTCCTGCAGGGCGTCGGGCAACCTCCGTACCCGCGGCAGGGTCCGGCGCTGTGGGTGTACCAATGGGTCGGGGTCGTGTTCTGGGCGATCATCATCGTGGCGCTGCTCCGCCTCTCGCGGAGCGTGCGCGGTTCCGTGAACGACGACGGACGCCTCTACCGCGACCTGCTGCGCCGGGGCGGCGGCACGCTCGGCTTCCTCGGAACCTGGCGGGGCACGAGCTACTGGTACAGCCCGGATCGGTCATCCGCCGTCGCGTTCCGGCTCGTCGGTGATGTCGCCCTCGCGCTCGGCGACCCGCTGACGCCTCCCGGCGGCGAGGACCGCGCCATCCGCGGATTCATCGATCACTGCACGGATGCGGGCTGGGTTCCGGTGTTCTACAGCATCCACGATGCGCAACTTCCCGTGTTCGATCGGATCGGTTGGCAGTACGTCTCGGTGGGGGAGGAGACCGTCATGGTGGTCTCCGAAGTCACCCTGACCGGCAAGCAGTGGCAGAAGGTACGTCAGCCGATGACCCGGGCGGAGCGCGAGGGCATCACGGCGGTGTGGACCCGTTGGGCCGACCTCACCGCCTCCCAGCGCGCGCAGGTGCGCGAGATCGACGAGCAGTGGGTGGCCGACAAGGCCCTGCCGGAGATGGGATTCACCCTCGGTTCGCTCGATGAGGTGACCGACCCGGACGTGGCGCTGCTGTTGGCCGTGGATGCGGAGGAACGCGTGCAGGTCGTCACGAGCTGGATGCCGTCGTGGCGCGATGGCGCGCTGACCGGATGGACGCTCGACTTCATGCGACGCCGCGCGGACGGACCCAACGGCCTCATGGAGTTCGTCATCGCACGCGCGGCCCAGCGCGCCGCGGCGGACGGCATCGAGGAGGTGAGCCTGTCGGGTGCCCCCATGGCCGTGAAGCCCGACGCCGAGGTCTCCGGCGACCCGACGACGCTCCGCGGGGTCTTGAGCTGGCTGGCGGAAACGCTCGAACCCGCCTACGGCTTCGCCTCGCTGTTCCGGTTCAAGCGGAAGTTCCACCCGCACTACCGCACGATCTGGCTCGCCTACGGGGATCCGGTCGACCTGCCGAAGATCGGCATCGCCATCGGGCGCGCTTATCTTCCCGACGCGACGCCGGCCGACGTGCTGACGCTGCTCCGTTCCGCCCGAGGAGGCGACCGATGACCCGGTGGATGCTGAGCCTCGAGCTGATCGACAGCCCGCTCGTGTGGGTGTTCGCCGCCCTCACCGTCGTCGTCGCGCTCGTCATCGTCGCGGCGCGTCCGCGGCGCGTGCGCCGGCTCCTCATCACGTTCGCGGCGGCGACGGTCGCCGCCTACGCCGCAGCCCATGTGCTGGCGGGGTGGGGGATCTTCGACGGCGCGCTGCCCGTGCATGCCGCCCTGTGGGCGGCGGCGGGCACCGGATTCATCGTGATCGGGTTCTTCGCGCTCTTCCTCCGGCCCTGGTGGCGCCGTGCGCTCGGCATCCTCCTGGTGATTCTGGCCGCCACCACGGCCGGTCTCGGCGTCAACGCGTCGTACGGGCTCACCCACAATCTGGCCGCCATCCTCGGAGTGCAAGCCCTCGACAGCGCCCCGCTGCCGAATGCGGGCGCCGCGTCGACGGACCCATCGACGCTGTACGAGACGTGGACACCGCCGGCCGGAATGCCCGCGCAGGGCCGGGTGAGCGCACTGTCCGGCGACCAGCGGATCCCATCCACCGGCTTCTCGGCACGGGATGCGGCCGTGTATCTTCCGCCCGCGGCGCTCGTGGCCGACCCGCCCCAGCTGCCGCTGATCGTCTTCATGATGGGCCAACCCGGCTCTCCCGACCCGACGGCGCTCGCCGCGGCCCTCGACGCCTTTGCGGCCGCGCACAACGGTCTCGCCCCCATCGCGATCGTGGCCGACCAGCTCGGCTCCGTGAACGCCGACCCGGCGTGCGCCGACTCCAAGACCTACGGAACCGTGTCGACCTACATCAACCAGGATGTGCTCGACTACGCGACCCGGACGCTGAACATCGTGGACGACCCGGCGTACCGGGTCATCGGCGGCTACTCCAACGGTGGGTCCTGCGCTTTCACGTACGGGGCGCAGCATCCGGAACTGTGGGGAAACGTCATGGACATCTCGGGGAACGAGTACCCCGGATCCGAACACATCGACCAGACCATCGCCGACGCGTTCGGCGGCGACAGCGCGGCGTTCACGGCGGCGAAGCCGGCGGCGCAGCTCGCCGCGCACCCCGGTGCGTACGACGGTCACGTGGCGGTCTTCACCCACGGCGACCAGGACGCCACCTTCGGCCCGGGGCAGGTGAGCAACGCGGCGCTGGCGCAGCAAGCGGGATTCACGGTCTACGCCGAGACCATCGCCGGGGAGGGGCACGTCGGTGCGGCGCTCTCCAAGGGGCTCACCTCGGCGATCGACGCGCTCGGCCCCCGGCTCGGGCTCGCCGCCCCGACCGGCTGAGACGGAAACGACGATGCCCCGGAGGCCGCAGCATCCGGGGCATCGTCATTCCGCGGTGATCAGAGGGTCAGCGCCTTCGCGAGCAGTTTCGCCTGCTCGATCTGGTGGACCTTCGCCGACCCGGCCGCCGGGGAGGCGGATGCAGCACGCGAGAGCACGCGCATCGAGGGGCGGTGGAGGTGCGGCACGACCTCGAGCGCGATGAAGGGCCATGCGCCCTGGTTCTCGGGCTCTTCCTGGACCCACACCAGTTCGGCGTTCGGGTAGCTGTCGATGATCGCGTTCAACTCGTCGATCGGAGCGGGGTAGTACTGCTCCACCCGAACGAGCGCGATCTCCGGCTTCGGGTTCTTCTCGAGGTCGGCGCGGAGGTCCCAGTGCACCTTGCCCGCGTGCAGCAGAACCCGCGTGACCGCGTTCTTGTCGAGTCCGCGATTGTCATCGAGCACCGGTTCGAAGCGGCCCTGCGTGAAGTCCTCGACCGGGCTCGTCGCGTCCCGCAGCCGCAGCATCGCCTTGGGTGTGAAGACGACGAGGGGCTTCCGGGGCTTCGAATACGCCTGCCGACGCAGCAGGTGGAAGTACGACGCGGGCGTCGACGGACGCGCGACGACCATGTTGTCTTGCGCGCACATCTGCAGGAAGCGCTCGATGCGCGCGGACGAGTGGTCGGGACCGGCGCCCTCGTAGCCGTGCGGCAGGAGGAGCACGACCGACGACTGCTGGCCCCACTTCTGATCGGCCGACGTCAGGTAGGTGTCGATCACGGTCTGCGCGCCGTTGGCGAAGTCACCGAACTGGGCCTCCCACAGCACGAGCGCGTCGGGCCGTTCGACCGAGTAGCCGTACTCGAAGCCGACGGCCGCATACTCGCTCAGCAGCGAGTCGTACACGAAGAACCGGCCCTGGTTGTCGGCGATGTTCACGAGCGGCAGCCACTCCTGGCCGTTGGCGCGGTCGTGCAGCACGGCGTGACGCTGCACGAATGTGCCGCGACGGGAATCCTGTCCGGCGAGGCGCACCGGCGTGCCCTCGAGAACGAGCGAACCGAACGCGAGCAACTCACCGAACGCCCAGTCGATTCCGCCCGAACGGCTCATCGTGTGGCGCTTGTCGAGCAGCTGCTGCAGCTTGGCGTGCACCGTGAAGCCGTCGGGCTTGTTGATGAACGCGTCGCCGATCAGGTGCACGACCTCCGTCGACACGCCCGTGGATTCGGGCTCTCCGACGGCGGGTTCCGGCTCGACGGTGTCACTCACGACCTGGTGCGTACCGGTCTCGGCGGCGTGCGTCTCCGCGAAAGCCACCTCGAGACGGTCCTGGAAGTCGCGCTTCGCCTGCTCGTATTCCTCTTCGGTGATATCACCGCGACCGACGAGCGCCTCGGTGTACAGGCGGCGCACGGAACGCTTCGCCTCCACGAGGTTCGTCATGAGGGGTTGGGTCATCGACGGGTCGTCGCCCTCGTTGTGACCGCGGCGGCGGTAGCAGACGAGGTCGACCACGATGTCGCGGTGGAACTCCTGGCGGTAACGGAATGCGAGCTCCGCCGCACGAACCACGGCCTCGGGGTCGTCGCCGTTCACGTGCAGGATCGGTGCCTGGATGGTTTTGGCCACATCCGTCGCGTACACCGACGAGCGACCGTCGATCGGCAGGGTGGTGAAGCCCAGCTGGTTGTTGATGACGACGTGGATCGTGCCACCCGTGCGGTACCCGCGCAGCTGCGACATCTGGAGCGTCTCGACGACGATTCCCTGGCCGGCGAACGCGGCGTCGCCGTGGACGAGGATCGGCAGCCACGAGAACGTGCCGATCGGCTTGCGGTCCTGCTTCGCGCGGACGATTCCCTCGAGCACGCCGTCGACGGTCTCCAGGTGCGACGGGTTCGCGGCCAGCACGACCGGCAGCTCCTCGTCACGGTCGGAGATGAAGGTGCCCTCGGTGCCGAGGTGGTACTTCACGTCGCCCGAGCCGCGCTTGTTGCCCGGCAGGCTCGTGCCCTCGAACTCGCGGAACACCTGGCCGTACGTCTTGCCGGCGATGTTCGTCAGCACGTTCAGGCGACCGCGGTGGGCCATTCCGATGGCCGCGCCGTCGAGTCCGGCGGTGGCGGCCCCCTGCAGGATCTCGTCGAGGAGCGGGATGACGGACTCGCCGCCCTCGAGGCTGAAGCGCTTCTGACCGACGTACTTGGTCTGCAGGAAGGTCTCGAACGCCTCGGCCTCGTTCAGCTTCGACAGGATGCGCAGCTGCTCGTCGTGACCGGGCTTCTGGTACTTGACCTCGACGTTGTCCTGGAACCACTTGCGCTGCACCGGATCTTGAATGTGCATGTACTCGATGCCGGTCGTGCGGCAGTACGAGTCGCGGAGGACACCCAGGATGTCGCGGAGCTTCATCAGCCGCTTGCCGCCGAAGCCGCCGACGACGAACTCGCGATCGAGGTCCCAGAACGTCAGGCCGTGGTTCTCGATCTCGAGGTCGGGGTGCGTGCGCTGCATGTACTCGAGCGGGTCGATGTCGGCCATCAGGTGGCCGCGCACGCGGAACGAGTTGATGAGCTCCTGCACGCGCGCGCCCTTGTCGACGCGCTCGGCGAGGTCGACGTTGATGTCGCGCGCCCAGTGGATGGGCGCGTACGGGATGCGGAGGTCGGCGAAGATGTCTTCGTAGAACCCGCGCTGCCCGATCAGCAGCTCGTGCACCTTCTTGAGGAACTCGCCCGAACCGGCGCCCTGGATGACGCGGTGGTCGTAGGTGCTGGTGAGCGTGATCGTCTTGCCGATGCCGAGCTCGGTGAGCGTCTTGTCGCTCGAACCCTGGAACTCGGCGGGGTACTCGAGGGCACCCGCGCCGACGATGCATCCCTGCCCCTTCATCAGACGGGGCACCGAGTGCACCGTTCCGATTCCTCCGGGGTTCGTCAGCGAGAGCGTCGTGCCCTGGAAGTCGGCGGCCGTGAGCTTGTTGGCGCGTGCGCGCTTGACGAGATCCTCGTAGGAGGTGAGAAAGTCGTGGAACGTCAGGGACTCGGCGCGCTTGATGCTGGGCACCATGAGCGAGCGGGTGCCATCGGGCTTGGGCAGGTCGATCGCGATGCCGAGGTTGATGTGCGCGGGCGCCACGACCGACGGCTTGCCCTCGACCTCGGCGTAGAACACGTTCTGGCTCGGGAACTCCTTGAGCGCCTGGATCAGCGCCCAGCCGATCAGGTGCGTGAAGCTCACCTTGCCGCCGCGGGTGCGGGCCATGTGGTTGTTGATGACGATGCGGTTGTCGATCATCAGCTTCGCCGGCACGGTGCGGACGCTGGTCGCGGTCGGGACCGTCAGCGACTGGTCCATGTTCGCCGCGAGGGTCTTGGTCATGCCGCGCAGAGGCGTGACCGTGTCTTCTTCGACGGCGGCCGTCGGGTTCGAGGGCTGCGCGCTCGGCGCCTGCGCGGGAATCGGCTGCCGCGCGGCCGGCTTCGCCGTCGTACGCGCCACAGGCTGAGCCCCGATCACCGGGATCGGCGCCGTGATCGGATGCGGTTCCGTGCCGGTCGGGGCGGGCGCTGCGCTAGGTGTCTGCGGAGCGGCGGCCTCTGCCGTGAGATCCGCCGGGGTGTAGGCCTCGAGAACCGGCCACCATGACTTGTCGACAGAATTCCTGTCGACCTTGAACTGCTCGTAGAGCTCTTCGACGAGCCATTCGTTGGCCCCGAACTCTCCCTCGTTCGATACTCCGACGCCTGTCACCTGGCTCGACACTCTCGATCGCCCGCTTTCGTGAGATTCAGTGGTCGTGCGGGGCCACCGTCGGCCCACACGCACGCTTACCCAGGGTAGCCCAGTCTGGCCGCGCCGAGTCCGGCGACCCGCATCCGTGGTATCACCTCCGCCGCCGGTCCGCGGCCGGGGCGAGAGGTCCGCGGCCGGGGCGAGAGGTCCGCGGCCGGGGCGAGAGGTCTAACGTTGGGATACATGGAGTTCTACGGCGACGACCCCGAACTGGACCTGACCTACTCGGACGTGTTCCTCATTCCGCGGCGATCCGCCGTCACCAGCAGGCTCGACGTCGACCTCTCGCCCGGAGACGGCACGACGGCGCGCATCCCGCTCGTGTCGGCGAACATGAACTCGGTCACCGGCCCGCGACTCGCAGCGACCCTCGCTCGACGCGGCGGACTCGGCGTGCTGCCCCAGGACATGCCCCTGCAGGAGCTCGATGCCGCCATCCGGTGGGTCAAGCGGCAGCCGGTGCGCTGGGACACGCCCCTCGTGCTGCCCCCGCAGACGACCGTCAGCGACGCGTCCCGGATGCTTCCCGCCACCCCCGGGCACGGGATCGTCGTCGCCGACGCTGCCGCGGAGGGGCTCTCGATCGACGACATCGCCGGGGTGGTGCCCGCCTCCCGGCTCGCCACCGCGCTGCCGGATGCGACCCTCGGCGATCTCGTGCGCGGCCGCCCGGTCGCGATCGACGCGGACGACGTCGCGGACGCGCGCGCCGCGTTCGACCTGCTCGTCGCGGCGGATGCGGAAACCGTGTGCGTGCTGCACCACGGGCACCTCGTCGGCACGCTCTCGCAGCGGAGCGCCCTGCGCTCGACGCTGTACCGACCCGCCGTGGACGCGAACGGTCGACTGATCGTGGCCGCCGCCATCGGCATCAACGGCGACGTTGCCAGCAAGGCGCGCGCGCTCGCGGCCGCCGGAGTCGACGTGCTCGTGCTCGACACCGCGCACGGCCACCAGGAGGGGATGCTGCACGCCCTCCGGGCCGTGTCGGCGCTCCAGCTCGGACTCCCCATCGCCGCGGGCAACATCGTGACCGGTGACGGCGTCCGTGATCTCGTCGACGCCGGCGCCTCGATCCTGAAGGTCGGCGTGGGGCCGGGCGCGATGTGCACGACGCGGATGATGACCGCGGTCGGGCGCCCCCAGTTCTCCGCGGTCCTCGAAACAGCCGCGGCGGCGCGCGAGTTCGGCGCGCACGTGTGGGCGGACGGCGGAGTGCGCTACCCCCGCGACGTCGCGCTGGCGCTGGCGGCGGGCGCCGCATCCGTCATGGTCGGCTCGTGGTTCGCCGGCACGATCGAGGCGCCCGGCGAGCTTTTCGCGGATGCCCAGGGTCGGGTCTACAAGGAATCGTGGGGGATGGCGTCCACGAAGGCCGTGCAGGCGCGGTTCGGCCGGCTCGACGCCTACGAGCGCGCCCGGAAGGAGCTGTTCGCCGAGGGGATCTCGTCGTCGAAGATCTACCTCGATCCGCTGCGCCCGGGCCTCGAGGATCTGCTCGACATGATCACCTCCGGCGTGCGCTCGTCGTTCACTTACGCCGGCGCGTCGACGGTCGCCGAGTTCCACGACCGCGCCCTCGTCGGCCTGCAGTCCGCATCCGGTTACGAAGAGGGCAAGGCGCTCCCCGTCAGCTGGTGACCCGCGCGGCGCGGCGCCCCGCGCTGCGCCCGTCCGCCGGTCGCGGTTCGCCCGTGTCGACGCTCCGTTTTCCTGCGATGGCTCCTGTTTCCTGCTGAGGCTGCAGATGTATCTGGCGCCTCAGCAGGAATGAGGCGCCATCGCGGGATAGGCGAACGAGCGAGAGCGGAGCAAGGAAGGACGCGGCTGGAGTCCTACGTTCCTCCCCAGTGAGCCGAGGGGGGTTGTTCTGCACAGACGGGCTATTCACGTGTGTCGCAGACGCCCTATTCAGCGAGGGTCGGCGTATGAATACGCACGGGGCCGCGTCGATCACCATCCATCGCCGTCGGGAACGTGACGGGCTTCCCCTGAACGATCGTCGCCTACAGCGAGCGCTCGCCTCCGGTGAGTTCATCGCGGTAGTGCCCGGTGTTTACGTGATGGCGGCGGAATGGGCGGCCCTCAGCCCTATGCAAAGGCACCGCGTGCGCGGGACGGAGGCCGCGGCGCGGGCCGCGTCACCACTCACCCTGGGGTACTTCGCCGCGGCTGCGCAGTGGGGCATCGACAAACTCGGCGCCTGGCCCGCACGCATCGATACGATCGTGCCGCGCACGTCGGGTGGGCGCTCCAGCGGGGTGTTCCGCCGCCGCACGCGGACTTCGGTGGATGCGGTCGTCACGCCGTGGCAGGGGCACGAGATCACCACCGCTGCCCAGACCGCAATCGACCTTGCGCGAGTGTCTTCGTTCACCGCGGGCGTGATCGCGATGGACCAGGCGCTCTGGGCGAGGCGACCCGGCGGCCCCCTCGCAACGCGTGCCGAGATCGCGGGCATCCTGTCGACGAGGGGCTCCCGCGTGGGTGCCGCTCGGGCGTGGGATGCCTTCGAAGCGGCGACCCATCTCTCGGACTCCGTTCGCGAATCCCAGAGCAGGGTCTTGATCGGTGCGCTCGGATTTCCCGTGCCCGTCCTGCAGCGCGAGTTCGTGCTGCCCGGGGGACGCCGCATCCGCACAGATTTCTTCTTCCCGGATTTCGACCACGCAGGCGAGTTCGACGGCTTGGGGAAGTACCTCGATCCCCAGATGCGTGACGGTCAGACGGCCGAACAGGCGCTCACCGCGGAGAAGGATCGAGGCGACGAGCTTCGGCGGATGGTGCGGGCTCTCTCGCGTTGGCGCACGCCGCAACTCGATGACCCACGGCTGCTCTGGGATGTGTTGACCCTCGATGGTCTGCCATCGCGCCG
Source organism: Microbacterium sp. cx-59 (assembly GCF_020805625.1). Classification (NCBI taxonomy): domain Bacteria; kingdom Bacillati; phylum Actinomycetota; class Actinomycetes; order Micrococcales; family Microbacteriaceae; genus Microbacterium; species Microbacterium sp. cx-59. Next base: position 43,521 of record NZ_JAJHGO010000010.1, read on the forward strand.
CCCTCGCCCGCCCGCGGGCCTGATCTTCCGCTGATCACCCGCACGTGGACCCGGCTACCCCTGCAATCCGGTCGCCCACATCTCGTGGCGCCAGTTTCCTGTCTTGGCCACAGAAATATGTAGCGCCGTCGCAGGAAACAGGAGCCGCGGCGGGTACGGAGCGGTAGAGCACCCAGGGTGATGCGGAACGGCGGGGCGGTAGAGCGTGCGGGTGATGCGGAGCGGCGGGACGGATGCGGGGGAGCCCGGGTCCGGAGGGTGCAGTCTTCGGTAAAGTGGTCCGCACGATGGACGACCCTCCCAGTTGCAGACCCTCGCCCCACCGACCCCCCTCCCGCACGGGAGGTGATGCGTGATGGATTACGTCATGTTGGGCGTGGGGCTCCTGCTCACCGTGGGTACGGGCTTGTTCGTTGCGAGCGAGTTCGCCCTCGTCAATCTTGATCGCGCCGACCTCGAGTCGCGGCGCGACGCCGGCGAGACCCGGCTGGCGATGACGATCGGCGCGTTGCGGATGACGTCGACGCACCTCTCGAGCGCGCAGCTCGGCATCACCCTGACCACGCTGCTCACCGGTTACACGATGGAACCGGCGATCTCGAACCTGTTGCGCCCGGTGCTCAGCGGATGGGGGATCGCGGAGGGCATCGTCGTCGGCGTCTCCTCGGTGATCGGCATCACGATCGCGACGGTGTTCTCGATGATCATCGGCGAGCTCGTCCCCAAGAACTTCGCGCTCGCGATCCCGCGGCAGACGGCGATTCTGGTCATGCCCTTCCAAGTCGCGTTCACCACGGTCTTCCGCCCGGCGGTGGCTCTGCTCAACGGCAGCGCGAACGGCATCCTGCGCTCCGTCGGCATCGAGCCGAAAGAAGAACTGTCCGGCGCCCGCACCGCCGAAGAACTCTCGAGCCTCGTCCGCCGTTCCGCGAGCGCGGGCGTGCTCGAGAAGGACACCGCGTCGCTTCTCGACCGCACCCTGACATTCGCTCGACTGAGCGCCGACGACGTGATGACGCCGCGTCCGCGCGTTCACGCCGTCGCCGCATCCGATTCCGCGGATGACGTCATCCAGCTGGCGCGCTCGACGGGACACAGCCGCTTCCCGGTCTACGACGAATCCATGGACGACATCGTCGGCATCGTGCACCTCAAGGCCGCCGTCGCCGTGCCCCGCGATCGGCGCGGAGACGTGCCCGCCGCGGCCCTCGCGAGCGAGGCGCTGCGCGTTCCCGAGACCGTCCACCTCGACGTGCTCGTCGCGGAGCTCCGCGCCCGCGGCTATCAGATGGCCATCGTCGTCGACGAGTACGGCGGCACCGCCGGCGTCGTCACGCTGGAGGACCTGGTCGAGGAGATCGTCGGCGAGGTGCTCGATGAGCACGACCGGCGGCGTGCGGAGATCGTCCGCGGTGCCGATTCGGTGACGTTCTCGGCCGCGCTCCGTCCCGACGAACTGAGCGACCGCGCCGGCGTCCGCGTGCCCGAGGGCGACGTCTACGACACGGTCGGCGGATTCTTGATGAGCGAACTGGAACGGATCCCCCGAGTGGGCGACGAAGTGGAGATCGAGGACGGCACGCTGGCGGTGGCCCGCATGGACGGACGACGTGTCGACCGGGTGAAGTTCACCCCGCGATCGATGCCCGGTGACACACCCGACCACGTCGCACGTGAGGCCCGAGGGGGTGAGTCCCGATGAGCGATTGGGCGGGAATCGTCTGGCTCGTGGTGCTGCTCGTCTTCAACGCCTTCTTCGTCGGCGCCGAGTTCGCGGTCATCTCCGCGCGCCGATCGCAGATCGAACCCCTCGCCGAGAAAGGATCGCGCGCGGCGAAGACGGCGCTGTGGGCGATGGAGCACGCCACGCTCATGCTGGCCACGTGCCAGCTCGGCATCACGATCTGCTCGCTGCTGATCCTGAACGTCTCCGAGCCCGCCATCCACCATCTGCTCGCGGTTCCGCTCGAGCTGACCGGATGGAGCGAGGGGGTCGTCGACATCGTCGCCTTCGCCTTCGCGCTGGTGCTCGTGTCGTACCTGCACGTGGTGTTCGGCGAGATGGTGCCGAAGAACCTCGCGTTCTCAGTGCCGGATCGCGCGGTGCTGATGCTGGCGCCGCCGCTCGTGTGGGTCTCGAAGGTGTTCCGCCCGATCATCGTCTCGCTCAACTGGACCGCGAATCACATCGTGCGCCTGTTCCGGGTGGAGCCGAAGGATGAGGCGGCCTCGACCTTCACGCTCGAGGAGGTCGCGACGATCGTCAACCAGTCGCGGATCGAGGGCGTGCTCGATGATTCCGCGGGCGCCGTTGCGGCCGTCGTGGAGTTCACCGACAAGAAAGCGAAGGATGCGGCCGTGCCGCTCGCCGAGCTCGTCACCCTGCCGCAGCACACCACGGCGGCGGAGATCGAACGCGCCGTCGCCCGCCACGGGTTCTCGCGCTACGTGATCGTGGACGACGCGGGCGTGCCCGTCGGATATGTGCACCTGAAGGACGTGCTGCGGGTGACCGAGGACCCGGCGGACCCGCGCCCGGACCGGGTGATCCCCGCCAAGCGGATCCATCAGATGGTGCCGCTGCAGGAGACGACCGATCTGGAGGACGCGCTGGCGCTCATGCGCCGCGCCGGCCGCCACCTCGCGCAGGTGCGGGACGCCACCGGGCGCACGACCGCGGTGCTCTTCCTCGAGGACATCATCGAGGAGCTGATCGGAGAGGTGCAGGACGCGACCCGCCGCGCCCGCTGAGCAGCATCCGTCTCCCGCCTTTCGACCGCGAGACGGGATCGGGGCGGGGGGGCCACCCGGGGGGGCCCCCCGAAACACGCCCCGCCCGCCAACACGCGCGCCCCC
>NZ_JAJHGO010000011.1:0-218555 GCF_020805625.1 Microbacterium sp. cx-59
GGGATCGGGGCGCCGAGACAGCGGGGTTACCCCACTGTCTCGGCGCGAAGATCCCGTCTCGCGGACCCGACCAAACGGCACCGGGAGCGAGGCGGGACGGCGGCGGGATGCGGTCAGTGGCGGCGGGCGGCCCGCTCGTACTGGGGCGGCCACGGGGCCGAGACGCCGAGCTCGCCGGCGGCACGGAGAGCGAAGTGGGGGTCGCGGAGCCACTCGCGCGCGGCCATGACCGCATCCGCATCGCCGTCGACCAGCACCTGCTCGGCCTGTGCCCCCGAATCGATCAGCCCGACCGCGCTGACGGGCAGGCCCGCCTCGTGCAGGCGCCGCGCCAGCGGCACCTGGTAGCCGGGGCCGGCCGAGATCTGCTGGTGGGCGACGAGGCCGCCAGAGGAGATGTCGAAGAAGTCGGCACCGTGCTCCGCGGCCCACTGCGCGACCTGCACGGTCTCCTCGATCGTCCATCCGCCCTCGGCCCAGTCCGTGCCGGAGAAGCGCACGAACAGCGCAGCCTCGGGCACTTCTCGGCGGACGGCGTCGACCACGCGCAGCAGGAGGTGCGCGCGTCCCGACAACGGACCGCCGTACTCGTCGGTGCGCGTGTTGGCGAGGGGTGAGAGGAACTGGTGCAGCAGGTATCCGTGGGCGGCGTGCACCTCGAGGACGACGAAACCGGCCTCGACCGCACGGCGCGCCGCCGCGCCGAAGTCGGCGACGACCTGGTCGATCTCGAACGCCGTGAGCTCCCGCGGCACGGCGTAGCCCTCGTACGCGATCGCGGACGGGGCTACGGGTTCCCAGCCCCCGTCGGCGGGCGGCACGGTCCCGTGGTGTCCGGAGAACGGCGACCAGGTCGACCCCTTGCGCCCCGCGTGCGCGAGCTGGATGCCGGCGACCGCGCCGCGGCTGTGGATGGCGGCGACGATCGGCTTCCACGCATCCCGCTGCTCGTCGTTCCAGATGCCGGTGTCCTCGGGCGAGATGCGCCCCTCGGGAGACACGGCAGTCGCCTCGCTGATCACGAGACCCGCCCCGCCGCTCGCGAACTGGGCGAGGTGCACGTGGTGCCACTCGCCGGGCATCCCGTTCTGGGCGCTGTACTGGCACATCGGTGCCACCCACAGACGATTGCGCATGTGCGCGGAACGGATGGTCAGCGCAGAGAACAGCTGGGACAACGGGGCTCCTCGAGGTTCGCGGATAGGGTGACGCTATGGTGGTGACGGAGTGGAACGCGGCCTGCACGCGACGGTCGTTGCGTGAGCCAACGGCCGCCGATGACAAGTATTCCCGCGGCGTCGTCGGGATGCGCACGGGTTCGGAGGCGTATCCGGGCGCCGCGCTCCTCGGCGTCGAGGCGGCGTGGCGAACCGGCACGGGCATGGTGCGCTACATCGGCCCCCCGCGCCCGACGGCGTTCGTGCTGTCCCGCCGCCCCGAAACCGTCACCTCGTCGGGCCGCGTGCAGGCGTGGGTCATCGGATCGGGAACGGATGCGGCCAGCCGCTCGGCGCTCGAGACGTCGGCACTCGTCCGCATCCTGTCGGGCACGGTGCCGGTCGTCGTCGACGCCGGGGCCCTCGATCTCGCCGCGGATGCGACCGCGCCGGTCATCGTCACGCCGCACGCGCGCGAGTTCGACCGGCTGCGGGCCGTCCTCGGACTCCCGGCGCTCCGCCCGGACGCGGACGACGCGGAACGCACGGATGCCGCCCGTGACACGGCCACGGCCCTGGGCGGTGTGGTGCTGCTGAAGGGATCGGCGACCCTCGTCGCCGATCCGGGCGGCGACGTGCGGATCGTGCGCGCGGGCACACCGTGGCTCGCGACGGCCGGCACGGGAGACGTGCTCGGCGGAGTGCTCGGCGCGGTGATCGCCGGCGGGGTCGCACGCGACGAGTCGGGTGATCCGGGGCGCTGGCTCGCGGATGCGGTCGCCTCGGCGAGCTGGCTGCACGGCCGCGCCGGAAACGCCGCCGCGGAACGCCTCGGCGGGTCGGGCGGTCCGATCACGGCCCTCGACGTCGCAGAAGCGCTCCCGGGCGTGGTCGGCGCCCTGCTCGCGTCAGCGTCCGACTGACTCGCCCGCCCGTCGTCCACCGGACCGGCCACGCGAGCCCGGCTCGCGCGCGTCGAGTCCGCCGCGGGAGGCGTTCGCGTCCGGGGGCGCAGGGGCCGTCCACGTAGGATGTCCTGCGTGTCAAAACGGGCGGTTCTGTGGGTAGCGTTCCTCATCGTCCACCTCGGGGTCTCCGTCCTCGGGTGGATCATGCCGAACGAGCCGATGGGCGACGTCTACCGCGTGTACGAACCGTGGTCGGGCGCGTTCCTGAACGGCGGCTACTTTCTGCAACTGGACTCGGCGACCGGTCAGCAGGTCAGCACCTACTACGGGTTCGTCGGCATCACGGATTCGTGGGTGTACCCGCAGCTCGCGCTCCTGCCGATGCTGTTCACGTGGCTGTTCGCGTGGGCCGTGTCGTACACGCCGGCATGGGCCATCACGGTCGCGCTCCTGGATGCGGTCGCTTTCGCGGTGCTCGTCGGCCGGGGCCGCTCGACCGGGCGGAACGTCGGTGCGTGGTTCTGGCTCGTGTTCATCGCGCTGATGGGGCCGGTGGCGCTGTACCGGCTGGACGCGATCACCGTGCCGCTGGGCATCATGGGCTGCCTCTGGCTCGTCGGGCGGCCGTGGCTCGGTTCGATCCTTCTGGCGGTGGCGACCTGGATCAAGGTGTGGCCCGCCGCTCTTCTCGCTGCCGCCCTGATCGCCGTCCGCCGCCGGATGGTGGTCATCGGGGGAGCGCTGCTGGTGAGCGTCGCCACCCTCGCCGTGGTGTTCGTCGCCGGCGGCGGCCGGTACGCCTTCGGTTTTATCGGGGATCAGACCGGTCGCGGGCTGCAGGTGGAGTCGCCGGTGAGCACGTTCTACCTGTGGGACGCCATGCTCGGCGGGTCCTCGCAGGTCTTCTACAACCCAGATCTGCTGACGTTCGAGGTGCTCGGACCGTTCGTCGACCCGGTGATCGACATCATGACGCCGATCCTCGCGATCGGGGTGGGCGCCGTGGCGCTGCTCGGCGCGTACAAGGCCTGGCGCGGCGCCTCGTTCGCCGCGCTGTTCCCCCCGCTCGCCCTCGCCCTCGTGACGGCGTTCATCGCTCTGAACAAGGTCGGGTCGCCGCAGTACATCGTGTGGCTGGTCGTGCCCCTGGTCATCGGTCTCGTGCTGGATCGACGGCGCTGGTGGGGGCCGGGGATCCTCGTGCTCGTCATCGCCGCGTGCACCCAGATCATCTACCCGCTGACCTACTTCGATCTCCTGGTCGCGCTTCCCTTCCCCGTCATCGTCATCACGGTGCGAAACGCTCTCCTGATCGCCCTGGCGATCTGGTCGGTCGTGCTCATCGCGAAGGTACGGGGGCAGCGTCGCGCCGTCCCCCGGGCCGCGGCGCTCGCCACCTGACCGCTCCTCGAAAGGACCCCGCCATGCTCGTCGCCTTCTCCGTCGCCCCGAGCGGCACCGGCCGTGCCGATGGCTCCGTGCACGACGCGGTCGCCGCGGCTGTCCGCGTGGTCCGAGCGTCGGGCCTTCCGCACCGCACGACCTCGATGTTCACCGAGATCGAGGGGGAGTGGGACGAGGTCTTCGCCGTCGTGAAGGCGGCGACGGATGCGGTGCTGCCGTTCGGATCCCGAGTCTCCCTCGTGCTGAAGGCCGACATCCGGCCGGGCTACTCGGGAGAGCTCGACGCGAAGGTGGAGCGCCTGGAAGAGGCGATTTCCGCCGTCGACGAGGGCTGATTCGAATCGATTCGTCGCATTCCGGCGGGTTCACTACGATGGGCCGGTGACCTCTTCGACTCGAACGAAGGGGGCGGCGATGTGGGCGCTCCTCTCTCTCGCCATCGGCAGCTTCGGTATCGGCATGACCGAATTCACCATGATGGGTTTGCTGCCCGAGATCGGCCAGCAGCTGCTTCCCGCCCAGTGGGCGGCGAATCCCGACGATGCGATCGCTCAGGCGGGCTGGCTGATCAGCCTCTATGCCCTCGGCGTCGTCGTCGGGGCCCCGACGATCGCCGGGTCGGTCGCGCGGTTCCCCCGTCACCGGGTGATGATCGTGCTGGCGCTCGCGCTCACGGTGTTCAACGCCCTCACGGTGATCGCGCCGACCTTCGAACTCGTCGCCGCCTCCCGCTTCCTGGCGGGTCTGCCCCACGGTGCGTACTTCGGCATCGGCGCGCTCGTCGCCGCCGAGATGCTCGGACCGGGGATGCGGGCGAAGGGTGTGGCGTTCGTGCTCACCGGGCTCACCGTCGCGAACGTGGTGGGCGTTCCGTTCGGCACGTTCCTCGGGCAGCAGTTCGGCTGGCGCGTGGCGTTCGCGGTGGTCGCGGGCATCCTCGCTCTCGCGACCGTGGCGATCGCGGTGTTCGTGCCGGCTCTGCCCGGCCAGCCCGGCCGCACACTGCGCGCGGAGCTCGGAGTGTTCCGCATCCGGCAGGTGTGGTTCGCGCTCGGCACCGGGTCGATCGGCTTCGGCGGGTTCTTCGCCGTCTACAGCTACATTTCTCCGGTCGTGACGGATGTGGCCGGCTCGCCGGCGTGGACGGTGCCGCTGATCCTCGTGGTCATGGGACTCGGGATGACGGTCGGGAACCTTCTCGGCGGGCACCTGGCCGATGTGGATCTGCGGCGCACGCTGCTCGGCGGGCTCGCGGCCCTCGTGGCGGTGCTCGCGCTTCTCGCCGTGACCGCGCAGTGGATCTTCGTGCTCGCCGCGATGGTCTTCCTCGTGGGGCTGGTGTCGTCCGCGCTGAGCCCCGCGATCCAGTCCCGGCTGATGGATGTCTCCGCAGACAACCAGTCGATCGCGGCGGCACTCAACCACTCGGCCCTCAACATCGGCAACAGCCTCGGCGCGTACCTCGGCGGCGTCGTGATCGCGGCGGGCTGGGGCTTCCTGGCTCCGACGTGGGTCGGGGTGGGCCTGGCCGCCGCGGGTCTTCTCGTGGCCGTCGTGGGGTATGCCGTCGAGTCGCGGTCGTCCACTCCCGCGCCGATGCTCCGGCCGCACGACACCGCCGCGGGCTGATCGGCGCGGCCTGCCTCAGGCCGACAGCAGGCGGCGAAGGTGTCGCGCGACCGCATCCGTCTCGATGAGGAAGCCGTCGTGGCCGAAATCGCTCGCGATCACGACCGTGTCGTCGTCGATCGTGTTCCGGATGCCGCGGCTGATGCGGTGCTGTCCTTCGACCGGGAACAGGCGGTCGCTGTCGATGCCGAGCACCAGGGTCGTCGCGCTGATCTCGCGCAGCGCGTCTTCGACGCCCCCGCGGTCGCGCCCGACGTCGTGCGAGTTCATCGCCTCCACGAGCGTGATGTAGCTGTTCGCGTCGAAACGGCGAGTGAACTTGTTGCCGTGGAAGTCCAGGTACGACTCGACGGCGAACCGGCCGCCGTGCCCGAGCGGGCTGACGCCGGACTGCCAGGAGCGCTGGAAGCGCAGGTTCAGCTCAGTGGGGCTGCGATAGTTCAGAAGCGCCATGCGCCGAGCGAGGGCGAGGCCGCGGTGCGGGCCGTCGCCGGCCTGGGCGTCGTAGTACTCGCCGCCGGTGAAGCGCGGATCCATCCGGATCGCCTCGGTCTGCACCGAGTTCAGCGCGACCTGGTCGGCGGTCGTCACCGGGGGAGCGGCGAGGATCGCCAGACGCGCGACGCGGTCCGGGCGAGTGATGCCCCACTCGAGAGCGTGCATCCCGCCCATGGACCCGCCGACGACGGCGCCCCAGCGGTCGATGCCGAGGAGATCGGCGAGCTCGGCCTGAGCGGCGACCTGGTCGCGGATGGTGAGGTACGGGAAGCGGGCCGCCCACTCGTACCCGTCCGGAGCGACGCTCGCGGGGCCGGTGGAACCCTGGCAGCCGCCGAGCATGTTCGGCGCCACGACGAACCACCGGTCGGTGTCGATCGCCGCACCCGGCCCCACGATGCCGTCCCACCATCCGGCGGTCGCGTGCCCCGCCCCCGCGGGCCCGCGCACGTGGCTGTCGCCCGTGAGGGCGTGCAGGATGAGGATCGCGTTGTCGCGCCGCGCGTTGAGCGCGCCCCACGTCTCGTAGGCGATCCGGTAGGCGGGAAGGGTCTCGCCGCCTTCCGTGCGGAACTCGCCGAAGGCCGCGAAATGGCGTTCACCGCTCGGGTCTCCGTCGCGCCACGCACCGGTGGCGGGCGGTCTGCCGCGGAGCAGGCGCGCGTCGGCCTCCGTCACGAGTGCGCTCGGCACCGTGTCTTCGGAGGTCTGCCAGTCCATGCCCCCATTGTCCCAAGCGGGGTTGCTCCGTCGGGCCGTGTTACGTCATCGCGGGGGACGGGCTTTAACACGGCGCGAGCGGACGCACGGTGAGGGCGATCGGCCTAGCGTCAGGAGACGAAGAGGCCGTGCCCACGGGGACCGCGACGAACGGGCTATCCCGGCGGCCGAATAAGACGGAGTGAGCCATGGCTCAGAGCGCGGCATCCGACATCCTCACCCGGGTCGGCGGGGCGGAGAACGTGGTGGGTCTCACCCATTGCGCCACCCGTCTCAGATTCCAGTTGCGCGACGCATCGGTCGTCGACGGCGCGGCCGTCGAGGCGATCCCCGGCGTTATGGGCGCCGTCCCTCAGTCCGGCGACCGCTATCAGGTCGTCATCGGCGGCGCGGTGCAGACGGTCTACAACGACATCATGGCGCTGCCGGCGATGGCCTCGGTCGGATCGGCCAGCGACGACGACGACGCCGCCGCGGTCAAGGCGCGCGAGCGCGCGAAGGGACCGCGCGGAAAGATCGCCTGGCTGGACTCGCTCTTCGAGTTCCTCTCCGATTCCTTCCGCCCGATTCTCGGGGCGCTCCTCGGCGCGTCGCTGTTCATCACCTTCATGGCCCTGATGGGCACGCTCGGTGTCATCGGCAACTGAGCCGACCCGCGCACCGACCTGCCGCCGTCCTGGCAGTTCGTCAACCTGATGTGGCAGTGCGTCTTCGTCTTCCTGCCGCTCCTCGTCGCCTACAACGCGTCGAAGAAGCTCGGTGCGGACCCCTGGGTCGGCTTCGCGATCATGGCCGTCGTCATGCTGCCCGGGTTCAGCGCCCTCGGCTCCTCGCCCGAGGCGTCGCAGATGTCGTTCCTCGGCTCCGATGTGACGACGATCCCGATCTTCGGTGTGCCGCTGACGATCTTCAACTACAGCTCGCAGGTCTTCCCGCCGCTGTTGATGGCGGCCGCCCTCGGCTCGCTGTACAAGCTGCTGCGCAAGATCATCCCGGAGAACGTGCAGCTGATCTTCCTGCCGTTCCTCAGCATGCTCATCATGATCCCGCTGACCGCGTTCCTCATCGGCCCGATGGGCGTCTACGCGGGCGCGGCCCTCGCTGACGGCCTCCGCGCGGTCAACGACTTCTCGCCCTTCATCTTCGCGGTCGTCATCCCGCTCGCGTACCCCTTCATGGTGCCGCTCGGGCTGCACTGGCCCATCAACGCGATCATGCTCCTGAACATCCAGACCCTCGGGTTCGACTACATCCAGGGACCCATGGGGGCATGGAACTTCGCGTGCTTCGGCGCGACCGCCGGTGTGCTCTTCCTCGCCTGGCGGGAGCGCGACGCCCAGATGAAGCAGACGGCCACGGGTGCGCTCGCCGCCGGCCTGCTGGGCGGAATCTCCGAACCGTCGCTGTACGGCATCCACCTGCGCTTCAAGCGGATCTACCCGCTGATGCTCGTCGGCTGTCTGGTCGGCGGTGTCATCATCGGCATCGGTGGTGGCGTCACGACCAAGGCGTTCGTCTTCACCTCGCTGCTCACGATCCCCGCCTTCGACAACATGCCGCTGTACGCGACGGCCGTGGGCGCGGCGTTCCTGACCGCGATGCTGCTGGTGATCTTCTTCGGGTACCGCGACAAGGAGCCGAAGGCCGAGGCTGCCGGTTCCGTTCCCGCGACGACGACGGATGCGCCGATGTTGGCCGCATCCGGCGCCGTGGGCGCACAGTCGGCCGCATCCGGCGCCGCGGGTACACGCTCCGCCGCGGTCGGTTCCGCCGTCACGATCGCCTCGCCGCTGGATGGCGACCTGGTGCCGTTGTCCGAGGTTCCGGACCCGGTCTTCGCCGCGGGGGTCATGGGGCCAGGCATCGCGATCATCCCGTCGAGCGACACCGTCTACTCGCCCGGCGACGGCACCGTCGCGGCGGCGCAACCGACCGGCCACGCGTTCGGTCTGGTCATCGACGGAGGCGTCGAACTGCTCATCCATGTGGGCATCGACACGGTCAACCTGAAGGGCGAGGGGTTCGACGTGAAGGTGAAGACGGGCGACCGGGTCGTTGCCGGTCAGCCGCTTGTCACGTTCGATCGCGCCCTCATCGAGAAGGCCGGCTACCCGCTCATCACCCCCGTCGTGGTGCTGAACGCGGATGATCTCGGAGAGGTCAGCCCGGCCGCATCCGGTGCCGTGGTGGTCGGTGAGCCCGTGATCGAGGTGCGTGCCGCCGCGACGGCGGAGTCCCGCGCATAACGACGAAAGGAGCCCCGGACCTGTCGGTCCGGGGCTCCTTTCGTGTGTGCCGTGATCAGGCGCGGGCGGCCTCGACGCTCCGACGTGCGGAGGCGAGAGCCTGCTCCAGGTCTGCCTTCAGGTCGTCGACGTTCTCGATACCGACCGACAGGCGCACGAGACCCGGCGTGACACCGGCCGTGAGCTGCTGCTCGGGCGTGAGCTGCGCGTGCGTCGTGGATGCCGGGTGGATGACGAGCGAGCGCACGTCGCCGATGTTGGCGAGGTGGCTGAACAGGTCGAGGCTGTTCACGAACTCGCGGCCAGCGCCGACGCCGCCCTTGAGCTCGAACGACAGCACCGCTCCGACACCGCGCGGGGCGTACTGGTTCGCCGCGGCGTACCAGGGCGAGGTCGGCAGACCCGAGTAGTTCACCGACGCGACGTCGTCCTGGTTCTCGAGCCACTCCGCGATCTCCTGCGCGTTCTGCACGTGACGCTCGATGCGCAGCGACAGGGTCTCGATGCCCTGCAGCAGCAGCCAGGCGCTGAGGGGGGCGATGGAGGAGCCGAGGTCGCGGAGCAGCTGCACGCGGGCCTTGGTGATGTATGCGACGCCGTCGCCGAGGGCGCCGGTGTAGCTGAGCCCGTGGTACGACGGGTCGGGCTCGGTGAGACCCGGGAAGCGCTCGACGTTCTCAGACCACGGGAACGCACCGCCGTCGACGATGACCCCGCCGATGGTCGTGCCGTGGCCGCCGAGGAACTTGGTCGCCGAGTGCACGACGACGTCGGCACCGAACTCGAACGGGCGGATGAGGAACGGGGTCGCGATCGTGTTGTCGACGATCAGCGGCACGCCCGACTCGTGCGCGACGTCGGCGACGAGGCGGATGTCGAGGACGTTGATCTTCGGGTTTCCGATGGTCTCCGCGAAGAAGAGCTTCGTGTTCGGCCGGACCGCGCGACGCCACTCGTCGGCGTCATCCTGGTTCTCCACGAACGTGGTCTCGATACCGAGCTTCGCCAGCGTGTACTTGAACAGGTTGTACGTGCCGCCGTAGATCGAGCTCGACGACACGATGTGGTCGCCGGCTTCGGCGACGTTCAGCACGGCGAAGGTCGAGGCGGCCTGGCCGGAGGCCACGAGCAGCGCGCCGGTGCCGCCCTCGAGCGCGGCGATGCGCTCTTCGACGACGCTGGTGGTCGGGTTGATGATGCGCGTGTACACGTTGCCCGGCTCAGCGAGCGAGAAGAGGTTCGCGGCGTGGTCGGCGTTGTCGAACACGTACGACGTGGTCTGGTAGATCGGGGTGGCCCGGGCGTTCGTGGTCGGGTCGGGCGCGGCGCCGGAGTGGACCTGCTTGGTCTCGAAGCGCCAGTTCTCGGGTGCGGACATCGCATGCTCCTGAAGATTCGGTGATGTCGCGGCGGGCGTCGCGGACTCCTCGAGCGTAGAACCGCCCGGGGTGGGCGACAACGCGCGGGACACGTGACGTAACACCACCGCCTCGGGCAGCCCGTAGCGTGGGTGGTATGACGAACAGGCGTGCAGTGGTGACCGGAGCGAGCTCGGGGATCGGGGAGGCGACGGCACGGATGCTGCGCTCCCGAGGATGGGACGTGGTCGCCGTCGCGCGGCGCGCCGACCGCCTCGAAGCGCTCGAAGCCGAGACGGGCGCGGTCGCGTACGCTGCCGATCTCACGGTCGAGTCCGACATCGATGCGCTCGCCGGATGGTTGGCCGACTCCGGCCCCGTGCACGCACTCGTGCAGGTCGCCGGGGGCGCCCGCGGCACCGACCGGGTGGAGGACGGCGCGGTCGAGGATTGGCGCTGGATGTACGAGACGAACGTCCTCTCCTCGCAGCGGCTCGTGGCGCACCTGCTGCCGCTGCTGCGGCGGGCGGCCGCATCCGACGGTCACGCCGACACGCTCTTCGTGACCTCGACCGCGGCGCAGGTCGCGTACCCCGGCGGCGCGGGCTACAACGCCGCGAAGGCGGCGGAGGAGATGCTGGTGCGGGCACTGCGTCTCGAACTGAACGGCGAGCCGATCCGCGTCATCGAGATCGCGCCCGGGATGGTGCGCACCGAGGAGTTCTCCCTGAACCGGCTGGGCGGCGACGCCGCGGCCGCCGAGGGGGTCTACGAGGGCGTCGAGAACCCGCTGTCGGCCGACGACGTCGCCGACGTCATCGCCTACGCGCTCGGCGCGCCGGGGCACGTCAACCTCGACCTCGTGACGGTGCGTCCGGTGGCGCAGTCCGCGCAGCACGTGCTCGCCCGCGGTCCGCTGCGGGTGCGGCAGGGCTGATCCGGTACCGATGGCCTCCCGGCCCGGCGGTCAGATGATCGGGGACTCAGCGGCGGTCGCGCCTGCCGCATCCTCGTCGCTGTCGGCGAAGGCGACCTTCGGGACGACGAAGAGGACGGCGGCGGCGACGAAACCGCCGATCGCGCAGATCGTCCACACCGCGAGGTAGCCGCCGAGCGACGCGGCCGTCTCGGCGGCGATCGCGCCGACCCCCGCGGCGAGGACGACCCCGAAGACCGCCGAGGCGAACGTGCCGCCGATCGTCTTCGTGGTGTTCGTGAGCGCCGACGCGATGCCCGTCTGCCCACGCGGAGCGGCAGCCGCCGCGGCGGCGGGAAGAGCCGCGACCAGAGCGCCGGATCCGAGCCCGGCGATGGAGAGGTTCAGGAGCACCTGCCAGAGCTCCAGATGGAACGGCAGGAACAGCAGGTAGCCGATCCCGACGAGCAGCGCCGCCCCGATCAGGACGACACGGGGGCGCGCGCGACGAGACGTCACCGCGAACAGCACGGCGCCGACGATCAGCGAGACGAGGTAGACGCCGATCACGTTCGAGCGGCCGGTCGCGTCGAGCCCGAGTCCGTATCCGAGCGACGAATCCGTGCCGGCGTAGGTCGAGAGCGGTCCCTGCGCCCCGAGCAGACTGATGCCGACCAGCGCCGCGGTCGCCTGCACGGGCCACATCTCGGGCCTGCGGAGAACGCGGATGTCGACGGCGGGATCGTCCTGTCGCAGCTCGAACCGCACGAACCAGGCGAACAGGGCGAGTCCGGCGGCCAACAGCAGCCACGTCCACACCGATCCCGGTCCGTTCAGGCGCAGGAAGGTGAGCGCGCTCGTCACCAGCAGCAGCGCCAGCGCGAGCAGCACGAAACCCCCGCCATCCAGGCGTCGGCCGCGGACGGGCGTGGACTCCGGCACGCCGAACCAGATCACGAAGCCGACGAGGGTGACGGCGATCGCGGGGAACATGAGCGTGAGCGACAGGTTCTCCGCGGTCGCGGCGAAGATGCGGCCGGCGGCGAGAGCGCCGACGATGGCGCCGGCCTGCAGCCCCACGACCAGGAGCCCCGCCGCTCGCCGCGTCGCCGACACTCCGCGGCCCTGACGGCGGCCGCGCTCGAAGATCAGCGCGATCTCCAGCGGGAGCCACACGACGTAGAAGCCCTGCAGCGCCCACGCGATCAGGAAGCTCCAGAACGTTCCGGCGAAGGCGATCCACCAGGTCGCGCCGGCCGTGAGCACCGTCGCGATCAGCAGGATGCGCTTGTGGCCGTACATGTCACCGAGCTTCGCGAGCACCGGCACGACCAGCGCCGAGAGCAGCAGCTGCGCCGCCTCGAACCAGTTCACATCGGAGTCGTGCACCCCGAGATGCGTCACGATGTCGCTGAACAGCGGCACGTAGTACCCCTGCAGGATCCCGCTCGTGATCTCGACGAGCACGAACCAGCCGATGAGGGATGCGGTGATGCCGAGCGCGGAGGCGCGGAGGCGATCACCGGTGAGCGGACGGGTCATGGCGACACGCTAGTGGTTCCGGCGGCCGCCCGTGCGCACGACGGGTGGGCGGGAGTGTCCGCCGGTGCGCACGACGGACGGGCGGGGGTGCCCACCGGTCGTAGGCTGGGCGGGTGAGCGAACAGGATGCGGGCGTGCCGGAGCGGGAAGTACTGACGTGGGACGGCTTCGGTGACGCGAGTCGCGATATGGCCCGGAAGGTTTTGGCCGCGGGATTCGTGCCCGAGGTCGTCGTCGCGATCGCGCGCGGCGGACTGCTGCCGGCGGGCGCCATCGCCTACGGGCTGGGCATCAAGAACTGCGGCGCGATCAACGTCGAGTTCTACACCGGAATCGGCACCGTGCTCGATGCCCCGGAGCTGTTGCCCCCCGAGCTCGACATGACCTACCTGGACGGGCGCCGAGTGCTGCTCGTGGACGACGTGGCCGACAGCGGTCGGACGCTCGACCTCGCCGTGCGGCTGCTGACCGAACGCGGCGCCGACGTCCGCTCCGCCGTGATCTACACGAAGCCCACCACGATCATCCAGCCCGACTTCAGCTGGAAGGACACGGATCTCTGGATCGACTTCCCGTGGTCGTGGCAGGGCTCGGTGCACGAAGAGGACGCGGGCCTGCCGGCATCCGCGTGACCGCCCCCGCGCACCCCGACATGTCGTCGCTGGCGGAGCTCGCCGCATCCGGTCGCCTGGATCCGGGCTGGGCCGAGGCCCTCGCACCGGTGGCGCCCGAGATCGCCGCGCTCGGCGACCGTCTCCGCGCAGAGGTCGCGGCCGGCCGGCCGTACCTCCCGGCCGGTGACCGGGTGCTGCGGGGGTTCCAGCGACCGCTCGAGGACGTCCGTGTGCTGATCGTCGGCCAGGACCCCTATCCGACCCCCGGGCACCCGATCGGTCTGTCGTTCGCGGTGGACGCGGATGTGCGACCGCTGCCGCGGAGCCTCGGCAACATCTACCGCGAACTCGAGGACGACCTCGCGATCCCGCCCGCCCGGCACGGCGACCTCTCGGCATGGAGCGACCGGGGGGTGCTCCTGCTCAATCGGGTGCTGACCGTGGCGCCCGGCGCGCCGGGATCGCACCGCGGATGGGGATGGGAAGCGGTCACGGCGCACGCCATCCGGGTGCTCGCCGAGCGGGACGCACCGCTCGTCGCGATCCTCTGGGGGAAGGATGCCGCCGCGCTCCGCCCGCTGCTCGGGACGACGCCGGTGATCGAGTCACCGCATCCGTCGCCGCTTTCGGCCCGTCGCGGGTTCTTCGGATCGCGACCCTTCTCACGGGCCAACGCACTCCTGGTCGAGCAGGGTGCGCGCGAGGTGGACTGGCGGGTCGAGCGACCGTCGCCGGACGACGTCTCCGCGTAGGCTGAGCGCCATGCTCGAGGAGGAATACGACCGCAGTCGGCGGCGCATGCCCCGTCACCTTCGTCGTTGGGCAGACGACGAACGGCCCTTCGAGTACGAGATCCGGCCGGTGCAGCCGCGGGACCTTCCCGACATCCGCGAGATCTACAACTACTACGTCACGAACTCGGTCGTGACGTTCGACGAGAAGCGGTGGTCGCTCGCGAAGTGGCGCGAGAAGTACGACCTCCTGGCCAAGCTCGAGCTGCCCTTCCTCGTCGCGCAATCTCCGTCCGGACAGATCCTCGGCTACGCCCTCGTGCAGCCGTGGGCGGGCAAGTCGGCGTTTCGCTACACGGTCGAGGATTCGATCTACCTCGGCCAGGCGGCATCCGGAAAAGGCCTCGGTCGTGCGCTGCTCGAGGCGCTGATCGCGGCCTGCGAGGCGAAGGGCATCCGCGAACTCGTCGCCGTGATCAGCGACAAGGGCGCCGAAGGCTCGATCGCGCTGCACGAACGGCTCGGCTTCGTCGAGGTCGGGCGGATGGGCCGCGTCGGTTTCAAGTTCGGCCGCTGGCTCGGCACGATCTACCTGCAGAAGTCGCTGAAGCCGGTGAAGAAGCGCGGCCTCTTCCGCCGCTGACCCGCGCCGGAGGCCGCTGCCCCGCGCCCGAGGCCGCTGACCCGCGCCTCACGCCGCCGTCTCGCTGGCTAACTCCTCCAGAATGCGCGTTTCGGGCGTCGAAGCCGCCGTCTCGTGCGGATGTGGAGGAGTTGGCGCGGGCCCGCGGCGCGTTCGCCCGCTTGCCCCGCCCGGGATGCTGATTCCGACGGGCGGCCGATGCTCGGTGTCCGCCGCCGCTAACTCCTCCAGAATGCGCGTTTCGGGCGTCGAAGCCGCCGTCCCGTGCGGATATGGAGGAGTTGGCGCGGGCGGCCCGACGCGCGTTCGCCCGTGTCAGACCCGGGGGCACCCGCCCGACCCGCCTGACCCGCACGCCCCGCCCGCCCGGACCGACTCGCTCCACCCGCGAGACTGCAGTTGCGGCGCGAGACGTCGGCTCGGAGCACACGTCTCGTGGCTCAGCTGCAGTCTCACGGCCGGAAGCGGCCGGGCTGGCGGGCGCGCGCGTGGGCGGATCGGGGCGTGGGGGCCAGTGCGCGGGTCAGGGCGTGGGGTCGCGCGGGGCGATCGTCGGGATGGCGGCGAGCAGCCGGCGCGTGTAGGCGGCCTGCGGATGCAGCAGCACCTGCTCGGTGGCACCCCGCTCGGCCACGACGCCGTCCTTCATCACGACGACCTGATCGCAGAGGCTCTGCACCACGCCGATGTCGTGCGAGACCATGATGAGCGTCAGCGCATCGCGGGTGCGGAGCTCGGTCAGCAGTTCGAGGATCTGCGCGCGCACGGTGACATCGAGCGCCGACAACGGCTCGTCGCCGATGAGGAGCCGCGGTCGATGCGCGATCGCCCGCGCGAGCGCGATGCGTTGCCGCTGACCACCTGAGAACTCGTGCGGGTACCGGGCCGCGGCATCTGCATCCAGGCCGACATCGCCCAGCACCTCTTCAACCCGCGCCCGGTGGTCGCCCGGGATCCGGAGCGCCCAGAGCGGCTCGGCCACGATCGCGCCGACGCTCATCCGCGGGTCGAGAGACGCGTACGGGTCCTGGAAGACGATGCCGGTCTGCCGGCGCAGCCAGTGCAGGCTCCGGGCGGATGCGGTCGCGTCCACCGGGCGTCCGTCAAAGGAGACCGTGCCGGAGGTGGGGGAGTCGAGGCCGAGCAGCAGGCGAACGAGCGTCGACTTGCCCGACCCCGATTCGCCGATGATCCCGAGCGCGGAACCCTCCTCGACGTCCAGATCGACATCTCGGAGCGCGTGGGTGAGGGGTCGCGGACCGAACACGCCTCGGCGCGGCGCGCGGTAGGCGCGGCTGAGTCCGCGTCCGCTGACCAGGACGCTCATGCGCTCTCCTCCTCGGTGCCGGGCGCGGGACGCCACACGGTTGCGGTCGCGTCGCGCAGAAGCCCCTGCGCGACGCGCGATCGCGGAGCGGTGAGAAGTTCGTGCACGGGGGCGGACTCGGCGATCCGACCGTGTTCGAGCACGATCGCGTGCGTGGCGATCTGCGAGAGCACGGCGAGGTCGTGGGTGATGAAGACGAGCGACATGCCCGCATCCGAGACGAGACCCTGCAGCAAGTCGAGGATCTCGGCCTGGATGGTGACGTCCAGCGCCGTCGTCGGTTCGTCGGCGAGTAGCAACTGCGGGCGGCACGCGAGCGCCACGGCGATCGCGACCCGTTGGCGCTGACCGCCGGAGAGCTGGTGCGGGTAGCGATCGACGATGCGGGCCGGGTCGTGCAGCCGCACGCGCTCGGCGTCGGCGATGGCGCGGGCGCGCCGGTCGCCGCGGGAGAGGCGCTCGCGGATGCGGACGGGATCGCTGATCTGCCGACCGACCGTGCGGATGGGGTTCAGCGCCGTCTGTGGCTCCTGGAAGACGATGCCGATCTCGGCGCCCCGGACGGCCGCCAGGTCGCGGTCGGGGAGTCCCAGGAGCTCGCGACCGTTCCAGCGGATGCTGCCGTCGGCGTGCGCGCCGTAGGGCAGGAGGCCGAGGATCGCGAGGGCAGTGAGCGACTTGCCCGACCCGGACTCGCCGATGATGCCGACCCGCGCACCGTCGGGCACCTGGAAGGAGACATCGTCGACGACCCGTCGACCGTCTATGTCGATCGAAAGATTGCGTACGTCGAGACTCATGCGACCACTCCCGGGAGGTGCGTGCGTGCCCGGCGCGCGCTGCCGCCGCGGTGCGAGAGGGTCGGGTCGGTGGCGTCCCGCAGGCCGTCGCCCAGCAGGTTGAATCCGAGCACGGTGAGGGTGATGGCGAGTCCCGGCCAGACGACCGACAGCGGATGCACCGACAGGTACTGCTGCAGCTGTGACAGGAGCACGCCCCAGGACGCCTCCGTCACCGGGGCACCGAAGCCCAGGTACGACAGCCCCGCCTCGGCGAGCACCGCGACGGCCATCCCCCACGAGAGTTGCACGATGAAGACCGGGGCGACGTTGGGGAGCAGGTGCCGGAACAGGATCTGCGCGGGGGTGAGTCCGGCCGCGCGTCCGGCGACGATGAAGTCGCTGTGCAGCACGCGGCGGAGTTCCGGGCGGCTCACTCGGGCGATGTTGACGCCGAAGCCGATGCCGACGGCCCACACCACGACCCAGAGCGACCCGCCGAAGACCGCCGAGATCATCATGGCGATCAGGAGCACGGGGAAGGCGATCAGGATGTCGACGAGCACCGCGATCGATTCGCGTACCCACCGGGCGCTGAGCGCGCCGATCGTGGCGAGGGTCAGACCGAGCGCGGTGGCGATCACGCCCGCGCCGACGGCGACGAAGACGGTCGTCCGGGATCCGGCCATCAGCAGGCTCAGGATGTCGCGGCCGGTCGCATCGGTGCCGAGCAGGTGCGGCCATCCCGGTGCGGCCCAGCGGCCCGCGACATTGGTGAGCTGCGGGTCGAACGGCGTCCAGACCAGCGACACGAGCGCGGTGGCGACGATGACGAGCACGACCACCGAGCCGAAGACGCCGGTCGGCAAGGCCCACAGGCGCCGCAGCCACGAGCGGCGTTCCGCATCCGTTCGCGTCATGACGACTCCCTCTGGCGCGGGTCGATCGCGCGATGGACGAGATCGACGACGAAGCCGATGATGAGCACGAACCCGGTGAGCGCCAGAAGCTCGCCCTGCACCTTCGGCAGGTCGCGCCTGCCGACGTCCTCGACCAGCATGCGGCCGATTCCGGGAAGCGCGAAGAGCTGCTCGATCACGACCGCGCCCACGATGATGCCGGCGATCTGCAGGCCCAGCACTGACACGACCGAGAGCCCGACGTTCGGCAGGCCGTGCCGGATGAGGGCTTTCGTGCGGGTGAGCCCGGTGGCGGCGGCTGTGCGGACGTAGTCCTGGCCGACGGCCTGGAGGGTGGCAGAGCGCACGAAGCGCAGCAGCATGGCGCCTTCGACGACGCCGATCGTGAGGGCGGGCAGGAGAAGGGATCGGAACGCCGCGGCGGGATCGCTCCAGCCCGCGCGCGGGAAGCCCTGCGCGGGCAACCAGCCCAGCCAGACCGCGAAGACGACGACCAGCATCATGCCGGCCCATACGGTCGGCACCGCGGCGAGGGCCTGCGCGGTGACGCCGATCGCGGTGCCGCCCGCGCGCCCGCGGCGAAGCGCAGAGACGACGCCGAGCGGCCCGGCGACCGCGAGGGCGATGAGCAGACCGAGTGCGCCGAGCGGCACCGTGACCTGCGCCTTCTGCCAGAGTTCGCTCGCCACGGGCGTGCCGGTCACGAGCGATGTACCGAGGTCGCCCCGCAGGACGCCGCCGATCCACTCGAGGTACTGGGAGAGGAGCGGCTGGTCGAGCCCGAGCAGGTCGCGGAGGGCCGCGACCTGCTCGGGCGTCGACTGGGTTCCGGCGATCATCTGCGCGATGTCACCGGGCAGAACCCGAAGCGCGAGGAAGATGATCGCGCTGGCGACGGCGAGCCCCACGATGAGCAGGGCCAGCCGTGTCAGCGCGTATCGGATCACCCGGCGCTCTTGCTCAACTCGGCGACGTTCAGGCGCTCGTTGAGGTTGTCGGCGGGCATGCCGCTGACCTGGGTGGAGACGGCGGCGACGGATGCGCCGTTGTAGAGCCAGTCGGCGGCGGCGTCCTCGGACACGATCCGCGCGGCTTCGGCGAGGAGCGAGTCGGCCTCGTCGTCGCTCGTCGCGGCCCGCGACTGCGCGTACAGGTCGGTCACCTCGGGGTTCGCGTACGTGAAGTAGTAGTCGGGGTTTGCCCAGTTCTGGAAGTCGCGCGCCTCGGTGTGCAGCACGAAGCTCAGGTCGAAATCGCGGTTGGTGTAGACGTCCTGCAGCCAGGTCGAGAAGTCCACCGAGTTGACCGTGAGGGTGACGCCGACCGCATTCAGGTCGGAGACCAGCAGCTGCGCGATCGTCGTCGGGTAGAAGTTCGGGATGGTGAGGGTCAGCTCGGTGTCCTCGGCGCCCGCATCCGCCAGCAGCTGGGTGGCCGCATCCGGGTCGTACGGGGCGACGTCGGAGAGGTCCTCGTAGCCGGGGTCGAGCGACGGGATCGGTCCGTAGAGGGTCTCTCCGGCGCCGAGCGCCTCGACGATCGCGTCGTGATCGATCGCCTGGCGGATGGCCTGGCGCACGCGCTTGTCGGCGAGCGGGCCCGAGGTCTGGTTGAACGCCAGCGTGCCCTTGTCGGTGGAGGCGCCGATCGACAGGGCGAAGTCGCCGTTCGATTCGATCTGGTCCTTCAGGTTCGCGTCGAACCCGGTGACGACGTCGAGTTCGCCCGCCTGCGCGGCGTTCAGCGCGGCCTGGTTGTCGGGGATGTACTCGAACGCGACCTCGGCGGCCGCGGCGGGCTCGCCCCAGTAGCTGTCGCTCCGCGCCAGCGTGATACTCGCGCCCTGCGTCCAGTTGTCGAGCGTGAAGGGCCCGGTGCCGTTCGCGGCGGTCTTGTAGTCGACCGTGTCGCCTTCCTTCAGCACGACGCCCGCGCGGCCGGTGAGGTTCCACAGCAGCTGCGAGTCGGGGGCGGCGAGCGTCAGGGTGATCGTCTGCCCGTCGGCGGTGATGCCGGTGAGACCCGCCAGCGTGCTGGCATCGATCCACGACGCCGTGTCGCGGTGCTGGGTGAGCGACCAGACGACATCCTGCGCCGTGAGTTCCTGGCCGTCGTGGAACGTGACTCCGTCGCGCAGCGTGAACTGGTAGGTGAGTCCGTCGTCTGACACGGTCCAGTCGCTCGCGAGCGCGGGGACGATCTCCTGCTGAGGCGTCCGGGACACGAGCCCCTGGTACACGTTGTCGATCAGGATCTGGTCGAGCGCGGCGCCCGACGTCTCGCGGATGTCGAGGTTCGTCGGCTCGAGGACGAGACGGACCGAGACGGTCGCAGCGGGGTCAGCGGGGCCGGCGGTCGAGGCCACGGGCGAGGACGGGCCCGCGCATGCCGTGAGGGTGAGCGCGGCGGCGGCCAGCAGGGCGGCGGCGGCCAGAGATGTGCGGCGGAACATGAGGTCCTTTCGCCCGGGGCGCGGGCGGGTGATGGCGGGAGGTCGGTGCGGTGTACCAGCCTAGAGCGGGGTGCCCGGGAGGGGCGCCGCCCGGGCGTAATGCGGCGTAGCCGTTAGGGTCGGGCGACCTCTTCCGGCGTCGGCGCACCGGAAGAGGAGAGGAGCGCGGCCTCGTCCCGCAGCAGTTCGGCGAGGCGGACCGGGATCTCCTCGTGCACGTTGTGGTGCGAGTCGACGACGACGATCGCGGCGGTCGGATGACGGTCGCCGAACTCTTCGGCATCCGCCTCCGTGACGTATCCCTCGGCGCCGCGGATCAGCAGCACAGGGGAGTGGACGGCGGCCAGATCGTCCCAACCGGAGTGCGAGAGCACGTTCCGCACCGGGTCGCCGGCACCCGGCGTCGGAACGGAAGAGGCGGATGCGGCGGCCGCCGCCGCAGCGAGGTGCGCGAAGTGGTGCTTCCACTCCACCCGTCCGTCGGCGCGGACGCGAGAGTTCAGGTACACACCGCGCGCCGCCGCGTCGCGGCTGCCGCCGAGACCGAAGGCGAGCGCGCGGTCCACCAACTCGTCCCGGGACGCCCAGTCGGTGGGGCCGGCGAAGAACTCGCGCACCTGGCGGGGGCCCGCATCCGGATTCACGCCGGGGGTGATGTCGACGATCACGAGCCGGTCGACGAGGTCCGCACGCGCGGCGGTGACCGCCGCGGCCGTGAGTCCGCCGAGCGAGTGGCCGACGAGCAGTTGCGGTCGGTCGGTCCACGCGTCGACGGCGGCCACGACGTCCTGTGCGAGCGTGGCAGGGGAGTAGTCGAGGTCATCCCGCCACGAGGAGTCGCCGTGCCCGGCGAGATCGATCGCGAGCGCGGGAAGGCCGAGCGCGAGAACCGTCGTGTCCCAGGTGTGCGCGTTCAGGCCCGCGCCATGGAGGAACGTCGCGACCGGCGGACTGTCGCCATAGCGGAGCGCCGACAGAGTGCGCCCGTCGGGCAGGCCCAGGCGAACGCGCCGAACCCTTGGGGGCGGCTCGACGCGACCGATCTCGGCGGCCTGCACCGGCAGGAACGAGAACTCGTCGAAGGAGTCCGCACCCCGCTCCGCGGTGTCATCGGGGAGGGCTGTCGAAATCGCGGCGTCGTCGGTCACGGCAGAATGCTACGCGCCGTTCCGACCACCCGTCCGTTCGGTGTCACACGCGGTTACCCTGGCGTTATGAGCGAAGAGCGCCGGGTCCATCTCGCCAAGTCCGCCCCGTCCGCCTACCGCGCGCTGGAGGCGTTCGCGAAGTCGGTCGGACAGGTCGCGACCGACGGCGGCATCGACGATCGCCTGAAAGAACTCGTTCAGTTGCACGCCTCGCAACTGAACGGATGCGCCTTCTGCGTGCGGGTGCACGTCGATCGCGGTCTCACCGCGGGGCTCGACGCCGATGTCATCGCGCAGATCCCGACCTGGCGCGAATCGGGCGTCTTCTCCGAGCGCGAGCGCGCCGGTCTGGAGCTCGCCGAGGCCATCACCTTCATCGATGAGGGTGGCGTCGCAGATGACGTCTACGACCGGGTCGGCGCCATCCTGACCGAACCCGAGTACGTGGCCCTCAGCTGGATCCTCGTGTCGATCAACGCGTTCAACCGCGTCGCCATCGCGGGCCGGTACCCGGTTCCGCCGCGCTCGGCATCGTGAGTACGCTGACGCCGGCGCTGGCGGGCGCCGTCAACTTCCGCGACGTCGGGGGACTGCCCGCGGCGACCGGCACGACGCGCTCCGGGGTGCTGTTCCGCTCCGGATCGCTCGCGCGGATCGACGAGCCGGCTCGCACGCAGATCGCGGGGATCGGCCTGCGCCGGATCGTCGACCTGCGCGATGACGACGAGGTGGCGCTCGAGCCGACGCTCGGTGACCTCGCGGTGGCCGACACGGTGCGCGTGCCGCTCGTGCTGGGCTCGGTCGCCTCCTTCTTCGAGAACGACATGAGCCTCGACGAGCTCTACGCGCATATCGTCGACGAGAGCGCGCCGCGCCTGGTGGAGGTCGTGCGTGCGGTGATCGAAACGCAGCCGGTGCTGGTGCACTGCACGGCGGGTAAGGACCGCACGGGGGTGTCGGTCGCGCTCATCCTGTCGGCCGCGGGCGTCGAGGAGGACGCCGTGGTGGCTGACTACGCACGCACGGCGGCGAACCTCGACCCGGAACGCGCGAGGCGGATCGTCTCGTGGCTGCGCCGGGCGCATCCGGATGCGGTCCACCTGGAAGAACTCGTCACCGGATCACCCGAACCCGCCATGCGGGGTCTGCTCGAGCGGCTGCGCGGCTCGCACGGCGATCCGGCGGATTACCTTCGTGCCGCCGGTGTCTCGGATGACGAACTCGCCGAGCTGCGCCGCATCCTGATCGCTCCCCGCTGAGTCGCTCGCTGGGTCGCTCGCGCCGGGTGGGTCGCTCGTCGCCGAGCGTCGTCGGGAGATCGTGACCGAGTTAGGCGAGCCTTGCCTTCAGAGGGGTAGGATGAACGAGTCATGTCCGAGAACCTCACCCACAGCGCCAGCGCCTGCCGTGCATCCAAGCACGTGCGTGCGCAGCATCTGGTGACGGCCGACGAGTCGTCGCTCTCCGACCTGGAGATGCTCCTGACGACGTTGCCGCTCTGCTCGACCGGCCGCGTGTTCGTCGAGGTTCCGGACGAGAGCGACATCGTCGACATCACGGTTCCGGCGCGCATGACGATCACCTGGCTTGCCCGCTCGCAGCGCAGTGGCGCTCCGGGCACCGGGCGCGCGTGCGCCCCCGGCAGTGCGCTCAGCCGTGCGGTCATCGCGTGGGCCGACGAGATGCTGTGCACCGAAGAGGCGTGCGGCACCTCGGTGACTCTGCTCGGGGGATACCTCGGCACGGCCGATATCGTCGACCACCTCACCGAGGCCCACGGCATCCCTGCCGACCGCATCCGCACCCCCGAGCGCTTCGCGGCCGTCATCCACCGCTGAGCTCCGCCCGCGCTGCCACGCCGTGCACGTTCGCGCGCGTTCGCGTTCGCGTGTCGCGATCTGCCGCCCGCCCACGCGCATTGCGCCACGTGAGCGAGGCCCGTGCGGGCTCAGGTGTCGCGATTGGTCGCGTGGGGCGGCGGATTGCGCCATGTGAGCGAGGTGGGGTGCTCGGGTGGCGTGGGGTTCCCGAGTGAGGTGGGGTGCCCGGGTGGCGTGAGCGCCTCGCTGGCTCACGTGTCGCGATCTGCCGCCCGCCTACGCGGATTGCGCCACGTGAGCGAGGCCCGTGCGGGCTCAGGTGTCGCGATTGGTCGCGTGGGGCGGCGGATTGCGCCACGTGAGCGAGGTGGGGTGCCCGAGTGAGGTGGGGTGCCCGGGTGGCGTGAGCGCCTCGCTGGCTCACGTGTCGCGATCTGCCGCCGGCCCACGCGCATTGCGCCACGTGAGCGAGGCCCTCGCGGGCTCACGTGTCGCGATCGGTCGCCGGGCCCGGCGGATTGCGCCATGTGAGCGAGGAATGCCGGCGGATGCCGGACCGCCGGGCGTCCAGCGTCGTACGCCGGCCGGATCCCGGACCGCCGGATGCCGGGCGTCGCACGCAGGGCATCCGGACGGGCGGCGGGCGCAGGGCGCCGGATGCGGCGGGGGAGTCAGGCCGAGGGGACGCCGAGCGGCGGGGACGCCGAGCGGCGGGGACGCCGGGCGGCGGAGGGGTCAGGCCGCGGGGCGGCGGGTGCGGGGGAGGTAGTTGCCGTCCTCGAGCCCGGCTTCGATCTCGAACCTGTTGCGCAGCGGATCGCGCCCGGCGAACCGGTACAGCACCGGCATGAGGAAGCCGTACCGCCGCCACTGCCGTTCGTGCGTGCTCTCGTGGGCGAGGAGCCGGTCGTCGACCGGCGCGTCACCGGTCAGGAAGCAGTGCCCGACGCAGACGCCCCCGCGGGGGAACGCCCACTCGGGGAGGCCGCGGAAGACGAAGAGCGATCCGTGCCGTTCGATGCGTCCGCGGCTCCAGATGGTTCCCCAGACCCACCCGACGGCGCAGCCGTAGAGGTAACCGGCGCGGCTGATCGGGGAGTCGAGGAGCGCCGCGGGGATGAAGCGGTCGATCCTACGGCCGCGTTCGACGGCCGCTGCGGCGCGCTCGCGCCATCCGGCCGGTGCGGGACGAGCGTTCATGCGAGGGCTCCGATCAGTCGCAGCAGGGTTCCCATGTCATCCGGCGCGCTCGCCGCCGAAGCCGGCGCGAAGCCGGCCAGCGACGCGCCGGCCAGCGGGGTCGCCGCGCGCAGTTCCTTGATCGCGGCGATCAGGTCGGCAAGCCCCGCACCGAACGGTTCGGACGCCTTGACCCCGGGCATCTCGGCGGGGTCGAGCACATCCACGTCCACGTGCACGTGGACCGCGTCGACGCCGAGTTCGGCCACAGCAGTCGCCAGCGCGGCGGGATCGCGGAGCGCCTCGGAATCGATGATCCGGATGCCGTGCGCCGCGATGTAGTCGACCTCGGCGTCATCGAGGGCGCGGGCACCGACGAGGATAACATCGCTCGGCCGCACGGTGCCGGACGGGAGAGTCAGTTCGGGAGCGCCGTCACCCAGGACGGCGCGGAGAGCCATGCCCCCGAACGCTTGCGAGGTCGAGGTTTCGGGGGAATGCAGATCGGGGTGAGCGTCGGCCCAGACGACGGCCACCCGACCGTGGTCCGCGGCAGAGTGCCCGACGCCCGCGACGGCCACGCTGCAGTCACCGCCGATCGTCAACGCGCGTTCCGTGAGCGGGGCGAACGCCGCATCCAGCGCCAACCGCACCTGGCGGAGTGCGCTGTAACGGTGCACGCCCGTGCCGAGCTCGTCGCCCGCTTCCAGCGGCACGGGGACGCGCTCGCACGCACTGCGCGGCAGGTCTCCGGCGATGGCGTCGGCGCCGTCGATGAGATTCA
This sequence comes from Microbacterium sp. cx-59, assembly GCF_020805625.1. Classification (NCBI taxonomy): domain Bacteria; kingdom Bacillati; phylum Actinomycetota; class Actinomycetes; order Micrococcales; family Microbacteriaceae; genus Microbacterium; species Microbacterium sp. cx-59. Next base: position 24,776 of record NZ_JAJHGO010000011.1, read on the forward strand.
TGGCCCGCGCGGAGGGAGAGCCCTGCCACTGCGGAACGATGAGAAAACGGGTCACGGGGACTCCTCGGGGGAGCGACGGGGCCGCGCGAACGCGGCCCCGTCGGAGATCACTGCTGGTGCGGCAGCTGCTGCGAGATCTGCTGCTGCGGCGCGGCCTGCGGTTCGGCGCCGGCGCCGAGAGCGCCCTGCGTCGACCCGCCGGCCTTGAGCGCGGCGAGCCGGGCCTCGACCTCGGTCAGTTCACCGATGTCGTCGAGGCTCTCGAACTGGGCGTCGAGGCTCGAGGCGGCGAGCTCCGCCTTGCCCTGCGCGAGCGCCTCCTGGCGGCGGATCTTGTCTTCGAACCGGCCGATGTCGCTCGTCGGGTCGAGCACGTTGACGCTCTTGATCGCGTCGTGCACCTTGTTCTGCGCCTCGGCGACCTTGGCCCGCGCGAGCAGTTCGCTGCGCTTGGTGCGCAGCTGCTCGAGCTTCGTCTTCATGCCGTTGAGGCCGTCCTTGAGCTTGTCGACGACCTCGGTCTGCGCAGCGATCTGAGGTGCGGCGGCCTTGGCCTGGCTCTCCTCGGAGATCTGGCGCTGCAGAGCGATCTTGGCGAGGTTGTCGAACTTGTCGGCATCCGCCCCGTTGCCGGCGTTCCGCATCTCGTCGGCGCGGCGGCTCGCCGCGAGCGCCTTGCTGCCCCACTCGGCTGCCGCCTGGACGTCTTCCTGGTGGTCGCGCTCGAGGAGGCGCAGGTTGCCGATCGTTTCGGCGATCGCCGACTCGGCGTCGGCGATGTTGTTGCTGTAGTCGCGCACGAGCTGGTCGAGCATCTTCTGCGGGTCTTCCGCAGAATCGATCATCGCGTTGACGTTCGCCCGGACGAGGGTCGAGATGCGTCCGAAGATGGACTGCTTGGCCATCGTGTTTCCTTTCCTTGAGGTCGATTCCGGATGCGGCGGGTGCCGGTCCGGATCAGAATCTGCCGCCACCGCGGCGGGAGCGGCCGCCCCCGCCGAAACTTCCGCCGCCGCTGCGTGAGCGCCCGCCGCCGAATCCGCTCCGCGACCCGCCGCCGAGCGATCCGCCGCCGAGTGACCCACCGCCGAATCCGCCCCCGCCGAATCCGCCGCCGAACCCGCTGCTGCGGCGGCCCCCGCCGAGGATCGAGCCGACGAGCAGGCCGCCCAGCATGGCGCCCATGTCCGAGCCGCCTCCGGTCGGGGCGAAACCGTCGACGTCGCCGCGGGCCGAGTCGATGGCGGATGCTGCGAGCTGGCTGGCCCGCTGCGCCGATTGCAGGGCGCGCTCGGCATCCGCCGACTGCTCCTGCCGTGCCTGGGCGAAGCTCGCTCCCGCCTCGGCGAGCCGCGTGCGGGCGGTCGCGCCGACGGCGCCGCGCCGCGCCGCGATGAAGTCCTCCGCGGCCGAGATCTGCGCCTGCGCCTGGGTCAGGGCAGGTCCGAGCAGCTGCCGGGCGCGTTCGGTGCGGGCGGCGGAGTCTTGCGCGGCGGCAAGCAGCGCGTCCAGTTCGGCGTCGGCCGTCTGCAGGCGCTGCAGCGCCGCGACGGGGTCGCTCGCGGCGCGGTCGGCGTCGGTCTCCGCGCGCGCCCCGGCAACGGCCGCCGCGAGGCGCCCGTCCGGGTCGGGCAGCGCGGCGGATGCGGCGATCTCCCGCTCGATCTCGGCGCGGAGGACGGGCACCTGCGCCGCCGCTGCGGTGAGCTGTTCGTCGAGCGTCCGCACGGCCTGCGCGAGACCCTGCGCCTGCGACAGCGCGTCTTCCGTGGCGCGCAGCGCGAGTGCCGCGGATCCGGTGTCGCCCGTAGCGAGGGCCGCACGGGCCGCGGTGAGCTGTTCGTCGGCGAAGCCGAGCCGGTGCTGCGCCTGTGCGACGTTGTCGGCGACGGTGACGAGCGCCGACCCGGCATAGGTCGCCTCGAGCCGCGCCAACCGGTCGGCCGCCGCGGGAAGGGCGTCGCCGGCGGCCGTGCGGAGCGCGCCGAGTCGCTCGATCGCGGCGGGCGCGTCGGCGCCGAGCCGGCGAAGCGCGGCGAACCGTTCGGACTGCTCTTCGAGCCGGCCGGTCGCCTGCGCGCAGAGCGCGAGCACCTCGGAGTGCCACGCCCGCACCTGTTCGTCGGAGTCGGCGACCTCGTCATCGAGCTTCTGGCGCAGAGAGAACGCGCGGTCGAGCTCGGCGCGGGAGGCGCTGAGGGCCGCCGTGAAATCGGCGGTGGCGGATGCGGGGAACTCGGCGGTCGCGAAGCCGAGCTCTTGCTCACCGGTGCGGATCGCGTCGTCGGTTTCGACGAGCGCTGCGGACGCGCGTCGGGCGAGGTCGGCGGTGCTCTCGGCCGGAGCCGAACCCGAGGCCGAACCCGAACCCGAAGTCGCACCCGCCGAGCCCGGCCGGCGACGGCGGCTGCGCACCACGAAGAAGATGACCACGGCCACGATTGCGACACCGGCGATGACCGCGATCACGACTCCCGCATCGACCCCGGAGGATCCGTCACCGGCACCCGAGCCGCCGGTGGCCGCATCCGTGATGCCGTCGGCGGCGGCGGCGATCGCGCCGTTCCAGTCTTGGTCACGCAGCTCCGGCAGCACGTTCTGCTGCTCGATGGTCGACAGTTGGTTCTCGTCGAGGGGGCCGGCGGCGTCGCCGGAGAGGTAGTACTGACCCGCGTCGACCGCGATCGCCAGCAGATACTGGTTGGTCCCGAGACCGTTCTGCTGGGCCGCGGCGTTCGCCCAGCCCTCCGCATCTGCGGGATTGCTGAACCGGTCGACGAAGACGACCCAGAGGTCCAGGCCCGTGTCGTCGGCGAGCTGGTCGAGGCGCACCTCGGCGGCGTCGATCTCGTCCGAGCCGAGCACGGCGGCTTCGTCGAGGACGTAGCCCGATTCGAGCGTGACCGGATCGGCGGCGGATGCGGGCGCCGCACCGAGGAGGACCACCGCGCAGACGGCGGCCAGGGCGAGACTCCCGCGCGCGCGCATCCGTTGCCTCCTCCGGGCACGAACGCGCCCCCGCGTGAAGTCTATGCAGTGGATCTTGTGTTCTGCCCGGGATGGCACGCACGCGGGTCGCTGCCGTCCTCGGGCGCTTCGCGTGGGTACGCTGACCCCCCGATGGACGACCGATACGGACACGATGTTCTCGCCGCGGGATGGCGCGCGAAGCACCAGCGCGAGCTCGCGCGGATCCCGGCCTCGCGCGATCTCCTGGTCGAGGTGGCGGAGGACGGCTACTGCGGCGCGGTGATGTCGGTGACGGGCGGGCTGGTGGAGCTCGAAGACCGGCACGGGCGCCGACGGATGTTCCCGCTCGGGCCTGGTTTCCTCGTCGACGGCGCCCCTGTCGTGCTCGTGGCGGCGCCGCCCGCCGCCGCTGGCGCCCCGAAGCGGACCGCATCCGGATCCTTCGCCGTCGCCGATGCGCGCGCCCGCGTCGCGCGACCGAGCCGGATCCTGGTCGAGGGGCGGCATGACGCCGAACTCGTGGAGAAGGTGTGGGGCGACGACCTGCGGGTCGAAGGCGTGGTGGTGGAGTATCTGCAGGGCGTCGATCTGCTCTCGGACCTACTGGATGCGGAGCCGCCGAACGCCGAGCGCCGGTACGGGGTACTGGTCGACCACCTGGTGACGGGGTCGAAGGAGGCCCGCATCGCGCAGGCGGTGGAGCGCGGCCGGCACGGCGCGCACGTGCGGATCGTCGGCCACCCGTACATCGACGTGTGGCAGTGCGTGACTCCGCAGGCGGTCGGCATCCGGGCGTGGCCCGAGGTGCCCCGCGGCACCGACTGGAAGACCGGCGTCTGCCGCGCGCTCGGCTGGCCGGCGCGAGACCAGGCGGACTTCGCCCGGGCCTGGCAGCGGATCCTCGCGTCGGTGCACTCCTACCGTGACCTGGAGCCCGCGCTGCTCGGACGCGTCGAGGAACTCATCGACTTCGTCACGGCCTGAGCGGGCGCCGAAAGGGCGTTCGGGGGCCGCGTGATCACGCGCAGCCCGCGCGCTGATTACGCTCGGAGGGTGACCGACCCCGCATCCGGCTCCTTCCGCGACCGTCCCGTCTCCTTCGTTCGGCGGAGCGGACGGATGACCGAAGCGCAGGATCGCGCGTGGAGCGAGCTCGCGCCCGCCCTCGTGCTCGACGTTGTGCGCGGGGAGGCGGTGACGAGCATCGCGCCCGGGGCCGAGATCGATCCGGAGGCGGTGTGGGGGCGCCGGGCGCCGCTCATCGTGGAGATCGGATCGGGTCAGGGGCACGCGATCATGCACGCCGCGACCACGCGACCGGATGCGGACTTCCTCGCGGTCGAGGTGTTCCGCGCCGGTCTTGCCCGCACGATGCTCGACGCCGAGCGCGCGGACGTGCGGAACCTGCGCCTGGTCGAGGCGAACGCGCCCGAGGTGCTCGCACACCTGCTGCCGGCGGCATCCGTCGATGAGCTGTGGATCTTCTTCCCCGACCCGTGGCACAAGAACAAGCACACCAAGCGGCGCCTCGTGCAGCCGGAGTTCGCCCCGCTGGCCGCGCGCGTCCTGCGCCCCGGGGGAACGCTGCGACTCGCGACGGACTGGGAGGACTACGCGGTGCAGATGCGCGACGTCCTCGACCGGGCGGACGATCTGACCCGCGGTTTCGAGGGGGACTGGGCGCCCCGGTTCGAGGGGCGAGTGCGGACGGCGTTCGAGCGCAAGGGCGAACGTGTCGGGCGCGCCATCCGAGACCTCGCGTACGTGCGGCCGGGGGCCTGAGGTGATCGCCGAACGCGAGCAGATCGCCGTCCGAGAGCTCCGGGTCGGCGCCGTCGTTCCCGCCCTCCTCACCTGCCTCGCCGCTCCGGCGTTCTTCGTGCTGCTCACCCCCTGGCTCGGCTGGCTGCTGCTCGCCGCGGGGCTGCTCACCGCGTGGGCGTGGGATCGACGCAGGCCGCAGAACCCGCTCGTGCCCGACGGGCCTCGGGCGCCGTCGCTTCTTCGCGACCTGTCGCTCATCGCGGCCGGGATGCTGATCGTGAGCGCCATCCCGCTCGCGGCCGAGCTCGACAACGTCGCGATGCTGCGATTCACGCTCGCGCTCGGCGGCGCCGTGGTGGTGCCCTATGCGATCTCGCGGTTCGTGTACCGCGATCGCGCCATCCGCTTCCCTTGGCGAGGAGGCGGGACGTGGACGCGCTTCCAGTGGGCGTGGCTCGCGGCGGTGCTGGTGCTGGGATGGGCGATTCTGCCGTTCTACTTCATCACCTCGGGCGTCTACCAGAACTGGCCCGTCGTCGACTCGCCCGAACTCATCGCGCGGCTGTTCGTCGGGGTGGGAGCGGTCGGGATCTGGGACGAACTGTTCTTCATCTGCACGGTCTTCGCCCTCCTGCGTCGGCACCTGCCGATGCCGGCCGCGAACGTTCTGCAGACGATCGTCTTCGTCTCCTTCCTCTGGGAGCTCGGCTACCGCGCGTGGGGTCCGGTGCTCACCATCCCCTTCGCATTGCTGCAAGGCTTCGTGTTCTTGCGCACCCGGTCGCTCGGCTATGTCGTGACCGTGCACCTGCTGTTCGACGCGGTCGTCTTCGCGGTGCTCGTGCACGCGCACAACCCGGGCCTGCTGGACGGCTGGTTCCTGGTCTGAGGTGCGGTCCGCCGGCGGATGCTGCGGCGGGGGAATCAGCCGGGCACGTGCTCGGTGAGGATACGGGTCAGCAGAAGCCGAGCTGTCAGCCCGCCCCCCGGTGTGTCGACGAGGGTGATTGCTCCGCCGTCGTGCTCCACGAGTTCGCGGGCGATCGCCAGCCCCAATCCGGAACCCCCGACCGTCGTGCTCCAGAAGCGATCGAACGCCCGCGCCCGGTCCTCCGCCGACATCCCCGGCCCGTGGTCGATCACCTCGATGAGCGCCCCCGAGGACAGAGTCGACTCGCGGATGGTCACGATGCCGCCGGCGGGACTTGCCCGGAGCGCGTTGTCGATGAGGTTGTCGAGCGCCTGCTCGAGATGGCCGGTCGTCGCGCGGACGTGTCGCTCTGCGGACGCCATCTCGACGACGATCCGGACACCCGCGTCCTCGGCGGATTCCGCCCAGAAGCGACCGCGCTCGCCGAGCACCGCACCGACGTCGATCGCGGCGGGTGCGCCCGACGGTGCTTGGCTTCGCGCCAGCGCGAGCAAGTCGGAGACGAGTCGACTGAGGCGACCGGATTCGCGCAGGGCGCGATCGACGGCGGCCTTGTCGTCCGGATCGTGCAGGCGATCGTGCAGGTTCTCAAGTCCCAGGCGGAGCGCGGTGAGCGGCGTTCGCAGCTGGTGCGACGCGTCCGCCGTGAACGCCTGCTGAGCGGAAAGGAGGACGTCGATCCGCCGGGCGGCTTCGTTGAGGGTGTCGGCGAGGCGTCGCATCTCCGGGGGACCCATCTCGTCGAGGTTCGCGCGGACCTTCACGTCGCCGTCGGAGATGCGGCCGGCCATCGCGTCCAGAAGCCGGAGCGGGCGCAGGATCGACGTCGCGACAACCGCGCTCACGATCACCGACAGCACGAGGACGATCGAACCCACGCCGAGCCGGAAGAGCCAGATGCTCTGCACCTGAGCATCCACCGGCGCACTCGGTACGGTCACCCGCACGGCACCGTCGACACGGCCCTCGTCGGTTGTGGCGGGAACGGTGACCTGGAGCCCCTTCTCACCCAGCACGGATTCGTCGAGGGATCGGACGCTCTCCTCGCCTGCCAGGGCCGCGTCGAAGTCCACGTCCTGGGCGCCGACGACCGCGCGCCCGAGGGCGGGTTCGCGGTCGGTGCCGATGAGTTCGACCCGTCCGGCGGTCTGGTCTTCGACCTCGTCGCGGAGCTGTACCAGCGCCAGTCGCGCGCCGCGCGCGGTGGCCTCGTCAGCTTCTGTCGCCGTCGCGAGGAGCACCGCGATCGTGCGTGCTTCTCTCAGGGCGACCTCGCGCTGGCCGTCGCGCAGCAGTTGACTGAGATTCAGCCCGACCGGCAACGTGAACGCGATGAGGGCGATCGTGACGATCACCAGGTACGACGTGACGAGCCTACGGCGCATCGGCGCGCTCCACTCGGAAACCGACCCCCCGAACGGTCGTGATCACGACGTCCGGTCCGAGCTTCTGGCGGAGCGCCGACACGTGCACGTCAAGGGTGCGTGTCGAGCCGAACCAGTGGCTGTCCCATACCTCGTCGATGAGTGACTCGCGGGTGAGCACCGAACCCGCGCGGCGGGTGAGCGCGACGAGGAGGTCGAACTCCTTGGGGGCGAGTGCCACCTCGCCGTCGCCTCGTCGCACTCGTCGCGCAGCGACGTCGATCGATACGGTGCCCACGTCGATGGGCGGGGGTGCGACCTCGTCGCGTGTGCCGCCCATCGCCGGGGCATCGCCCGCGTGGCGGCGGGTCACCGCACGGATCCGTGCCACGATCTCGCGCACGCCGAACGGCTTGGCGACGTAGTCGTCGGCGCCTACTTCGAGTCCCGCGACCGTGTCGACCTCATCGCCCCGTGCGGTGATCACGATGATGGGCACGTTCGACACGGCGCGAAGCTGGCGGCACACGTCGAGTCCGTCCATATCGGGCAGCCCGAGGTCGAGCAGGATGAGGTCGGGAGGAGCGGCGGCGAGCGCCTCCCTCCCGGTCATCACCCACTCGACCTCGTAGCCGTACCGCGTGAGACCCTCGCGAAGCGAGTCGGCGATGGATGGATCGTCTTCCACGATCAGAACAAGCACGACAGATGGTCTCACCCTCTTCTGGGCGTGCGGCGGACGGGGCGGATCGAGGAGAGGGGACGACGAGCGCCTACTCCGCGGACGGCTCTTTCGACGAGTGGTGTTCGACGATCAACCACTCGCCGTCGACCTCCTGGTAGACGAACGTGAACCGGGCCGGCACGACGTCCCCGGTCGCGCCCATCGTGAAGGTGTAGAGGCCGGAGTGGGAGACGAATCCGTCCCCGAGATCGCGAACCACACCCTCGGTGATCTCCCCGGAAGGTTCGTTCTGAAGGAACCCCTCGAAGTACTCGAGGCGTTCCTCGGGGGTGTCGTGGATGCCGGGGGCCACCGTCGGCAGAAGCACCGCATCCTCGGCGTAATACTCGTTCACCTGTTCCGGGTCTCCCGTGGCGAGCGCGGTGTTCCACTCCTCGAACAGCGCCTGCACCTCGGAGTCGGTCGGCGCCGTCGCGGCCGTCGCGGCGGGAGCGGCCTCCGCCGCGGTGGCGGCGCAGCCCGTCAACGCGAACACTCCGGCGACGGGCAGAGCGAGCAGGGGGAGTGCGGAGCGGTGTCGTCGAGGCATGATTCGTTCCTTCGCGTAAGGGCCGGTTCTCCGGCCGACGGTGAGCGTGAATCCAGCCTCGTGAATCGACCGTCATCACCCGGTCAGGAGAACGTCAAGGGTTGGTCAGCATCCCGTTCACGCGCCTCCGGTGCGTCTCGTGCGGGCCGCGTTCACCGGGCGGCGGGGCGGGGCATGGCATGATCCTCCAGTGACGGATCGCCGCATCCGCACGCTTCGTGAGCGCCGCTGGCGCGGAAAGGATCCCGTGACCGCCACCGGCTCGTCCCGCCCGACGACGGACGCACGCACCGGCCGCCTCCCCGCCGCCCTGTCCCGGGCGCGCGCGGGAGTCGTCACCTGGTTCGACGATGTGATCCGCCCCGACCCCCGGGTCCGCCCCGTCACTCGACGCGATCTCGTCGGCGTGACGTGGATCTGGGTGATCGGTCGGGTGCTGAGCCTCGCGATGCTCGCGATCTGGTACGGATTCTCGAAAGCGTTCTCGTGGAGTTTCGGCGCGCAGGGGCTGCCCGTGGGCGACTTCCTGTCGTTCCTCACCGCGTGGGATGCGGATCGCTACGGACGGATCTCCCGGATCGGGTACCCGGCGGAGCTCCCGGTCGACACGACCGGCGCCGTGTTCCCGAACGACTGGGCGTTCATGCCGATCTTCCCGGTGCTCGAACGGTGGGTCTCGGATGCGACGGGGTGGGGGTGGCAGCTCAGCGGGGTGCTGCTCGGCATCCTGTTCAGCGCCGGTGCCACGATCATGCTCTTCCTGCTGCTTCGCGCCGTGACGGCGCCGAGCCAGGCGCGGTGGGCGGTCATCCTGTTCAGCTTCGGTCCGCTGTCGTTCATCTTCATGGTGGCCTACGCCGAGTCGCTGTTCCTCTTCCTGCTCTTCCTGGGACTGTGGCTCGCGGTGCGTCGCCGTTACGCCTGGATCGCCCCGGTCGGGGTGCTCGCCGCGTACACCCGCCCGGGCGCGCTGGTGCTCGCCCTGGCGCTCGGCATCGTGTTCCTCGTGCGCTGGGCACGCCACCGTATCGATCCGTTCCCACGCGGCCAGGTCATCGGCCTGATCGTCGCCGGTGTCTCGATCGCCGCCGCGGGCCTGTCGTGGTCGTGGATCGTGGAGATCACGACCGATCTGCCGCACGCATACGTGCTGACCGAGACGTCCTGGTGGCGTCCGTTCCTCGGGCCGGTGCAATTCGTTCCGCTGACGCCCTGGTTCCTGTTCGCCTGGAACTTCCTCGGGGTCTTCGGCATCCTGATCGTGCTGGCCGTCATCGCCGCGTTCGCCCTGTTCGTCTGGTCGAAGCCGTTCCGGCGCCTGGGGCTCGTGATCGGCGTCTACACCGTGAGCTACGGGCTGTACCTCTTCGCGGTGTTCCTGCCGCAGCAGAGCCTGTTCCGGCTCCTCCTGCCGGTGGCGCCGCTCCTCGGCCACGAGAAGCTCAGCTCGTCGCGGGCCTGGCGGCGGGTGACGCTCGGCACCGCCATCGGATCCCAGCTCCTGGCGACCCTCGTCCTCTGGACCGTCGGCTATCCGTAACGCGGCCCCGACCCGCCCCGCGTGCTCGGCGGCCGCTCGCGGATGCTAATCTCGATCGGTACGCCTCCGTAGCTCAGTGGATAGAGCGCCGGTTTCCGGTACCGTAGGTCGCTGGTTCGACTCCAGTCGGGGGCACACGCGAAAATCCCAGGTCATGCCTGGGATTTTCTGCATTCTGCCCCGTGCTTGCGCGCACAGGCGGGGCGCGCGGGCGTTCCGCGGGGCGTGAGGAACCGCATCCGACCTACTCTGCGCGGAGCGGTCTGGCAAGCGCCGATGGCAGATGGGCCGCGTTCGTAGGGTGGCTGGCACAGCCCCCATTGGAAGAGGTTCGCCGTGCCATCCACATCCTCCCGCGGAGTCGCGGTCGTCACCGGCGGAACGGCGGGCCTCGGCCGCGCCACCGCACGCGAACTCGCCGGCCGGGGGTGGAACGTCGCCGTGCTCGCTCGCGGGCAGGACGGCATCGACGGAACCGTCGCCGACATCGAGAAGATCGGCCAGCGCGGCTACGGCGTATCGGTCGACGTGGCCGACGCCACGGCGGTCGAGGCCGCCGCGGAAGAGATCGAGCGCGAACTCGGGCCCATCGACCTGTGGGTCAACAACGCGATGACCGGCACGATCTCGGAGTTCCTCGACACCGATCGGGCCGACTTCGAACGGGCTACAGCCGTCACGTACTTCGGCGTCGTCAACGGCACCCGCGCCGCGCTCCGCCGGATGGTGCCCCGCCAGCGCGGGCAGGTCATCCAGATCGGTTCGGCCCTGGCGCACCGCGGCATCCCCCTGCAGTCGGCGTACTGCGGCGCGAAGCACGCCATCCACGGGTTCACCGACTCGGTTGTCGCCGAACTCACGCACGGCAAGGTCCCCGTCGCCGTCTCGATCGTCGACATGCCGGCCCTGAACACCGTGCAGTTCGGGTGGGTCAAGTCGACGTTCTCCGACCACCCGCAGCCCGTCCCGCCGATCTACCAGCCCGAGGTCGGTGCGCGCGCGATCGCGGACGTGGCCGATACCCCGCGGCGGCGCACCTGGGTGGGCGAGTCGACCGTCGGCCTCGTGCTCGGCACGCGCTTCGCCGGCCGCTTCATGGACTGGTACCTCGCCAAGAACGCCTACGAGGGTCAGCTGGCCCCCGATCACCACGAACCCATGATGGCGCCGAACCTCTACGAGCCGGTTCCCGGAGATCATGGCGCGCACGGCGTCTTCTCGGCCGAAGCGCGAGGCGGCAGCGTGCAGACGTGGGCGATCCGCCACCGCCGGGCCCTGAGCGTCACGGGAGCGGCGGCCGCCGCCCTCGGGGCGGCGACCGGATGGCGGGTTCTCGCGGCCCGCCGCTGAGGCATCCGCAGATTTCGACACCCGCCCCCTTCCGAGAAAGGATGACGTATGGCTCGCAACGTGAGGATCCTGGCCTGCACCCCGGAGGATGTCTTCCGGGTCTTCGACAACGGGTGGTTGTTCCCGGTGTGGGTGGTCGGCGCGTCCCGGATGCGGGACGTTTCCGGCGACTGGCCGGCCGTCGGTTCCCGGCTTCACCATTCGTTCGGGGTCTGGCCGGCTCTCATCGATGACGTCACCGAGGTGCTCGAGTACGAGGCCGGACGACGCTTCGTGCTCCGCGCCAAGGGGTGGCCGATGGGGGAGGCGCGCGTCGCGATCGACGTGAAGGCGCACGGCGAGAAGACCCTCGTCCGCATCCAGGAGGAAGCGGTGGCGGGGCCGGGGGCGTGGATCCCCGGGCCGCTGCTCGACATCCCGCTCCGCTGGCGCAACGCCGAGACGCTGCACCGACTCGCCTACCTGGCCGAGGGCATCCCCGCCCATTCGGTCGGGGCGAGCACCGCCGACCGAGAGATCTCGGAGACGGCGGAAGACGACTCGCCCGCACCCCGCGGGGAAGGCGCGTCGACGTCGTGACGGCGGAACTCGATGTCGTGGTCGTCGGCAGCGGGCCGAACGGGATGGCCGCCGCCGTGACCCTCGCCCGCGCGGGGCTCCAGGTGCGCGTGTACGAACGGTCGGACCACGCGGGCGGGGGCGCGGCCACCCGGGAGCTGACCCTGCCCGGATTCCTGCACGACGTGTGCTCCGCGGTGCATCCGCTGGCGTTCGAGTCGCGGTTCTTCCGGGAGTTCGCGCTGGCCTCGCGCGTCGAGTTCGCCGTGCCCGACATCTCCTACGCGCACCCGTTGGACGGCGGCCGCGCGGTCGTCGCCTACCGTGATCTCGGCCGGACGGCGGCCGAGCTCGGCGTCGACGGGCCCGCCTATGCGCGCGTGATGGCGCCGCTGGCCCGGCACTCCGCATCCGTCGCCGACTTCACCGGCGGTTCGCTGCTGCGCGTGCCCGGCGACCCGGTCACCGCCCTCCGCTTCGGCCTGCGCGCGCTCGAGCAGGGCTCGCCGCTGTGGAACCTGCGCTTCCGCGAAGAGAACGCGCCCGCGCTGATGACCGGCGTTGCGGCGCACACGATTCTGCGCCAGCCGAGCATCGCCGGGGCGGGCGGCGGTCTGGCGCTCGCCGCCTACGGACACGCGCGCGGATGGCCGGTGCCCATCGGCGGCAGTGGGGCCATCATCGACGCGATGGCCGACGACCTGCGCGCCCACGGCGGCGAGATCGTCACGGGGCACGAGGTGCGGTCGCTCGCCGAGCTGCCGCCCGCGCGCGCGGTGCTGCTCGACGTCACTCCCGACGCACTGATCCGGATGGCGGGCGACGCGATCCCGACCCCCTATCGGGCCGCGCTCGAACGCTTCCGCTACGGCGGCGGGGTCGCGAAGGTCGACTTCGCGCTCTCCGACCCCGTGCCGTGGGCGAATGCGTCGCTCCGCCGCACCGCGACGGTGCACGTCGGCGGTACGCGGGCGGAGGTCGCCGCATCCGAGAACGCGGTCTCGGCGGGGCGCCTGAGCGAGGCCCCTTACGTGCTCGTCACGCAGCCGTCCCTTTTCGATTCCGGGCGGGCCCCGGGAGATGCCCACACGCTGTGGGCCTACACGCACGTGCCGGCAGGGTCCCCCGCCGATCGCGAGGAGGCCATCGTCCGTCAGATCGAGCGGTTCGCGCCCGGATTCCGCGACACGATCCTCGCGTCGCACTCGCGCAACGCCGTCGAGATATCTCGCGACAACCCCAACTACCCGGGCGGCGACATCTCCGCGGGCGCCCCCAGCCTGCTCCAACTGCTGCGCCGGCCGACGCTGAGCCCGGACCCGTGGCGCACCCCCATGAAGGGCGTCTACCTCTGCTCGGCGTCGACGAGTCCCGGGCCGGGTGTGCACGGACTAGGGGGTTGGTGGGCGGCGCGGAGTGCGCTCCGGCACGAGTTCGGCACCCGATTCCTGCCCGACCTCTCACCGGTCTGACGCCCTGCGCAGGGCTCAGGATGCGGGGGCGAGGCTCGCCAGGGCACGCGCGAGGCGCTCGGCGAGATACGCGTGTCCGGCCGTCGTCGGGTGGTTGCGGCCGATCTCGCCGGTGTCGATGATCCACCCGTAGTCGGCCGGGCTGATCCACTGCTCCGTGACGGGTGAGATGTACGCCCACCCGCGCGATGCCGCGAGCCCCGCCAGGGTGCGGTCGATGCGGGCGGTCGCGTCTTCCACCGGCAGCACCTGCGGGGCGGGCCCGAGGATCACGATCGGAGTCGACGGGTACCGCGCGGTCAGGGCGTCCCAGGCGGCGCCGACCGCATCCGCGTAGCCCTCCGCCGGCTCGCGGCGGTCGTTGATCGAACCCTGCACGACGATCAGGTCGGGATCCAGGTCCGGGTCGAGCCGCGCGATGCGCTCGCCGAACGTGCCGATGCCCTCGAGTCCCGGCACGAGGTAGCCGCTGCCGCGCACCCCGTCGACGATCGTCTCGCCGCGGATGAGCCCGGCCACGACGTAGGCGTAGCCGTCGGTGGGTACGGTCGCTGCCGAACCGTAGGTCCAGGAGTCGCCGAACACGAGCACGCGGGGGTTCTCCGGAAGCACCAGCGGGGCCACCGCGAGGGCCTCGGCGGGAACGGCTTCGGCGCGGCCGACCGTCGCGTCGCTCGCCGCCCACGGGTGCCAGAGCGCGAGGGCGCACACGACGGCGATGGCCGCCGCGAACCCGCTCAGCGCGACGAGGGAACGTCGAGCGCGGGCGCGGGAGGGGCGGGCCATGCGACGAGCGTACGACGTGCGGCGCGCCCGGCGTCACGCGTCCGTCACGCCTCGACTCCGAACCGACTTCTCGGCGTGCGAGGATGACTCGGTGGAACGCGCTGTGACCGCTGAAATGGATCTCGAACTCGGGTCGTCGGTCGACCTCATCTTCCAGATCACGGCGGCCCAGACCATGCCCGTGACGAGCGAGCAGTTGACCTTCCGTCAGGGCGAGCGCATCTACACGCCGACCGAGATCGTCGACCAGTCCGGAAGCCGGCTGCACCGCTTCACGGCGGAGCCGGGCCTGCTCGAGGTCCGCTACGACGCGACCGTGTCGGGGCGTGCTGCGCCGGCTCGGGGGAGCGATCTGGAGACCATCACCTACCTGCGGCCGAGCAGGTACTGCCAGTCCGATGAGGTGTTCGCGCAGGCGCGGCGCCAGTTCCGGGGGCTCGAGGGCTTTGCGCTGCTCGATGCCGTCTCCGACTTCGTCGCGACGAGTGTGACCTACACGCCGGGGCTGAGTCTCGGCACCGACAGCGCGGTCACCACTCTCATGACCGGGCAGGGCGTCTGCCGCGACTACGCGCACGTCGTCATCGCGCTGCTCCGGGCGATGGACGTGCCCGCGCGCTACGCCGCATGCTTCGCCCCCGGACTCGACCCGATGGACTTCCACGCGGTGGCCGAGGCCTACCTCGACGGCGCCTGGTACGTCATCGATGCCACCCGTCTCGCGCCCCGCGACTCGCTCGTGCGCATCGCCACCGGCCGCGACGCGGCGGACTGCGCGTTCCTCAGCTACCACGGTGGAAACGTGGGCCTCGAGCGTCTGCACGTCGACGCCTGGCAGACGGATGCGGTCACCGCATCCGTCTCCGACGACCCGCACGCGCCCGTCCAGCTCACCTGACCCGCGCGTCCCTTTGTGACCGCGAGACGGGATCGGGGCGCCGAGACCGGGGGGTTACCCCACGGTCTCGGCGCGGAGATCCCGGCTCGCGGGGGAGGTGGTGCGGGGGGGGCGGGGCGTGCGGGGGGTGGGCCCCCTGGTTGCTCGGCGCGAAGATCCCGTCTCGCGGGGAAGGGGAGGGCGGCGGCGCGAACGTAGAATGGGCGGGCTATGGATCCCGAACAGCTCTCCGCCGCCCTGCTCGCCGTCGTCGCCCCGCTCGCCGAGGCGCGACGCCCCGGCGCCGCCGCCGAGCTGTCGGTCTCCGACATCGTCCTCGATCGTCCGAAGAACCGGGACCACGGCGACTGGTCCTCGAACATCGCGCTGAAGCTCGCGAAGTCCCTCGGCGCGAACCCGCGTGAGTTCGCAGCCGAGATCGCCGGGCCCCTCGCGGACGTCGCCGGCATCGCGGCGGTCGACGTCGCCGGTCCCGGATTCATCAACATCCGTCTGGATGCGGCGGCCGCCGGTGCGCTCGCGAAGGTCATCGTCGAGGCGGGCGCTGCGTTCGGCACGAACTCGTCGCAGCGGGGCAACACCATCAACCTCGAGTTCGTGAGCGCGAACCCCACGGGACCGCTGCACATCGGCCACACGCGCTGGGCGGCGCTCGGCGATGCGATCGCTCGGCTGCTGCTCGCGAGCGGCGCGACCCTCGTGCGGGAGTTCTACATCAACGACGCGGGCGCGCAGATGGAGCGCTTCGGGCGCTCCGTGCTCGCCGCCGCGCTCGGGCAGCCCATCCCCGAGGACGGCTACGCGGGCGAGTACATCCAGACGCTGGGCGCACGGGTGCGCGATCTGCCCGTCGAGGGAACCCCGGGCGGACTCGTCGAGCTCGACCCGGCCGCGCAGCTCGCCTTCGTCACCGAGCGCGCGTACGAGCTGCAGCTCGGTGAGATCCAGGCCTCGCTCGAGCGGTTCAACGTGCACTTCGACGTCTGGTTCTCCGAGCGCGTGCTGCACGCGGCGGGAGCGGCCGGAGAACCGAGCCTCGTCGACGAGGCGGTCGAGCGACTCCGCGTCCAGGGCCACGTGTTCGACGACGAGGGTGCCGTGTGGGTGCGCACCACCGACTTCGGCGACGACAAGGACCGTGTCATCCGCCGCTCGAACGGCGAGTACACCTACTTCGCCGCCGATGCGGCGTACTACCTGAATAAGGGAGACCGCGGCTTCGCGCACAAGATCTACCTGCTCGGAGCCGACCACCACGGCTACGTGCACCGCCTCAAGGCGCTCGCGGGCGCGGCGGGAGATGACCCCGAAAAGGACATCGAGGTGCTGATCGGCCAGCTCGTCTCGATCAACGGCGCGAAGCTGTCCAAGCGCGCGGGCAACATCATCGAGCTCGATGACCTGCAGTCTTGGCTCGGCACCGACGCCCTCCGCTACTCGCTGGGCCGCTATCCGGCCGATTCGCCGCTCACGCTCGATCCCGAGATCCTGCAGAAGCGCACGAACGACAATCCGGTCTTCTACGTGCAGTACGCCCACGCCCGTACGCACAACGTCGCCCGGAACGCCGCCGCATCCGGGATCGATCGGAGCGCCTTCGCTCCCGAGGCGCTCACGCACGAGACCGAATCCGCGCTGCTCGGCGCGCTGCAGGAGTTCCCGCGTCTGGTGGCGTTCGCCGCCGACGTGCGCGAGCCGCACCGCATCGCCCGCTACCTCGAGGAGCTCGCCGGCCTGTACCACCGCTGGTACGACAGCTGCCGGGTGATCCCCCTCGGCGACGAGCAGCCGACCGATCTGCACCGCACGCGGCTCTGGCTCAACGACGCCACCGGTCAGGTGCTGCGCAACGGTCTCGACCTGCTCGGCGTGAGCGCGCCCGAACGGATGTGAGCGGGCGATGAGCGCCGACACGCAGCCCACCGAACCGTTCCCCTCGGAGTGGCGCGAGCAGCCGGTCGCTCGTCGTCGTCATCGCCGGTGGCCGTGGCTCGTCGCGATCCTCGTCGTGCTCGCCCTGATCGTCGCCGCGTTCTTCGCGGGGGAGTGGATCGCCCGCGACCTCATCACGAAGGGCGTGCAGCAGCAGGTGGTCTCGCGCCTCGCTCTGCCGGCGGATCAGGAGGTGGATGTCGACATCCCCGGTTCCGTGCTCTTCCAGCTCGCCGCGGGCACGATCGACGAGGTGCGGCTGTCTTCCGACGACGTCACGGTCGGCGACGTGAGCGGTGACATCTCGGTGGATCTTCGCCAGGTGAAGATCTGGGACGGGCCCACGATGGCGGATGGTGCCGCGACCGTCACTCTCGACGAGCAGCAGGTGCGCTCGCTCCTCGCGACGGTCGACGGGCTGCCCGCGGAATCCGTGGGTCTGGCCGCTCCGAACGTCACCGCCTCGACCGAGCTGTCGCTCTTCGGTGCGGCGATCCCGCTGCAGATCGCACTCACTCCCTCCGCGGCCGACGGCGACCTGGTGCTCAGCCCCGCCGCGCTGCAGCTCGCGGGCGCCGACATCACCGCCGACGGTGTGCGCGAACGGTTCGGCGCGCTCGCCGACCCCCTCCTGCAGGGATGGCGGGTGTGCATCGCGCAGTATCTGCCCGCGGGCGTGCCGTTGCAGGCGGTGCGGGTGGAGGGTTCCGTACTCGTGGCGGACTTCGCGGTCGACGGCACTCTGCTGACGGATGCGGGTCAACGCGCCAAGGGCACCTGCGCCTGAGCGACGCTGGTAGCGTCGGCCGGATGAGTTCCGACCTCTACGTCTTCACCGCTGACCCGGCCGACCTCGATCGCGATCTCGTGCACCGCTGGCTGAGCGAGCAGGCCTACTGGGCGCTCGGGCGTCCGCGGGAGATGCAGGACGCGGCGATGGATGCATCGCGCAACTACGGGGTGCGTCGACGCGACACGGGCGCGCAGGTCGCGTTCGCGCGGATCGTCACCGACAACGCGACCTTCGCGTGGCTCTGCGACGTGTTCGTCGACCCGGCGGAACGGGGCAACGGCGTGGGCAAGATGCTGGTTCGCGGAGCGCTGGCCGACATCGAGCCCCTGCACCTTCGCCGCACATTGCTCGCGACCGCCGACGCGCACGGCCTCTACGCCGCCAACGGGTTCACGGCGCTCGCCGCTCCCGATCGGATGATGGAGCGACGCATCGGTCTCTGACCGATGCGGACGGCCGCGATGCGTGCCCGCATGACGGGTGCGGCATAGGCCGTGCCCTAGACTCGACTCACTCGCGACGGCGTGTCGCGGCGGCACCCGTGGCCGGACCCGATCACGTCGTCTCTGCAGCCACCACCGATTGGGTATCCCCGTGTCCGCTTCGTCGTCCCGGCCCGTTGTGCCGGCGTGGCTCGAAGTCCCGACCGACCCGAACGACCTCGCGGCGGGCGTCTGGCCGCACTCGTCGCGGCGTCGTCCGGAGGGCGAACTGGAGATCGCGGGCGTTTCCGTGGGGGAGCTCGCAGCGACCTACGGCACGCCCCTATATGTGCTCGACGAGGACGAGGTGCGCACCCGCGCCCGGCGCACGCGTGCCGCGTTCGAGGCCGCGGCCGCGCGGCACGGCACGGAGGCTCGCGTCTACTACGCGGGCAAGGCGTTCCTCTCGACCGAGGTCGTGCGTTGGGTCATGGGCGAGGGATTGACGGTCGACGTCTGCAGTGCCGGCGAACTGGCCGTCGCGCTCGCCGGCGGTGCGTCCCCCGACCGGCTCGGCTACCACGGCAACAACAAGAGTGCCGCGCAGCTGCGCCGCGCCGTCGACATCGGCATCGGATCGATCGTCGTCGACAGCCTCGACGAGATCTCCCGGCTCGCGCAGATCACGGCAGGTCGCCAGAGCGGTCAGCCCGTCCTCATCCGGGTCAACACCGGCATCCACGCCGAGACCCACGACTTCCTCGCGACCGCCCACGAAGACCAGAAGTTCGGGTTCTCCCCGGATGCGGCGCGCGTGGCCGCTGCGCGCGTGCGCGAGGTGCCGGGGCTCGAGCTGATCGGCCTGCACTGCCACATCGGGTCGCAGATCTTCGGCGCCGCGGGCTTCGCCGCATCCGCCGAGCGACTCGTCGCGCTGCACGCTGAGCTTCTGGCCGGCGGAGACCTTCCCGTGCTGAACCTCGGCGGCGGCTTCGGCATCGCGTACACGCGGGTCGACGAGCCGGCGGTCATCGAAGAGCTCGCCGACGCGATCGTGGATGCGGTCGCCGCCGCCTGCGCGGCGCACGGCATCGCGCTTCCGCGCCTCGCGTTCGAGCCCGGTCGCTCGATCGTCGGGCCGGCGGGGGTGACGCTGTACGAGATCGGAACGGTCAAGCCGGTCGCGCTCGGCGGCGACACCACGCGCACCTACGTGAGCGTCGACGGCGGAATGAGCGACAACGCGCGCCCGGCCCTGTACGGCGCGCAGTACTCCGCGCGCCTGGCATCGCGTGCGGGAGCCGGGGACCCGGAGCTCGTCCGCGTCGTGGGGTCGCACTGCGAATCCGGCGACATCGTGGTCGACGCCGAGTACCTCCCGGGTGATGTCGCCCCCGGCGATCTGCTGGCCGTTCCCGCCACGGGCGCCTACTGCTTCTCGCTCTCCAGCAACTACAACTACGCACCGAGGCCCGCTGTGGTCGCGGTGCGCGAAGGACGCGCACGGGTCATCGTCCGCGGCGAGACGGTCGATGACCTCCTCGCCCGCGACGCCGGCGCGACCGTCACGAAAGGTGAGGCATGACCGACTACCGCCATCTGCGCGTCGCGCTCCTGGGCGCCGGAGCCGTCGGCTCGCAGGTCGCCGCGCTGCTGCTCAAGCACGGCGACGAGCTCGCCGACCGCGCGGGCGCGAGCCTGCAACTGGCCGGCATCGCCGTCCGGAATCTCGACGCACCCCGCGATACCGACCTCCCGGAAGAGCTGTTCACGACGGACGCGGAGTCCCTCATCGTCGGCGCCGACATCGTGATCGAGTTGATCGGCGGCATCGAGCCCGCCCGCACCCACCTCCTTCAGGCCATCAACTCGGGCGCCGATGTCGTGACGGCGAACAAGGCACTGCTGGCGACCCACGGCCCGGAGATCTTCGACGCCGCCGACCAGGTGGGCGCGCAGGTCTACTACGAGGCAGCCGCCGCCGGCGCCATCCCGATCATCCGCCCGCTCCGCGACTCGCTCGCCGGGGACCGCGTGCAGCGGATCATGGGCATCGTCAACGGCACGACGAACTACATCCTCGACCGGATGGACACCGAGGGCGCTGCGTTCGACGAGGTGCTCGCGCAGGCGCAGGCGCTCGGCTACGCCGAATCCGACCCGACGGCCGACGTCGAGGGGTACGACGCCGCGCAGAAGGCCGCGATTCTCGCGTCTCTGGCCTTCCACACGGCCGTCCCGCTCGAGGCCGTGCACCGCGAGGGCATCACCGAGATCACGACGACGATGATGGATGCGGCCCGCCGTGCCGGCTACGTCATCAAGCTCCTGGCCGTCTGCGAACGCCTCAGCGGGCACGAATCCCCGACGGGCGAGGCCATCTCGGTGCGCGTCTACCCGGCCCTGGTTCCCCGCGAGCACCCGCTGGCGAGCGTGCACGGCGCGAACAACGCGGTCTTCGTCGAAGCCGAGGCCGCCGGCAGCCTGATGTTCTACGGCGCGGGCGCCGGGGGAGTGCAGACCGCATCCGCCGTTCTCGGCGATGTCGTCTCGGCCGCGCGCCGGCACATCGCGGGCGGCGTGGGCGTCGGAGAGTCGACGCGGGCGAACCTGCCCGTGCTCGAGATCGGGCACGCGGTGACGCAGTACCAGATCACGCTCGAGGTCGACGACAAGCAGGGTGTGCTCGCGACCATCGCGACCACGCTGAGCGAGGGTCGCGTATCCATCGCGACCGTGGAGCAGACCGTCATCGCCGATGACGGAGAGGCCGGGGCGCGCGCGCGACTGGTCATCGGAACGCACAAAGCACGCGAGCAGGACCTCAGCGACACCGTGGCGCGACTCGCTCAGAGCGACGTCGTCGAACGGGTCGTGTCGGTGCTGCGCGTGGAAGGGAACTGACATGGCACACGTCTGGCGCGGAGTCCTCCGTGAATACGCGGACCGTCTCGGTGTGACCGAGAACTCGACGGTCGTCACCCTCGGCGAGGGCGGCACGCCGCTCCTGCCCGCCCCCGCCCTGTCGCGCCTGACGGGTGCCGACGTCTGGGTCAAGTTCGAGGGAATGAACCCGACCGGATCCTTCAAGGACCGCGGGATGACGGTCGCCCTCTCGCGGGCCGTCGAGCACGGAGCGAAGGCCGTGATCTGCGCGTCGACGGGCAACACGTCCGCATCCGCCGCCGCGTACGCCGCCCACGCCGGAATCACCGCGGCGGTCCTCGTGCCCGAGGGCAAGATCGCGATGGGCAAGCTGAGCCAGGCCGTCGCGCACGGCGGTCGGCTGATCCAGATCCGTGGAAACTTCGACGACTGCCTCGAGATCGCCCGTGAGCTCGCCGACCACTACCCGGTGCACCTGGTGAACTCGGTGAACCCCGACCGGATCGACGGGCAGAAGACCGCCGCGTACGAGATCGTCGAGCAGCTCGGCGACGCGCCCGACTTCCACTTCATCCCGGTCGGCAACGCGGGCAACTACACCGCGTACACGCGCGGCTACCGCGAAGAGCTCGAGCGCGGCGTCTCCACGACGATCCCGCGGATGTTCGGCCTCCAGGCCGCCGGTTCCGCGCCTCTCGTCCGCGGCGAGATCGTGAAGAACCCGGAGACGGTGGCCAGCGCCATCCGGATCGGCAACCCCGCCTCCTGGCACCTCGCTCTGGAAGCGCGCGACGCGACGGACGGGTGGTTCGGTGCCATCGAAGACGACCGCATCCTCGCCGCGCAGAAGCTGCTCTCGGAGCAGGTCGGCATCTTCGTGGAACCGGCATCCGCCATCTCGGTCGCCGGGCTGCTCGACCGGGCCGAGGCGGGTCTCATCCCCGCCGGTGCGCGCGTCGTTCTGACCGTCACCGGCCACGGCCTAAAGGACCCGCAGTGGGCACTCCGCCAGCCCGACGGCTCGGACGTGACCCCGACGGTCGTCGACGCCGAGGTCTCCGAGGTCGCATCCGTGCTCGAACTCGCCCCGGAGACCGGGGCGTGACCACAACCCTGGGCCGCAGCGTCTCGGTGCGGGTTCCCGCCACGAGCGCCAATCTCGGCCCGGGATTCGACACGCTGGGCCTCGCACTCAGCGTGTACGACGAGCTCGAGGTGACCGCTGCGCCCGAGGCGGTGCTCGAGATCGAGGTCGAGGGTGCGGGCGCCGAGGCGGTGCCGCGCGATGCGTCGCACCTGGTCGTCCGAGCGATCGCGTACGCGTTCGAGGCCGCCGACCGTCCGCTTCCCGGACTCATCCTGCGGGCGCGGAACGTCATTCCGCACGGGCGGGGGATGGGCTCCTCCGGTGCGGCCGTCGTCTCGGGACTGCTGGCGGCGCAGGGGCTGCTCGCCGGTGACGTCGACTTCGGCCCGGACACACTGCTGCGCCTCGCGACCGAGCTCGAAGGGCACCCCGACAACGTCGCCCCGGCACTCTTCGGCGGTCTCACGATCGCCTGGGTCGACGAAGGCGGACCGCAGCACAAGAAGCTCCTCGTGCACCGCGGCGTCTCCCCGATCGTGTTCGTGCCCGAGTTCACGATGTCGACCTCGGTTGCGCGCGGGCTGCAGCCCGCACAGTTCTCGCGCGAGGACGCCGTCTTCAACGTGTCGCGGTCGGCTCTGCTGATCGCCGCACTCACCCAGAGTCCTGAACTCCTGATGGCCGCAACGGAAGACAAGCTGCATCAGAGCTACCGGGCGGCGGCCATGCCGGAGACCGACCGGCTCGTGCAGGCGCTGCGTCGCGCGGGCTTCGCCGCGGTCGTCTCGGGAGCCGGACCCAGCGTGCTGGTGCTCGCCGACGGGCCCGGCCGGCGTCTCGAAGCGGCCGAGCTGGCGGCCTCGATCACGGACACTCCGTGGGAGGCGCTCATGCTCGCCGTCGACTTCAAGGGTGGTACAGTGAGGGACAACGCGGAGGGTGCCACGTAACCAGCGTGTATCTGGCCTCCGTCGCAATCTGCGAACCACCGCGTGATCCCCTGCATCCGTCCTGAGACGCGTCCTTACGACCGTGTCGAAGACAGCTCCGAGTGAGCGCCGGACGCGGGCGGACGTCTGTCCATCGGACGTTTTGAGTGGTCACGTGCATCGACTCGTATCACAAGGGAGTACTCGTGGAGTCTGTCTCCGAGATCCAGTCCACCGAACCGAACACCGACACCGCATCCGCCTCGGACGCCGTCGACACGGTCACCGCCTCGGCTGAGGCTCCGGCCACGGCCGACGTCGCGACCGAGCCGGCCGCTGCCGAGCCGGTGAAGGCGCCGCGCAAGCGTGCGCCGCGCCGCGCGAAGAGCGCCGACGTCGCCGAGAAGGCAGCCGCGGATGCAGCTGCCGCCGAGGCTGCTGCCGCCGAGGCCGAAGCTGCGGCAGCGGCCGACGCGGAAGCCGCCGCCGATGCTGCGGCCGAAACCGACGCCACCGCGGTCGCTCCCGCAGAGGGGAACGCGGCCGACGCTGCCGAGCCAGTCGTCGCAGAAGCCGCCGTCGCCGAAGCCGGTGCCGACGCACCGGTCGACAGCGCGCCGGCCGACGCCGCGTCCGACGAGGCCGTCGAGGCGCCTGCTGCCCGCAAGCCCCCTCGCCGCACCCGCAAGCCGAAGGTCGCCGCTGAGCCGGCCGCCGACGAGACCCCCGCGTCCGACGCGGCATCGTCCGTCGCGGCCGACGCGCCCGTCTCGGAGGCCCCGGTCGCCGATGCAGCGGACGCTGCCACGGCAGAGGCGCCGACCGCGCAGGCTCCGGCCGCCGCGTCCGACGTCGCCGGTGAGAACACCAACGACAGCGACAGCGCCAACGACAACGGCGACGACACGGAGCAGCCCAGTCGCAGCCGTAGCCGTAGCCGCAACCGGAACCGCAACCGCCGTGAGAGCGGAGAGGCGCGCCAGAACGGCGAGGCCGCTCCGGCCCGCGAGGCCCGCCAGGCTCCTCAGGTGCAGAACGCGCCGGCGGCCGCCGCATCCGACGACGACGACTCGCAGGCCGGTGGCCGCGGACGTCAGCGCAACAAGCGTCGCGGCCAGGCCCAGAACGACGAGTTCGACACCGAGATCGGCGAGGACGACGTCCTCATCCCGATCGCGGGTGTGCTCGACGTGCTCGACAACTACGCCTTCGTGCGCACGACGGGCTACCTGCCCGGCCAGAGCGACGTCTACGTCTCGCTCGGTCAGGTCAAGAAGTACAACCTCCGCAAGGGTGACGCCGTCGTGGGCGCGATCAAGCAGCCGCGTGAGGGCGAGCAGTCCGGGCGCCAGAAGTACAACGCGCTCGTGAAGGTCGACTCGATCAACGGGCTCTCCGTCGAAGACGCTGCCGAGCGCGTCGAGTTCGGCCAGCTGACGCCCCTCTACCCGCAGGAGCGTCTGCGTCTCGAGACGGGTCACGAGAAGCTCACGCAGCGCATCATCGATCTCGTCGCCCCGATCGGCAAGGGACAGCGCGGCCTGATCGTCGCCCCGCCGAAGGCGGGCAAGACCATCGTGCTGCAGCAGATCGCCAACGCGATCGCGACGAACAACCCCGAGGTCCACCTCATGGTCGTGCTCGTCGACGAGCGGCCCGAAGAGGTCACCGACATGCAGCGCACCGTCAAGGGCGAGGTCATCGCCTCGACCTTCGACCGCCCCGCAGAAGACCACACCACGGTCGCCGAACTCGCCATCGAGCGCGCCAAGCGTCTCGTCGAGCTCGGTCGCGACGTCGTCGTGCTGCTCGACTCGATCACCCGCCTCGGCCGCGCGTACAACGTCACCGCGCCCACCAGCGGCCGCGTGCTCTCGGGCGGCGTTGACGCGTCGGCGCTGTACCCGCCCAAGCGGTTCTTCGGCGCGGCGCGCAACATCGAGAACGGCGGATCGCTCACGATCCTCGCGACCGCGCTCGTGGAGACCGGGTCCAAGATGGACGACGTCATCTTCGAGGAGTTCAAGGGCACCGGCAACAGTGAACTGCGTCTGTCGCGCCAGCTGGCCGACAAGCGCATCTTCCCGGCGGTCGACGTGAACGCGTCGAGCACCCGACGCGAAGAGATGCTGCTCTCGGCCGACGAGGTCAAGATCACCTGGAAGCTCCGCCGCGCGCTCGCGGGCCTCGACCCCCAGCAGGCGCTGGAAGTCGTGCTCGGCAAGCTCAAGGAGACGCAGTCGAACGTCGAGTTCCTCGTGCAGATGCAGAAGTCGATGCCGGCGCCCACCGCCGGTGGTCACTCGCACGGGCACGAGAACAGCATCCGCTGACCGGTCCCGTCGTGTCCGACACCGGCATGTTCGAGTCCGTGAAGGGCCTCCTGGACGAGCACAAAGCCGTCCAGGAGGAACTCTCCGACCCGGCCGTCCACGCGGATGCTGCGCGCGCAAAGCGGGTCAACCGCCGGTACGCGGAGCTCTCCAAGATCGTGCACGCGTACGAGGCCTGGGTGGCGGCAGCGGATGACCTCGAGGCCGCGCGCGAGCTCGCGGGCGAGGACGCCGCGTTCGCCGAGGAGGTCCCCGCGCTCGAGCAGAAGGTCGATGCGACGCAGGAGAAGCTCCGGCGACTCCTCATCCCGCGGGACCCGGATGACGCGCGTGACGTGATCATGGAGATCAAGGGTGGCGAGGGCGGCGCGGAAAGCGCCCTGTTCGCCGCGGATCTGCTGCGCATGTACCTGCAGTACGCCGCCGCCAAAGGCTGGAAGACGGAGCTCCTCGAGCGCACCGAATCAGACCTCGGCGGCTACAAGGACGTGCAGGTCGCCATCAAGGGCTCGTCCGCGGACCCGGCTCAGGGGGTCTGGGCGCACCTCAAGTACGAGGGCGGCGTGCACCGCGTGCAGCGGGTGCCGGCCACCGAGTCGCAGGGGCGCATCCACACCTCGACGACCGGCGTGCTCGTCTTCCCCGAGGTCGACGAACCCGACGAGGTCGCGATCAGCCCGAACGACCTGAAGATCGACGTCTTCCGCTCCTCGGGTCCGGGCGGACAGTCGGTCAACACCACGGACTCCGCCGTCCGCATCACGCACGTCCCCACCGGGATCGTCGTGTCGATGCAGAACGAGAAGTCTCAGCTGCAGAACCGCGAGGCCGGCATGCGGGTCCTCCGCGCGCGTCTGCTGGCGCGTCAGCAGGAGGAGCGGGATGCGGCCGCATCCGATGCCCGCCGCTCGCAGATCCGCGGGATGGACCGGTCGGAACGCATCCGTACCTACAACTTCCCGGAGAACCGCATCGCCGACCACCGCACCGGGTACAAGGCCTACAACCTCGATCAGGTGATGGACGGCGCGCTCGAGCCGATCATCGAATCGGCGATCGTCGCCGACGAAGAGGCGCGGCTCGCCGCCCTCGCCGGCGACTGACCCCCCTCGCGCGTCGCTGCGCCCCTCGCGCGCCGCGCCGCTCTCCATCGCAAGCGAACGCGGCTCGACGAGGGTGAGGAACGGCGCAACGGGGACGGGGCGCGGGGCTACCAGAGCGGCGGATGCGGAAGCGCGCCCCGGTGCGCCTCGAGCACGGCCGCGAGCGACACGATCGCCGCTTCGCCGCCCGGTCGACCCACGAGCTGCACCGAGACGGGGTGGCCGGCGCCATCCGTCGTCACCGGAACCGTGATCGCCGGCAGCCCCGCGACGTTGACGAAGCTGCTGTACGGCGCGTACTGCACCTGCTGCGCGAAATTGCGCTCGGCGTTCTCGCGGTCGTACCAGCCGATCGGGCGCGGACTCTGCGCCAGCGCCGGGGTCAGGACCGCATCGAACGGCGCGAATGCGGCGATCGTCTGACGTTCGAACGCCGCCGCGGACGCCAACGCGTCGAGGAGCCGGGTGGCGAGCAGGGCACGGCCCTCCTGCACCAACCACGCCGTGATGGGTTCGACGAGCGCGAGGTCCGCCTCCGACAGTGGGAGGCGGGCGGCGCTCGCGCGCCAGATCGTGCGGAACATCTCGGCGTAGCCGACGGGCGCCCACCGGAACTCGTCGACGCCCGTCCCTGCCGCAGACAGCACGGCCGCGGCGTGCTCCACCGCGGCGCGCGCGGCGGGGTCGAGCTCGATCTGCTCGTCGTCGTCCCACGGCGAGACCGTGGTCACGCCGACGCGCAATCCTTCGCGCGGCGCGAGCGCGGCGGGCAGCAGAGGCCCCGGATCCGGGGCGGTGAGGGCGAACGGATGCGGCCGCAGCGTGTGGAGCGCGTCCGCGAGGAACGCCGCATCCGCCACCGTCCGCGCCAGCGGGCCGGTGACAGCGAGGCCGGCGAGCGAGTCGATGCCAGAACCGATCGGCATCCGTCCGCGGGAGGGCTTCAGTCCGACGATCCCGACCGTCGCGGCCGGGATGCGGATCGAACCGCCGCCGTCCGAACCCACGGCCAGGGGGAGGAGGCCGGCCGCGACGGCCGCGGCTGCGCCGCCGCTCGACCCTCCGGCGCCGTGGGCGGTGTTCCACGGATCGCGTGTCGGGGGAGTGAACGAGGTCTCGGTATAGCCCGTGAGGCCGAACTCGGGCGTCGCCGTCTTCCCGAGATTCACCGCTCCCGCGGTGTCGAGTGCCGCAGCGAGCTCGTCGGAGCGCTCCGGGACGAAGTCGCGTCGCGCCCGCGAGCCGTACCGCGTCGGCACCCCCGCGCGGGCGACCAGGTCTTTATCGGCGAGCGGCATTCCCCGGAGCGGCCCGGCGACCGCGGCATCGGCCTGCGCGGCCTGGGCGAGTGCGCGATCCGCCGTGACCTCCACGAACGCACCTACGCGGTCATCGAGCGCGGCGATGCGTTGCAGGTAATGGGCCGTGAGCGCGACCGGATCGACCTCGCGGTCGCGCAGCATCCGGGACAGCTCGATCGCGGGAAGATCGTGCAGCGCCGTCATGCTCCGAGCGTATCCGCGGCGGGCGGGTCAGATGCTGTACTCGGGCGCCATCAGCAGCGCGCGGGTGTCTTCGCCCGCACGGCGCTGGCGCGATCTCGCGGGCACACCCACGAGCACGCTGTCGGGCGCCGCATCCTTCGTAACGACGGCATTCGCTCCGATCACGCTGTGCGCGCCGATGAGGATCGGTCCGAGGACCTTGGCGCCCGCACCGACGGCCACGCCGTCGCCGAGCGTCGGGTGGCGTTTGCCGCCCTCGCGCTGACGTCCGCCGAGGGTCACCCCGTGGTAGAGCATGACGTCGTCGCCGACCTCGGCGGTCTCGCCGATCACGACGCCCATCCCGTGGTCGATGAAGAATCGGCGACCAATCTGCGCGCCGGGGTGGATCTCGATGCCGGTCAGCCAGCGCGTGATCTGCGAGCCCGCCCGCGCCGCGAACCGGAATCCGCGCCGCCACAGCGCGTGCCACACCCGGTGCGCCCAGATCGCGTGGAGTCCCGGGTACAGCAGGGCGATCTCGAGCGAGCCGCGCGCGGCGGGATCACGCAGTCGCGCCGCCGCCAGGTCTTCTCGGATGCGGGATGCGGCGGCCCGGATCGCCATCACTCGTCGCGGAGGTGCTCGTAGAGCGCCGTCGACAGATAGCGCTCGCCCGCCGACGGGATGATCACGACGATGTTCTTGCCGGCCGCCTCGGGACGCGCCGCGATCTGCAGCGCCGCCCAGATCGCCGCGCCGCTCGACATGCCGACGAGGATCCCGTCCTGGGTGGCAGTCTCGCGCGCCACGCGGATCGCGTCGTCGAACTCGACGTCGATGACCTCGTCGATGATGTCGCGGTTGAGGATCGCGGGCACGAAGTTCGGGCCGATGCCCTGGATCTTGTGCGGTCCGGGGTGACCCTTGGTCAGGATGGGGGAGTCGGCGGGTTCGACGGCGACGATCTTGACGCCCGGAACCTTCTCCTTCAGCACTTCGCCGACACCCGTGATCGTGCCGCCGGTTCCGATGCCCGCGACGAAGTAGTCGACCTTGCCGTCGGTGTCGCGCAGGATCTCCTCGGCGGTCGTCGCCCGGTGGATGGCCGGATTCGCCTCGTTCTCGAACTGCCGGGCCCACACGGCGCCCGGGGTCTCGGCGACGATGCGCTTCGCCTCGTCGACGGCGTAGGACATGCCCTTGGTCGGGTCGGTGAGCACCAGCTCGGCGCCGAACGCCTTGAGGAGCGTCCGACGCTCCTTCGACATCGAGGCGGGCATCGTGAGAATCACGCGGTAACCGCGTGCCGCACCCACCATCGCCAGCGCGATCCCGGTGTTGCCGCTGGTGGATTCGACGATCGTGCCGCCGGCGGCCAGCTGCCCGGAGGCTTCCGCGGCATCGACGATGGCGATGCCGAGGCGGTCCTTGACGCTCGACACCGGGTTGTAGAACTCGAGCTTCGCGAGGATCTGGGCATCGACGCCCGCGGCGATGCGATTGAGTCGGACGAGCGGCGTATTGCCGAACGCCGAAGTGATGTCGGAATGGATCCCGGGCATGTGCGCCTGCCTTTCGGAAACGTGCGTACGAGCCCTGCCAGCCTAGGGGAGCGGCAGGGGAGTGGGCCGTCTGTGACGGCCGGGCGACTATTCTGGACGGAGCCATGTCTGCATCCGTTCTTTCCCCCTGCCCCGGCGGGACGCGGTCGCTCTCGTCCGCACTCGCCGAGACCGTCGCGCTGTTCGCGCGCGCGGGCATCGTCGATCCGCAGGTGGATGCGGAGCTGCTGCTCGGGCACCTGCTCGGCGCCGGGCGCGGAGAAGTGCAGGCCGCCGCGATTCGTGGCGACGTGCTCGACGCCGACCTGGATGGTCGCCTGGCCGACCTCGCGGCCCGCCGCGCGGCGCGGGAGCCGCTCCAGCACCTGACCGGTGTCGCGTACTTCCGTCACCTCTCGCTCGCCGTGGGCCCGGGTGTCTTCGTCCCCCGCCCCGAGACCGAGATGGTCGCGCAGATCGCGATCGACGCCCTCCGGGCCAGCGCCTCCCCTGCTCCCGTCGCGGTCGATCTCGGCACGGGTTCGGGCGCGATCGCCCTGGCGCTGGCGACCGAAGTGCCGCACGCGCGGGTGCACGCCGCCGAGAACTCGGTCAACGCCTTCGTCTGGACGAAGGAGAACTTCGCGCGGGTCGGCGCCGACAACGCGCGGCTGGCCTTCATCGACCTCGCCGACGCGTTCCCCGAGCTCGACGGGACCGTCTCTGTGCTCGTGTCGAACCCCCCGTATGTTCCGGATGCGGCCGTGCCGCGCGATCCCGAGGTGCGTCGCTACGATCCGCCGCACGCGCTGTACGGCGGGGCCGATGGCCTCGATGTCGTGCGCGTGCTCGCGGAGGTCGGCCGCCGACTGGTGCACCCGGGCGGCACGATCGTGATCGAGCACGGCGAACTGCAGGGACCGTCGGTGCGCGGTGTGCTCACCGCGGCGGGATGGCTCGCCGCGGCGACCCATCCCGACCTGACGATGCGCGACCGCGCCACGACCGCGCTGCGGGCGTGAGGGGAGCCGGAGCTCTCCTCCGCGTAGACTGACCCGGTCATGTCCACATTCTTCGACTGCCAGGACGAGGCACAGCTGCTCGCCGGCATGCGTCAGGCGCGCCACGCGATCGGCCGTGGCGAGCTCATCGTCATGCCCACCGACACGGTCTACGGCGTCGCCGCCGACGCCTTCAACCCCTCCGCCGTCGCCGCACTCCTCGCGGCGAAGGGCCGCGGTCGGCAGCAGCCGCCACCGGTGCTGGTCGCGGGACTGACGACGGTCCGTGCGCTCGTCAGCGACGTGCCGGCACCCATCGAACGGCTGATCGAGTCCGCCTGGCCCGGAGGACTCACCATCGTGCTCCCGGCGCAGCAGTCCCTCTCCTGGGACCTCGGCGAGACGCGCGGCACGGTCGCTGTGCGGATGCCGGCCCACCGCCTCGCCCTCGAGCTCCTGGAAGAGACGGGTCCGCTCGCGGTCTCGAGCGCCAACCTCACGGGCCAGCCCGCGGCGGTCGACGCGTATTCCGCCCGCGACATGCTGGGTGACAGCGTGCAGGTGTACCTCGACGGCGGTTCCAGCGCGAACGGCGTGCCGTCCACGATCATCGACGCCACCGCCATCGCGCACGGGGGAGAGGGGCGCGTGCGCCTGCTCCGCCGCGGCATCATCTCCTACGACGAACTCCACCGCGTGCTCGGAGACGTCCTCGAACCGGAACACGACGAAAGCGCGGGCGCGGACGGTCCCGCGTGAAGCAGTACCTGCTGATCACCGCCGTCACGGCGCTCGTCACTTTCGGTCTGTCGTGGGCCGTGTGGCGGATCGCCATCCGGTACGAGCTGCATCCGCCGATCCGCGATCGCGATGTGCACACGCGTCCGACGCCGCGACTCGGCGGAATCGCGATGTTCCTCGGCGTACTGGCGGCCTTCGCGATCTCGTCGCAGAATCCGTTCTTCTCCATTTTCTGGGCCGATCCGATGCCCGTCCTCTCGATCCTCGGGGCGACGCTCCTGATCGTGCTGGTCGGTATCGCCGATGACCTCTGGGACCTCGACTGGATGATCAAGCTCGGCGCGCAGTTCCTCGCCGCCGGCATCATCGCGTGGTTCGGCGAGATGCAGATCTACGCGCTGCCGATCGGCGGGCTGACGATCGGGTCGAGCGCCATGAGCTTCGTGCTCACGGTGTTCGCGATCGTCGTCGTGATGAACGCCGTCAACTTCATCGACGGTCTGGACGGCCTGGTCGCGGGCGTCTGTCTGATCTCGAACGGGATCTTCTTCGTCTACTCCTACGTCCTCACCCGCGACATCGGCTCCAGCACGTACTTCAACCTGGCCTCGTTCATCGCGGTCGTGCTGGTCGGGGCCTGCGCCGGGTTCCTCCCGTTCAACTGGAACCGCGCGAAGATGTTCATGGGCGATTCGGGGGCGCTCATGCTGGGCCTGCTGATGGCGACGTCCGCCATCGCGATCACCGGCCAGCTGAACCCCGCAACCCTCGACCCCGAGCAGTTCGGCCGCTCGCAGCTGCTCGGCGCGTTCATCCCGATCCTGCTGCCGATCGCGGTCGTCACTCTGCCGCTCCTCGACTTCGGCTCGGCGGTCCTCCGACGGATGCGCGCGGGCAAGTCCCCGTTCTCGCCCGATCGGAAGCACCTCCATCACCGGATGCTCGACATGGGCCACAGCGACCGTGCCGCGGTGCTCATCTTCTACGCGTGGACCGCCGTGATCGGCATCGCGGTGCTTCTCATGTACATCGCGACCCGTGAGGACTGGTTCGGCCAGTACTGGATCGGCGTCGCCTTCGGCGTGGTGGGCGTCTCGGCCTGTCTCGTCGTCACGCTGCTGCCGGCGCGCCGACGCCTCCCCGCATCCGCTCCGGCCGGAGTCCCTCCGGCCGCCGCTCCGGCCGCCGACGGCCCCTCACCGCAGGAGACCCCATGACGACCCCCACCGTGTCCAGTACCCCGATCCTGCGCACCGCCCTGGTGTGGTCGGGAGTGATGACGGCGGCGCTCGTCGTGATCGGTGGGATCGTCGGGTTCCTGACGGCGGGCACCCCCGGGCTGTGGAGTGCACTGTCGGGAGTGCTGGTGGCGGCGATCTTCCTTGGCATCACGGCCGCCAGCATCCTGATCGCCAATCGCTGGTTCGGCGATGAGCTGTACGTGCCGATCTTCTTCGGCATCGTGCTCGGCGGCTGGATTCTGAAGCTGGTCCTGTTCATCGTCGCTCTCGTGCTGCTCCGGGGTCAGTCCTGGATCGTTCCGATGGTGTTCCTGCTGGCGCTCGTCGTCAGCGTGGTCGCCTCGCTCGTGATCGACGTCGTCGTGATGATGCGGATGCGGCTGCCCAACGTCAGCGACACGAGGCTCCCCACCGACGTCGAAGAGGGGGAGCGGCGCACTCCGAACCCGGAGGCGGGCGACGCAGCCTCAGGAGTTTGATAGTGTTGTCCCGCACCCGACCGCGAGCGCCTGAGTGCCAGCGTGCGGTGAAAACCGACCATCGTCGCAACGGTCCACACCGATGCCCCGAAGCTGGAGCCTGTGCTGTTTAGTCACGCTGCGACACTGATCGCCAACGCCGAGTCCTCGGACGAGTTCCACGCTCCGTCCATCTGGGAGTTCTTCCCCGACGCTCTCCTGTTCGAGGGCAGTCCATTCGCGATCACGCGAATCAACCTCATCCAGATGCTCGCTGCGGCGGCACTGATCATCCTCTTCGTGGTGGGAACGCGTCGCATGCGACTCGTGCCGACCCGCTTCCAGAGCGTCATCGAGATGGGTCTGGACTTCGTCCGCGTCAACATCGCGCACGACCTGCTGGGGCGCAAGGACGGCAACCGCTTCCTGCCGATCCTCACGACGCTGTTCTTCATGATCCTGTTCATGAACGTGACGGGCATCATCCCGTTCCTGAACATCGCCGGAACGAGCGTCATCGCGGTTCCGTTGCTGCTGGCGGTCGTCGCGTACGTCACCTTCATCTACGCCGGCATCAAGAAGAACCCGGGTGCCTTCTTCAAGAACTCGCTGATGCCGTCGGGCGTGCCGTGGCCGCTCTACATCATCATCATCCCGCTCGAGTTCCTCTCGACCTTCATCATCCGCCCCGTCACTCTGACGCTGCGTCTGCTGATGAACATGATCGTCGGGCACCTCATGCTGGTGCTGTTCTTCGCCGCCACGCAGTTCTTCATCTTCTCGATGGGCGGACTCTGGACGGCCCTCGGGGCCGGAACGCTCGCGTTCGGCTTCGTCTTCACCCTCTTCGAACTCCTGGTGGCCTTCCTCCAGGCATACGTCTTCGCCATCCTTACCGCGGTCTACATCCAGCTCGCGGTGGCGGAAGAGCACTGATCGGGACGGCATCCGCCGCCCACTACGAAAGGAAAACCCCCGTGGACGCAACTACGGTTCTCGCCCAGGTGACCGGCTCGATCGCGACCGTCGGCTACGGCCTCGCCGCCATCGGCCCCGCCATCGGCGTGGGCATCGTCGTCGGCAAGACGATCGAGGGTGTTGCTCGTCAGCCCGAGCTCGCCGGCCGCCTTCAGGTGCTGATGTTCATCGGTATCGCCTTCACCGAGGCGCTCGCCTTCATCGGTATCGCCACCGGCTTCATCTTCGGCTTCTAATCAGACGCAACCAGTAAGGAGACAGGATGCTGAACGCTCTTGTCACTCTCGCGCACGCGGAGGAAGAAACGGCCCCGAGCCCGCTCATCCCCGCTGTGTACGACATCGTCTGGTCGGCGGTGTGCTTCGTCGTCATCCTGTTCGTCTTCTGGCGCGTCGTGCTGCCCCGGATGCAGAAGCTGCTCGACGAGCGCGCTGCGGCCATCGAGGGCAACATCGCGAAGGCGGATGAAGCACAGCGACAGGCTGAGGCCGCGCTCGAGGAGTATACGGCGCAGCTTTCCGAGGCCCGCAAGGAAGCCGGTGAGATCCGTGAGGCCGCCCGTGAGGACGGCAAGAAGATCGTCGGCGAAGCGAAGGATGCGGCCGCGGCCGAAGCCGCTCGCATCACCGCGCAGGCGCACACCCAGATCGAGGCCGAGCGTCAGACCGCTCTGGTGTCGCTGCGGAGCGAGGTGGGCACTCTGGCCCTCGACCTCGCCGGCGGAGTCATCGGCGAGAAGCTGAACGACGACGCGACCGCTCAGGGTGTCGTCGACCGGTTCCTGGCCGACCTCGAAGCCTCCGAGAAGGCGACCAAGTAATGGGCAGTGCGACCACGCACGCACTCGGCGCGACGACTGCGGCGCTCAATGCCGCATCCGGTGTCGATCTGACCGTCGCGAGCGAGCTCTTCCAGGCCGCTCGCGCGGTCAGCGGCTCGCTGCACCTGTCGTCGGCGCTCGCGGATGCCGCGGCGCCGTCGACGGCGCGCGCGCAGGTCGTGGCGGCCGTATTCGGCCCCGTGCTCTCCTCGACGAGCGTGGCGCTGCTCTCGGCGGTCACCGCCGAGCGGTGGTCGTCGGCGTCCGACATGATCGACGGCATCGAGGAGCTCGCCCTGCGCGCCGCCTCGGTCGCCGCCGCCGATGTCGACCTCGAGGGTGAACTCTTCCGGTTCTCGCGCACCATCGCCGACAACCACGAGCTCGAACTCGCGCTCGGCAGTCGGCTGGGCGATGAGTCGGCGAAGGGCTCGCTGGTCACCACCCTGCTCGCCGGACGCGCGAGCGACGCGGCGATTCTCGTCGTCTCCTCGATCGTGCGCGATCTTCGGGACCGCCGGGTCCGTCAGCTGCTGACCCGCGCCATGTCGATCGTTGCCGACCAGCGTTCGCGCACGGTCGCGACGGTCATCACGGCTAAGCCGCTCGACGGTGCGCAGATCGATCGCCTGAAGAGCGCGCTCGCCCAGCGTTACGGCAGCGAGATCTCGCTGAACACCGTCATCGACCCGACGATCGTGGGCGGACTGCGCGTGCAGATCGCGGACGACGTCATCGACGCGAGCATCTCCGCGAGGCTCGCCGACCTCCGCCAGCGTCTCGCCGGCTGATTACAGACTTCCCGCCCGTCGCCCGACGGCACGGCGGAGACTTCGGGGCCGAGGCCCCATGAACCGAAGGAAGACAATGGCAGACATCTCCATCAGCCCCGACGTCATCCGTGACGCCCTGAAGGACTTCGTCGCGGCGTACGAGCCCACCGGGGCTGCGGCAGCCGAGGTCGGCACCGTCGTCGACGCGGCAGACGGCATCGCCCACGTCGAGGGACTGCCCGGCGTGATGGCGAACGAGTTGCTGACGTTCAAGGACGGCACGCTCGGCCTGGCGCAGAACCTCGACGAGCACGAGATCGGTGTCGTCGTCCTCGGCGAGTTCGCCGGCATCGAGGCCGGACAGCCCGTCTCCCGTACCGGTGAGGTGCTCTCCACGCCCGTCGGCGACGGCTTCCTCGGTCGCGTGGTCGACCCGCTCGGAACCCCGATCGACGGCCTCGGCCCGATCGAGGCCGAGGGTCGTCGTGCGCTCGAGCTCCAGGCGCCCGGCGTCATGCAGCGCAAGAGCGTGCACGAGCCCCTGCAGACCGGCATCAAGGCCATCGACGCGATGATCCCGGTCGGCCGTGGCCAGCGCCAGCTGATCATCGGCGACCGCCAGACCGGCAAGACGGCGATCGCGATCGACACGATCATCAACCAGAAGGCGAACTGGGAGTCCGGCGACGTCGACAAGCAGGTGCGCTGCATCTACGTCGCGATCGGCCAGAAGGGCTCCACGATCGCTTCGGTCAAGGGCGCCCTCGAGGACGCCGGCGCGATGGCGTACACGACCATCGTCGCGGCCCCCGCATCCGACCCCGCCGGCTTCAAGTACCTCGCGCCCTACACCGGCTCCGCGATCGGCCAGCACTGGATGTACGGCGGCAAGCACGTCCTGATCATCTTCGATGACCTGTCGAAGCAGGCCGAGGCCTACCGTGCCGTGTCGCTCCTCCTCCGCCGCCCGCCGGGCCGCGAGGCGTACCCGGGTGACGTCTTCTACCTGCACTCCCGTCTGCTGGAGCGTTGCGCGAAGCTGTCCGACGAGCTCGGCGCGGGTTCGATGACGGGTCTGCCGATCATCGAGACGAAGGCCAACGACGTCTCGGCGTACATTCCGACCAACGTGATCTCGATCACCGATGGCCAGATCTTCCTGCAGTCCGACCTGTTCAACGCGAACCAGCGTCCCGCCGTCGACGTGGGCATCTCGGTGTCTCGCGTGGGTGGCGACGCGCAGGTGAAGTCGATCAAGAAGGTCTCCGGAACGCTCAAGCTCGAGCTCGCCCAGTACCGCTCGCTCGAGGCGTTCGCGATGTTCGCCTCCGACCTGGATGCGGCCTCGCGCCGTCAGCTGGATCGCGGTGCACGCCTGACCGAACTGCTCAAGCAGCCGCAGTACTCGCCGTACCCCGTCGAGGAGCAGGTCGTCTCGATCTGGGCCGGTACCAAGGGCAAGCTGGACTCGATCCCGGTCGAGGACGTCCTCCGTTTCGAGCGCGACCTGCTCGACTACCTGCGTCGTAACACGCAGGTGCTCGACACGCTGCGTGCCACCAACGTGCTCGACGACGACACCGTCGCGGAGCTCGAGAAGGCCACTGACGCATTCATTCTGGAGTTCCGCTCGGGCGATGGCGTCGCCATCGACGCACCGGGCAGCGAACAGCACGACGCGGCGGATGCTGCGGACGTCAACCAGGAGAAGATCGTCAAGGGTCGTCGCGGCTGAGCGCCTGAGGATCTAAATCATGGGCGCTCAACTCCGGGTCTACAAGCAGAAGATCGCTTCTGCGCAGACCACTAAGAAGATCACGAAGGCGATGGAGCTCATCGCGGCTTCGCGCATCCAGAAGGCGATGGCGCGCGTGCGCGCGTCCTCTCCCTTCGCGCGAGCCGTGACGGGTGCCGTGTCGGCCGTCGCGACCTACTCGAACGTCGACCACCCGCTCACGCGGGAGCCGGAGACGATCCGTCGTTCCGCTGTGGTCATCTTCTCCTCCGACCGCGGACTCGCGGGCGCGTTCAACTCGCAGGTTCTGCGTGCGGGAGTCGAGCAGGCAGAGCTGGTGCGCAGCCTCGGCCGCGAGCCCGTCTTCTACCTGGTCGGGCGCAAGGCCGTCGGATACTTCCAGTTCCGTCGGATGGCGGCCGCCGCCGAGTGGACGGGCGACACCGATACGCCGCACTTCTCGACGGCCGAGGAGATCGCCGACACCCTGCTCGACGCGTTCACGCGCGGCGGCGACGGTGGCGGCGTGGATGAGATCCACCTCGTCTTCAACCGCTTCGTCAGCATGATGACGCAGACGCCCGAGACGGTGCGACTGCTTCCGCTGGAGGTCGTCGAGGCGGCCGAGAGTTCGACCGATTCGGCGGTGTACCCGCTGTACGAGTTCGAGCCCGATCCCGCGACCGTGCTCGACGCGCTCCTGCCGGTGTACATCCAGAGCCGCGTCTTCAACGCTCTCCTGCAGTCGTCGGCGGCCAAGCACGCCGCGACGCAGAAGGCGATGAAGTCGGCCAGCGACAACGCCGACAAGCTCATCACCGACTACACCCGCCTGCGCAACAACGCACGCCAGGCGGAGATCACGCAGCAGATCGCCGAGATCGTCGGCGGCGCCGACGCCCTGGCGTCCGGCAAGTAGAAAACGAGGAAGAGACATGACCATCCCCGCCACGGCCGAGAAGACGGAGACCGTCGTCGTCGGGCGCATCGCGCGCGTGACCGGCCCCGTCGTCGACATCGAGTTCCCCCACGACGCCATCCCCGACATCTACAACGCGCTGAAGACCACCGTCGCCATCCCCGGCGCGGAGTCCAGCGAGCTCACCCTCGAGGTCGCCCAGCACCTCGGCGACGACCTCGTTCGCGCGATCGCCCTGAAGCCGACGGACGGTCTCGTCCGCGGCCAGGAGGTGCGCGACACCGGCGGCCCCATCACGGTTCCCGTCGGCGACGTCACCAAGGGCAAGGTCTTCAACGTGCTCGGCGAGGTCCTGAACGCCGCTCCCGGCGAGCAGGCCGAGATCACCGAGCGCTGGGGCATCCACCGCAAGGCTCCGAACTTCGATCAGCTCGAGTCGAAGACGCAGATGTTCGAGACCGGCATCAAGGTCATCGACCTGCTGACGCCGTACGTGCTCGGCGGGAAGATCGGCCTGTTCGGCGGCGCCGGCGTCGGTAAGACCGTCCTCATCCAGGAGATGATCCAGCGCGTTGCGCAGGACCACGGTGGTGTGTCGGTGTTCGCCGGTGTGGGCGAGCGCACGCGTGAGGGCAACGACCTCATCCACGAGATGGAAGAGGCGGGCGTCTTCGAGAAGACCGCCCTCGTGTTCGGCCAGATGGACGAGCCGCCGGGAACGCGTCTGCGCGTCGCCCTGTCGGCCCTGACGATGGCGGAGTACTTCCGTGACGTGCAGAAGCAGGACGTGCTGTTGTTCATCGACAACATCTTCCGCTTCACGCAGGCCGGCTCCGAGGTCTCGACGCTGCTCGGTCGCATGCCGTCCGCGGTGGGATACCAGCCGAACCTCGCCGACGAGATGGGTGTGCTCCAGGAACGCATCACCTCGACGCGCGGTCACTCGATCACCTCACTGCAGGCGATCTACGTCCCGGCCGACGACTACACCGACCCGGCTCCGGCGACGACCTTCGCGCACCTCGACGCGACGACCGAGCTCTCGCGCGAGATCGCGTCGAAGGGCCTCTACCCGGCCGTCGACCCGCTGACCTCGACCAGCCGCATCCTCGACCCGCGTTACATCGGTGAAGACCACTACCGGGTCGCCACCGCGGTGAAGCAGATCCTGCAGAAGAACAAGGAACTCCAGGAGATCATCGCGATCCTCGGTGTCGACGAACTGTCCGAAGAAGACAAGATCGTCGTCTCCCGGGCACGCCGCATCCAGCAGTTCCTCTCGCAGAACACGTACATGGCGAAGAAGTTCACCGGTGTCGAGGGCTCCACGGTTCCGATCAAGGAGACCATCGAGTCGTTCGACGCCATCGTCAAGGGCGAGTTCGACCACGTCGCCGAGCAGGCGTTCTTCAACGTCGGTGGTATCGCCGACGTCGAGGCCAAGTGGGCTCAGATCCAGAAGGAGAACGGCTGATCATGCCGCTCAAGGTCAGCGTCGTCTCCGCGGACGCGGAGGTCTGGTCGGGCGAAGCATCGCTCGTGGTGGCCAAGACCGTCGAGGGCGAGATCGGCTTCATGGTCGGTCACGAGCCCGTGCTCGCGATCCTCGCCGCAGGTCAGGTGCGCATCACCGAGACCTCGGGGAACAAGGTCATCGCGGACGCGCAGGACGGCTTCGTCTCCGTCGAGCACGACGTGGTGACGGTCGTCGCCGGAAACGCGACACTCGTCTCCTGAACCACCTTTCGGCGCGCGCCGCTCGTTTCGACGGGCGGCGCGCGCCTTTTCCGTCCCGGGGGCAAGAGAACCCGGATGCTGCTGCTTCTTCCCCCGTCCGAGACCAAGCGGCCGGGAGGGACCGGGGCGCCGTGGGCCGCCGGACGTCTTGCGCTTCCGGCACTGGATGCTCGGCGCGCGCAGGCGCGTGATGCGCTCGTCGCCCTGTCGGCAGACCCCGAGGTGGCCGCGCGAGTACTGAAGCTCGGTCCGAAGCAGCGCGGCGAGATCGAGGTGAACGCGGCACTGCGGGGCGCCCCGACGATGCCGGCCGTCGATCGTTACACCGGCGTGCTCTACGACGCGCTCTCGGCGCCGACGCGAGGAGCGGAGGCTCGTCGCTGGCTCGGTGATCACGTGCTCATCCATTCCGCGCCCTTCGGGCCCGTCGGCGCCCTCGATCCGCTGCCGGCCTACCGCCTCGGGGCGTCGGCATCCGTTCCGGGACTCCCGCCCCTCCGCCGACTGTGGGCGGATGCGGTCACCGCCGCTCTCGCCGAGGTCGGTCCGCCGTTCATCGTCGACCTGCGTTCGGAGGCCTATGTCGGTCTCGGGCCCGTGCCCCCGGGGGTTCCCTCCGTCTTCGTCCGTGTCGTCGCGGACGGCCCGGGTGGCACGACCCGCGCGCTGAACCACTTCAACAAGCACGC
This sequence comes from Microbacterium sp. cx-59, assembly GCF_020805625.1. Lineage (NCBI taxonomy): Bacteria > Bacillati > Actinomycetota > Actinomycetes > Micrococcales > Microbacteriaceae > Microbacterium > Microbacterium sp. cx-59. The sequence continues at coordinate 65,288 of NZ_JAJHGO010000011.1, forward strand.
CAAGGGCGCACTCGTGCGGGAGCTGGCGGACGAGCAACCGGCTCCGGGCAGTCTCGGAGAGCTGCTCGAGTGGCTGCGCGGGCGGGGGCATCGGGTCGAGGAAACCCCGGGGGAGTGGTTGCTCTTCGAGGCGCCACGCGCACCCTGAACGATTGCTGGGAAACTCGTCACCCTGTCGCTACGATGAAGGGCGCGAGCAAGGTGCTCGTCGGACCGGCCGGACTCGGCCTCGAGACAGGAAGCTTCCATGCATCTGTACTACGACGACTCGGGCAGCGCGGCAGCCGCCGCCGCGCTCTTTCTCATCCTGATCCCGATCTTCCTCTTCATCGCCCTCATCGGCTATGTCATCAGCTCGTTCTTCCTGATGAAGATCTTCGAAAAGGCGGGCGTGCAGGGCAAGTGGCGTGCCTGGGTGCCCGTCTACAACAGCCTGGTCTTCGCCAAGCTCGGTGACTTCTCGCCCTGGGTCTTCCTCGGCACGATCGTCGCCGGCGGCATCCTCGGCAACATCCCCGTCCTGGGCTTCATCTTCGCCCTGCTGCCTCTCGCCGCTATGGTGATGATCTCGTGGCGCGTGGGCGCGAAGCTCAACAAGGAGTGGTACTACCTGCTGCTCTGGATCCTCGGCATCGGTGTCTACATCTGGTACGGCATCCTCGCCTTCGCGAAGGACCGCTGGAACCCCGCGATCGCTCCCGCGCCGTGGGCCAACAGCTTCCTCGCCGACAAGACGGTCTGGGACGGCATCCCCGTGCAGCCCTCCGCCGGCGTCGCCCCCGGTCACGCCGCTCCGGCTCCTGGCTACCAGCCCGCACCGGGCGGCTACGCGCCGCCCGTCGGCACCGTTCCGCCGGCACCCCCCGCGGGCACGTTCCCGCCCGCTCCTCCGGCCGGCACCGTTCCGCCCGCACCTCCGGCCGGCCCCGTGCCGCCCGCACCGCAGGACCCGGACGCCCCCCGCGTCTGATCCGAACCGCACGAGAGCCCTCACCGACGGTGAGGGCTCTCGTGCGTAGAGGGGGCGGGTCGCTCACGGTCCGGTTGTCGGGGTTCCCGTTAAGATGTGAGGACGCCGCGGTGCCCTCGCGCCCGGTGTTCGCTCGCAACCGGAAGGACACCGCGTGCCGCACGCAGCGACCCGGCTGCACAGCGTTTCGCTGGCACAGGGCTCGATCGATCTCACTTGGGCGGCCGTGACCGACGTCGGAAAGCGCCGCGAGATCAACCAGGACGCCCTGTTCGCGGACTATCCGCTCTACGTCGTCGCCGACGGTATGGGCGGACACATCGGCGGTGAGATCGCCAGCGGCAACACCGTCGCCCGGCTGGGTGCCATCGTGGCCGCGGGAAGCGTCACACCGAAGACGATCGAGAAGGCGCTCTCGCGCGCGGTGAAAGACATCGCCTCCCACCCGGAAGCCACGGACGACGGAACGGGTACGACCGTGACCGGGGTCTACCTCGATACGACCGGACCGGAGCCGCACTGGGTCAGCCTCAACATCGGCGACTCTCGCGTCTACCTTCTCCGCGACGACACACTGGTGCAGGTCACGACCGACCACTCGGTCGTCCAAGAACTGATCGCCGCCGGCCGATTGAGCCCGGAAGAGGCCGAACACCATCCCTACGGCAACGTGATCACCCGTGCCGTCGGACCGAGCGACAGCGTGCGCCCCGATTACGTACGGCTCGAGGTCGTCGATGCCGATCGTTTCGTGATCTGCTCGGACGGCTTGACCAAGGAGCTCACCGACTACGGCATCGCGCATTTCCTGCGCGAGCACGCAGACCCGGGCGACGCCGCGGAAGCCATGATGGACGCCGCCCTCGAGAACGGCGGCCGCGACAACGTCACGATCATCGTGCTGAATGTGTCGCGCCAGGACTGACCGCTCCTCCCCAGGGCGCTGATCAGGTCGGCGCGTCCACAGTCGGTCGTTCCTCGCGACACCGCGGCGGCACGAAGGATTGACTGGAGCGGTGTTCATCGTTCCTCCGGCGAGTATGCCGCGCGCACATCCCGCACCCGCGCTCGTCATGCCGCCCGCATCCGGCCCGGTTCGTCGCACGTCCATTCCGTGGATCGCCTCGCTCGTGCCGGTGCTCGGAGCAGCGGGGCTCTGGGCGGTCACCGGCTCGCTGTTCGTCCTGTGGTTCGCCGTCCTCGGCCCGGTCATCGCCGGAGCCGCGGCGCTCGACGGACGCCGTGCGCAGCGGCGTGACCGTCGGGACGCCGACCGTGATCGCGCGCGCGCCCGGACGCGCATCGAGACCGAGATCGATCGTCGTCACGCGCAGGAGCGCGACGCGATGGCGGCGCAGCATCCGGATGTCGTCGGCTACCTCGGGGCTCCCCACGAGATCTGGCGCGTGGTGCCGGCGAGGGAGGGGGTGCTCCGCGTCGGGCGGGGGCCGGTCGAGAGCGCCGTGCGGGTCGAGGGCGACGACGATGAGGTCGTGCAAGCGCTGCGGGCGCGGGCGGCGCACGTGCCGGATGCGCCCGTGCTGATCCCGGATCACGTGGGGGTCGCCATCGTCGGGCCTCCCGTGTTCGCCGAGGCCGTCGCCCGCGCTCTCGTCATCCAGCTGTGCTGCACGCGCCCGCCCGGCCGGATGCAGCTGAACCCCGCCCGTTCGCCGGCGTGGGCGGCATCGTTGCCGCACCGCGCGCCGGCAGCCACGGCGTGCCACCTCGATACCCGGGATGCGGCGGTGCGACGTGCGGGCGACCCCGCCATCGTGGTGGTGCCGCCGGGCGCTGTTCCGCCTCCGCACTGCGGAGCGGTGCTCACGCTCGATGGCATCGAGACCGCGCGACTGGACTACGCCGGGCGGTCGATCGCGGTGCGGACCGAGGGACTCGGGCAGGCGCAGGCCGCCCGGATCGCCGGGGCACTCGCGGAACGCGCGGACACCATCGGCGGCGTCGATCGGGTTCCGGATGCGGTCGCGTTCGAAGACCTGGACGAGGGGCCGGCAGCGCCCGCGGGGGAGCGACCGGACCTGCGCGTCATGATCGGGCACGACGGCACGGGGCCGGTCGCGATCGACCTCGTCGCGGACGGGCCGCACGCGATCGTGACCGGCATGACGGGTGCCGGCAAGAGCGAGCTGCTCGTGAGCTGGGTCGCGCGACTGTGCGCCACCCGTTCGACGCGAGACGTGGTCTTCCTCCTCGCCGACTTCAAGGGCGGCACGGCCTTCGACGTCCTCGCCGAGGTGCCGCACGTGACGGGCGTGCTCACCGATCTGGACGGCGCGGGCGCCTCGCGGGCGCTCGACAGCCTGCGTGCCGAGATCAGGCACAGGGAGGAGATCATCGCTCGTGCGGGTGCGCGCGACATCCTCGACCCCGCTGTGGATCTGCCCCGCCTGGTCATCGTCGTCGACGAGCTGGCCGCACTCCTCGACGGTCACCGGGAGCTCGGCGCGGTCTTCGCAGACGTCGCCGCCCGGGGGCGCGCTCTGGGCATGCATCTCATCCTCGGTACGCAGCGCGCGACGGGCGTCGCCCGCGAGGCGCTGATGGCGAACTGCCCGCTGCGCATCAGCCTGCGCGTCGTCGACGGCGCCGACAGCACGTTCGTGCTCGGCTCGGATGCCGCGGCCGCGCTTCCCGGTGATCCCGGAGCGCGCGGCCTCGCGCTGATCCGTCGTGCGGCTGACGCCGCCCCGACGCTCGTGCGGATCGTGCGCACTCGGCCCGCGGACATCTCGCGGATCCAGCACGACCGGGCGGCTGAGCCGCGCCCGCGTCGCCCGTGGCAGCCGGCGCTGCCGCCGCATCTGTCGCTCGATGACCTGCGTCCCGCGGGCGAGACGACGGCGGAGCCGGTGATCGGTCTTGCCGACGAGCCGGATCGTCAACGCCATCATCCGGTGCGACTTCACGAAGGAGACGCCGGTCTGGCCGTCATCGGCGGGCCCGGGACCGGTAAGTCGACCGCGCTGGCGGCGATCTCCGCCCAGATCGACCCCGCTCGCGTCGTCCGACTCCCGGTCGACCCCGAGCCGTTGTGGGATCTGCTCTGCGAGCTGACCGACCGGGGCCCGGCTCCGGACACGCTCCTGGTCGCCGACGATCTCGACGTCGCCCTCGCCTCTTTCCCGCCCGACTACGCGATCGCGGTCGCGACCATGGTCGAGCAGCTGTGCCGCAGCGCACGATCGCTCGGCTGCCGGGTCATCCTGTCGACGGCGCGACTCGCGGGCCCGGTCGCCCGCATCGCCGAGCTCCTGCCGCGACGTGCGGTGCTGCGTGTTCCGACGCGCGTGGAACACGCGGCGGCGGGCGCCGATCCGGCGGCCTACGATCCCGCCCTGCCCCCGGGGCGCGCGCAACTCGACGGACGCACCGTGCAGATCGCGAGCGCCGAGCGCATCCCGCCGCCGGCGATCGCGGTGCCCGAGCCCTGGCGGCCGGGCGAGGACCTGTCGGGACTCGTGATGCGGGCGGGCGGCGGGGCTCGCCGACTGGCCGCGGCCCTCGCGGCGGACGGCGTCGACGTGCTCCACGCCGGAGACGACCACGACGCGCTCACGCGACGCATCGACACGGCCGATCGTCCCGTCGTGATCCTCGGTGAGCCCGAGCAGTGGCAACGCGCCTGGCGGATGCTGCAGACCGTGCGCGCGCGGGGAGAACTCGTCGTCGACGCGGCCTGCCTGGTCGAGTATCGACTGCTCACCGGCGACCGCATCCTGCCGCCGTACTGCGCCCCGGGCCGGGGCCGTGCGTGGCTCCTGCGCGACGGCGAACCCCCGGCGCGCACGGTACTCCCCGGGCAGGAGCATCCCCTGCGACAACGTGTCGCGTGACACGTTTCCAGACGACAACCTGTCGCTTGACCCGTTCTTCGGCGGAGCCATATCGTGCCCAGATGACTACCACTCCGATCAACCTTCAACGATCCGAAGGGAAGGGGCTCGCTGCAGGGACGCTCGGCCTCTGGGGATCCACCGTCATCGGCCTCGCCTCTACCGCCCCCGTGTACTCGCTCGTCGCGACGCTGGGTTTCGTGGTGCTCGCGGTCGGCGCGCAGGCCCCCATCGCCTTCGTCGTCGCCTTCGTGCCGATGCTCTTCATCGCCTTCGCCTACCGTGAGCTGAACCGTGAGGTTCCCGACTGCGGCACCACGTTCACCTGGGGCACCAAGGCGTTCGGCCCCTGGGTCGGCTGGATGGGCGGCTGGGGTGTGGCGGTCGCGGGAATGGTCGTGCTCGCCAACCTCGCGCAGGTCGCCGGAATCTACTTCTGGTCGCTGTTCGGCGACGGCTCCCTCGCGGAGAACGTGCCCCTCGTCACCGGCACCGGAGTCGCCTTCATCGCGGCCATGACCTGGATCAGCTGGCGCGGTGTCGAGATCGGCGAGAAGATCCAGAACGTGCTCCTCGCCGTGCAGTACGGGGCGCTCGCCCTGTTCGTCATCGTCGCGCTCTGGAAGTACTTCGACGGCACCGCCCCCGACCCGACCGCGTTCGACTGGGCGTGGTTCAACCCGCTCGGATTCACCGACTGGCACGGATTCACCGAGGCGGTCCTGCTCGCCCTGTTCATCTACTGGGGCTGGGACACCTGCCTCGCCCTCAACGAAGAGACGAAGGACCCGCGCCACACCCCTGGCCGCGCGGCGCTGCTGACGACCGTCATCCTGCTGGTGACCTACGTCGGAGTGACGGTCGCGGCGATGATGTACGCGGGCCTGGGGGAGAGCGGCACGGGGCTCGGGAACGAGGCGATCGCCGACGACTTCTTCCTCGCCGTGAAGGACGGGCTCCTCGGGCCGTTCGGTTGGGTACTCGTCGTCTCGGTGCTGATCTCCGCGGTCTCCTCGACGCAGACCACGATCCTGCCCACCGCGCGCGGAACGCTGTCGATGGCGGCCTATCGGGCGCTGCCCCTGCGTTTTCGCACCGTCCACCCGGTCTACAAGACGCCGTCGTTCTCGACGCTCGTGATGGGTGTGGTCGCAAGCCTGTACTACATCGGAATGACCCTGATCAGCGACAACATCCTGCAGGACTCGATCCTGTCGCTCGGTCTCGCGATCGCGTTCTACTACGCCATCACCGGGTTCGCTTGCGTCTGGTATTTCCGCCGAGAACTCTTCACCCGGGGGTTCTCGAGCTTCCTGACGCGCGGCCTGCTGCCGTTGCTCGGTGGGCTGATGCTCGCCTACGCGTTCATCCAGTCGGCGATCGACATGTGGGATGTGGATTACGGGTACACGGTGCTGTTCGGAATCGGCGGCACCTTCGTCCTCGGCATCGGTTCGCTCGCCGTCGGCGTCCTGCTCATGCTCCTCTGGTTCGCGTTCCCGAACTCGAAGCGGTTCTTCCGCGGCGAGAGCCTCAACCGAGACACCGAGGTGCTCGTGCCCGACGAGGGCGTCTACACCCGCTCGGTCGACGGCGGCATCTGAGAGAACGGGCGGCTCGGCGCACTCCGAGCCGCCCGTTCTCCGGGTCGCAGGATGCGCACCGCCTCGCGCGGGCCGGGCCGGGTCAGACGGTGGGGCGGATGCTGCCGACCACGGCGGCGCCGCCGTGCAGGGCGAGCGAAAGGTCGCCGATCGCCTTCTCCGCATCCGACGACGACACGGCGCCGGCGCGCTCCAGGAGACGAAGGCCCACGGCGCTCGCCGCACGGGAGCTTCCGTCGAGCATCTTGAGTGCCACGGTCGTGCCGTCCGGCGCGATCATCACGAGCACACCCTCGGCGCCGGTCTTCGCGAACACGCCGGTGCGTTCGATCACGACGGTGTCGGGGCGACCCGGGCCGTCGATCGTCCACGGATGCGCGCGGACCGCGCCGATGAGGGTGGCCGCGTGCCGGTGCAGGGCGAACGGCGACCGCTCCGACGACGTGCCCATGCGCTGCAGGGCGCGGGCGAGCGCGATGAGGCTGACCGCGGGGACGGGGGCTCCGCATCCGTCGACCGCGTAAGTCGTGGGTTTCTCGCCCGTGAGCCGCTCGACGACCTCCCGGATGTGCGCCTGGAGCGGATGCGCCGGGTCGAGGTACCCCGCGATGTCCCACCCGCCGGCGCGGCACGCGAGCAGCATCGCGGCGTGTTTGCCCGAGCAGTTCATGCGCACCCGGGCCGGTGCCGCGTGATCGCGCACCATCTCGTCGCGGGTTGCGGTGTCGGTCGGCCAGGCGACCGGGCAGCCGAGGTCGTCTTCTGTGGCGCCGGCGTCCTCGAGGATGCTGCGGACGACCGCGACGTGCCGGTCGGTGCCGGTGTGGCTCGCGGTCGCCAGACCGAGCCGCTCGCCCTCGAGCACGGCACCGGCGGTCAGACACGCGAGAGCCTGGAGAGGCTTGAGCGTCGAGCGCGGAAGGATCAGGGCGGCCGGGTCGCCGAATGTCGTCGATCCGCCGTCGGGGGAGAGGACGACCGCCGAGCCGCTGTGGCGGGACTCGATGAACCCGCTGCGTTCGACCACGGCGAGTTCGACGGCGGCGGTCACGGGGAACGTCTGCGGCATCCGTCCAGCCTATCCCCGCCGCTCGCACCGTTCCCGGCGCGTCGGAGGCGCGAGCGATGTCAGACTGAGGTCATGAACGGCGAGCATCACTACCGTCTGCGTGCGGCCTGGACCGGTAACCGAGGGTCGGGAACCAGCGGGTACCGCGACTACGACCGCGACGTGACCCTGTCTGTGGACGGCAAGCCCGATGTGCTCGCCTCGAGCGACAAGCCCTTCCGGGGCAACGCGGAACGATGGAACCCGGAGGACATGCTGCTCGCGGCGCTCTCCGAGTGCCACCTGCTCTCGTACCTGCACGCGTGCGTGACGGCGGGCGTCGTCGTGGTCTCCTACGAGGACGACGCCGAAGGAACCATGATCGAGGACGGCGCGGGTTCCGGCCGCTTCGCCGACGTGCTGCTGCATCCGCGGGTCGTCGTGGCCGAGGAGAGCATGGTGGAGGCGGCGCGTGCGGCCCACAAGCAGGCGCACGAATGGTGCTTCATCGCGAACTCGGTGAACTTCCCGGTTCGGCACGACGCCGTGGTGACCGCGGCCGACTGACGCGGATCCCGCCGCACTCGGAGGCATGGCGAAGATCCGCCCGTACGGTCACATCCGTTCGTGCGGAAGAACCTGCCGGATGCGGTCGATCGGGGTCTGGGCGGGAACCTCGTTGTAGACCCCGGCCAGTTCCTGCTCGGAGAGCGCGTGGATCGCCGCCATGATCTCGTCGGTGGCCAGCCGTCTCGCGCGTCCCGACGTCGCCGGGCCATGCGGTGACAGATCCAGCGGCGCACCGAACCGGACGGTGATGCGCGGTCGTACCCGCGGGAACTTGGCGCCCACCGGCATGGCCTCGTTCGTGTTGATGAGGCCGACCGGCACGACGGGCACCCCCGACTGGAGTGCGAGGAAGGCGACACCCGTGCGCCCCTTGTAGAGCCGGCCGTCGAGCGAGCGCGTGCCCTCGGGGTAGAGCGCGATGCCCTTGCCGGCCTCGAGCATGCGGCGCTGCTGCGCGAGCGCATCGAGAGCGGCCTGGCCGGCCCCACGCTGGACGGGGCTCGCTCCGACCGCGGTGAAGAACTCCCGAGACAACCAGCCGCGCAGGCCCGTGCCGTCGAAGTAGCTGGATTTCGCGAGGAACTGGACGTGGCGGGGCGACGACATCGGGATGACGAAGGAATCGATGAACGACAGGTGGTTGCTCGCGAAGATCACGCCGCCCGTCCGCGGGACGTTCGCACGGCCCTCGATGCGGGGACGGTAGGCGGCGCGCGCGAGCGGCGCGAGTACATAGCGGCCGAGCAGATAGGTCATTCCGACGTCGGCGACAGCCTCGGTCTCGTCGGGATCGGCGGACGTCTCGGGCTCGGAACTCTCCGCGGAAGGCACCGCAAGAGGATACTCCTGATCGCATTCCCACCCGCGCATGGGGTGGTGCGCGGGCCGCGGAACCCGCCGCGCATAGGTCGTGCAGGCCGCGCTCCCAGGCGGAACCCACGCCGATGCGCGATGATGGGCACAACCCCGTCCCGATCGATTGAGGTCATCCGTGCGCGTCCGCCCGCTCGTCGTCCTGTCCGTCACCGCCGTGTCGCTGCTCGCGCTCGCCGGCTGCTCGTCGTCCGGAGGCGACTCGGCCACCCCGACGCCGACCAGCGCCGCTGCGGACCTCTGCGACGTCGCCGTGGGCGGGGGCGCCGCATCCGACTCGATCCAGGTCTCGGGAGAGGTCGGCCAGGCGCCGACCGTCTCGTTCACCTCGCCGCTGGATGTCACCGACCTCGAGAGCACGGTCATCACCGAGGGCACGGGCCCCGCGATCGCCTCCGGCGACTACATCAACTACGCCGTCACGGCCTACGACGTGTCGACGGGCGCGCAGGTAGACGCCGCCGGGTACCAGAGCGAGCAGATCCTCCCGCAGCAGATCACGGCGGGGTCGGTGCTCGGCCAGGTGCTGGGCTGCGCCCCGATCGGCACGCGCGTCGCCGCGACGTTCCCGGCCAGCGACCAGAGCGCGGCCGCGGTCTACGTCATCGACCTGTTGAGCATCACCCCGACCGCCGCGTGGGGCGAGGACCAGGCCCCCACCGCGGGCTTCCCCGAAGTGGCGCTCGATGATGACGGCGCCCCGACGATCACCGTGCCGGATGCGGATGCCCCCACCGACGTGCAGATCGAGACTCTGAAGAAGGGCGACGGCGCGGAGGTCCTCACGGGCGACACCGTGCTCGTGCAGTACACCGGCGTGAAGTGGTCGGACGGCTCCGTGTTCGACTCGAGCTGGCAGAACGGTGCCCCCGTCTCGTTCCAGACGACGCAGGTCGTCGACGGTTTCCGGCAGGCGCTCGAGGGCCAGACCGTCGGCTCGCAGGTCGTCGTCGTCGTTCCTCCGGCATTCGGCTACGGATCCGCCGAGGGCAACGAGCTGCAGAACGAGACGCTCGTGTTCGTCGTCGACATCCTCGCCACGCAGCACCCGATCGCCGGCTGACGCGGGAGACGAGCGGATGCGTCGCGTTCTCATCCTCGGGTCCACCGGCTCGATCGGTACCCAGGCGCTGGACGTCATCCGCGCGCACCCGCAACGCTTCGAGGTCGTGGGCCTCGCGGCCGGGAGCGACCGGGCGGGCGTCGAAGAGCAGGCCGAGCGGTTCGGGGTAGAGCACATCGCGCTCGGCGCGGAGGAGGCGGAGCAGCTCGTCCGGGACGTGCCGGCCGATGTCGTGCTGAACGGGATCACCGGATCCGTCGGCCTCGGGCCGACGCTCGCGGCGCTCGAGTGCGGCCGGACGCTCGCGCTGGCGAACAAGGAATCGCTCATCGTCGGCGCCGACCTGGTGGCTGCTGTCGCGCGTCCGGGTCAGATCGTGCCCGTCGATTCGGAGCATTCCGCGATCGCGCAAGCGCTCCGCGCCGGCACGGATGCGGAAGTGCGCCGGCTCGTGCTGACCGCATCCGGCGGCCCCTTCCGCGGACGCGCCCGCGCGGATCTCGCGTCGGTGACACCGGCCGAAGCGCTCGCCCACCCCACCTGGAACATGGGGCGGGTCGTCACGACGAACTCCGCGACGCTCGTGAACAAGGGGCTCGAGGTGATCGAGGCGCACGTGCTCTTCGACGTGCCCTACGACCGGATCGACGTGGTGGTGCACCCGCAGTCGATCGTGCACTCGATGGTCGAGTTCATCGACGGGTCGACGATCGCGCAGGCCTCCCCGCCCGACATGCGCCTGCCCATCTCGCTTGGTCTGGACTGGCCGCATCGCATCGGCGGGATCGGTCGGCCGCTCGACTGGACGACGGCGACGAGCTGGACCTTCGAGCCGCTCGATGAGGCCGCGTTCCCGGCCGTCGCGCTGGCGAAGCAGGTCGGACGCGCCGGAACCACCTACCCCGCGGTGTTCAACGCCGCGAACGAGCAGGCCGTGGATGCGTTCCACGACGGACGCGTGACGTTCACGGGCATCCTCGACACGGTGCGTGCGGTCGTCGATCGCAATGACCCGCCGGTCGTCCTCACCCGCGAGAGCCTCGCCGAGGCGGAGCGCTGGGCACGTGCCACGGCGGACGCGGTGATCGCCGCATCCGCCTGAGGCTCAGTACGTCACGAGGCCCGCGGCGCGGAACTGGTTCCGCACCCGCTCGATGAGGTCGACGGACGGCGCGGGCGTGCCCTCGAGGGTGTACTCCCGGCCGAGATCCCGCCACTTGTCGCGCCCCATCTGGTGGAACGGCAGCACCTCCACCCGGGCGACCGCACCGGGTCGGATCGCGTTCAGGGATGCCGCGTACTCCGCGACGAGCTCGACGTTCCTGACGTCGTCGGTGAGACCGGGTACCAGCACGAACCTGACCCAGATCGACACATCGTCGCGGCGCGCGAGTCGCTCGCCGAATTCGAGGGTCGGGGCGAGTTCGCGCCCGGTCGCGCGGCGGTACACCTCGTCGTCGCCGGATTTCACATCCAGCAGAACGAGGTCCGTGTCGGCGAGCAGATCGTCGCTCGCGTGCGCGCCGAGGTATCCGGACGTGTCGAGAGCCGTGTGCACGCCGAGCTCCTTCGCACCGCGCAGGATGCGGGCGGTGAACGCGGGCTGCATGAGCGCCTCGCCACCGGAGAGGGTGATGCCCCCGCCGGTCGCGCGGAAAACGGGAAGGTAGCGACGCAGCCGCTCGAGCACGGCCTCGGCCCGTACCGGAGCGCCGTCCTTCATCGCGAGCGTGTCGGGATTCTGGCAGTACACGCAGCGCAGCGGGCAGCCGTTCAGGAACAGCGTCATGCGGGTGCCCGGGCCGTCGACGGCCGTGACCAGCTCCCACGAGTGCACGGATCCGAGTTCGCCCGAGCGCATGGCAGCGAGTCGGCCGGCGCGGTCGATGTCGGCCACCGCGAGTCCGTGCAGACCGGCGCCGCGCACCCGCGCGGCGCCGGTCGTGCTGTCGGGGGCGTCGAGCCGTCCGGCTGCGCGGGGCAGCATTCCGGATGCGACGAAGGCGACCATCAGCGCGTCACATCCCCCCGTGGAAGGTGCGGGACAGTACGTCGAGCTGCTGCTCGCGGGTCAGCCGGACGAAGTTCACCGCGTACCCGGACACCCGGATGGTGAGCTGCGGGTAGGCATCGGGATGCTCCATGGCGTCCAGGAGCGTCTCGCGGTTCAGCACGTTGACGTTCATGTGGTAACCGTTCGCACCGAACGAGGCGTCCAGCAGGCCGGCGAGGTTCGTGCGACGCTCCTCGCCGGTGCGGCCGAGGCCGGCCGGGACGACCGTGTTGGTGAGCGAGATGCCATCCTCCGCCTGGGAGTAGGGCACCTTCGCGACCGACAGGGCCGAGGCGAGCATGCCGTGCGTGTCACGTCCGTTCATGGGGTTGGCACCCGGAGCGAAGGGCTGGCCGGCGCGGCGGCCGTCCGGCGTGTTGCCGGTCGCCTTGCCGTAGACGACGTTCGAGGTGATCGTGAGCACCGACTGGGTGGGGATGGCGTCGCGATACATCGGGTGGCTCCGGAGCTTCGTCATGAAGCGGTCGGTGATGTCGACCGCGATCGCGTCCACCCGGTCGTCGTCGTTGCCGTACGCCGGGTAGTCGCCGTCGATGACGTAGTCCACGACCACTCCGCGCTCATCGCGGACCGGGGTGACCTGGGCGTACCGGATGGCTGAGAGCGAGTCCGCCGCGACGGAGAGCCCGGCGATGCCGAACGCCATCGTGCGAACCACGTTCTTGTCGTGCAGCGCCATCTCGATGCGCTCATACGCGTAGCGATCGTGCGACCAGTGGATGCAGTTGAGTGCCTCGACGTACGTCGCCGCGAGCCAGTCCATCATCCGGTCGAATCGCGCGTTGACATCGTCGAAGTCGAGGGGGCCGTCGCCGACCGGTGCCTCGAACGGCGCGATCTGCGCGCCGGAGACCTCGTCGCGTCCGCCGTTGATCGCGTACAGCAGCGTCTTGGCCAGGTTGACCCGTGCACCGAAGAACTGCATCTGCGACCCGACGCGCATCGGCGAGACGCAGCACGCGATCGCGGCGTCATCTCCCCATCGGCCGCGGATGAGGTCGTCGGACTCGTACTGGACGGCCGACGTGTCGATCGACACCTGCGCGCAGAACTCCTTGAATCCCTGGGGGAGGGAGGGGCTCCAGAACACGGTCATGTTCGGCTCGGGGGCAGGTCCGAGGTTGTAGAGCGTCTGCAGGTAGCGGAACGAGGTGCGGGTGACGAGCGGGCGACCGTCTTCGCCGACACCGCCGATCGTCTCGGTGACCCAGGTCGGGTCACCGGAGAACAGGTCGTCGTACTCGGGGGTGCGCAGGAACCGCACGATCCGCAGTTTGATCACGAAGTCGTCGATGATCTCCTGGGCGTCGGACTCCGTCAGGATGTCGGCGGCGATGTCGCGCGCGAAGTACACGTCGAGGAACGTCGAGGTGCGGCCCAGCGACATCGCGGCGCCGTTCTGCTCCTTCACGGCCGCGAGGTACCCGAAGTACAGCCACTGCACGGCTTCGCGCGCCGTCGTCGCGGGGCCGGAGATGTCGTACCCGTAGGTCGCGGCCATCTGCGCGAGCTCGCCGAGCGCCCGGATCTGCTCGGCGTGCTCCTCCCGCATCCGCACGTTCTCCTCCGAGAACGGGCTCGTCTCGAGGTCGAGCTTGTCGAGCTTCTTCGCGGCGACGAGCGCGTCGATGCCGTAGAGCGCGACTCGGCGGTAGTCGCCGATGATGCGGCCGCGGCCGTATGCATCCGGCAGTCCGGTGATGATGTGCGAGCTGCGCGCGGCGCGCACCGACGGCGGGTACACGTCGAAGACGGCCTGGTTGTGCGTCTTCCGGTACGACGTGTATACCGTCTTCAGGGTGTCGTCGACCTCGTAGCCGTAGGTGCGCAGTGCGCCCTCGACCATCCGCCAGCCGCCGTTGGGCATGATCGCCCGGCGCAGCGGAGCATCGGTTTGCAGTCCGACGATCAGCTCGTGGTCCTTCGCGATGTAGCCGGGTCCGTGCGCGGTGATCCCGGCGGGGGTGTGCGGGTCGATGTCGTAGACACCGCGCTCGCGCTCGGTCGGGAACAGCTCGCTGAGCGTATTCCAGACCGACGTCGTGCGGGCGGTCGGACCGGCGAGGAACGAACCGTCGCCGACGTAGGGCGTGTAGTTGCGCTGGATGAAGTCGCGCACGTCGATGCCGTCCTGCCAGGGGCCGGATGTGAAACCGCGCCACGCGGTCGGGATCTCGTCTGCGGCGTCGGGGGCCGTGCCTGCGGGGGTGACGGTACTCATGGGAACTCGCTTCCTTCGTCCGGTGCGGAGTCGGTCGCGTCGGGTCGCCTGGCGCCCTGCGGGTGCCGGCCCGGCGGGCCATCGATCGACGGTACGTCCGGGGGAAGCGGCGCCCGAACCGCCTGCGCGCCGCGCACAACGGCGGGGCCGCATCCGCCGCCTCCGGACGCGTGCCCGCACAACACCCGCCGTGAATAATCCACCCGCCGCGCGGTGGCTCTCGGGGGCCGGTGCGACGGTGGGTGCGGCGGGTTCGGGGCGCGGTGGGGTCGGGGGGCCAGCGGTCGGCCCGAAGAGCGCGAGCGATGGGCCCGAAGAGAGGAGATCTGCCGAAGCGAGGACGAAAACCCGGGTGTCGGCCCTCGCTTGGGCAGATCTCCTCGCTCCGGGCGCCGTCAGCTCAGACTCGGAGCCTCGTGTCAGGCCCGGCGGTCCCCGGCGCGGGTCTTGCGTCGGGCCCAACGGTCCCGGCGCGGGGTCTCGCGCGGGAGTCAGGCCGAGTAGGGGACCGGCCAGTGCGGCTCGGGAACCGGCCAGCCCGCGTCGCGGAGGGCTCGACGGGCGAGCTCGCGCGCCGAGTACGGCGTGCGCTGCCCGCGGATGTCGCGGTAGTCCTGGTGTCCGGGGCCCGCCCAGAGGATCGCGTCGCCCTCGCCGACGAGCGCGACCGCGTCGACGATCGCCTGCTCGGGCGGCGAGGAGACGTGGATCTCCGCATCCGGTCGCGCCTGGCGTGCTCCCTCGAGGAGCGTGTCGCGGATCGCTGCAGGGTCTTCGAAACGCGGATGGTGATCGGTGATGACCAGCACGTCCGATCCCTGTACCGCGGTGCGGCCCATGTCGTGACGCTTCGTCGCATCCCGATCGCCGTCGGCGCCGAAGAGCATCAGCACCCGGCCCGGGGTCACCCGGCGGACTGCGGCCAGAGTCTTCTCGAATGCGTCGGGGGAGTGCCCGAAGTCGACGTAGACCGTCGGGCCGCGGTCGCCCGACACGCGTTCGGTGCGCCCGGGCAGATAGGCCTCGATACGGCCGCCGTCGAGGGCCGCGACGATGCGCTCCCAGGCGTAGCCCGCCTCGAACATCATCACCATCGCGAGCGCCGCGTTCGCCGCCATGTGCGTGCCGATTACCGGCACGATCGTCTCGAGATGCTGCCCGTCCGGTCCGTGCAGGGCGAAGCGCGTGCCGTCGGGTTTCTCGCCCTGGATCTCGACGGTCCAGTCGGCGGATGCGGCGAAGGCGGGGTCCGCGGCGATCGCGGGCGTACCCACGGTCACGAACGGAACCTCGGCGCGCTCCGCCACCTCGGCGGCCGCGGCGGAATCGAGCGAGATGACCGCCCGCCGGGAGCGATCGGGGCGGAAGAGCGGCAGCTTGGCCTCGAGGTACTCGCGCATGTCGGCGTAGTCGTCGAGGTGGTCATGGCTCAGGTTCGTGAAGGCCGCGACGTCGAACACGATGCCGTCGACGCGATGCCGGCTGAGGGCCTGCGCGCTCACCTCCACGGCGACCGCTTCGACGCCGCGCTCGCGCATGAGGGCGAGCAAGGCGTGGAACTCGGATGCCTCGGGGGTCGTCAGCCGCGACACGATCACCTGTCCGGCGATGTGGCGCTCCGCCGTGGACGAGAGCCCGGTGACGATGCCGAGCTGGCTCAGCATCCCCTCGAGGATGTGCGAGACGCTCGTCTTGCCGTTGGTGCCGGTCGTCGCGAACAGCAGCGGCAGGTCGTCACCGGGACCCGTGCCGTAGACCCAGGCCGACAGTTCGCCCATCCGCGCACGGGGGGAATCGAGGACGAGGACGGGCAGACCGGATGCGGCGGCCGCATCGGCCCCGACCGCATCCGTGATGATGGCGACCGCGCCCTTCTCGGCGGCCGACGCCGCGAACTCGGCCCCGTGGCGGTTGACGCCCTGGAGCGCCACGAAGGCCTCGCCGGGTCGGAGGTCGGCGGTCGCGAGCGTGATCCCGCGCAGCGAGATGCCCTCGATCTCACCGCGCACCTCGGCGCCGAAACGATCGGCGAGATCTCCCAACGATCGCGTCGCGGGCTGCTCGGGGCGGAGCACGGGGGGCAGGTTCGAGGGGGGTGTCGACATCGCGGTCCATTCAACCAGACCCGACCCCTCGCGCCGGGTCTGGTCGTGTTCGGCTCGCTCAAAGAGATCGCGGCTACGGTGGGCGAGTGACGATCATCGCCTTCGTGGTCGGCATCGTGCTGCTCGTTGTCGGGCTCGCGATCTCGATCGCCCTCCACGAGCTGGGACACCTCATCCCGGCCAAGGCCTTCGGCGTACGCGTCGGCCAGTACATGATCGGCTTCGGGCCGACGCTCTTCTCCCGCCGGAAAGGCGAGACCGAGTACGGCCTGAAGGCGCTGCCGCTCGGGGGCTACATCTCGATGTCGGGCATGTATCCGCCCGCCCCGCAGACGGATGCGGACACCGCGCCCGCCGACGGCAGCGGTGTCGCCACCGCCGCCACGACGCGGCGAGCCACCGGTCGGGTCTCGGCGCGTTTCTTCCAGACGCTCGTGCAGGACGCGCGCGAGGTCAATGCGGAGACCCTGGTCGGCGCAGACGAGCGCGTCTTCTACCGCCTGCCGGTGTGGAAGCGCGTGATCATCATGCTCGGCGGGCCGCTGATGAACTTCGTTCTCGCGATCGTGCTGTTCGCCATCCTGTTCACCGGCATCGGCGTGCAGACGGCCACCTCGACGGTCTCCGCGCTCAGCGACTGCGTCCCGGCCTCGAACGGCACGTCGTGCGTCAGCGCGACGACCCCGGCGGAACAGGCCGGGCTCGAACCGGGTGACCGGATCGTGTCGATCGACGGCACCGCGATCGGCGACTTCGCCGACGCCACGGCGATCATCCAGGCCTCGGCCGGTCGCCAACTCAGCGTCGTGGTCGACCGGGGCGGTGTCGTGCGCACGCTCGCAGTGACCCCGGTCGCCATCGAAGCGGCGACGACGAACGCCGCCGGCGAAGCGCAGACGGATGCCGACGGCAACCCGGTGACGCAGCAGATCGGTTTCATCGGCGTGCGGCCGACGTCGGAATTCGTGCGCCAGCCGCTGTGGGCGGGGCCCGCCGCGGCGATCGAGAACGTCGGGGCCGTCGCCGGGGTGATCGTCCAGCTCCCGGTCAAGGTCGTCGACGCGGCGTCCACCCTCTTCACGGGCGCGGAACGCGATCCGAACGGACCGTTGAGCGTTGTCGGTGCCAGCGTGATCGCCGGCGAGGTCGCCGCATCCGATGCTCCGGTGCTGAACCGGGTCGCCGGGATCATCGGACTCCTCGGTTCGCTCAACCTGGCTCTCGGCGTCTTCAATCTCGTGCCGCTGCTGCCGCTCGACGGCGGGCACGTCATCGTCGCCCTGTGGGACGGCATCAAGCGCGCCTTCGCGCGACTGCGCAGGCGCCCGGCACCCGCCCCGGTCGATGCGACCCGACTCGTGCCCGTGACGTTCGTGGTCGTGGCGCTCCTCGGCATCATGGGCGGCACGCTGATCCTGGTCGACCTGATCAACCCGATCTCGCTGTTCTGACGCGGGACGCGGGGCGTGGGGCCGTCAGACCGTGACGGGCTCGAGCGCCTGCGCGACCAATCGCTCCAGGGTGCGCATCCCGTCGCGCGACAGAATCGACTCCAGATGACCCTGCACCGACGCGAAGCCGGGGCCGCGCAGCGCGTAGACATCGCCCGACACGGGTGAAGCCGCGACTTCGGCGACACCGACCCGAGTGGTTCCGGGGGTCGTCCGCGCGGTGAACGTGTTGTAGAAGCCGATGGATGCCGGTTCGCCGAATACGTCGACCTCGAACTGCACTCCCTGGTGGGGGCGGTCGAGCGGAACCAGATCGATTCCGAGCCGATCGGCGAGGATCTGATGGCTGAGGCACACCGCGAGCAGCGGCCGCCCCGCGGTGAGCCGCTGCGCGACGACGCCGCGCATGTGGCGGATGCGGGCGCTCGCGTCGTCGCGCGGGTCACCTGGACCCGGGCCCGAGATCACCAGGTCGGCGGCGTCGAGCACGGCGGCGTCCGCATCCGCCCACGGCACGATCGCGACGTCGAGCCCGAGGTGACGCAGCTGGTGCGCCAGCATCGTGGTGAACCGGTCCTCGGCGTCGACCACGACCGCGGTGCGACCGGCGAACGGGCCGTCGCTGTCGCCGCCCTGCGGGTTGAGCCAGAACGCGGCCAGGCGCGAGTTCCGCGATTGCAGCAGCACCGCGATCTCCGGATCGTCCGCGAGCGGAGCGCGCTCGATGACCGGAGCGTCCGGGTCGGCGGCGGGCACGGTGTCGCGAGGGACCGCCCCGATCGCGCCCAGCACGCCCGCGGCCTTGCCGTGCGTCTCGCCGACCTCGCCGGCGGGGTCGGAGTGGCGCACGAGGGTCGCGCCGACCGGAACACGGAGTCGACCGTCCTGCAGGTACGCCGTGCGGATCAGGATCGGCGCGTCCAGGTCGTGCGTGACGCCCTCGGTGGCGCCGTTCGGGGTGAAGAGCGCGGCCACGCCGGAGTAGTACCCGCGTGGTGAGGTCTCGTGCCGGGCGATCACGGTGCAGGCGTTCTGCATAGGCGAGCCCGTGACGGTCGGCGCGAACATCGTCTCGCGCAGGATGTCGCGGGGATCCAGCTGCGACCGCCCGCGCAGCATGTACTCGGTGTGGGTGAGGCGCGACATCTCCTTCAGATGCGGGCCGGTGATGCGTCCGCCGTCGGAGCAGACGGCGCTCATCATTTTCAGTTCCTCGTCGACGACCATGAAGAGCTCCTCGGTCTCCTTGGTGGACTCGAGGAACGTCCGCAGCGTGTCGACGGTTGCGCCGCCCGCCGGGTGCCGGAAGGTGCCGGAGATGGGGTTCATCGTGACGACGCCGCTCTGCGCGCTCACGTGCGCCTCGGGACTCGCGCCGACGGCGACGTGTCCTTCGGTGACCACCGCGAACGTCCAGTACGCGCCGCGCTCCTGCGCGAGAAGTGCGCGGAACCAGGTGAGCGCCGCGACCCGCTCGTCTGCGGCGACGGATGCGGTGAAGTCGCGCCGGATGACGAAGTTCGCGCCCTCGCCGCGCCCGATCTCATCGGCGATCACGGTGCGCACGATGTCGGCGTACTCGTCGTCGCTGATGTCGAAGCCCGGGTCGCCGAGCGGAAGCGGCGCGGTCGGAAGCGCCTCGAGCGCGTCCGCACGGGAGACGCGCTCGTGCCCCGTGACGACGAGGCAGCGGAGCGGGGCGCCGTCGTCGTGGCAGACGAAACCGCGCTCGCGCACCTGGCGGTACGGAACGAGCGCGAGCACCTCGCGAGCGGTGCCGTCCGCATCCAGCAACGGGATGTCGGCGAGCAGCTCGACGTCGACGACGTCGCCGGTGAGCACTTCGACCCACGCGTCGTCGCGGGCGATCAGCGCGAACGGCGCGTCGGCGGCAGCCAGCGAGGAGAAGAGGTCCGCAGCGGTAGCGGTCATGGTCGATCCTTTATCGGGGGAGCGGCAGCCTCACGAAAAAAGGACCGCTCATCAGCGGTCCGTGTCGCACGCGCGCACACCGCCTAGACGGTGAGCCACCAGGAGCGGTTCGCGAGCATGGGGCTGAAATTACCACACGGAGCCGAGCATCCGGCGCCGCGCATTCGGGCCCGGCCCGAACGCGGCGGCGTAGGCTGAGTGCGTGCCAGCCGTGAACCTCGGGATGCCGCGCATCCCGGAAACCCTCGCCCCGCGCCGGAAGAGTCGGCAGATCCGCGTCGGCAAAGTGCTGGTGGGCGGCGATGCGCCGGTCAGCGTCCAGTCGATGACGACGACGAAGACCACCGACATCAACGCGACCCTTCAGCAGATCGCCGAGCTGACGGCCAGCGGCTGCGAGATCGTGCGCGTCGCGGTACCGAGCCAGGATGACGCGGATGTGCTGCACATCATCGCGAAGAAGAGCCAGATCCCGGTCATCGCCGACATCCATTTCCAGCCGAAGTACGTCTTCCAGGCGATCGACGCGGGCTGCGCGGCCGTGCGAGTGAACCCCGGCAACATTCGCCAGTTCGACGACAAGGTCGGCGATATCGCCGCCGCCGCCAAGGCCGCCGGAGTCTCGCTCCGCATCGGCGTCAACGCGGGTTCGCTGGATCGACGTCTGCTGGAGAAGTACGGCAAGGCGACCGCGGAGGCCCTCGCGGAAAGCGCCGTCTGGGAGGCGTCCCTCTTCGAGGAGCACGACTTCCACGACTTCAAGATCTCGGTCAAGCACAACGACCCCGTCGTCATGGTGAAGGCATATCGGCTGCTCGCCGAACGAGGGGACTGGCCGCTGCACCTCGGTGTGACCGAGGCGGGTCCCGCGTTCCAGGGCACGATCAAATCCGCGACGGCGTTCGGCATCCTGCTCTCCGAGGGGATCGGCGACACCATCCGCGTCTCGCTGTCGGCGCCGCCGGCGGAAGAGGTGAAGGTCGGCCACCAGATCCTGCAGTCGCTGAACCTTCGCGAGCGCAAGCTCGAGATCGTCTCCTGCCCGTCGTGCGGGCGTGCGCAGGTCGACGTGTACTCGCTGGCCGACAACGTCACCGAGGGGCTCAAGGACATGACCGTCCCGCTGCGCGTCGCCGTCATGGGCTGTGTCGTGAACGGACCGGGCGAGGCCCGCGACGCCGACCTCGGAGTCGCGAGCGGCAACGGCAAGGGGCAGATCTTCGTCAAGGGCGAGGTCGTGAAGACGGTGCCCGAGGCCGATATCGTCGCGACTCTGATCGCGGAGGCGAACCGTCTCGCCGCCGAGATGGGTCCGAATGCCCCCCTCGGCACCGCGCAGGTCGTCACCGCCTGACCCGCGGCGCGCGCCACTTCTCCGCGCGCTCTCCGGCCGCATCCGGCTCGCGCGCCACTTTTCTGTGCGCGCGCTTCCGATCTGTGGCGCGGCAGCAGAAAAGAGGCGCGCGCCGGATGCGGGGTGCGAGGGTGATCGTGCCACGGGGAGCGACGTGGCCTGCGGGGCGCGGTGTCCGCATCCGCTAGCGTCGGGGTTCTCATGACCGGCACTCCTCGTCCTTCCGCGACCCGCCCGATCGTCGCGGGAATCGTGACGGCGCTTGTCGGCGTCACCAGTACCTTCGCGGTCGTGCTCACGGGTCTGGGGGCGGTGGGGGCGACTCCGGCGCAGGCGGCGAGCGGCCTGCTGGTGCTGTGCCTCACGATGGGGCTCGCCTCGATCTTCCTCGCCTGGCGTTACCGGATGCCGATCACCGTGGCCTGGTCGACTCCGGGCGCCGCGGTGCTCGCGACGACCGGGCTGGTCGACGGTGGCTGGTCGGCAGCCGTCGGGGCGTTCTTGCTCAGCGCGGGCCTCATCCTGCTGACCGCCCTGTGGCCGCGGCTCGGCGCGTTGATCGCGCGCATCCCGCCGTCGATCGCGCAGGCGATGCTGGCAGGCGTGCTGCTGCCGTTGTGCGTCGCCCCGGTGACCGGGCTCGTGACCCAGCCGTGGGCCGTGGCGCCGGTCGTGGTCGTCTGGCTCGCCTGCATCCGCTGGGCGCCGCGCTGGGCGGTGCCGTTGGCCTTCGTCGCGGCGGCTACCGTCGTCGGCGTGTACGCGGTGTCGACCGGCGGGCACGCGGAGGCGACGTCTCTCGTTCCGAGCCTGCAGTTCACCGCGCCGACGCTGTCGTGGGGTGCGGTGCTCGGCATCGCGCTGCCGCTGTTCCTTGTGACGATGGCCTCGCAGAACGTCCCCGGCGTCGCGATCATGCGGAGTTTCGGCTACGAGGTTCCGTGGCGGCCCGCGATGCTCGCGACCGGGATCGGGACCGCGCTCGGTGCATCCGCCGGCGGACACGCGATCAACCTGGCCGCGATCAGTGCTGCGCTGGCCGCCGCCCCCGATGCGGAACCGGATCCGCGGCGGCGCTGGATCGCGGGCGTCTCGACGGGGGTGTCGGGGATCGTGCTCGGCGGGCTGTCGGCGGCGCTGGTGGCGCTCGTGGTGGTGGCGCCCGAGGCGCTCATCCCCGCTGTCGCCGGAATCGCGCTGTTCGGCGCGTTCGGTGCGGCCGTGCAGCAGGCCATCGATGACCCCGGCGAACGGCTTCCGGCGGTCGTGACCTTTCTGGTGGCGGCATCGGGCATCGCCGTGTTCGGCGTCGGCGCGGCGTTCTGGGCTCTGCTGGCCGGACTCCTCGTGCGCGCCGTGACCCACCGCCGCACCTGACGCTGCCTCCCGTCGATCGGGACCCTGCCCCGGCGGCCCCCGCCCGGCCGCAACTGCCTGGCGCCCGTCGCCCAGCCGCAGCTGCCGGCGCCGGTCGCCCGGCTGCAGCTGCCGGCGCCGGTCGCCCGGCTGCAGCTGCCGGCGCCCCGACCCTTCGCCCGTCCCCTCCCGCCGCCCGGAGCGCCGATCTGCTCCGCAGTCGTCGGATCGCTGGGGCTGATGTGCACGCGTGGGGCGGGTGAGGTGGCGAAAGCTCTGCCGCTCCGACGACTGCGGAGCAGATGAACGCGATCGCGGGCTGGTGAGCATTGGCGGCCTGCTGCGGCGGACACCGAGCGGCCGCCGCGGCGGTGTCTGCGACCGCGGCGAACAGCGGCTGACACTGCGGCGCCCGCTGCATCCGTAGACTTGACGATCGTGGTCACTCGTCTGTCGCAGTACTTCCTCCGCACGCTCCGTGAAGACCCCTCCGACGCGGAGGTGGCGAGCCATCGCCTGCTCGTGCGCGCGGGCTACATCCGCCGCCAGGCGCCGGGCGTGTTCGCCTGGCTACCGCTGGGCCTGCGGGTGAAGGGGAAGATCGAGCAGATCGTCCGCGAGGAGATGGCGAACGCGGGTGCGTTCGAAGTGCACTTCCCGGCGCTCCTGCCCCGGGAGCCCTACGAGGTCACCGGGCGCTGGGAGGAGTACGGCGACGCACTCTTCCGCCTGCAGGACCGCAAGGGCGCCGACTACCTCCTCGCGCCGACCCACGAAGAGGTCTTCACGCTGCTCGTGAAGGACCTGTACTCGTCGTACAAGGACCTGCCCCTCACGATCTACCAGATCCAGGACAAGTACCGCGACGAGGCGCGTCCCCGCGCGGGCCTGCTGCGCGGGCGCGAGTTCACGATGAAGGACGCGTACTCCTTCGACGCGAGCGACGCAGGACTCGAGGCGTCGTACCAGGCGCAGCGCGACGCGTACGAGCGGATCTTCCAGCGACTCGGCCTCGAGTACGTGATCGTGCAGGCGGATGCGGGCGCCATGGGTGGTTCGCGTTCGGAGGAGTTCCTGCACCCCACCGCGGTCGGCGAAGACACCTTCGTGCGTTCCGACGGCGGGTACGCCGCGAACGTCGAGGCGTTCACGACCCTGGTGCCGGATTCCGTTCCGTTCGACGGCCTGCCTGACCCGGTCATCTTCGATTCGCCGAACACGCCCACCATCGCCAGTCTCGTCGCGCACAGCAATGAGGTGCTCGAGGGGGAGTACACCGCGGCCGACACGTTGAAGAACGTCGTGCTCGCCCTGACCCACCTCGACGGCACGCGGGAGCTCGTCGTCGTCGGACTCCCGGGCGACCGGGACGTCGACGACAAGCGGGTAGAAGTCGCGTTCGCACCCGCCGCGGTCGAGCCCGCGACCGAAGCGGACTTCGCGAAGAACCCGCTGCTCGTGAAGGGCTACATCGGTCCGTGGTCGCCGACCGGCGCGGTGCTCGGCGAAGAGTCCGCGACCGGCATCCGCTACGTCCTCGACCCGCGCGTGGTCGACGGCACGTCGTGGATCAGCGGCGCGAACATCGACCAGAAGCACGTGCACTCGCTCGTTGCCGGTCGGGACTTCGTCGCCGACGGGTTCGTCGAGGTCGCGACCGTGCGACCCGGCGACCCGGCGCCCGACGGATCGGGTCCGGTCTCGCTTGCTCGGGGCATGGAGATCGGACACGTCTTCCAGCTCGGACGCAAGTACGCCGAAGCGCTGGGGCTGAAGGTGCTCGACGAGAACGGCAAGCTTGTCACGGTCACGATGGGCTCGTACGGCATCGGCGTGACCCGCATCCTCGCGATCATCGCGGAGCTGAACAACGACGCCAAGGGCCTCATCTGGCCGGAATCGGTGACCCCCTTCGACGTCCACGTGGTCGCCGCGGGCCGGGATGCTGTCGCCTTCGAGGTGGCTGCGACCCTCAGCGAGCAGCTGGAGGCCACAGGCCTGGACGTGCTCTACGACGACCGCCCCAAGGTGTCGCCGGGCGTGAAGTTCGGCGACGCCGAGCTGGTCGGCGTGCCCTGGATCGTCATCGTCGGCCGCGGTGCCGCCGACGGCCAGGTGGAGCTGTGGGACCGGCGTTCGGGTGAGCGCGACACGGTCGCCCTCGCCGACGTCGTGGAGCGCCTCCGCCGCTGACCGCTGCGCCGCGCTCCTGGCCGGTGCGCGGCGTGCCCGACCCGGTGGTTCACGCCTCCGGGTCGGTGCTCCCCGAGATCCACGGCGGGCCGATCGGAATCACCCGGCGGTGCATCGTGCGCCAGCAGAATTTTTCGGCCAGCAGGTAGAGCGCGAGCGCGGATGCGGCCAGAAGCGTGAGCGACCCGGCGACGGCGAGTGCCTCCACACCGGTGAAAGCGGCCGCCGACTGCAGTCCGAGGCCGACGGAGACGCACAGCAGCGTCACCGGGAGCACCGAGTTGTGCATCGCCCCGGCCGGCGCGAAGCCGAGCGCGAGCAACGCGAAGATCAGCGCGAACACGCCGCGGGCCTGCGCCGTCACCTCGAAGAAGCCCAGCTCCTCACCGAGCAGGAAACCGGGAACGACGATCCAGTACCAGCCGAACGCGTTGTAGACGATGAAGTGGAAGTCGTCGCCGACGAAGTACGACAGCATCCCGGCCGTCACCTGCACGATTCCGCCGAACGCGGCGCCGATCCAGAAGACGGCGCTCTCGTCCTGCAGGCCGAGATGGGCGAGCTGTGCCGTCACCGTGGCGATGACGAAGCCGAGCAGGCCGATGAGGCCGGGATCGGCGGGCTGGAACGGGTACCCGCGCAGGCTGGCGGATGCGGAGGTCTCACTCGATTCGGGGGGCACCCGTCCAGCTTGGCCGATGCCGCCGCGACTGTCTCGATCGGACGCCGGTGAAATTTCCGACGCGGCGTCGGGGCGGGGGTGGGGGAACCGTCACCGAGGCACCCTACAGGCGCGCGAATCGCGCGCGGAACCCGCAGAAGATGCCGTAGGCGATGAACCCGACGCCCACCCCCGCGATGATCCACGGCCCGAACGGAAGCTCGCGGAGAGCGCTGATGGCCCCGTCGAGCCCCCCGGCCTCCTCCGGAGAGACACGGACGGCAGCGACGACGAGGAGAACACCGACCGCCGCGAGGGCGACGCCCTTCGCGGCGTACCCGATGCTGCCGAGCATCATGATCGCGCGCCCGGCCGGACCCGCGGGGAGCGCAAGCTTCTTGCGGAAGCTACGTCGGATGCCGATCACGACGAACGCGACTCCGGCACCCCCGATCGCGAGCCCCGCGGCGCCCAGGAGGAACGACCCGCCGGGGAGCGACAGGACGCCGCCGCTGGCCGATTGCGCGCTGCTCTCGCTGTCGGGGCGGGATCCGAGCGCCACGGTGACCGACACGGCTGCGAGCGCGAGGTAGACCGCGGCCCGACCCGCTTCGGAGAGCCGGGCGACCCACCGCCGCGTGTCGCTCGATCCCTGCGCGATCACGGCCCCCGCCACGTGCCACACGCCCAGAGCGCCGAGCGCGACCGCCAGAACCCAGAGGGCGAGAAATCCTGCGGGCGCATCGGCGATCGCCTTGAAGGCGCCCGCCTGATCGCTCTCGCCGTCTCCGCCCGCGGCGATCGCCACGACGATCACCCCGATCAACGCGTGCACGACGCCGTTGGCCGCATATCCCGTCCGCGCGAGAGCGCGGAACGCCGTGCTGTCTGTCGCGGCTCGCGCCGCACCCTTCGCCACCGTCATGGGGGCACTCTACGGCGGGCCCCGGACGGCGCGGACGGGCGGCCGGTGCTGCCTAGAATGTGCGGATGCCCGAGAGCCCGACGCGCCCGCGGCGCTCGCTGCGGTTGAGCGCCCTGCCGGGCCTCGTCGCGGCCGCCCCGCCGCGCGTGACCGTGCTGCTCGGCGTCATCATCGTGGCGCTCGGCGCGCTCATCGTCATCCGGCCGCTGACATCGCTCGTCCTCCTCGGCGTCTACGTCGGCGCCAGCGCGATCGTGTCGGGCGTTCTCGAACTCGCTCCCCGCCGCGCTCCCTCGTGGTGGGCGCGGGCGTTGGCCATTGCGTGGATCGCCGGAGGCCTCGTCATCCTCGTCTGGCTCGGACGCAGCATCGAGTTGCTGCCTCCCGCTCTCGCGCTTCTGCTGATCGTGGGTGGGCTGGCCTCCTTGGGCGAGGCGATGGCCGGCGGAGTGCGGAGCGCGCGGGTTCTCGCGGTCGCGTGGGGCGGTGCGCAGATCGCTTTCGGCGCGCTCTCGCTGACCTGGCCGGATCTGACGCTGCTGGTGGTGGCCGTGGTCTTCGGGGTGCGAACCGTGATCTTTGGCGTGACGCTTCTGGTTCGCGGCATCGGGGCGATTCGCACGGGGCGATCCGGGGCGACGGATGCGCCGGACCGCCCGTCCGACCGTGTGCGCTGGGGGACCGCGCTCGGGCGTTACGCGCTGTCGCTCGTGCTCGTGCTCGGCGTCGTCGGCGGCGTCGGGCTCGATGACTGGCTCAGCGACGGCGCGCCGGTCGTCGACGGCTTCTACGACCCGCCCGACACCCTGCCGAGCGGGCACGGCCGCCTCATCCGCACCGGCGACTACCTCGGGCGTGAACCCGCCCGCGGAACGGTGAGCCGCATCCTGTACACGACCGAGGACGCGCGCGGTCGCCCGGCCGCCGGCAGCGGCATGGTGATCGTCCCGAAGGACCCGCCGCCCGGCCCGCGTCCGGTGCTGATCTGGAACCACGGCACGACGGGCGTCGCACGGGGCTGTGCGCCGAGCCTCGCGGATGGCACGGCGACGAAGTGGGCGATTCCGGACCTCGAACGGATGCTGGCGCGCGGGTGGGTCGTCGTCGCGCCCGACTACAGCGGCCAGGGCGCACCGGGGGACTTCCCGTACCTGATCGGTACGGGCGAGGCCCGGTCGGCGCTCGACGCGGTGCTCGCGGCGGGCGAGATCGACGACCTCGTGCTCTCACCCCAGACCGTGGTGTGGGGTCATTCCCAGGGAGGCCACGCCGCGCTCTGGACGACGCAGATCGCCCCGGAGTACACGCCCGGCATCGACATCCTGGGCACGGCGGCCCTCGCGCCGGCGGCCGACCCTGCAGAGCTCGCCCAGGAGCTCACGTCCGGCGATGCCGGAGCCATGCTCACGGTGCTCGTCGCGTGGGTGCTGGTGCCCTACGCCGACACCTACCCCGACGTCGAGCTCAACGACTACGTCGCGACGGGTGCGCGTCCGATCGTGCGGGAGATGACGCAACGCTGTCTGAGCGAACCGGGTGTGATGGTGTCGGCCCTCACCGCGCTGGGACTGAGCGAGGACAGCCCGTTCGACACCGGCAACCTGACGACCGGCGCGCTCGGGCGACGGCTGGAGGAGAACGTGCCGACGGGGCCGTGGGGCACGCCGATCCTGGTCGCCTGGGGCACCCGCGACGAGGTCATCCCGATCACCGCTCAGCAGCGCCTCGTGCAAGAACTGTGCAGCCAAGGCGAGCGGGTGCGGGCGGTTCCGGTGCCGCGCCGGGGGCACCAGGACATGCTGCAGCCGAAGTCGGCGCTGCTCCACGATCTTGCCCGCTGGACGAACACTCTGCTGCTCGCCGAAGTGCCGCCCGCATCCGTCGTCGACGACTGCGCTCGCTGAGCGGAGCGCCAGCTGAGTGCTGCCGGCATCGGGTAACGTAGACGGGATGCGGACGCTCTGAGCCCCGCGAAGATCTGAATATGGAGGGCACCGTGGATATCGATCTCGGACTGCTGCGCACTGTGGAACGCGAGCGGGAGATCCCCTTCGAGGAACTCGTCTCGATCATCGAGCAGGCGATTCTGACCGCCTACGCCAAGCACACCTCGCCCGACGGCGAACTGCCGGCCGGTGCGCGTGCGCACCTCGACCGGAAGACCGGTCATGTCGCCGTGTTCGTGCCCCTTCTCGACGAAGAGGGTGCGGTCGTCGGTGAGGAGGAGAGCGCCCCGGACGACTTCGGCCGGATCGCCGCGTTCGCCGCGAAGCAGGTCATCAACCAGCGTTTGCGCGACATCGCCGACGACGCCGTTCTGGGCGAGTTCCGCGGCAAGGAGGGCGACATCGTCGCCGGCGTGATCCAGCAGGGTCCGAACCCCCGGATGGTGCACGTCGATCTCGGTTCGGTCGAGGCGATCCTGCCTCCCGAAGAGCAGGTCCCGGGCGAGAACTACACGCACGGCACCCGCATCCGCGTGTACGTCACGTCGGTGTCCAAGGGCACCAAGGGTCCGCAGATCACCGTCTCGCGCACGCACCCGGGCCTCGTTCGGAAGCTCTTCGCGCTCGAGGTGCCGGAGATCGCATCCGGCGTCGTGGAGATCGTGTCGCTGGCCCGCGAGGCCGGCCACCGCACCAAGATGGCCGTGCGCACCGACGACAGCTCCATCAACGCCAAGGGCGCCTGCATCGGCGAGCTCGGGCGCCGCGTGCGCGCCGTGACCGAAGAGCTCGGCGGCGAGAAGATCGACATCGTCGACTACAACAGTGAACTGGCAGCCTTCGTCGCCAACGCGCTGTCGCCCGCGAAGGTCACCTCCTCGTTCATCCTCGACGCGTCCACCAAGGCCGTCCGCGCCCTCGTGCCGGACTATCAGCTGTCGCTCGCGATCGGAAAAGAGGGGCAGAACGCTCGTCTCGCCGCGAAGCTCACGGGCGCGAAGATCGACATCCAGCCCGACAGCATCCTCGAAGGCTGATCCGCGTCCTCGCGACGACCGGTGTAGGATGGAACCCGTACGAACGTGCGTCGGATGCCGCACGCGTGCCTCCCGGAACGATCTCCTTCGAGTGATCGCCATCGATTCCCTCCTCGTCCCCGACGAGCGAGCGTCGATGCCGGGGCGGGGCGCGTGGGTGCACGAGACGCGGGAGTGCATGGAAGCCGCCATCCGGCGACGTGCCTTCGTGCGGGCATTGCGCGTGTCAGGTCCCCTTGACACCCAGACCATCGAGAAACGGCTGAACGGCTATGGACGAAAAGTGAACGGCTCGAAATGAGACCCGTCCGCGACTAACGGTCTGCCCTGTCTTGGGGTAGGCCCTCAGACAGGAGAATTGTGGCAAAACCACGCGTGCACGAAATTGCTTCCGAGCTCGGCGTCGACAGTAAAGTCGCCCTCGCGAAGCTGAAGGAGCTCGGCGAATTCGTCAAGAGCCCCTCATCCACCATCGAGCCCCCCGTGGCTCGCAAGCTCCGCGCCGCCCTCGAGGCGGAGGGCGCAGCATCCGGCGGGTCCGCTCCCGCCGCGACCTCGTCGGCACCGAAGCCGGCCTCGGGCGCACGCCCGGGTCCCGCGCGTCCCGGCCCGGCCCGCCCCAAGGCGCCCGCGCCGAGCCCCGCTCCTGCCCCGGAGCCCGCGCCGGTCGCGACTCCCGAGCCCGCTGCAGCGGCGGCACCTGCTCCCGCACCCGCGGCAGAGCCCGCGGCAGCTACTGCTCCCGCGGTCGACGCACCGACCGCCTCCGACTCCGCGAGCGACGCCCCGAAGCCGGGCGGGGCAACCCCCGCACCGCCGCGTCCGGGTGGCGCACCGCGTCCGGGTAACAACCCCTTCGCCAGCGCGCAGGGCATGGGCCAGCGTCCCGCCGGTCCGCGTCCGGGCAACAACCCGTTCGCGAGCGCGCAGGGCATGGGCCAGCGCCCGAGCCCCGGCAACATCCCGCGTCCGCAGGCTCCGCGTCCCGGCGCTCCGCGTCCGGGTGCTCCGCGTCCCGGTGGCGCAGGTCGCCCCGGTGGCGGCGGTCGTCCCGGCGCTCCGTTCCAGCAGCGTCCCGGCGGTCCCGGTCGTCCCGGCGGTGCCGGTGGCTTCCAGCGTCCCGGTGCTCCCGGTGCTGCCCCGGCCGGCGGATTCGCCGGTCGTCCCGGCGGCGGCGGCGGTCGTGGTCGTGGGCCCGGCGGTGGCACCGCGGGTGCCTTCGGTAAGGGCGGCGGCAAGTCCAAGCAGCGCAAGTCGCGGCGGGCGAAGCGGCAGGAATTCGAAATGCGGTCGGCGCCGATCGTCGGTGGCGTCAACGTCCAGAAGGGCAACGGCCAGATCATTCGGATGCGCCGCGGCGCATCGATCGCGGACTTCGCCGACAAGATCGAGGCCATCGCCGGTTACACGGTGCAGCCCGGCACGCTCGTGACCATCCTCTTCAACCTGGGGGAGATGGCGACGGCGACCGAGTCGCTCGACGAGGCCACCTTCGAGGTCCTCGGTGAGGAGCTCGGCTACAAGATCCAGATGGTCTCGCCTGAGGACGAAGACAAGGAGCTCCTCGAGGGCTTCGGTCTGAACCTCGACGCCGAGCTGGAAGCCGAAAGCGAAGACGACCTCGAGATCCGTCCGCCGGTCGTGACCGTCATGGGTCACGTCGACCACGGTAAAACGAGGCTCCTCGACGCGATCCGTCAGACGAACGTCGTGGCGGGCGAGGCCGGTGGCATCACCCAGCACATCGGTGCCTACCAGGTGTGGACCGAGCACGAGGGCATCGACCGCGCGATCACCTTCATCGACACCCCGGGTCACGAGGCGTTCACCGCCATGCGTGCACGTGGTGCCCAGGTGACCGACCTGGCGATCCTCGTGGTCGCCGCAGACGACGGCATCATGCCGCAGACGGTCGAGGCGCTCAACCACGCCCAGGCCGCCGGTGTGCCGATCGTTGTCGCGGTGAACAAGATCGACAAGCCCGACGCCAACCCGGCCAAGGTGCGCCAGCAGCTGACCGAGTACGGCCTGGTCGCCGAGGAGTACGGCGGAGACGTCATGTTCGTCGACGTGTCCGCGCGCAACAACATCAACATCCAGGAACTTCTGGATGCGGTGCTGCTGACGGCGGATGCCGGCCTCGACCTCACGGCGAACCCGAACAAGGCCGCTCGCGGTGTTGCCATCGAGGCGCGCCTCGACAAGGGCCGCGGTTCGGTTGCGACCGTCCTGATCCAGTCCGGAACGCTGCGCGTCGGTGACGCGATCGTCGCCGGCACGGCCTACGGCCGCGTCCGCGCCATGATCGATGAGAACGGCGATGCCGTCGACGAGGCCTACCCGTCGCGTCCCGTGCAGGTGCAGGGTCTGAACTCCGTGCCCCGTGCCGGTGACGTCTTCATCGTCACCGACGAGGACCGCATGGCGCGTCAGATCGCTGAGAAGCGTGAAGCTGCAGAGCGCAACGCCGCTCTGGCCAAGGCTCGCAAGCGCATCTCGCTCGAGGACTTCACCCGTGCGCTCGAAGAGGGCAAGGTCGAGTCGCTCAACCTCATCATCAAGGGCGACGTGTCCGGTGCCGTCGAGGCGCTCGAGGAGTCGCTCCTCAAGATCGAGGTCGACGATTCGGTGCAGCTGCGGATCATCCACCGCGGCGTCGGTGCGATCACCGAGTCCGACATCAACCTCGCAACGATCGACAACGCGATCGTCATCGGGTTCAACGTCCGCCCCGACACGAAGGCACGCGAGCGTGCCGCCCGCGAGGGTGTGGACGTCCGGTTCTACTCGGTCATCTACAACGCGATCGACGACGTGGAGCAGTCGCTCAAGGGCCTGCTCAAGCCGGAGTACGAAGAGATCCAGTCGGGTGTGGCCGAGATCCGCGAGGTGTTCCGTTCTTCGAAGTTCGGCAACATCGCCGGTGTCATCGTCCGCAGCGGAACGATCACGCGCAACGCCAAGGCGCGCGTCATCCGAGACGGCGTCGTGCTCGCCGATGGTCTGGCCATCGAGTCGCTGCGTCGCTTCAAGGACGACGTCACCGAGGTGCGGACGGACTTCGAGGCCGGTATCGGTCTCGGTAAGTTCAACGACATCCAGATCGGCGACGAGATCGAGACCACCGAGCTCATCGAGAAGCCGCGCGGCTGACACCGTCCGGTCGCGGCTCCGGCTGCGGTGATGGACGCCTCTTCGGCAAGAGCGGGGCCCCTACCCCGATTGCCTCAGAGGCGTCCATCACCTCCGCCTCCGCCGCGACCTCCGTTCTCATCCGGAAAAGAAACAAAGGAAAAGGTATGGCCAGCGAACGTCAGGCACGCCTCGCGGACCGCATCCGCGTGCTCATCGCGGAGCGGCTCGAAAAAGGGCTCCGCGACCCGCGGCTCGGGTTCGTCACGATCACCGATGTGCGAGTGACCGGCGACCTGCAGCACGCGTCGGTCTTCTACACGGTGCTCGGCACCGAACAGGAGCGGAACGACTCCGCCGCGGCGCTGACCGCCGCCACCGGCATGCTCCGAAGCGAGGTCGGCCGTCAGCTGGCGATCCGGCTCACGCCGACGCTCGAGTTCATCGCCGACGGCATCCCGGAGAACGCGGGCCACATCGAGCACCTCCTCCGCGAGGCGCGCGAACGCGACAAGTCCGTTGCAGGGCTCGCCGCATCCGCCGACTACGCGGGAGAAGAAGACCCCTACGTCAAGCCGCGCGAACTCGAAGACTGAGCGACGAACGCGAACGAGAACGGGGATCGGCTGCGGCCGGTCCCCGTTCTTCGTCTCGGCTGTGCATCACCGAGGTGAGCGTGCGTTACCGGGGCAGGCGCAGAATGCCGTCGGATGCCTCGGCCAGGCCATCGGCGATCAGCGAGTCGATCGCCCGATCGCGCTGAGCCTGGTCCGGCCAATCAGCGGCGACCCCGTCGATCGGGGCGGCATGGCCGTTCGCCGTCCGCAGCACCCGCAGGACTGCGCCCCGCGCCTGACGATCGCTGCCCTCGTAGCGTGCCTGTCGGCGGCGCGTGTCGCCCGTGTCGGGATACCCCGCGGCCCGCCACGCGCAGGACTGCGCGATCGGACACTCCGCGCAGCGTGGCGTGCGCGCCGTGCAGATGACGGCCCCGAGCTCCATGGTCGCGGCGTTGAAGGTCGCGGCCTCCGTGCGATCCGATGGCAGGAGCGCCGCCATCTCGTCGAGGTCCCTGCGCGCCGCCGGACCGGGCTGAGACCGCCCGCCGATCACGCGAGCGATGACGCGCCGGGTGTTCGTATCGACCACGGGGTGGTGGTCGCCGTACGCGAAGACCGCCACCGCGCGCGCTGTGTAGTCGCCGACGCCGGTGAGGGCGAGGAGCGCCTCGACGTCGCGGGGCACGACGTTATCGTGCCGGTCCCGGATCTCGACGGCCGCCCGGTGCAACCAGAGCGCGCGCCGCGGATAGCCGAGGTTCGCCCAGTGCTGCACCGCCTCGGCCGGAGGTGCGCTGGCGAGGTCGGCGGGGGTGGGCCAGCGCGAGAGCCAGGCCTCCAGCAGTGGAACGACGCGGGCGACCGGGGTCTGCTGCAACATGAACTCGCTCACCAGCACACCCCACGCGCCGTACCCGGGTGCCCGCCAGGGCAGCGGCCGCGAGTGAGCACGGAACCAGGCGTTCAACGGGGTGACGAGATCGGACACCCCGACAGCGTATGCGCGCGAAGACGGTCGCCCGGCCGCCGTAGGCTGGGAGGATGCGCGACGAGAAGGCTGCCGCCCCGAACGGGATCCTGCTCGTCGACAAGGACGGCGCGATGACGAGCCATGACGTGGTCTCCCGCGCGCGGCGGGCACTCCAGACGCGGAAGATCGGTCATGCCGGCACGCTCGATCCCATGGCCACGGGCCTGCTCGTGCTGGGCGTTGGGCCCGCGACGCGCCTGCTCACCTACATCGTCGGCCTCGACAAGACCTACTCGGCGACCATCCGGCTGGGGGTCTCGACCGACAGTGACGACGCCGACGGCGAGGAAACCTCGCGCGCGGATCCGCAGCGTCTGGGTGCGGTGACGGATGCGGAGATCGCCGACCGCATCCGGCCCCTGACGGGCGAGATCGACCAGGTGCCGAGCATCGTGTCGGCGATCAAGGTCGCGGGGCGCCGAGCCTACGACCTCGCGCGGGCGGGGGAGGCGGTCGAGCTGACCGCACGCCGCGTCACGGTGGCGCGCTTCGATGTGCTCGAGACGCGCCGGAGCGCGGACGCGATCGACCTGGACGTGGTCGTGGACTGCACGAGCGGCACCTACATCCGGGCGCTCGCACGCGACCTGGGTGCAGCGCTCGGCACCGGCGGCCACCTCACCGCCCTGCGGCGCACGCGGATCGGTGCATTCGATGTGGCGCACGCGGCGGCCGTGTCTGCGATCGCGGAGGGCGAGCTGCTCGATCCCGTCGCGGCCGCGTCTCAGGTGATGCCTCGCCTCGACGTCACGGCGGACGAAGCCCGAGACCTGCGCCACGGAAAGCGTCTGATCGGGGCGGTCGCGCGGCTGGGCGGATCGCGCGCGGCAGCGGTCGATCCGGAGGGGCGCCTCATCGGCGTCCTCGAACGTCGCGGCGCTGATCTGAAGAGCGCCATGAACATGCCGGAGGAGCGCGCATGATCCTGTGGTTCACCCTCGTGCAGGTCGCGGTCGCGGTCGGGGCAGGTGTGCTCTGCATCGTGCTCGGCCTCGCCGGGCGTCGACCGAGCGACCTGAGCGTCGGATCTCTCGCGCTCGTCGAGGTTCTCCTCATCGCCCAGGTCGTGACGGCACTGATCGCTCCCGCGGTCGGCAACGCGGCCAGCGGCAGTCTGCTCGAGTACTGGGTCTACCTGGTGTCGGCCGTGCTGCTGCCGCCCGCCGGCGTCGCATGGGCGCTGCTGGAGCGGAGCCGGTGGAGCACCGTCATCATGGGGATCGCCGCCCTCGCCGTCGCGGTCATGACGTGGCGCATGCACGTCATCTGGACGGTTCAGCTGACCTGAGCGCCGCGATCGTCGACGGTTCGAGAGGCGCACGGTCGCCGCCGAACTAGGATGGATGCGACATGTCACAGCCCGTTCCCCGCCGCCGCATGAGCGGCATCGGCCGCGTTCTCGTCGTCGTCTACGCGATCATGGCCCTCGCCGCCACCGGCCGCTCGTTCGTGCAGATCGTGCGCGAGTTCGACGAAGCGCCCGTCGCCTACACCCTCTCCGCCGTCGCGGCGGTGGTCTACATCGTGGCCACCCTGGCGCTCGTCTTCGCCGGCCGCACGATCTGGTACCGCATCGCCTGGGCCGCCATCGGGTTCGAGCTGGTCGGCGTCCTCGTGGTCGGCACCCTGAGCCTGCTCGATCCGGCGCTGTTCCAGCATCCGACGGTCTGGTCGCTCTACGGCATCGGCTACCTCTTCATCCCGCTCATCCTGCCGTTCTTCGGACTCTGGTGGCTGTGGGCGCACCGGAGCGCCGCCCTCGCGGGGTCACCGCGATGATGGTCTTCCGCTCGCCCGATGACGTTCCCGCGGGGTTCGGGCCGTCGGTCGTCGCGATCGGCAAGTTCGACGGCGTGCACGCCGGTCATC
The DNA here is from genome assembly GCF_020805625.1 of Microbacterium sp. cx-59. NCBI lineage: Bacteria > Bacillati > Actinomycetota > Actinomycetes > Micrococcales > Microbacteriaceae > Microbacterium > Microbacterium sp. cx-59. Next base: position 101,116 of record NZ_JAJHGO010000011.1, read on the forward strand.
GCGCGATCCTCGAACGAGCGAAGGTCGACGCAGCAACGCGCGGCGCGAAGGTCGTCGCCGTGACGTTCGATCGCAATCCGCTTGCGCTGCTGCGCCCCGACCGCTGTCCGACGGATCTCGTGAGCCTCCCGCAGAAGCTGCGGCTCCTGGCCGAGACCGGCATCGACGCGACTCTGGTGCTCACCTTCGACGAGCAGCTCTCCGCGCTCGCTCCCCGCGACTTCGTGGTCGACACGCTCGTGCGTCCGCTGGCCGTGTCGACCGTGCTCGTCGGCGCGGACTTCCGGTTCGGGCGCGGCGGAGCCGGCACACCCGACACCCTCCGAGAGCTGGGCGACGAGTTCGGGTTCCGTGTCGATGTCATCGACGAGGTACGCGGCATCCACGAGGGGCGCCGCGTGTCCTCGACCTGGGTACGCGAGCTGCTCGCGGCGGGCGACGTCGCATCGGCGTCGAAGCTCCTCGGCCGGCCCACATCGGTGTGGGGAGAGGTCGTGCACGGGCTCAAGCGCGGACGCGAGCTCGGGTTCCCGACGGCCAATCTCTCGCCCGCGCTGGAGGGCTTCGTGCCGGCCGACGGGGTCTACGCCGGATGGCTCGTGGATGAGGCGCCGGGGCTCCGCTCCGGCATCCGCTACCCGGCGGCCATCTCGGTCGGAACCAACCCCACCTTCGACGACGTCGCCGTCCGACAGGTCGAGGCCTACGTGCTGGACGAGACCGATCTCGACCTGTACGGCCACGAGGTCGAGGTGCAGTTCGTGCGCCGGGTGCGGGGCATGGTCGCGTTCGCCGACATCGAATCGCTCATGGTTCGGATGGCCGAAGACGTCGACGAGGTCCGCGCGATCCTCAGCCGCGCGTAGGCAGACCGCCGGTCGGTTCCGCGGGCGGGCGGTCGCTCAGCTCTGGGCGGGCGCGGGGGAGGCGGATGCGGTGGTGTTGCGGATGCCGAAGAAGGATGCCACGGCACCCGCCGCCATCAGGGCGGCCGTGACGATGGCGACCGCGTGGAAGCCGTCGAGATCCAGATCTCCGGCGACGACGACGCCGAGCAGCGCCACGGCGACGAGACCTGCGACACGGGAGACCGCGTTGTTGACGGCCGATGCGATGCCGCTCCGGTCCGTCGGCACGGCCCCGAGTACGGCCGCCGTGAGGGGAGCCACCGTCAGGGTGAGTCCGGCGCCGAAGAGCAGGATTCCGGGGAGCACCTGCGTGAGGTAGTTGAAGTCCTCGCCCACGAAGAGGAAGTACAGCATGCCCATCGACATGATCACGGGCCCGAGCGTCATGAAGAGGCGAGGACCGAAGCGGCCGGCGAGGCCGCCGATCCGGGAGCTGAACAGGATCATGAGCAGGGTGGCCGGCAGGCTCGCGAGCCCGGACTCCGTGGCGGAGAGCCCGGCACCCTCCTGGAGGTAGAGGGCGAGCACGAGTCCGTTGAGCGACAGCGCACCGTAGACGAAGAACGTCGTCAGGTTTCCGGCCCAGAAGTTTCGCGCACGGAACAGCGAGAGCGGCATGAGGGGCGACGCGGCGACTCGCTGCCGGAACACGAACCCGATCAGTGCGGCGATACCGATGACCGCGGTGAGCCAGACGGCGGGGGAGGACCAGCCGAGCCGCGGCTGCTCGATGAGTGCGAAGACCGTTCCGCCGAGCCCGAGCGTGCAGAGCGCGGCGCCCGGGATGTCGATCCGGGCTCCCGGGACGCGCTCGTCGCGAAGGCCCCCGCGCGCGAGCAGGACGAGCGTCAGCGCGATCGGCAGAGCGTTGATCACGAACACCCAGCGCCAGGAGAGCAGATCGACGAAGAGTCCGCCCGCGACGGGGCCGACCAGGGTCGCGACGGTGGTCGCCCCGGTCCAGATGCCGATCGCGCGGGCGCGGGCCGCATCCTGGAACTGGGCGGTGATGAGCGCCAGCGAACTCGGAACGAGCAGTGCCCCGCCGATGCCCTGCACACCGCGGAGCAGATTCAGGGTCAGCGGATCGGAGCTCGCCGCGATGGCGAGAGAGGCGACGCCGAACAGCACCAGCCCGACCCGCAGGATGCGGACGCGACCGAAGACGTCGCTGAGGGAACCGGCGACGAGAATGAATGCGCCGAGGGTCAGGAGATACGCGTCGACGACCCATTGCTGCGTTGCCAGGCCGCCGCCGACATCGCGTTCGATGGCGGGAAGAGCGACGTTCACTACCGTGGCATCGAGGAACGAGACGAACGAGGCGAGGATGGCGACCGTCAGCACGACGCGGTCGGTGCGGCGTGCGGTGTCCATGTCTGCACGCTATCCCTGCCCGTCGACATTCGTTCGGTCGACAGCCTGCGGAATACCCCAGGGGGGTATACGGTTGGGGATAGCAGAACGAAGGAGATGTCGATGAGCGAACACCCGATGGGCGGCCGAGAGGCGGTCCTCGAGATCCAGGGCATGACGTGCGCGAGCTGTGTGGCGCGTGTCGAGAAGCGGCTGCAGGCCGTTGACGGCGTCTCGGCAGCGGTGAACCTCGCCACCGAGACCGCTCGGGTGTCGTTCCCCGACGACGTAGAACCTGCCCGGCTCGTCTCCGCGGTCGCCGAGGCCGGATACACCGCGCGGGTGCGATCGGCGACGCCGCCGGCGCACGACCACAGCGACCACGGCGCCCATGACCACAGCGCTCATGACCACAGCGCTCATGACCACAGCGCTCACGAGCACGCGGTGCGGGCCGATGATGACGGCCAGCACGACCACGGCGGTCACGTGCACGATGTCGAGGATGCGCCCGGAACGACGAGTCTGCGGACGCGTCTGATCGTGAGTATCGTCCTCGCCGTGCCGGTCGTCGCGCTCGGGATGGTGCCGGCCTGGCAGTTCGCAGGATGGCAGTGGGTGTCGCTCGTGCTCACCGCTCCGATCGTCGCGTGGGGCGGGTGGCCGTTCCATCGCGCCACGTTCGCGAATCTCCGCCACGGCGCGCTGACCATGGACACCCTCATCACCCTCGGAACCGGCGCGGCATTCGGCTGGAGCCTGTGGGCGCTCCTCTTCGGTTCGGCCGGAACGATCGGGGTGACCCACGAGGTCGCCCTGTTCGGCCGGGTGCACGATGCGACGTCCCTCGTCTACTTCGAAGTGGCGGCGGCCGTCACCGTCTTCCTCCTGCTCGGCCGCTTCATCGAGCAGCGTTCCCGGCGCCGCGCCGGCGCCGCGCTGCGTGCCCTCGGCGAGCTCGTCGCGACCGATGTGCTGCGCGCCGACGGTCGCGTCGTGCCGCTGGCCGAGCTGCGCGTCGGCGATGAGTTCATCGCGCGTCCGGGAGAGGCGATCGCCACCGACGGCGTCGTCATCGAGGGGCGCGCGGCCGTCGACGAGAGCATGCTGACGGGTGAGTCCGTGCCCTCGCAGGCGAGCCCGGGGTCCACCGTGACCGGCGGCACGATCGCCCGCGACGGCGCGATCACGGTGCGAGCGACCGCCGTCGGGGCGGACACCCGTCTCGCGGCGATCGCGCGTCTGGTCGAGAACGCCCAGCTCGGCAAGAGCCGCGTGCAGCGGCTCGCCGATCGAATCTCGGGCGTCTTCGTGCCGATCGTCATCGCGCTGGCCGTCCTCACGTTCGTCGGGTGGATGGCCCTCGGGTTCTCGCCGGCCGACGGATTCACCGCCGCGGTCGCGGTGCTCATCATCGCCTGCCCGTGCGCTCTGGGACTGGCCACCCCGATCGCCGTTCTGGTCGGCACGGGGCGCGGTGCGCAACTGGGCGTCCTGATCACCGGACCCGACGCGCTCGAGAACGCGGACCGCATCGACACGGTCGTCTTCGACAAGACGGGAACCCTCACCGAGGGCCGGATGGCGCTCGCCGCGGTCGTGACGGCGCCGGGCGGAGACGAGCACCAGGCACGCCGGATCGTCGGAGCGCTGGAGGCGCGGTCCGAGCATCCGGTCGCCCGTGCCCTCGCCGTCGCCGACGCTCCGCGCGTCGAGGACTTCCGCGCGGAGCCCGGACGGGGCGTCACCGGCGTGGTGGAGGGGCGCCGCGCGTTCGCGGGAAACCTCGCCTTCGCGACGGCGCAGGGTGTGATCCTGCCGTTCGCGTTGACCGCCGCTCTCCGCGACCACGCGGCCGACGGCACCGCCGTCATCGCGGGCTGGGACGCCGCCGACGAGCCGATGCGCGCCCGGGCCGTGTTCATCGTCTCCGACACTCTGCGACCGGATGCCGCGGATGCGGTCGCCGGCCTCCGGGCCGCCGGCATCCGGGTGCGTCTGGTCACCGGCGACACCGCGTCGATCGCCGAGCGCATCGCCGCCGAGGCGGGAATCGACGAGGTCGTCGCCGGCGTCACCCCCGAAGGGAAGGTGGCCGAGATCGAGCGGCTCCGCGGCGAGGGCCGCCGGGTCGCGATGATCGGCGACGGCGTCAACGACTCCGCGGCGCTGGCGACCGCGGATCTTGGGATCGCGATGGGTGGGGGAACGGATGCGGCGCGCCACGCGAGCGACATCACCCTGACGGGGTCCCGGCCCGGCCAGGCGGTCGTCGCGGTGCGGCTCAGCCGCCGCGTCATGCGCACGATCCGGCAGAACCTGTTCTGGGCCTTCGCTTACAACGTCGCGGCGTTGCCGCTGGCCGCGCTGGGGCTTCTGAACCCGATGATCGCGGGCGCGGCGATGGCGTTCTCGAGCGTGTTCGTAGTGCTGAACAGCCTGCGGTTGCGGCGCGCGGGCTGACGCCGCGCGCCTGGCTCGCCACGCCGGGGGCGGCGGTTAGGGTCGGATCACACCGACTTCCGGAGGCATCCGTGACGACCTTCCGTCCCCGAACCCGCACCCTGCTGGCCGTGACCGCGGTCGCCGCCGCGGCCTTCGCGCTCGCCGCCTGCGTGCCCGAACCGTCGGCGACCACCGCGACCCCAACGAGCTCGCCGAGTTCGTCGGCGACGAGCACGCCGGCGGAGACACCCGAACCGCCCGCGCCCGCGAGCGACCGCCCGCAGGCACTCGAGATCTCCCTGCCGGGTTCCTGTGACGCGCTGTACTCCGATGCCATGCGCGCCACGCTCGACGCCGACGTCCCGCCGCTGAACGACTCCGCGGTCACGTTCGCATCGACGCGGATCGAGGCGGCAGGCGGTCTCATCGATTCGGGCGTCCCCACCCTGCACTGCACGTGGGGAACCGGCGGCGCGAGCAGCCTGTCGACCACGGTGACGATCCTCGCGTCCGAGGACGTGCCGCGTGTGCAGGATCTGCTGGCCACGAACGGTTTGCCGTGCACCGATGTCGACGGCGGCATCCTCTGCTCTTCGGCCGCTGCCGGGTCGCAGTCCGCAGCCGAGGGCGAAGCCCACTTCCTGCGCGGCAACGGCTGGGTGTCGACGGCCTGGGTGGGCCTGCCGCCGCAGGGATACACGGAAGACATCGCCGCGACGCTCTGGGGATGACTCGTGCCGCCACGGGGCGGGGAATGGCGTAAACTGCACTCGATCGTTCCGGTCGTGCATCGTGTCGCACGCAAATCGATCTCCCCGCGTCCGTTCCGGCACCGAGCCGCCCGCGGGACTCTGACCACCGGTCGCTGGTCCGTTCGGACCCGACGCTCAGGAGGAGCATGCCGACTACGGCTTCCGCCGCGCACTCCGCGCAGCGACGCAGGAAGACCTCGTCCCCCCGCCGTGACGAGGATGCACCCGTCATCCCGATCCTCGCCCGCAAGGTGCGCGAGGTCGAGGCGAAGTCGCAGCGCGGCAAGCTCGGCCCCACCAACCGGGTGAAGTTCCAGGTGATCGCATTCCTCGTGCGCGAGGAGCGCGCGCGGGTGAAGTCCGACACCGAGCTCACCGACGGCGTCCGCGCCGAGCTGCTCAAGCGGCTCGACGGTGTCGCGACGATCCTCGCCAAGACGGCGGCGCGCGACACCTCGCTCATCCAGCTGCTCGAGGTCGATCAGGCGACGTCGCCCGTGGCCAAGCGGATGCGCCGGGACTGGCTGATCGAATCGGGTGCCGAGCTGGCGCCGGACGAGCTCATCATCACGGATGCGGCTCCCGCCGCCGCGCCGGTCGTCTCTGCTTCCAGCTCCGCACGTCAGGTGATCCCGCCGCAGTTCGAGGCGCGTCAGCTGTCGAACCCGTTCCTCGCGCCCGACCTCAGCCCGCACGCTCCCGCTCAGACGCCGCGGCGTCGGCTCGACGGCTGGGAGCTGATGGGGCCGCTGTACAAAGCGTTCGAGACCGGTGCCGGCGGAGGCGCAGCCACGATGGAGCTGCCGCCCGTCCCCGAGTACGACCGGCTCTCGCCCAAGGGGCTCGAGGTCATGCCGCACCAGTCGCGGTTCCTCGAAGCCGTTCGCGAGGGGCACCGGAGCTTCCTGCTCGCCGATGAGCCGGGCCTCGGAAAGACCGCGGAGTCGGTGCTGGCCGCATCCGTCGCCGGGGCCTACCCGCTTCTGGTCGTCGTGCCGAACGTCGTGAAGATGAACTGGGCGCGCGAGGTCGAGCGGTGGACTCCCCAGCGACGTGCCACGGTCATCCAGGGCGACGGCGAGAACATCGACGCGTTCGCCGACGTGTTCATCGTGAACTACGAGGTCCTCGACCGGCATTTGACCTGGCTGAGCTCACTCGGGCTGCGCGGAATGGTCGTCGACGAGGCGCACTTCATCAAGAACCTCACCTCGCAGCGATCGCGCAACGTGCTGGCGCTGGCGGCGCAGATCCGCGACCGCCTGCGGAACCCGCTGCTGCTCGCGCTGACCGGGACGCCGCTGATCAACGACGTCGAGGACTTCGACGCGATCTGGCGCTTCCTCGGCTGGACGAACGGCGAGAAGCCCGGTCTCGAGCTGATGGAGAAGCTCGACGCGACCGGACTCACGCCGGCCGACAAGTCGTTCTACCCCGAAGCACGCAGCGCGGTCATCTCGATGGGAATCGTGCGACGTCGCAAGACCGACGTCGCCGCCGACCTGCCCGATAAGCTCATCGCCGACCTTCCGGTGGAGCTCGACGACGAGTTCGGTCGATCGATCCGCCAGGCCGAGCGGGAGCTCGGCGACCGGCTGGCCGCGAAGTACCGCCGCATCCTCGAGGCCCGCGGCGACCGCGGGCTCGCTGCCGGCGAGCTCGACGAAGACATCGTGCGCCTCGTTTCGCAGCACGAACTCGACGAGTCCAAGAGCGCCGCATCCGGAAGCGAGAACGTCTTCTCAATGGTGCGACGCATCGGTCAGGCGAAGGCGCACCTCGCCGCCGACTACGCCGTGCAGCTGCAGCGCTCGGTGGGCAAGGTCGTCTTCTTCGCCAAGCACATCGACGTCATGGATGCTGCGGAGGCGCACTTCGCCGCATCCGGGCTGAAGACCGTTTCGCTGCGCGGAGACCAGACGACGGCGGTCAGGCAGGACGCGATCGACGCGTTCAATTCGGATCCCAGCGTGGCGATCGCGGTGTGCTCGCTCACGGCGGCCGGTGTCGGCGTCAACATGCAAGCGGCGTCGAACGTGGTCCTCGCGGAGCTCTCCTGGACGGCTGCCGAGCAGACCCAGGCCATCGACCGCGTGCACCGCATCGGTCAGGGTGAGCCGGTGACCGCGTGGCGCATCATCGCCGCGCACACGATCGACACGAAGATCGCGGAGCTCATCGACGCGAAGCAGGGACTCTCGCTGCGCGCGCTGGACGGTCAGGTCGTCGAACCGGGCACGAGCGATTCCGTGCAGCTGTCGGCGCTCATGCACCTCACCCGCGTCGCCCTCGGCGGCTGATCCGACGCCCTCCCGGTATTTCTTCCGGGAGGGTCCGGGTGCGCCGGAGCGCTCCGGCGCGATAGTGTCGGGGAGGCAGCGTCGCCCCATTCCACGGAGAAGCTACACCCGGAAGCAGGGACTCCAGCATGAAGATCGGCATCCTCACCAGCGGCGGCGACTGCCCCGGACTCAACGCGGTCATCCGCGGTGTGATCCTCAAGGGCACGACCACCTACGACCTCGAATTCGTGGGCATCCGCGACGGATGGCGCGGTCTCGTCGACGCCGACTTCTTCCCGCTCACCCGGCACGAGGTGAAGGGTCTGTCGAAGGTCGGCGGCACGATCCTCGGCACCAGCCGCACGAACCCCTACGAGGGTCCCCGCGGCGGCGCCGAGAACATCGCGAAGACCCTCGAACGGCACCGGATCGACGGCATCATCGCGATCGGCGGTGAGGGCACCCTCGCGGCCGCCAACCGTCTCGCGAACGACGGCATCAACGTGCTCGGTGTGCCGAAGACGATCGACAACGATCTGCGCGCGACCGACTACTCGTTCGGGTTCGACACCGCGGTGAACATCGCGACCGACGCGATGGACCGGCTTCGCACGACCGGAGACTCGCACCAGCGCTGCATGGTCGCCGAGGTCATGGGCCGCCACGTCGGCTGGATCGCGCTGCACGCGGGCGTCGCCGCCGGCGCGCACGTGATCTGCATCCCCGAGGTGCCGATGTCGATCGACGAGATCGTCTCGCAGGTCTCCCGCGCTCACGATCGTGGCCGCGCACCGCTCGTCGTGGTCTCGGAGGGCTTCACGCTCACCGGCATGGACGAGGCGTTCAGCGACAAGGGTCTGGATGCGTTCAACCGCCCGCGTCTGGGCGGCATCAGCGAGGTGCTGGCGCCCGAGATCGAGCGGATCACCGGCATCGAGACCCGTGCGACCGTCCTCGGTCACATCCAGCGCGGCGGTTCGCCGTCCGGCTTCGACCGCGTGCTCGCCACCCGGCTCGGGCTGCACGCCGCGGACGCGGTCATCGAGGGCGCGTGGGGTCAGATGGTCGCCATGCGCGGCACCGACATCGTGCGGGTGCCGTTCGCCGAAGCGCTCGGCGAGCTCAACACCGTGCCGCTGTACCGCTACGAAGAAGCCGCGGCCCTCTTCGGCTGAGCCCCGCCGCCCGGCGGCGCTGGCGGCATCCGCCGTGCGCGGCCGCGGCCGCATCCGCATCTGCCGGGCGCATCCGCATCTGCCGTGCGCATCCGCATCTGCCGGGCGCGTCCGCCGGCCGCATCCGCATCTGCCGGGCGAATCCGCCGTGCGCCGCCCGGCAGCGCGACCGCATCCGCCGGGCGCGTCCGCATCTGCCGGGCGCGTCCGCATCTGCCGGGCGCGTCCGCATCCGCCGGGCGCGTCCGCATCCGGCTCTCTTGCTGCTGCCGCGTGCTGACGCTTCCCCTCCAACGGTGGCATGTCCCACTTTTCGCTGTTCATGTCCCACTTTTTGCCGCTAAGTGACCGTCATAGCGGCAAAAAGTGGGACACGGATGCAGAAGACTCCGTGGTTTGACTGATCCTCCACAGTCGAACCGGTCGCTGAATCCGTCCCGGATCCGCCTCGCGCGCGCGGCCGGAGATCCCACATCGGGCACGGTGTGTCGATGCGCACTCCGGAAGAGCTGCCGTCCGACCTGCCGTCGTACTTCTCCGTCACCGATGCGCGGGAACGCGGGCTCGGGTGGGCGCGGGTGCGGCGGAGCGACCTCAGAGCGCCCTACTCGGGCATCCGCGCACGGATCGTCGACCCTGTGGGAACCTCGCTTTCCGAGCGATGCGCCGAGTATGCCCCGCGCCTCGCGGACTGGCAGTTCTTCAGCCATGAAACGGCGCTGGGTTTACACGGTGCGCCGATGCCGGAGTGGCCGTACCGCCCCGAGCTGCACGTCTCGGCACACCGACCGACCCGAGAGCCCCGGGTGCCCGGCATCCGCGGCCATCGGCTTCAATTGCGCGAGCCGGCCACTCAGGCAGGCATCAGAGGCCTCCCCGTCGAACACCCCGTTCGCGCCTGGCGCCAGGCCGGTACGACGTGGCGGCTCGATGACTTGATCGCCGCCGGAGACTATCTGGTGTCCGGCGCTCGTCCCCTGGCTTCTATCGCAGAGCTCGCCGAGGAGATCGAGGTCATGGGGGACCTGCGGTCGAGGCTTCTCTCGCGCGCGTTGTCAGAGATCAGGGTCGGGGTGCGGTCAGCGCGTGAGACCAAATTGCGCCTCGTTCTCGTGCGCGGCGGCCTTCCTGTCCCCGAAGTCAATTGGGTGCTCCGCGATCGGGCGGGGCGCGCCGTGGCCGAGCTGGACCTCGCCTTCCCTCGCTGGAGGGTGGCGGCGGAGTACGACGGCCGCGTGCACGAGATGGATTCGTCGCAGTTCGCGAAGGATTCCGACAGATGGGATCGGGTACGCGCCCAAGGCTGGCAGCACGTGAGAGTGATGAATCACCACATGAGCGGCGGCGCACAGCTCGCCGTCGCAAAGGTGCGCCGCGCGCTCGTCGATGCGGGATGGCGCCCCGGGCACTAGTCGGAATGTCTCTGAGCGGAGGAGATCTCGGCCTCACCATGTCCCACTTTTCGCCGCTATGAGCCGCTCGTAACGGCAAAAAGTGGGACACGGAGTGCAAAAAGTGGGACATGGGGGGGGGAGAGGCGGATGCAGCGCACCCACCCCCGCCCGCACCCACCCACCCGCCGCGGCGGGCTCAGGCCAGGTCGAGCACGTCCAGCAGCCAGGCCAGCTCGAATGCGCGCTCGCGCCAGGCGTTGTACCGGCCGCTCACGCCGCCGTGACCGGCGACCATCTCGCACTTGAGCAGCGCATCGGCGCCGACGTCGCGCAGGCGGGCGACCCACTTTGCCGGTTCCACGTAGAGGACGCGGGTGTCGTTGAACGAGGTGACGGCCAGGATGCGGGGGTAGGCGACGCCATCGCGCACGTTCTCGTACGGCGAGTACGACTTCATGTACGCGTAGACCTCGGGGTCGTGCAGCGGGTCGCCCCACTCGTCCCACTCGATGACCGTCAGCGGCAGCGACGGATCGAGGATCGTGGTCAGCGCGTCGACGAAGGGGACGTCGGCGACGATCCCGGCGAACAGCTCCGGGGCGAGGTTCGCGACCGCACCCATGAGCAATCCGCCGGCCGATCCGCCCTCCGCGACAAGCGTCGCGGGCGTCGTGTATCCGCCGTCGACGAGGTGCCGTGCGCAGTCGACGAAGTCGGTGAACGTGTTGCGCTTGGCGAGCAGCTTGCCGTCCTCGTACCACTGGCGGCCCATTTCGCCCCCGCCGCGCACGTGAGCGACGGCGAAGACGACACCGCGATCGAGTTCCGACAACCGCGCGATCGAGAACGCGGGTTCGATCGAGTGCTCGTACGAGCCGTATCCGTAGAGGTGTACGGGCCGGGGGTTCTCGCCCATCTCGCCGAACGAGCGCTTCCAGACGAGCGAGATCGGGATGCGGACGCCGTCGTGGGCGGTGGCCCAGACGCGGGCCTGGGCGTAGTCCGCGGCGTCGTACCCGCCGAGCACCGGCTGCTGCTTGCGCAGCTGCAGGTCTCCCGTGGCGGGGTCGTAGTCGTACACGGTGGAGGGCGTCACGAACGACCCGTAGCCGAGACGCAGGAGGGGCGGGGCCCACTCGGGATTGCCCGCCGTGCCGACCGAGTACAGCGGCTCGTCGAAGGCGATCTCCCGCACGTCGGAGGTCGCGTAGTCCAGCATCCCGATCCGCGCGATGCCGTCGCGACGGTACCCGACGACGCCCCAGTCGCGGAACGTCGAGACGCCGAGCAGGCGCTGACCGGGCTGGTGGGCGATGACGATCTCGCGCGACGCGCGGGGGTCGGATGCCGGAACGCGAACGAGCTCGAAATCGAGGGCACCGTCGTTGTGCAGGATGTACAGCACGTCCTCGCCGTCCACGATCGCGTGCTCCGAGTCGTACTCCACCCCCTCCTGGCGCGGCCAGACGACGCGGGGCTCGGCCCGCAGATCGTCGGCGGGGACGAGCCATTCCTCCGACGTGATCGACGATCCGAGGCCGATGACGAGGAACCGATCGCTGCGGGTGAAGCCCGCCCCGACCCAGTACTTCTCGTCGGGTTCGTGGAAGAGCTTCTGATCGGATGCGGTGGGTGTGCCGAGTTCGTGCAGCCACACGGTGTCGGGCCGCCACGCGTCGTCGACGGTCGAGTAGACGATGAACCGGCCGTCGGGGGAGAGCGACGCCCCGGCGAACGTCCCATCGATCACGTCGGGGAGGGTTTCACCCGTGTCGAGGTTCCGCACGCGCAGGGTGTACCGCTCGTCGCCGTCGGTGTCGACGCCGTAGAGCAGCAGTCGTGCGTCGTTCGAGACCTCGAACGTGCCGAGGGAGAAGAACTCCTCTCCGTCGGCTTCGAGGTTGCCGTCGAGCAGGACCTGCTCGCCGGGAAGCGTCTCGCCCTCTGTCGGCTCGGGCGGCGTCCAGTTCGTCGGGTCGGCGATGGGGGCGCGGCAGTGGATGCCGTACTGCTGGCCCTCGACCGTGCGCGAGAAGTACCACCAGTCGCCGCGACGGGTCGGCACCGACAGATCGGTCTCGCGGGTGCGGCCCTTGATCTCCTGGAAGATCTGCTCGCGCAGCGGCTCCAGATGCGCGGTGCGTGCGTCGGTGTACGCGTTCTCGGCCTCGAGGTGCGCGGTGACGCGCGCGTCATCCTTGGCCCGCATCCATTCGTACGGATCCGCGAACTCGTCACCGTGGTGACGGCGAGGACGCGGGTCTCGGGCGGCGACGGGCGGACGGGCGGATGCGGCAGTGTCGGTCACCGTTCCACGCTAACGGCGATGACGCCCGCCCGCCCGCCGTTCCGCTCAGGGCGAGCAGGGGCCAGCAGGCCGAAGGGCCAGCAGGCCGAACAGGCGAGCAGGCCGACCAGGCCGAGCAGACGAGCGCCGTGCGCGGCCGTGCGGGTCAGCGCACGGTGATAAGCGATCGCTGCCAGCCGCTGGAGCCGTTGGGTGCGATGGCGGCACGGTCTTCGACCTGCTGGTTGCCGTCGAGGTCGTATGCGCGGACCGTCACGGTGTAGACCCCCGCGGCCGCCTCCCAGGGCAGCATCCACTGCACCCACGAGTTCGTGCTGACGGGGCTCGACAGGGTCGCTTCCTGCCAGTCGGCGTCGTCAATCTTGACCTCGACCTTGCCGATGCCGATGGGCTGAGCCCAGGCGACGCCGGCGAGGGCGAGGGTTCCGGCGGTCGCGGGCTGGTCGACACGCGGGGTGTCGATGCGCGACGACATCTTGATCGGTGCCTTGTCGCTGTAGCCGCGCGGGGTCCAGTAGGCCTCGTCCCGATCGAACCGGGTGACGGTCAGCTGGGTCAGCCACTTCGTCGCCGACACGTAACCGTAGAGTCCCGGGACCACCATCCGCACGGGGAATCCGTGCTGCAGGGGGAGGGGCTCGCCGTTCATCGCGACGGCGAGAATCGCATCGAGGTTGTCGTCGGTGAGGGACTCGAGCGGTGTGCTCGCGGTGAAGCCGTCGAAGCTCCGCGAGAGCACCATGTCGGCGTCGGATGCGGGGCCGGCGAGCGCGAGCAGATCGCGCACCGGGATGCCCTGCCAGATCGCGTTGCCGACCAGTCCGCCGCCGACCTCGTTCGAGACGCAGGTCAGGGTGACGGAGTACTCGTCGAGGCCACGGGCGACGAGATCGTCGAACGAGAGCTCGATGCGTTGGTCCACCATCCCGTCGATCACGAGGCGCCAGGTCGACGGGTCGATCTGCGGCACCGTCAGCGCGGTGTCGACGCGGTAGAAGTCCGCGTTGGGCGTGTACAGCGGCGAGATGCCGGGAACATCGAGTTCGGCGCCGGCGGGGATCGTGACCCGCGACCGCGGCGACGGCAGCCGGAGCACGTCGCGGATGGAGGCGATCGACGAGGTGGCCCCGTTGATGATGCGGGAGCCGGTGCCCACGACCGCCGCGGCCACCGTGCTGACCAGGGCGAGCGTGAGGAAGGCGCGACGACCGGGCAGTGCGCCCGGCGCGGTTCCGGATGCGGCGTCGCCCGCCGCTGCGGGAGTGGTCGCCGCCGTGCGCGCCACCCGGGCATCCCGCCAGCGGCGGAGCGCCCGAACGAGGAAGCGCAGCAGGACGACGGCCGCGATCCCGCCGGTGAGAGCGGGGAGGGCGTTCAGCGGGCCGGCCGCAGCACGGGTGACGAGGGCGGCCGCGGTGGCGATCGTGACCGCACCGAACAGCACGACACCGAGCGGCGGCTTGAGGTACTCGAGGGTGCCGGCGATGGCCGCGCCGATCACGGCGGCGAGGCCGAGGCTGGCGAGCAGCACGATCTTGTCGGACTCGCCGAACGTCGCGATCGCGAACTCCTTGACCGGCTGTGGGACGATGTCGATCACGAACGCCCCGACCGCCTCCAGCGGGCTCGCGCCGCGGACGGCGATGAGCGCGGTGAGTTCGGCAACGGCCAAGAACATGGCGGCCGAGATGACGCCGGACAGGGCGCTCCACAACAGCCAGCGCGCTTTCGGAGTGGCGCTCATGGGTATCTCCTCCTGCGCGAACGGACGCTCGGGCACTGGTTGTTCGGCGCGGACACGGTATCGGATGGCGGCGAGTTGACCCGAGCGCGGCCCGGTGTCAGGATTTCGGGTGGCCCGGTAAACGGATGCTGAACCACTGGTGAACTCTTCGTTCGCGCCGCCGATCGTCTCGGTTCGTCCTCGTCTTCCTCGAACCGAAAGCGAACGGTGGAAACCGCAGCACTGATCGTCGTCCTCGTCGTCGTCCTGGCTCTCTTCTTCGACTTCACCAACGGCTTCCACGACACCGCGAACGCAATGGCGACGCCGATCGCCACCGGGGCGTTGAAACCGAAGGTGGCGGTGCTCCTCGCCGCCGGTCTCAACCTCGTCGGAGCATTCCTGTCGACCGAGGTTTCGAAGACCATCTCGCACGGCATCATCCGCGAAGACCAGATCACCCCGAGTGAGTTTCTTCCGCTGATCTTCGCCGGCCTGATCGGCGCCATCACCTGGAACATGCTGACCTGGTTGCTCGGACTGCCATCGAGTTCGTCCCACGCCCTGTTCGGCGGCCTCATCGGCGCCACGGTCGTCGGCGTCGGTGTGCTCGCGATCGACTTCGGGGTCGTGCTGAGCAAGGTCATCCTGCCGGCGCTGATCGCGCCGTTCACGGCGGGTCTGATCGCCTTCGCCGTCACCAAGATCGCGTACGCCGTCACCCGCCGCAATGACGGGCGTCCCGACGGACGCGACGGGTTCCGGTGGGGGCAGATCTTCTCGTCGTCCCTCGTCGCTCTCGCGCACGGGACGAACGACGCGCAGAAGACCATGGGCGTGATCACGCTCGCGCTGATCATGGCCGGATGGCAGGACCCCGCCCGGGCGGATCCGCAGCTGTGGGTGATTCTCGCGTGCGCGTTCACGATCGCCCTCGGCACCTACATGGGCGGGTGGCGCATCATCCGCACTCTCGGTAAGGGGCTCATCGACGTCAAGCCGGCACAGGGGTTCTCGGCGGAGACCTCGACGGCGGCCACCATCCTCGCCTCCAGCGCGCTCGGCTTCGCCCTCTCCACGACGCAGGTCGCGTCCGGGTCGGTCATCGGGTCCGGTCTCGGCCGCCGCGGGTCGACCGTGCGGTGGCGCACGGTCGGTCGCATCACGATCGGCTGGCTGCTGACTCTCCCGGCGGCGGCCCTGGTCGGCGCCGCCGCGGCGCTCCTCGTGGCGTGGCTCGGCAACTGGGGCATCTTCATCGACGCGGTCTTGGCGGTTGTCATCGTGCTGGCGATCTTCCTGCGCTCGCGGCGGGACCGCGTGAGCGCGGCCAACGCGATGAGCGAAGTCGCCGATTCCGGACGCGCGGTGAAGGTCACCCGCACACCGCCGCCCACCCGGGGCCAGCGCCGCGCGGCGACCGAACGGCAGGAGCGCGCCGACACGCCCGATGCCCGCGCACACGACGAGGAGCGCAACCGATGAGTGTCGAGATCGACTGGTGGGCGTTCGTCCAGGTGTTCGCGGCGGCGCTCATCGCGGCCGTCGTGGTGGTGGGATCGTACGCGCTCGGACTTCGGATGCTGGTGCGTGCCGGTCGCTCGCCGGTCGTCGCGCCCGCGGAGTTCACCGACGCCATCACGGTGAAGTCCGAGAAGCAGCGGGCGCGAGCGGCGAAAGCCGCCGCGAAGGCCGCGAAGCGGAGCCCCCTCACCGCGGGTCAGAAGCGTCTCGCGCTCGCCGCGGCCGTGGCGGCCTTCGCCGTGTGCGCGATCGCGGTCCTCAGCGGTCTGCTCCTCATCGTGGTCGGCCTCTGACGTTCGCGTCGAGTCGGCCCTGACTGCCGTCGGCGCCCGGTCGTAGGCTGAACGCATGGCCGCCGCATCCGAGCCCTTCGGGCAGTACCCGCCCGCGCTCCGCACGATCGTGCACGTCAGCGACACGCATTTCCTCGCCGGCAATCGGCCGCTCGGCGGCCGCTACGACACGGGCGAGAACCTCCGGCGCACGCTCGCCGCGATCGAACGGCTCGACGCCGCGCCCGATGCCATCGTGTTCACGGGGGACCTCACCGATCTCGGTGAACCGGAGGCGTACGCCGCGCTCCGTCGTGCGGTCGAGCCGGTCGCGGCACGGATCGGCGCGCCCGTGATCTGGGTCGCCGGCAATCACGACGAGCGTGCGCCCCTGCGGGTCGGCCTGCTCGACGAGCAGCCCGACACGTCGCCGATCACCGCGGTGCACGATCTCGGCGGGCTGCGTCTGATCGCGCTCGACTCGACCGTGCCCGGCTGGCATCACGGCGATCTCGATGACGCGCAGCTCGCGTGGCTCGCAGACGTCCTCGCCGAACCCGCCGCGCTCGGCACGATCCTCGCGCTGCATCATCCGCCGCTGCCGAGCCACGTGCCGTTCTTCGACATCCTCGAGCTCCGCGAGCAGAGTCGCCTGGCCGCGGTCATCGCGGGCACGGACGTACGCGCGATCCTCGCCGGGCACCTGCACTATTCGACATCCGGAACCTTCGCCGGAATCCCGGTGAGCGTCGCGTCCGCGACCTGTTACACGATGGATCTGGCCCGCCCCGCCGACGCCGTCAACGGCATGGATGCGGGCCAGTCCTTCCACCTCGTGCACGTCTACGACCACACGATCACCCACGCCGTCGTGCCCGTGGTCGACGCGGACACGGCCGATTTCTTCGGCCCGGAGTTCGTGGCGCGGATGGCGGCGCTCACGCCGGAAGGGCGTCTCGAGGCGTTCTCGCGCAAGCCAGCCTGACCCACTGTACGAAGTGGCGGTCGTGCCGGCGCATCTGTACGAGCCGTCCAGTCTCCTCGCACAGGCCGCCGGTTAGGCTCGGAACACCCGGACGAACCCCCCCCTCTCCTCGACGGCAAGGACAACGCATGGAATCGGACGCGACGACGCGTACCCGTACCGAAACCGACTCGCTCGGCACTCTCGAGATCCCGGCGGACGCCTACTGGGGCATCCACACGGCGCGCGCTCTGGAGAACTTCCCGATCTCGAAGCGACCCATCTCGGTGTATCCCGAACTCATCACCGCCCTCGCGATGGTGAAGCAAGCGTCGGCGCGCGCGAACCGCGGCATCGGGGTCATCGACCCCGCCCGCGCCGACCTGATCGATCGCGCCGCGCAGTGCATCATCGACGGTGATTTCCACGATCAGTTCGTCGTCGGCGTCATTCAGGGCGGAGCCGGTACCTCCACCAACATGAACGCCAACGAGGTCATCACCAACGTCGCGCTCGAACTCGCCGGACGAGAGAAAGGCGATTACGCCTTCCTCTCGCCCATCGACCACACGAACCGCAGCCAGTCGACCAACGACGTGTACCCGACGGCGATAAAGGTCGGGCTGTCGCTGTCGCTGCTCACGCTCCTCGACGAGCTCGAACTTCTCCGGCGGGCATTCCTCGCGAAGGCCGTGGAGTTCCACGACGTCCTGAAGGTGGGCCGCACGCAGCTGCAGGATGCGGTGCCGATGACCCTGGGCCAGGAGTTCCACGGATTCGCCTCGACGCTGGAGGCAGACCTCATGCGTCTGCGCGAGAACGCGTCGCTCCTGCACGAGATCAACATGGGCGCGACGGCGATCGGGACCGGGATCACGACCCACGCCGATTACGCGCCGGCCGTCGCGCATCACCTGCGGGAGATCTCGGGGCTCGACCTCGAGACGGCGGCCGACCTGGTGGAATCCACCAGCGACACGGGCTCCTTCATGTCGTTCTCGTCGTCGCTGAAGCGGAACGCGATCAAGCTGTCGAAGATCTGCAACGACCTCCGGCTCCTCTCCAGCGGACCGCAGGCGGGGTTCGGGGAGATCAACCTGCCGGCGCGGCAGGCGGGGTCGAGCATCATGCCCGGCAAGGTGAACCCGGTCATCCCCGAGGTCGTGAACCAGGTGGCCTTCGCGGTGGCGGGAGCCGACATGACCGTCACGATGGCGGTGGAGGGCGGGCAGCTGCAGTTGAACGCGTTCGAGCCGGTCATCGCCCACTCGATCTTCCAGTCCATCACCTGGATGCGGCAGGCGATGTGGACGCTACGCGTCAACTGCGTCGAGGGCATCACGGCCAATCGCGATCGGCTCGGCTCGATGGTCGGCTCCTCCGTCGGGGTGATCACCGCGCTGACGCCCTTCATCGGGTACGCGGCCGCCGCGGCGCTCGCGAAGACGGCACTGCTCACGCACCGGAGCGTCGCCGATCTCGTGGTGGAGGCGGGACTGATGTCGCGGGAGGAAGTGATAAAGCAGCTTTCCCCCGCGCGCCTGTCGGGGCTGGAGGCGATCACGGCCGCCATCCCGATCATCGACCCCGATCTGCCCGCACGCTGAGGGCCGTTGTCAACCCGGCGATGAAGTTCGCCCGCCGGGAAAGCCAGCCGCTACGTTCGGAGAATTCACCGCCACCACCAGGAGGAACGATGACCGACCCGTCCGGCACGCCGTACACCCCGCCCCCGTCCGCCTACCCGGCGGCGCCGCCGCCCGCCGGTGCCCCCGCGGGCGGTGCCCCCGAACCGGGCGCTGCCGTCCCCGGCAAGACGCTCGGCATCGTCGCCCTCATCCTCGCGTTCTTCGTGCAGCTGATCGCGCTGATCCTCGGCATCATCGCCCTCGTGCAGAGTCGCAAGGCGGGCGTCAAGAACACCCCGGCGGTCTGGGCCATCATCATCAGCATCGTGCTGGGGATCGTCGGCATCATCGTCGCGGTGATTCTCATCGGCGGATTGATCGCGGCGGGCACCGACCTGTACAACCAGTGCCTCGAGATGGGCGGCGGAACTCAGATGATCGACGGCGTCACCGTCACCTGCGGCTAGATCAGGTGCGAGAAGGCGGGGCGGCTCGGGCCACCCCGCCTTCTCGTCGTTCCGGGAGTCAGTCCCGGATGCGGCAGTGGGTCGTGAGCGATCCGATCCCGTCGACTCCGACCGTGACGGTCGAGCGGTCGCGCAGGAAGATCTGCGGATCACGGGAGTAGCCGGCGCCGCCGGGGCTGCCGGTCGAGATGAGCGTGCCCGGCAGAAGCGTGGCCGACTGCGAGAGGTGCGAGACGAGGGTCGCGACGCCGCGGATCATCTGACCGGTCGAGGCATCCTGCACCATGTGCCCGTCGACGATCGCCCAGATGTGCAGGTCCTGCGGATCGGGAACCTCGTCGGCGGTGACGACGTACGGCCCGACGGGGGTGAAGCCGTCGAAGGACTTGCAGCGCGACCACTGCGCCTCCGAGAACTGGATGTCGCGGGCGGTGATGTCGTTGACCACCGTGTAGCCCCAGACGTGGTCGAGGGCGTCTTCGGGGGAGACGTTCTTCGCTGCGGCGCCGATGATGACACCCAGCTCGGCCTCGTAGTCGACCGATTCGCTGAGCGAACGCGGCCACGCCGTGGTGCTCTCGTGCGCCGACAGCGAGTTCGGCCAGAGGACGAAGACGGTCGGGGTTTTATCGGTCTTCAACCCCAGCTCGCCCGAGTGCGCGGCGTAGTTCAGTCCGATCGCGAGCACGACGGGTGGTGTCAGCACGCCGGCGGCGAACGTCGCATCGGCGAGCGGGAACGGGGGCCCGTCGGTTGCGGCATCTCGCACGCGCTCGAGCAGGTCGTCGCCGCCCGCGATGAGCTGTTCGAGGGTCGACGGAGCCCCGTCGAAGAGATCGTCGACGAAGCGGCCCGTGTCTGCGTCGACAACGACGAGGCGAGGCTGCTGGGTCCCATCCGGCGTCACATGGGCGAATCGCATTCCTCCACGCTACCCGGAGCGCGCCCCTAGGCTGTCGCCATGACGCTTCCCGACCCCGCGAGCGCGGGTGCCCCGCGTCCGATGCTCATTCCGCCGACGTTCCCGTCTGCCCTCGCGCAGCCCCCCGCGGCCGTGGCGGCACCGATCGCTCCGCCCCCGACGGCGCAGGCGCCGCTACCGGCGGCACCGCGGCGGGCCGTCGGGCTCTACGTGTGGCTGGGCGGCGTCCTGATCCTGGTCGCGGTCGTCCTGGTCGGCTACTTCCTCCGTGCCATCGGGCCCGGGGCATCGCTGCTCGGCATGATCCTGGCGCTCGTGCCGCTCGCGGGAGTCCTGTTCGCCCTGCGTCTGGTCGACCGATGGGAGCCCGAACCGAAGGGGCTCGTCGCCATCGCTCTCGGCTGGGGCGCCATCGTTTCGGTGGCGATCGCGCTCGGCGTCGACCTGCTGATCCTTCTCACGATCGGACGGAGCTCCAGCGCAATCGGCGACGTGCTGCAGTCGGTGATCCAGGCGCCCGTCGTCGAGGAGATCGCGAAGGGGCTGGGCGTGCTTCTCCTCTTCGTCGCGGCGCGACGGTGGTTCGACGGTCCCGTCGACGGCATCGTCTACGGCGGGTTGATCGGGGCGGGGTTCGCGTTCACGGAGAACATCCAGTACTTCGCCCAGGCCTGGATCGAGGGCGGGCCGCAGCTCGCGAGTGCCACGTTCTTCGTGCGCGGCATCCTGTCCCCGTTCGCGCACGTCATGTTCACCGCCGTGACCGGGTTCGCGCTGGGGCTGGCGGCCCGGCGCGGTGCGTCGGTGCGGGCCGCGATCGCGCCCTGGCTCGCGGGTCTCGTCGGCGCCGTCATCCTGCACGCGCTCTGGAACGGATCGGCTCTCCTCGGCGACTTCTTCGCGCTGTACACGGCGCTGCAGGTGCCGCTGTTCCTGGTCTTCATCGGCGGCATCCTGATGCTGCGACGCGAGGAGTCCCGGCTGACCCGCGCCCGGCTCGGCGACTACGCCGCGGCCGGTTGGTTCACCGCCGAAGAGGTCGAGATGCTCGCCACCGGGGCCGGGAGGCGCCGGGCGCTCGCGTGGGCGCGCACGTTGCCGGGAGACAAGAGCGCGGTGATGCGCCGATTCATCGCCGACGCCACGGCGCTCGCCGCCGCCCGGCAGCGCGTCATCTCGGGGCGCGACCGCACCGCATCCGCCGACGAACGGGCTCTGCTGCAGCGCGCCGTGGCATCGCGACAGGCTCTCTTCGTGCTCTGACAAGTTCGCGACACGTGCGAGAAACACACGGCGGCTACCGTGGTCGGAGACATTCTGAACCGAACAGTTCAGCCACCACCGCACGGGAGAACCCATGACCGCACGTCGTGATCCGAGGACACTGCCCAAAGGCCACCTGCACCTTCATCTGGAAGCCGCGATCCGCCCGGACACCCTGGCCGATCTCGCGGAGAAGATGGATGTCCGCATCCCGCCCGTCACGGGCTTCGCCGGCTTCGCAGCCTTCGCCGGCATGTACGACGGACTCCTGGCCGTTCTCGCTCAACCCGCGCACCTGCGCCGGTTGATCGATGAAGCAGTCGCGGATGCGGCCGCCGACGGCGTCGTCTACGTCGAGTTCGGCGTCAGCCCCCAGTTCTACGTCGACGCCTTCGGGTCTCTGGAAGCGGCGCTCGACGCGCACATCGAGGCGGCCGCCGAGTCGGGAGATCGTCACGGTGTCGAGGTCGGGCTGATGGTGACGGTCGATCGCACCGACGACCTCGACGCCGCGATCGCGCTCGCCACGGTCGCCGCGTCCCGCGCCGGCCGCGGCGTCGTCTCGCTGGGACTTGCCAACGAGGAGCGCGGCTATCCGGCCCGTGACTTCGTCGAAGCGTTCCGCATCGCCCGCGAGGCGGGGCTCCAGTCGACCCCGCACGCCGGCGAGCTCGTCGGACCGGAATCGGTGTGGGAGGCGATCGACGATCTCGGCGCCGTGCGGGTGCTGCACGGGGTCCGCGCCGTTGAGGACCCCGCGCTCGTGGCCGTGCTTGCCGAGCGCGGAACCTGTCTCGACGTGTGCCCGACTTCGAATCTCCTCCTCGATGTCGTCGACGACCTCGCCGACCACCCGCTGCCGGCCCTCCTCGCCGCGGGGGTCCGCTGCTCGATCAACGCCGACGACCCGATCCTGTTCGGGCCGGGGGTGGGGGAGGAGTACATCGTGGCGCGCGATTCGATCGGGCTGACCGACCGCCAGTTGGCGGACTGCGCCTGGAGCTCCCTCGAGACGACGCTGGCCTCGGACGCGCTGAAGACCCGCGCGAAGGCCGGCATCGCGGCATGGCTGGCCGAAGGAGAGAGCGAATGACGAATCTGCATTTCGGTGTATTCGAGGTGTACGCGCCCCAGGTCGGCGGAACGTACAGCTGGGCCCATCCCGAGAACGACGCGGTCGACTACCTCGATCCGGAGCGCTGGGTGCGGATGGCTCAGGTCATGGACCGTACCGGCTTCGACTTCCTGTTCTTCGCCGACGGATTCGGCTACCCGATGCAGGACGGCGACATCAGTCCCGCCTCGCTGTCGGCGGCGATCAACTTCTCCGGCCTCGACCCCTCGACGCTCATCCCCGTGCTCGCGCGTGAGACCGAGCGGCTCGGGTTCGTCGTGACGGCGACCACCGGCATGGATCACCCGCTGCCGCTGTCTCGACGCTTCTCGACGCTCGACCACCTGACGGCGGGCCGCATCGGGTGGAACGTCGTGACCGGCGCGTCGCAGAACGCGGTCGCCGAGATCTTCGGGCATCCCGCGATGGTCGCCCACGACACCCGGTACGAGATGGCCGACGAGTACGTGTCGTTGGCGCGCAGCTACTGGGAGGACTCCTGGGACGACGATGCGCTGATCGCGGATGCGGAGGCCGGCATCTACATCGACGCCGCCCGCATCCATCGCACCGAATTCGAGGGCACGCACTACCGCTCCCGCGGCTACTTCGGCGCACCGCCTTCGCCGCAGCGGACGCCGGTGATCTTCCAGGCGGGCACCTCCCCGAAGGGCCGTGCTCTGGCCGCCGCGCATGCGGAGGGCGTCTTCATCCAGGGCACGACGCCGGCACACACGGCGCAGAACGTCGCGGATATCCGACGCCTGGCCGAAGAGGCCGGACGCGACCCCGACAGCATCCGGATCATGGCGGGACTCACCGCGATCGTGGACGAGACCCACGCCGGCGCCGAGCGGCTCTGGGGCGAGTTCCACGCGATGCAGTCCGATCAGGTGGTGGCCGCGCTGTACGCGGGCAACACCGGCATCGACCTGCTCACGCTCGATCCGGATCGCGACCTCCGACAGGTGCTCGAGGCCGGCGGGCCGGTCGGGCAGATGGGCACGAGCAACATCGAACGATTCCTCCCGCGGGACGGTCGGCCGGCGCCGACCGTGCGGGAGATCCTCGAAGAGCTCCGCGGCCGTGGCACGCGCGGGTTCCGTCTCGTCGGCGACGCCGACGAGGTCGCGGACGGCATCGAGCGGCTGGCCGAGGAAACCGGACTCGACGGGTTCCTGCTCGAGCCGGTCTTCGGCACCCGCGACGTCGCCGCGTTCGGCGAGTTGGTGCTCCCGCGGCTGCGCGCCAAGGGACTCGTCTCCGAGCCGGCCGGCCCGACTCTGCGCGAGCGGATGCGGGACGCTCCGGGCGCGCGTCTGCCACGGTCGTAGCCGAAAGAGGAAAGACTCAGCGCCCGGTGCCGCGGCGATGCCTGCGTGACTACCGGGCGCTGAGTTGACCTGGAATCAGGATGCTCCGGGCCTCGCATCATGTCAATACCCCTGTGAGCGGCGGGCGAGGGCGCGGCTCGCTGCCGCGCGTGCTTGGATGGACTCATGACTGAGAACCGCACCAAGCCCGAGTTCGACGCCCCCGCCGGCCCCGCCCCGTCGGAGCTCATGATCCGCGACATCATCGTCGGCGACGGCGCCGAGGCGAAGCCCGGTGACAACGTCACCGTGCACTACGCCGGCGTCGAGTTCGAGTCCGGCGAAGAGTTCGACTCCTCCTGGGGTCGTGGCGAGAGCATCCAGTTCCCGCTGCGCGGCCTGATCCAGGGATGGCAGGACGGCATCCCGGGCATGAAGGTCGGCGGTCGCCGCGAGCTCGTGATCCCCCCTCACCTGGCCTACGGCCCGGCCGGCGGACACTTCCTCGGCGGAAAGACGCTGATCTTCATCATCGACCTGCTGCAGGTCGGCTGATCCCTTCTCCCGATGCCCCCGGTGCCACGCACCGGGGGCATCGTCGTGTCGTGTCGACGAGAATTTGCTCAGAATTTTCCATTCGAGGGAATGAATGTCGACGACGTGCCGTTGACTGGATCCGAAGCCGCGAAATGCGTGGCCGCGAACTTGGAGTGAACATGACCGACTCGACGTTGGAAATCCCCGGTTACAAGACGGGCACCTGGGTGCTCGACCCGGCGCACAGCGAGGTCACCTTCTCGGTGCGCCACATGATGATCTCGAAGGTGCGCGGTTCCTTCGGTGTGAAGAGCGCCACCATCGTCACGGGCAGCAACCCGCTCGAGACCACGGTCGAGGCGACCGTCGACGTCACCTCGGTCGACACCAAGGACGAGGGCCGCGACGGTCACCTGCGCTCCGCCGACTTCTTCGACGTCGAGACGTACCCGACCATGACCTTCCGCTCCACCGGTGTGCGTTATGAGAAGGGCGACTTCCTCGTCGACGGCGACCTGACGATCAAGGACGTCACCAAGCCGGTCACCTTCGAGCTCGAGCTCGGTGGCTTCGGCACCGACCCGTGGGGCAACTACAAGGCCGGCGCGACCGCGAAGACGGTCATCAACCGCGAGGACTTCGGTCTGACGTGGAACGCCGCCCTCGAGACCGGCGGCGTGCTCGTCGGCAAGGACGTCACCATCGAGCTCGACCTGCAGGGCTCGATCCAGGCCTGATCGTTCGATCGGTTCTCACAGGGCGGATGCTGCGGCATCCGCCCTGTGTCATGTTCGCGGCCGGCGGCGGAGCCGGTTCTGCGCGAGCAGGATGCCGAGGAACACGAGCAACGCGCCGGCCGGCTCGTTCCACCCGAGCTGTTCGCCGAGCACGATGATGCCGAGGACGACGCCGACCACCGGGGTGATGTAGGTCACGGTCGAGGCACGCGTCGGTCCCCACGCGCGGAGCACGTTCTGATTCCAGACGTACGCGACGCCGGTGCCGACGCACCCGAGCACGAGCAGGCATCCGACGATCACCGGGTCGAGGGAGATCGGGCTGAGCGCGACGACGGGTGTCAGCAAAAGCATCACCGTCGCGGCGATCGCGATGTTCACGAACGAGAAGACGAGCGCGCTCATGCCCGTCTGCGAGGCGAACCGGCGCATGTAGGCGAGGCTGAAGCCGTAGCAGGCGGTCGCGCCGAGGATCGCGAGTTGGGCGATCAGGCTCTGCGAGAGATCGAGGCCCTGCCACGGCGCGATGATCACCATGACCCCCAGGATCCCGACGAGGATTCCGGCGATCTGGGCCGCGCCGAGCTTCTCGACGCGAAAGACGAGCCACGCCATCACCGCCGTCATGATCGGCGTCGTGGCGTTGTAGATGCTCGCCAGTCCCGACGAGACGTACTGCTGCGCCCAGGCGAACAGCAGGAACGGCACGAGGTAGAACGAGAGCGCCAGGACGCTCATATGTCCCCAGGTGCGGATGTTCCGGGGGAGCGAGTCCCGCCGGACCAGCACGAACAGGCCGAGGGTCACCGCGCCGAGCACGAGTCGCGACCAGACCACCTGCGCAGACGACAGTCCTTCCAGGGCGATCTTCATGAACAGGAAGCTCGAGCCCCACACGATCCCGGTCAGCACGAACTGGATCGTGATCGCGGCAGAGGCCGGGGCTGCGGGGACGGCGGGAGCGGAGCGGGTCGCGGCGGGGTGGGTCACTCCGCGACTGTAGACCGAGCGGTCGACACGACGCGCCGCGCGCGAATGCGATGGCGGGAAACCGCCGGGATTCGGCCGCGCGAACGCTCCGATCGCGAAGCGAGCAGGCCGGTCAGGGCACCGGGGTGCGCGCGTCGTAGGCGCGGAAGGCGGGACTCATTCGCACGAGGACGGCGACGATGGCGATGATGAGGATGCCGCCGATCAGGGGCGGGAACCAGAGTGCGGTCACGGTGGCGAGACTGCCGGCGTAGAGGGCGCCGAGACGCGGACCGCCGTTGACCACGACGATGAAGATGCCCTGGAGTCGTCCGCGCATCGAATCCGGCACGGCCGACTGCATCATGGTCGACCGGTAGATCGCGCTCACGTTGTCGGATGCGCCGGAGATGACGAGGGCGACACACGCCGCGACGATCATGACGACGTTCGGGGCGCCCGGGGTTCCCGGCACGAACCAGCCGGCCTGTGCGCCGACGAGCACCGCACCGAACAGGGCGATCGAGGCGCCGTACACCTGGATCGCGCGCTGGATGCCGATGCCGTGGTGGTGGACGCGCCCGATCGGCCCCGAGAACAGGCTCGACAAGAAGGCGCCCGCGGCGACCGCAGCCGTGAGGACGCCGGTCGTGATGGCACCGCCCCCGAGGAGGACGGCGCCGATCCCGGGGAACAACGCCAGGGGCTGTCCGAACGTCATCGCGACGATGTCGAGGATGTACTGCAGGCGGATGTTGGCGGCGCGCCGGAGGAAGGCGAGCCCGTCGCGGAGCGATTCCAGGCCCGGCCGCACCACGACGCCTTCGGGGCGGAGGGCGGGCAGGGTCCAGAGGCCGAGGAACAGCGAGGTCATCAGCACGACGTCGACCGTGTAGGTCCAGGCGTACCCGGCGACCGCCACGAGCACCCCGGCCAGAGCGGGGCCGGCCATCACCATGATGCCGACGGTCACGCCCTGCAGGGCGGCCGCGGCCGGCAGCAGCTCACGGGCGACCAGCCGGGGAGTGATGGCCGAGCGGGTGGCCTGGACGACCGAGTTCGCCGCGGAGTTCACGATGCTGAGCGCGTACAGCCACCACACGGTCTCGTTGCCGCTCCACGCGAGGCCCGCCAGGAGCGCTGTCGACACGAAGGTGATGGACGCGGCCGACAGGCCCACGACCCGGCGGTCGAACGCATCCGCGAGCATGCCGCCGTAGAGCCCGGCGAACACCATCGGTACGAGTCCGGCGACGGCGACCATGGCGACGGCGAAGTCGGATGCGGTCAACGCGTAGACGTGCAGCATGACGGCGACGATCGTCATCTGCCCACCGAGGCCGGAGAGGGTCGATCCGATCCACATCCGCGCGAACGGAGGGCTCGTGGTGAGCGGGCGGAGATCGATGAGTTGCCGGCTCAGCCGCCGCACGGTCGGACCTCGGGGCGGGGGCGAGGCTGCATTCGTCCGAGCGTAGCCGAGCGGCGGACGCCGGGGGCGGGGAGCGGTCGCCGCGGGAGTCCGTTCGCTGGTAGACTCGTGCAGTTGCCGTTGGATCGGCCGCGGATAAAGAGAGCCCACGCATCATGCGTTGGGCGCCGCGCAACAAGCAGAGAGGGGATCGAATCTATGGCACTTGAACAGGACGCCAAGAAGGCGATCATCGAAGAGTACGCAACGCACCCCGGTGACACCGGATCCCCCGAGGTGCAGGTTGCGATGCTGACGCAGCGCATCAAGGACCTGACCGAGCACCTGAAGGAGCACAAGCACGACCACCACTCGCGTCGTGGTCTGTTCCTCATGGTGGGTCAGCGTCGCCGTCTGCTGGGCTACCTCCAGGACATCGACATCGCGCGTTACCGCTCGCTGATCGAGCGTCTGGGACTTCGCCGCTAAGCACGCGATCCCGCGTATATCGCTTTCTTCCGAAGGCCGCCCCACGGTGTGGGGCGGCCTTCGTCGTTCCCGCCTCGTTGATACCGCGAGACGGGATCTTCGCGCCGAGACCGTGGGGTAACTCCACTGTCTCGGCGTCCAGATCCAGTCTCGCGGTCCAGGCGGGGCGCGCGGTCCGGGCGGGGCGCGCGGTCCGGGTCAGGGGCGGGCGGCGAGGAGGTCGGCGTGGTGGAGTGCGGCGACGTCGGGGTGCGCGCGCAGCCGCGACTTCAGGGCGTTCTCGCCGTAGAGCGCGTGGATCGGGTTCGTGGGGTCCTGCGTGACACCGCGAGCGGATGCGGCGAGCTCCGCGGGAAGCTCGATGAGGGGCAGCCTTGCATCCAGCGCCGGGTTGAAGAAGAACGGCACCGAGATGCGCTCGTCGGGGAACCGGGGCGAGATCACGCGGTGATTGGTGGCGATGAGGTAGCCCTGCGTGGCGTATTCCAGCAGTTCGCCGATGTTCACCACGAACGCGCCCTCGACGGGCGGAGCATCGACCCAGGCGCCGTCGCGTTCGACCTGCAGACCGCCCTTGCCGGGTTCGACCCAGAGCAGCGTCAGCACGCCCGAATCCTTGTGCGCGCCGACGCCCTGCGCGGGCTCGTCCTTTCCGGGATACCGCACGATCTTGATCAGCGTGGACGGGTCGCCGAAGTGTCGATCGAAGTAGTCGCGCTCGGCGCCCAGGGCGAGCGCCCACTCGCGCAGCAGGGTGCGGGCGATCTCGGTGAGTCGGTCGTGCCACTCGGTCACGATCTCGCGCAGCTCCGGCTGCGCGCTCGGCCAGAGGTTCGGCCCGATGAGTCGCGCGAAATCGGGCGCGTCGGGATCGGTGACGGCCGGACGCTCCGGCCCGATGTCGATCTGCTCCCGCCAGTCCACGCGACCCTGGGTGCGCTCGCCGCCCACCCGCGTGTACCCGCGGAAATGCGGGCTGTTGACGTTCTCGATCGCGAGCTTGTCCTCGTCGGGCAGGGCGAAGAAGTCCCGCGCGGCCTGCAGCAGGCGCCCTTCCAGCGACGAGGTGACGCCCGTACCCACGAGGTAGAAGAACCCCACGTCGTGCGTCGCGGCGCGGAGATCGTCGCGGAACTGGGCGGCGGCCTCGGGGCCGTCGTCGAGGCGGGAGAGATCGAGGACAGGAAGATTCAGCGTGCTCACACCCCGACGGTACGTCGCCACGGGCGAGCGATGGCCAATGTTGCCGACCGTTACCGCCGCGGGGTGCGACACGCGATGCCGGAGGAGTGACGCCCGTCATCGCGTGTCGAATTGCTCGCGCCGCCGCGGTGGGATATGGTCCTCCGTTGTTAGGGTTACCTAACCGCCGGTTCCCGAAGGAGACGCTCGTGCTTCCCAGTCTGCTGATCGGGCTCCGCGAAGGACTCGAAGCGGCGATCGTCGTCGGCATCCTGGTCGCGTACCTCTCGCAGTCGGGACGACGCGACGTTCTCCCGCGGCTCTGGGCGGGCGTGCTGCTCGCCGTCGTCCTGTCGCTCGCCATCGGCGGGGTCCTCACGTTCGGTGCGTACAGCCTGACCTTCGAGGCGCAGGAGATCATCGGCGGCACGATGTCGCTTCTCGCGGTGGGCCTGGTCACCTGGATGATCTTCTGGATGCAGCGGGCCGGCCGTGGGTTGAAGAAGTCGCTCGAGGGCGAGGTCGACCGGGCACTCGCGGTCGGATCCCTGTGGGGGATCGTGGTGATCGGATTCGTCTCGGTCGCGCGCGAGGGCATCGAGACGACGCTTCTGCTGTGGTCGATGGTGCAGTCCTTCGGAGACGCCCCGCTCGCGCTGCTCGGCGCCCTTCTCGGACTCGTCATCGCCGTCGTGCTGGGCTGGCTGATCGCCCGCGGGATGCTGCGCTTCGACCTGCGCATCTTCTTCACCTGGACCGGGGCTCTCCTGATCGTCGTCGCCGCGGGTGTCCTCGCGTACGCCGTGCACGATCTGCAGGAGGCCGGCGTCCTGCCCGGTCCCTTCACGACCGCGGCCCCGATCTCCGCCGACACCGGCGCAGTGCTCACCGGGCTCGCCGCCTTCCCGTTCGGCTGGGCCTTCGACGTCAGCTCCGTCGTCGCCCCCGGCAGCGCCCTCGCCGCCATCCTGCAGGCCACCGTGGGCTTCATGCCCGTCATGTCGTGGCTGCAGGTCGTCGCATGGGTCCTCTACGTCGTCGTCGTGGGAACGTTCTTCCTGCGCGGCGCCCGGCACCGTCGCCGTCCCGCACCACGAACGAGTGACGTCGTCGCTCCCGCATCGCAAGGAATCGCATGATCTCGCACCGCGCACTCACCGCCGCTGCCGCCCTCGGCATCGCCGCGCTCGCCCTGACGGGCTGCGTCGCCAAGGCCGACGTCGCCGCATCCGACGCTCTCTCGGTCGAATCGACCGACGATGGCTGCGCGGTGTCGGCGGGAACGGCCACCAGCGGCACGCTCGCCTTCGACGTGACCAACTCGAGCACGCAGGTGAGCGAGTTCTACCTGCTGGCCGAAGACGGCCTGCGCATCGTCGGCGAGGTCGAGAACATCGCGCCCGGCGCCAACCGGACGCTGACCGTCGTGGCGCAGCCCGGCGACTACTACACCCTCTGCAAGCCCGGAATGGTCGGCGAGGGCGTCGGACGCGCGAGCTTCACCGTGACGGGCGACGCGGTCACCGCCGTCGGCGACGATGCGGAGCAGAAGCAGCAGGCGGTCACGCTGTACGCGGCGTTCGTGAAGGACCAGGTCGAGCAGCTGGTGCCCGCGGTCGCCGAGTTCACGGCGGCCTACACGGCAGGCGACGACGAGACGGCCCGCACTCTCTTCCCCCAGGTGCGCGCGTACTACGAGCGCATCGAGCCGGTGGCCGAGTCGCTCGGCGACCTCGACCCGAAGATCGACTACCGCGAGGTCGACGCGGTCGCGGAGGGTCTGGACTGGACCGGGTTCCACCGCATCGAGAAGGACCTGTGGGTTCCGGCGCAGCACGCCCTGAATGCGGATGGCGAGACCCCCGCGTGGCAGGACTGGGCGCCTTCCACCACGGACGAGCGCGCCGGCTACGCCGATGCGCTGACGGCAGACGTGGGAACGCTGAACGACTACGTGCACAGCGACGACTTCCAGGCCGCCCTCGACGACCAGGGCATCGCGGGCATCTCGAACGGCGCGATCGCGCTTCTGGATGAAGTGGCGACCGGCAAGATCTCGGGGGAAGAGGACTGGTGGAGCGGCACCGACCTCTGGGACTTCGCCGCCAACGTCGAAGGCTCCAAGATGGCGTACTCGCTCGTTCGCGACCTCGCCGTGGCGACCGGCGACGACGGAGCAGCCCTCGCCGAGAAGATCGACACGGGCTACGCGAACCTCGAGGCGGAACTCGCGACGTTCGGCAGCCTCGACGCCGGGTTCGTCAACTACTCGACGCTGACGGATGCTGATCGCCGCACCTTCACCGACCTGATCAACGCGCTCGCCGAGCCGCTCTCCCGGCTCACCTCGACCGTCCTGTCATGAGCGACGGGCAGTCGATCAGCGAGGGGGAGTCGCCGGAACAGGATGCGGGCACCGAACGCACCGGGCGCGGCATCAGCCGCCGCGGTCTGCTCGGGCTCATCGGGGCGGGCGCGGCCGGGATCGCCGTCGGCGGAACGGCGGGCGCAGTCGCGGCGACCGCGGTCACCCGCAACGCGGACTCCAGCGCCGAGGTGCATCCCTTCTACGGGGACCACCAGGGCGGGATCACGACGCCGGTGCAGGACCACATGCACTTCGCAGCCTTCGACATGGTCGAGGGAGCGACCGCGGCCGACCTCCGCTCGCTCCTCGAGGACTGGTCGTACGCCGCCGCACGGATGACGCAGGGGCTCGATGTGAGCGCGTCCGGCGCCGTCGGTGGATCGCCCCAGGCGCCGCCGGACGACACGGGGGAGGCGCTCGGCCTTCCCGCCGCCGCGCTCACGATCACGTTCGGTTTCGGCCCGTCGCTGTTTGAGGCGAACGGCGTCGACCGATTCGGAATCGGGGGTCGCCGCCCCGCGCCCCTCGCGACGCTGCCGAAGTTCCGCGGCGACGACCTCGACCCGCTCGCCTCGAACGGCGACCTCTGCATCCAGGCGTGCGCCGACGACCCGCAGGTCGCCGTGCATGCGGTGCGGAACCTGAGTCGGATCGCGTTCGGGCGAGCGGTGCTGCGCTGGTCGCAGCTCGGCTTCGGGCGCACCTCCAAGACGAGTGCGGCGCAGTCGACGCCGCGGAATCTCTTCGGGTTCAAGGACGGCACCGCGAACATCCTGCAGACCGAGACGGACGCTCTCGCGGAGCATGTCTGGGTCGGCGAGGGCGACGGCCAGGCCTGGCTCGCGGGCGGCAGCTACCTCGTCGCTCGCCGCATCCGCCAGACCATCGAGACGTGGGACCGGCTACGGCTCGTCGAGCAGGAACGCACGATCGGCCGCGACAAGAGTGCGGGTGCGCCGCTGTCCGGGGGCGACGAGTTCGCCGCCCCGGACTTCGCCGCGACGGGCGACGGATCCGCGCCGAAGATCGACGTCCGCTCGCACGTGCGCCTCGCGCATCCCGATCAGAACGGCGGCATCCGCATCCTTCGCCGCGGATACAACTTCGTCGACGGCAACGACGCGCGCGGCGCTCTCGAGGCGGGCCTGTTCTTCCTGTCGTACCAGCGGTCACCGGAGCAGTTCATCACCGTGCAGAAGGCGCTCTCGACCGACCTGCTGGGCGAGTACCTGCGTCACGTCGGTTCGGGTATCTGGGCCGTGCCGCCCGGAGCCCGCGAAGGGTCGTTCGTCGGCGCCGGCCTCTTCGCCTGAGCCTGGCCTGTCCTGGCCTGGATCGCGTCAGCGCGGGTCAGCCGTTCTGGCGCGGATCCGGATGCGTCCCGGCGCGGCCCGCGGGCACTCCCGGGCGACGCGAGCCCGTCGGATCGCTGCGGTGACCCTCGGCGCCGGCCAGCGCGGGGTCGGCGAACAGCCACGGCCAGCGCGGCTCGACGAGTGGCCGGAAGACGCGGCGGACGGGTGCAGTCGCGAGCCCCAGAGCGATCAGGACGGACGCGATCGCGATCGCCGGAATCCAGAACACGGCGGGCTCGAGGTTGCGCAGCACCCCCGATTCGCGGAACGGGTACAGCACGAACGAGTGCAGCAGATAGACGTACATCGTGTACTGGCCGAAATGGGTCCACCAGGTGTTCGAACGCGGCACGAGCACGAAGAAGGCCGCGCTCATGACGAGCGCGATGAGCATGAGAGCGATGCGGAGGCCGCCCGCCCACCACTGCACTCCGCCGAGGTCCGCGTACGCGTCCTCGTAGAACAGCCAGGTACGCAGATCCACTGCCCGCCACTGATCGATGAAGATCCAGGCGATCAGGGCTGCGGTGACGAGAACGCCGGCGGCGGCGGTGAACAGCCACCAGGGACGCCGGCCGAGCAGCCGCCACCGGGCGACGATGTCGTGTTCGCGGAGCCACCATCCGAGGGTGAAGAAGAAGAGCAGGCCGAGTGTTCGGGAGAGCGAGAGCGTCGAGTCGACGTTCGGCAGGTAGCCGACGCCGACGGAGACGATCGCCGCCCAGAGCAGCGGCCAGCGCAGGAGTGCGAGGTAGGGCAACACGAGGCGGAAGATCCCCAGGGCGAGCAGGAACCACAGGGTCCAGGACGGCCGGGTCGGATTGATGCTCGCCTCGCCCTCGACGAGCCACTTGGTGACGGTCCAGAGCGTTTCGAAGATGACGTAGGGCAGCAGGATGTCGGTGATCACGCGTGCCATCTGCCGACGGCCGAGCGCTCCGGACTTCGAGAAGTACCCGGAGATCAGCGCGAACGCGGGGATGTGGAACGCGTAGACGACGAGATACACCGACAGGGCGGCATCCGAGTCGTAGATGAGGCGCTGCGCAGCGTGGCCGAAGACGACGAGAGCAACGCACGCGAACCGTGCGTTGTCCCAGAAGGGAACCCGGCGGCGGGGCTTCGAGGGGGCGGGGCTCGTGGAATCGCTCATCGGGCTCCGACACTACGGGAATACTCTGGCCCGACAGGTGTTATGCCATGTATATTCACCTGCATAGAACGAATGCCCCGCGCATTCGAGATCGGAAAGAGATCGTGACCGAGACCACCACCTGGTCGGGAATGCAGTTCGGCATCTTCACGGTGAGCGACATCACCCAGGACCCGACGACCGGCCGTACGCCCAGCGAAGCCGAGCGGATCCGCGCGACCCTGACCATCGCCAAGCACGCCGAAGACGTCGGCCTCGATGTCTTCGCGCTCGGCGAGCACCACAACCCGCCGTTCTGGTCGTCGTCGCCGACCACGACCCTCGCCTACATCGCCGCGCAGACCGAGCGCCTGGTGCTCTCGACCGCGACCACGCTCATCACGACGAACGACCCGGTGAAGATCGCCGAGGACTTCGCGATGCTGCAGCACGTGTCGGGCGGTCGCACCGACCTCATGCTGGGTCGCGGCAACACCGGCCCGGTCTACCCCTGGTTCGGGAAGGACATCCGTCAGGGGCTCCCGCTCGCGCTCGAGAACTACGCGCTGCTGCACAAGCTGTGGCGTGAGGACGTCGTGGACTGGGAAGGCAAGTTCCGCACTCCGCTCCAGGGCTTCACCTCCACTCCTCGTCCGCTCGACGGAGTGGCCCCCTTCGTCTGGCACGGCTCCATCCGCACGCCCGAGATCGCCGAGCAGGCCGCGTACTACGGTGACGGCTTCTTCGCGAACAACATCTTCTGGCCCGCGGAGCACTACCAGCGCCTCATCAACCTCTACCGCCAGCGCTACGCGCACTACGGACACGGCGCGCCCGAGCAGGCGATCGTCGGCCTCGGCGGTCAGGTGTTCATGGCGGCGAAGTCGCAGGACGCGGTGAACGCGTTCCGTCCGTACTTCGACAACGCCCCCGTCTACGGTCACGGGCCGTCGATGGAGGACTTCGCCGAGATGACTCCGCTCACCGTCGGCTCGCCGCAGCAGGTCATCGACCGGTACGCGGGAATGCGCGACATCTACGGCGACTACCAGCGCCAGCTGTTCCTGATGGATCACGCGGGCCTGCCGTTGAAGACCGTCCTGGAGCAGCTCGACATCCTCGGCGGCGAGGTCGTGCCGGTGCTGCGCCGCGAGCTGGCGAAGAACCGCCCGGCCTCCGTGCCCGACGCGCCGACGCACGCGAACCTGGTCACCGCGGCCTACGGTGACGGACCGTCACGTCAGGCGACCCCGCGGCCGAACCGCGGCGACAACCTCACCACGGGTTCGCCCTACCAGGACGCCCCGGAGCCCGCCGACTCGGCATTCGGTGCCGCGGCCGTTCGGAGCCTCTGATGGGCGCGCGGCGGATCGCGGTCGTCTCCGCGGGCCTGTCGAATCCGTCCTCGACACGCATGCTCGCCGACCGGATGCTGGCTGCCACCGTGCGTGAACTGGCCGGTCGCGACATCGAGGTGCAGGCCGACGTCTTCGAGCTGCGGGACTACGCGCACGACATCACGAACAACCTGCTGACCGGGTTCGCCCCGCCCGCGCTCGAGTCGATGATCAACTCGGTCGTGTCGGCGGATGCGGTCATCGTCGTGACCCCGATCTTCTCGACGAGTTACTCGGGACTGTTCAAGTCGTTCATCGACGTGCTCGACCCCGATGCGCTCCGCGGCACCCCGGTGCTCATCGGCGCGAACGCGGGAACCCCGCGTCATTCGCTCGCGATCGACTACGCCATCCGCCCGCTGTTCGCGTACCTGCACGCCGACGTCATGTCGACGGGTGTGTTCGCGGCATCCGCCGACTGGGGTGGGTCCGGCGACCAGGTCGCGCCGCTCGGCGAACGCGTCGAGAAGGCCGCCCGTGAACTGGCCGAGGCGGTCGCCCGCCGCGACGCCGCGACGAGCTCCGACCCGTTCGACCCGGCGAACTACCTCGGCGGTGGCACCTCGTTCGGGCACCTGCTCGGTGGGCTGGCGGGGGAGTAGCGAGATGAACCGGCACTGGCATTGCGTCCGGTGCCGGTTGTTTTCCGCGCCGACCGTCTGCGCCGCCGTTACGCTGAGTGGGATGAACGGCACAGCAGCATGAGCACGATCACCGCCGAGGATGTCACCCGCCGCGAGGTCATCGCCGACTACCGCGTTCTGGGTGAACCGCCGAGCGCCGATCTGCAGGGGCTCGTGCAGTTGGCGGCGACGATGTGCAACGTTTCGACCGCGGTGATCAACATCATCGACGATCGGTTCCAGCATCAGATCGCGTCCGTCGGTTTCGAGCCGGCCACCTGTACGCGCGAAGACTCGATGTGCGCGGTCGTGTTCCGCGAACCGGGTCATGTCGTCGTGACCGATGCCCGCGAAGACGACCGATTCAAGTCCAACCCGTTCGTGACGGGCGAGGTCGCGCATGTGCGGTTCTACGCGTCGAGCCCGCTGATCACGCCCTCCGGCATCCCGATCGGCACGCTCTGCGTGTTCGACGAGGATGCGGGCGACCTCACCCCCGCGCGGAGCGAAGGTCTGAAGCTCCTTGCCGGTCAGGTCGTCGATGTCCTGGAGTTGCGCCGCATCACCCGCGAACTCGCCGAATCGAACGAGCAGCTCGCGCGGTTCGCGGGTCAGGTCAGTCACGACCTGCGAAACCCCCTCACGGCGCTGTCCGGGTTCCTCGAGCTCGCCACCGACAGCCCCGACATGGCGAACGCGCCGCAGGCGGCGCGCGCGCTGGCCCGTGCGGAGTCGGCGGCCAACCGGATGACGTCGATGGTCGCGGACCTGCTCGACTACGCCCGCCTGGGCGGGGCGAGCCCGAAGCGGAGCGCGGTCGACGTCGAGGGGATCGTGCGGGCCGTGGTCGAGGACCTGCAGACACCGCTCGTTCAGACGGCGGCACGGATCTCGGTCGACGCACGGGTGGAGGTCGTGGGAGACCCGACACTTCTTCGTGCGCTGGTGCAGAACCTGGTTGCCAACGCGGTGAAATTCAGTGCCGCGAGCGGCGTGAGCCCCTATATCGAGATCGGTGCGATGCGGCTCGCACGCGGCGGCTGGCGCATCACGGTCGACGACAACGGTCCGGGCATCGCGATCGAGGAACGCGAGCGCGTGTTCGATCTGATGGAGCGCGGCACCGCGGACGAGGTCGAAGGACTCGGGATCGGCCTGTCGACATGCCAGCGCATCGTCGAGGCGCACGGCGGGCACATCGGCATCGACGACTCGCCCCTCGGCGGCGCGCGCGTCTGGGTCGTGCTGCCCGACACTCGCGACTGACGTCTGGGCGCGGTGCGGCGCTCCCGGTTCAGCGTGCCGCCGCGCGGCGTTGCCGGCGAGCGAGCAGGACGTCGATCCCCAGTCCGAGAGCGAGCGCGACGACCACCGACACGATGACCGCGACGACCGGACCGCCCGGCACGATCGACGCGACGACCGCCCCGACGATCGCTTGATACAGGGCCCAACCCGTGGCCGCGAGTGCGGCGACGGGAAGGTACCGGGCCGCGGGCACCCGCGTCGCGCCGGCCGTCAGATTGAGGGCCAGCCGTGCGAACGGGATGAATCGGGCGACGAGGAGCGCGGAGGCGGTGCGCCGCGCGAGGCGCGCTCCCGCCCATTCGAACGCGGATCGCGCGCGCGGGTGCCGCATCCACCGCCAACGCTCCAGTCCGACGCGTCGTCCGATGGCGTAGCAGAGCAGGTCGCCGGTGAACGCGGCGCCCGCGGCGACCGCGATGACCGCGACGAGCGGGGGCGATCCGGTTGCCGCGGCCAGTGCGCCGGCGGCGGTGACGGCGGCGCCACCGGGGATGATCACGAGGAACGCGTCGCCGAGCACGAGGACGGCGAGGAGCGGGAGCGCCCACGGCCCGGCCGCGAGCTGGGCGGCGAGTTCGTCGAGCACATGGCGAGGATGTCATCCGGGGATGAACGACGGAGGAACGGGGCCCGTCCGGCGCGGCTCGAGGGCGAGGGACTCCGCAGTCGTCGGATCGCTGGTGCGGATGTGCGCTGCTGTGACGGATGTGGCGCCCGCCGCGCGCCCGATCCGACGACAGCGATGCCATCGCCCGTGTTCGGGCCCCAGCCGCTCGTTCGGGGGTACCCGGGTCCGCCGGGAACCGGCCGGAGCACGGGCGGTGACGTGACCGGGTGCATCCGGTGAACTCTCGGTGATACGCCCGCTGTCGGCGCCCCACCGCGCGACCGCGGCCTCACTCTGGATGCGTGAGAGTCGCGCTGATCGCCGAGTCCTACCTTCCGCATATGAACGGGGTCACCAACTCCGTGCTGCACGTGCTCCGGCACCTCGCGGCAGAAGGCCATGAGGCCCTGGTGATTGCGCCGCGCACGGCCGAGACGATCGATGCGGTCTCGGGGGCGCGCACCGAGTTGCTGACGTCCCTGCCGCTGCCGTCGTACCCGCAGGTCCGCGTGGTGTTCGCCCGTGTGGCGCGGATCGCCGGAATCCTCCGCGAATTCCGTCCCGATGTGATCCACCTGGCCTCCCCGTTCGTCCTGGGGTGGCAGGGCGTGCTGGCGGCGGACGCGCTGCGCACCGCATCTGTCGCGGTCTACCAGACCGACGTCGTCGCGTACACGCAGCGATATGGCGTGCCCCACGCGACAGCGTTCGCGTCCTCTCACGTCGCCCGGCTGCACCGCCGGGCCACTCTGACGCTCGCGCCCTCCACGTCCTCCCTTCGCCAGCTCGAGGATCTCGGCGTCGACCGGCTGCGCTCGTGGGCACGCGGTGTCGACGGCGAGCGCTTCCACCCGGGCAGAAGAGACGAGGCGTGGCGCGCGCGCGTCGCCCCGGGCGAGCGCATCATCGGCTACGTCGGACGGCTCGCCCCGGAGAAGCAGGTCGAGGACCTGGCGGTGCTGGAACGCCTTCCCGGCGCGCGGCTCGTGATCGTCGGCGACGGACCGTCCCGCGCGGCGCTCGAGCGGCGGATGCCGCACGCGATCTTCCTCGGACACCTCTCCGGCGACGCGCTCGCCGACGCGCTCGCCGCGTTCGATGTCTTCGTGCACCCGGGCGAGAGTGAAACCTTCGGTCAGACGATCCAGGAGGCCCACGCGAGTGGGGTGCCGGTCGTGGCGACCGGCATCGGCGGGCCGAAGGATCTCGTGCGCTCGAGCATCGACGGCTGGCTGTACCGGCCGGGTGATCTCGGCGATCTGCGCGGTCGGGTCACCGATCTGCTCGGCGACGAGGCGAAGCGCCTCGCGTTCGCCGCGGCGTCGCGTGCGGCGGTCGCCGATCGCACCTGGGCGGCGCTGTCGAGTCAACTCGTCGGTCACTACGAGGAGGCGCGGATGCTGCGCCCCATCGACGATGCGCTCTGGTCGCGCGCCGCCATCCGTCCGGCAGCGCTTCGGCCCGCGGTGACGCCGACCCGCTGGTCGCGATACGTCGCGCTCGGCGACTCGCTCACGGAGGGGCTCTGCGACACGTCGCGAACGCCGGCCGGGGCGTACCGCGGGTGGGCGGATCGCCTCGCGCACCTGTTGGCGCAGGAACCCGGATCGCGGGAGCCGTTCCGCTACGCGAACCTGGCGGTGCGATCCCGGCGCGTGCGCGACCTGACGAACGACCAGATCCCGCGTGCCCTCACCCTCCGACCCGATCTCGTGTCGGTGTTCATGGGTGCGAACGACCTGATCGGGCACGCCGCCGACCCCCTGATCCTCGGGGCCGAGCTCGAGCGCGGGGTCGCGCGCCTGCGGGCGGCCGGGTGCGACGTGCTGCTCGTCACGCCGTTCCTGCCGCGGCGGCGCGCGGCGCGGTTGTTCGCCCGCCGCTTCGCGATCTTCAACTCCGAAGTGCGACGGATCGCTCGTGCGCACGACTGCCTGCTCCTCGATTTGGAGGCGCTGCCGCAGATCGGCGAACTGGAGATGTGGGCCGACGACAAGGTGCACCTGCGGTCGCGAGGGCACCGGTTCCTGTCGTACCGGGCGGCCGATGTGCTCGGCGTTCGAGACGCCGAGGCTCTCGGCGACCTCGACGCCTCATTCCACGAGGATGAGCCCTCCGGAGCGGGATGGTTGCGCCGTGATGCCCTGCCCTGGGTGTGGCGACGCCTGCGCGGGCGAACCGCGGGGGATGGGCTGTCACCCAAGCACGACGCGTACGTCGAGCTTCCGCGTCCGGATGCGGACCGTCGGTCGCGGCAGGCGCGATGACCGGGTGTCAGCCCTGGATGCCCTGTTCGAATCCGTCGAAGCGCATCTCCCGCGCGAGCTGAGCGCGCAGTTCCTGCTCCTCGCGGGGCTCGAGCGACGTCTCGTCGGCACCGTCGAGCGACCCCTCGTCCGTGAGGGCGGCCTCGCCGGCGTCGACGGGTTCGGTCCCGGCGGTGTCGCTGTCACGGTCGCGGCCGGCCGGCGTGGAATCGTGCGGATCGCTCATGGCGGTGCTCCTCCTGCGGGGTGGGTGGTTCCCCTCACGATAGGTCGCGGGTGCCGGCTCCGCCAGAAGGTGGTGCCCGCTGATAGGGTTGATGCGGTCGCCTCCGGCGATCGTTCAACTACATACGAGCTCATGGAGCAGACCGGCAGGAATGCTGGTCCCCTGTGGTGGGTTCCCCGTCGATGCGCCGGGTGATTCTCTACTGGTGGCCAGCGCAGGCGAGATGTGGATCACACCCGCGCGCCCATAACTGTCTGTTCCTGCTCCTTCGCATGTCGCTCGTCGCCCACACGGGGCGGCGAGCCTAAACAAAGAAGGAGGGACCTCTTGGAAGGTCCAGAAATCACTGCCGCCGAAGCCGTCCTCGATAACGGCCGATTCGGCACCCGCACGGTCCGGTTCGAAACCGGACGACTGGCTCAGCAGGCGCAGGGCGCCGTTGCCGCATACCTCGACGAGGAGACGATGCTCCTCTCGGCCACCAGCGCCGGCAAGCACCCGCGTGAAGGCTTCGACTTCTTCCCGCTGACCGTCGACGTGGAAGAGCGCTCCTACGCCGCCGGCAAGATCCCCGGCTCGTTCTTCCGCCGCGAGGGTCGTCCCTCGACCGAGGCCATCCTGGTCTGCCGTCTGATCGACCGTCCGCTGCGTCCGTCGTTCGTCGAAGGCCTGCGCAACGAGGTCCAGATCGTCGTCACGATCCTCTCGATCGCGCCGGGCGAGTTCTACGACGCGCTCGCGATCAACGCGGCGTCACTGTCCACCCAGATCTCGGGTCTGCCGTTCTCCGGCCCGATCGCCGGTGTCCGCCTGGCACTCATCCCGGGTCACGGCGAGCACGCCGACCAGTGGATCGCGTTCCCGAAGGCTGAGCAGCTCAAGGAGGCCGTGTTCGATCTCATCGTCGCCGGCCGCGTGCTCGAAGACGGCGAAGTGGCGATCATGATGGTCGAGGCCGAGGCCACCGAGCACAGCTGGGACCTCATCAAGGCTGGGGCCGTGAAGCCGAGCGAAGAGATCGTTGCGCAGGGCCTCGAGGCGTCGAAGCCCTTCATCAAGGAACTCGTTGCCGCGCAGAACGTCGTCGCGAGCACCGCCGCAAAGGAGATCCAGGCGTACCCGGTCTTCCCCGCGTACACCCAGGAGACCTACGACTTCGTCGCCGGTCGCGCCTACGACCAGCTCGTCCCGATCTACCAGATCGCCGACAAGCAGGAGCGTCAGAGTGCCGATGACGCCGTCAAGGACGCCGTCAAGGCCGAGCTGCTCGCCGCCGTCGAGTCGGGCCAGCTGCCCGCCTCCGCGACGCTCGAGTTCTCGGGCGCGTACAAGTCGGTCACCAAGACGATCGTCCGCGGCCGCATCCTCGCCGAGGGCGTGCGCATCGACGGTCGCGGCCTGGCCGACATCCGGGCGCTCGACGCCGAGGTGCAGGTCATCCCGCGCGTGCACGGTTCCGCGATCTTCCAGCGCGGTGAGACCCAGATCCTGGGCGTCACCACGCTGAACATGCTCAAGATGGAGCAGCAGATCGACTCGCTGAGCCCCACCACGAGCAAGCGCTACATGCACCACTACAACTTCCCGCCGTACTCGACCGGTGAGACCGGCCGCGTGGGCAGCCCCAAGCGTCGCGAGATCGGGCACGGCTTCCTGGCCGAGCG
Source organism: Microbacterium sp. cx-59 (assembly GCF_020805625.1). NCBI lineage: Bacteria > Bacillati > Actinomycetota > Actinomycetes > Micrococcales > Microbacteriaceae > Microbacterium > Microbacterium sp. cx-59. The sequence continues at coordinate 143,198 of NZ_JAJHGO010000011.1, forward strand.
CGCGCTCGTGCCGGTGCTGCCGAGCCGCGAGGAGTTCCCGTACGCGATCCGTCAGGTGTCCGAGGCGCTCAGCTCCAACGGCTCGACCTCGATGGGTTCCGTCTGCGCGTCGACCCTTTCGCTCCTCAACGCCGGTGTGCCGCTGCGCGCCCCGGTCGCGGGTATCGCGATGGGTCTCGTCTCCGACCAGGTCGATGGTCAGACGCGCTACGCCGCGCTGACCGACATCCTGGGCGCCGAGGACGCGCTCGGTGACATGGACTTCAAGGTCGCCGGAACGAGCGAGTTCGTCACGGCCATCCAGCTCGACACGAAGCTCGACGGCATCCCGTCGTCGGTGCTCGCGGCGGCGCTGACCCAGGCCAAGGACGCGCGCCTCACCATCCTGAACGTGCTGAACGCCGCGATCGACGCTCCTGACGAGATGGCGCCCACCGCGCCTCGCGTGATCAGCGTCCAGATCCCGGTCGACAAGATCGGCGAGCTGATCGGCCCGAAGGGCAAGACGATCAACTCGATCCAGGACGAGACCGGCGCGCAGATCTCGATCGAAGAGGACGGCACCGTCTACATCGGTGCGACCGACGGCCCGTCGGCGGAAGCGGCTCGCGCGCAGGTCAACGCGATCGCCAACCCGACCAACCCCGAGGTCGGCGAGCAGTTCCTCGGCACCGTCGTGAAGATCGCCACCTTCGGCGCCTTCATCTCGCTGCTGCCCGGCAAGGACGGACTGCTGCACGTCAGCGAGGTCCGCAAGCTCGCCGGTGGCAAGCGCGTGGAGAACGTCGACGACGTGCTCTCGGTCGGTCAGAAGCTGCTGGTCAAGATCACCAAGATCGACGACCGCGGCAAGCTGTCCCTGGAGCCGGTGGTCGAAGAGGCCGCTGACCAGGAGGGTCGCGCTGCTGCCAGCGAGGGCCCCGAGGCTCCCGCCGAAGGCTGATCCGCATCCCGTTCGACGCCCGTCTCTGCATCGCAGGGGCGGGCGTCGTCGCGTGGGGGCGGATGCCGCGTGATCAAAGCGTTATGGAAAGTTCACGCCACGTCCGCCGTGGTGAATCCGCGCTACCACGGACTGTCCTACCCTCGGAGTACGCGTCAGGGGCGCGAGATGCACCGCCAGCGTCCGCGACCCGAGCGGAGGGGGTGCGTGTGAGAATCTTCGGAATCGGGTCGGAAGCGGCAGCGCCGCCCGGCGTGCCTCACACGTCTCCGACGCATCCGTCCGCGCCCATCCCGGTGCAGGGCCCCGGGGTCGGAAGCGGTATCCGCGTCGACCTCGGCGATAGCGGCTTCCGGGTGTTCCCGGTGATGCTCGGTGGCGCGGAGTTCGGCTGGAACGTCGACATCACCAACAGCAACGCCATCCTCGACACGTACATCGAACTCGGCGGCAACGCGGTCCACACGGCGGACAGTTTCTCGGGCGGACGCAGCGAGCACATCATCGGTCAGTGGATGCATTCCCGTGCCGTCCGAGACGACATCGTGCTCGCGACGCGGGTGGGCAAGCACCCCGATCACCCGGGGCTCGGTCCCGTGAACCTCGTTCGTGCGGTCGAAGCGTCGCTGACGCGGCTCCGCACGGACCGCATCGACGTCCTCTATCTCGACAGCAGCGCCGGCGCGGGTTCGCTCGAAGACACGCTCGCGACGGCGGAGTGGCTGATGGACTCGGGCAAGATCCGTGCGCTCGGGGCGTTCGGCTTCCGTGCCGAGCAGCTCGTCGAAGCACGCATCCTGTCGTCGGCGGGCGTGCCCCGGATCACGGTGCTGGATGTGCCCTACAACTTGATGCGAACGAGCGACTTCGACCAGGACCTGCGCCTGGTCACGGGTGCGCAGGGCATCGTGCTGACCCCGTCGCATCCGCTCGAGCACGGGTTCCTCGCCGGCGTGCATCGCTCGCGCGAGAAGACACTGAAGTCCGTACGCGCGGCGCAGATCGCCGGCAGCTTCACCAAGCGCGGCGGCCGCGTTCTGCGCGCGCTCGACACGGTGGGCGCCGAGCTCGGCGTGCCCGACGCGGCGGTCGCCGTCGCGTGGCTCCTCGCGCAGCGGGTCGTCGCCGCGCCGATCGTGAATGCGTTCGCCGCGGCACACGTCGAAGAACTCGTGCAGGGCGTCGGGGTGCGCCTCACGCGCGCCCAGCTCGCCGAGATCGCTCGCGCGTCGGAGTAGACGGGTAGTCTCGAAAGGGCGCTCGTTCGGGTGCCGGAGCCCAATGGAGTGAGTGCGTGACCCACTACATCTATCTCGTCCGTCATGGTGAGCATCAGGATGCGGAGCACGGGCTCGTCGATGGGCAGCTCTCGCCGCGGGGGCGGCGCCAGGCCGAATTGATCGCCGACCGGCTCTCGGGAGTCCCGTTCGACGCGGTGTGGCATTCGCCGCTCGTTCGTGCCGCCGAGACGGCCCGAGCCGTCGCCGAACGGCTGCCCGCGATCTCGCCGCAACCCTCGGCGCTCCTGTTCGACTGCGTGCCGACCGGAATGACGCCGGAGACGCCCGCCGTGTTCGAGTCGTTCTTCGGGAGCATCACCGAAGAGGAGATCGACGCCGGGCGAGCCCAGATGGCGGATGCTCTGGGCGAGTTCCTCGTACGGAAGACCGGCGACGTGCACGAACTGCTGATCACGCACAACACCGTGATCGGATGGTTCGTGCGTGAGGTGCTCGATGCTCCGGACTGGCGATGGATGACGCTGAACCAAGCGAACTGCGGTCTGAGCGTCATCGCCCAGCGCAAGGGTCGTCCGTGGGTGCTCGTCTCGCACAACGACCTGGCGCATCTGCCGTTCGAGCTGCGCACCGGCCTCCCCGAGGTTCCTCCCGTCTGATGCCGCCGTCGCGCTCGGTGGGGCGCAGGGTGCAGCTGGTCGCGCGGGGTGCAGCTGGTCGTGCGGGGTCGCGGCGGCCGGAAGGCGTCCGCGGTGTGCAGCTCGCGGCGCGGCCCGCGTTGGCGTCCCTAGCGAGGAGATCTGCCGAAGCGAGGGCGCCATCCCCGCATCCGGTCCTCGCTTCGGCAGATCTCCTCGCTACGGCCGGTTCCGGATGCTGTCTCCGACCCGGCCGACCCATCTGCGGTCGTGGGTACCGTGACGGCTCAGGTGAGCGGCTTGCCGTACCAGCGCGTCGCGTTCGCGTTGTCGTTGTAGGGCGGGATCGCCGCGAAGCCGCTGCTCGCGTAGAGCCCGGCCGCGGCATCGAGGGAGTGGTGGGTGTCGAGCACGAGGTCTGCGGCACCGAACTCGCGGGCCTTGGCCTCGAGCGCGGTGAGCACGATCCGCCCGCCGCCGAGGCCGCGCGCAGACGGCTGCATGAACAGGTGCTTCACCTCGTAGCGGAGCCCGCTCGGGCCGTCCGGGATGCGGCGGATGCCTCCGCATCCGCGTGCCGCGCCCGCGTCGTCCTCCGCGATGACGAACACCCCGGCCGGCGGGACGAATGCGGCGGGATCGGGATACGTCGTGCGGTAGGCGCCCCCGGGGAAGCCGGCGGCCCGCATGGCGAAGTACTCGTCGAGCAGGCCCCGGGCGGCGGGGGAGTCGGCCGCGACGGCTCGCACGGTCAGCATGCTCCGAGCCTAGCGGCGTGCGCCTAGGGTGGAACTCATGACGACGCGCGTGGCCATCGTGGGCGGGACCGGCAAGCTGGGTGCGATCATCCGCGCCGTGACCGACGCCGAGGAGGGCTTCGAGGTCGTTCGCGTGCTCTCGTCGCGCGATGACATCTCGGCGATCGAGGGTGTCGACCTGGTGATCGACGCGTCGACGCCGGCCGTCTCGCTCGATGTCGTCCGGGCGGCCACGGAGCGCGGCATCAACCTGCTCATCGGCACGAGTGGATGGTCGGCTGAGCGCATCTCGCTCGTGCGGCCCCTCGTCGCCGCCGCGGGCACCGGTGCGGTATTCGTGCCGAACTTCTCGCTGGGCTCGGTGATCGGTACCGCGCTGTCTGCTGCCGCCGCGCCGTTCTTCGCGTCGATCGAGATCATCGAGGCGCACCGCGAGACGAAGATCGACTCGCCCAGCGGCACAGCGGTGCGGACGGCGGAGCTCATCGCCGCGGCCCGCGAGGCCGTCGGCCCGGTCGCCGCAACGCACGTCGACCAGCGCGCGCGCGGCCAGCAGGTTGCGAGCGTTCCGGTGCATTCGCTGCGCCGCCCGGGCGTGGTCGCTCGCCAGGAGGTCATCTTCTCCGGTCCGGGCGAATCGGTCACGATCGTGCACGACACGATCGATCCGGCACTCGCCTACGCCCCCGGAATCCGGCTCGCCCTCGCCGCCGCGCGCGACGCGGAGGGCGTGTTCGTCGGACTCGACGCGTTCCTCGACATCGGCATCCGCCTTCCCGGAATTCCGGATGCGGCCGGCGTCGCCGAGGGCGAGGTCTCCGGTCAGGCGGCCCGCGAGACGACCGCATGAGCGCACGCATCGGCGTCGCGGTCATGACCGTGGTGCTCGCGCTCTACATCGTGCTCGTCGCTCAGCGCGCGTGGCTGCTGGTGGCGAGCGGCGAACCCGTCGGCATCGCGATGGGCGTGGCGCTCATCATTCTGCCGATCATCGCTGCCTGGGCCATCGGCCGTGAAATCTGGTTCGGAGCGCGCGCAGCGGCAGTCGGTCGCCGGCTCGAGGCGGAGGGAGCCCTGCCCGAAGAGCAACTCGCGGTGCGCCCGAGCGGACGCGTGATGCGGGAAGACGCGGATGCGGTGTTCCCGAGCTACCGCGAGGCGGTCGAGGCGGCACCCGAGGACTGGCGTGCCTGGTACCGGCTGGGTCTCGCTTACGACGGGTCCGGCGATCGGCGCCGCGCGAGGGGCGCCGTGCGCACGGCGATCCGCCTCGAGGGGCGCGACGGCGCCTGATCCGCGCTGCGCGACGGCGCCTGATCCGCGCTGCACTCAGGCGTGGGGAGGGATTGCGGCGGCAACCGCATCCTCCACCGTGGGTTGCGCGAAGCGGTAGCCCGTCTTCTCCAGCACGGTCGGGCGCAGGTCCTGATCGTTGGTGAGCAGCGCCTCGGTCGCGTCCCGACCCAGCACGAGAGCCGCGGCGAACGCGGGCACCCGCACCAGGTACGGGCGATTCATCCGGCGCGCGAGCGCGAACCCCAGATCGTTGGACGTCGCCCGGGTCGGCCCGGTGAGGTTGACCGGACCGTCGATATCGGAGTCGATGACGTGGCGGATGGCGCCCACTTCGTCTTCGAGCGAGATCCACGGCCACACCTGGGTACCTCGCCCGATCGGTCCCGCGACGCCGAGCTTCGTCAGCAGCATGAGGGGCTTAAGCACCCCATCGCGGTCGACCACGGGAGCCGTGCGAAGCAGCGACACCCGGGAGTGCGAGCCGGCGGCGCGCGCCGCATCCTCCCACTCCACGCACAGCCGAGCGAGGAACGTGTCGCCGGCGGGGGAGTCCTCGGTCATCACCTCGCCCGGTGCGGAGCCGTAGAACCCGACGGCGCTTCCGGAGACGAACGCGGGCGCGTCGCTCCCGAGCGCGCGCAGGGCGGTGGCGATCGTCCGCGTCGGGGTGAGGCGCGACCAGAGCAGTTCGCTCTTGTAGCCGGGCGTCCAAGGGAACCGCCCGACGCTCGCGCCGTTCAGGGCGACGACGGCATGCGCGCCGGCGAGGACCGACGGGTCGAGCGGCGCAGCATCCGTCAACCACTCCACTTCGCCCGGCGTTCGGGGTGCGCGACGCACGAGGGTCGTCACCGCAACGCCGTCCCGTCGGAGCGAGTCGACGAGCGCGCGGCCGATCAAACCCGATGCGCCGGCGACGACGACACGGCGAGGCTCAGGCAAGGGTCGCCTCGAGCGTGATCTCGATTCCCGCGAGGGCCGCGGAGACCGGGCAACCGGTCTTGGCCTCGGCGGCGATGCGCGCGAAGTCGTCCGCGGAGATTCCGGGTACGGTGGCCTGCACGTTCAGGTGGCTGCCGGTGATTCCGGTGCCGGGGATGAACGTGACGGATGCGGTCGTCTGAATCTGTTCCGGCGGGGTCCCGTTCTCCGCGAGGGAGTGGGCGAGGGCCATGCTGAAGCAGGAGGAGTGCGCGGCGCCGAGGAGTTCTTCCGGCGTCGTGACGGATGTGGAACCCTCGCTGCGGGCCTTCCAGTTGACCGCGAACGGGCCCTGATTGGACGACTCCAGGGCGATCTCACCGGAACCCTGTGCCAGTGTTCCGGTCCACTGCGTGGTCGCTTCGCTCGTCACGCTCATGGCGCGCTCCCTTCGATGGTGGCCGCCGTTCGACCCATCGGACAGGCTAACGCCGTGCGCCGATCGGAGGACAGGGGTTTACCGTGTCGGCCCGTTCATGCTGCGGCGGAGGTGCGGCCGATGAGGCCCGCACGCTGCAGCACGAGATACAGCTGGCATCCGAGGCACAGCCCGAAGACGGCGTTCAGGAACGCGGCCATGAAGGCCGCGGCGGCGGCGATCGGCAGGGCCCACGGCACGCCCGACAGGTGCAGCACGAGGCCGATCACCGTGACGAACAGGCCGACGCCCTGCGCGAAGCGCGGCGGACGGGGGTCTTCGAACTCGGTGGCCGGTCGGAGCCGCGGCTGCACGACCTTCCGGTACAGCACGCCCCACGGTGCTGTCCGCGGTGAGACGACGCCCCACACGAACAGCGCGGCGATCACGGCGAGCAGGATGAAGGCGGGGTCGGAGGCGCGGGCGGCGAGCACTGCGCCCAGCATCCCACCCGGTGCGGCGAGGTCGTTCGACAGCGGCTGGTAGGCGAACCAGCCGAAGGATCGAGACTCGGCCGACACTCCGACGAGCCCGAGGAAGACGTCGACGAGAAGAAGCACGGCGGTGATTCCGGCGACGAAACGCGGGCCGCGCACGTCGATGCGGGGCGGGCGGGACTGATCAGACACGCGCGGTCTCCTCGGTGATGCGGGCGAGTTCGAGTTCGACCACGTCGCGGCCGGGGGTTCCGCCGAAGCGCGTGCGGACGACGCCCTTGCGGTCGAGGATCAGGGTGGTCGGGGTCTGCAGCACCTGGAAGTGCTTGGCGATGTCGGGCCGGTGCGTGAGGTCGACGTCGAGGTGGAGCACCCCGTCGCGCTGAGCGGCGACATCCGCGAGGGTCCGGTGCACTCCGGGGCAGCGACCGCAGAACTCGGTGCTGAACTGCAGGAGCGTCGCACGGTCTCCGAGGGCGTCGGCGCCGAGCCGCTGCGGATCGACGCTTTCGCTCGGATCGACGTGACGGGGCCGGGTCTGCACCCATCGCAGGAGCAGGCCGAGGCCGACGGTGACCGCCAGCAGGGCGGTCAAGACGGCGACGGCAAGGAGAAGGTCCACAGCACTCCACGTTAGTCGCGCTGCCTATGGGTGCGCCCGAATCCACCGAAGATGTCTCGCGCCCGTCATATTCCGACGCAGGGGACGGATGCGGAAGTGTCGGCGGACGCGGTTACGCTGGGCACGTGACGGATGCCGCAGCCCCCTCAGAGGTCCAGTTCCGCAGTGACATGACGGTCGAGCTCGTGCGTTCCAGCGCCTCCGACTCCGATGTGCTGTTCGCCGCCCGGGTGTCGACGCAGGGCGAGCAGACGCTCGGTGACGCCGCCGCCGGCACCGAAGCCACCGGACGCGACCGCGGTCTCATCAACTACCTGATGCGCGACCGTCACGGCTCGCCGTTCGAACACAACTCGATGACCTTCTACGTGCAGGCGCCGATCTTCGTGTTCCGCGAGTTCATGCGGCACCGTATGGCGTCGTACAACGAAGAGTCCGGCCGCTACCGCGAGCTCCGCCCGGTCTTCTACACGCCCGCCCCCGAGCGCAACCTGGTGCAGGTCGGTAAGCCCGGCGCCTACGAGTTCCTGCCCGGCACGGCCGAGCAGACCGCGCTCGTCGCCGAAGAGACCCGCGCCGCATCCGTGCAGGCCTTCGCGGCGTACCAGCGCATGCTGGATGCGGGTGTCGCCCGCGAGGTGGCGCGCATCGTCCTGCCGCTGAACATCTACTCGTCGATGTACGTGACGGTCAATGCCCGGTCGCTGATGAACTTCCTGTCGCTGCGCACCAAGGTCGAGGGAACGCATTTCCCGTCCTTCCCGCAGCGCGAGATCGAGATGTGCGCCGAGAAGATGGAGACGGTGTGGCGCGAGCTCATGCCGCTCACGCACGCCGCGTTCAACGCCAACGGTCGCGTCTCCCCGTAACCCCGCTGACGGCGGGCGCCGTCAGCGCTCGTCGACGTCCACGAGCCATCCGGGCGACGACACTCGGCCCGGATCGCCGCCGTCGTCCGGGTCCGAGTCAGCCGAACCCGGCGACGGCACGGCGGGGCGAGCGCGGAGCCGGCCTGTCCCCGGCACGGGTTCGGACACGGTGATGAAGCGGCTCGGTCTCATGCCGGCGAACACCCCGGCGCCGAGGTCGAAGCTCTGCGCCGTCCACTCCTCGCCGTCCAGCGGCGCGACACTGTCCGGCGGCGCACCGTGCCCGGGGCGACGAAGTTCCTGGCGTTCGACGTACTCCTGGGTGACCGCGTGGATCGCCGTGACGCGGCCCCGCACACGATCCGGGAAGAGCTCTTCGTGGTGGGACTCGACCGCATCCACGCTGCCCGCGATCTCGACGCCGAGCGTGTGGCGGAGCCACTCGTCGGGGCCGCGGTGGAAGATGCCGAAATCGACCTCGTCACCGACGGTGAACGCATCGCCGCAGCAGCTCCACTCCCAGTTCGTCAGCCAAACGCGCGTCATGCGGAGAGAATACCGAGCCGGCTGAGTCGTCGTCAGGCCAGGCGTCCAAGGCGGATGGCGGCGTACGCGACTGCGGCGATCGTCTCGCCGTCGGTGATCTCGCCGCGGGAGATCATCTTCAGCACCTCGCCGAACGGCACCCACCGCACCTCGTCGATGCCCTCTTCGTTCTGGGATGCAGCGGCATCCGCGGCCGGGCGGATTCCCCGTGCGAGGAAGACGTGCTCGGGCGCCTCGGCGATCCCGTTGAGGGCGTTCATCGTGCCGAGGTGTTCCCACGAGTCGGCCGCGAAGCCGGTCTCCTCGCGGAACTCGCGCTGGGCCGCCGCGAGCGGCTCCTCGCCATCCGTCCCACCGGCGGGCACTTCGATGGACGGGCCCGTCGTGTACCGGTCGAGACCGATCAGACAGACCCGCTCGTCGTCGTCAATCGCCACGACGAACACCGCCGGATGCTGCATCCGCACGGCCCCGTAGATGCCCTCTCCGTGGGGCCCGACGACGTCGTCCTCGCGCACGTGGATCCAGCGGTTCTCGTAGACGGTGCGGGTTGCGCGGGTCTGCCAGGCCATGCCCTCACCCTAGGGCGCGGGTGGGCGGGGGTCGGGCGCCCGAGAGTTCGGGTCCGCAGTCGTCGGATCCGGCGCCGCTGACTCGGCACACCTGTCACTCGCATTCACATCAGCCCCACCGGTCCGACGACTCACGACCGCTCGAGGCGATCTCGACGGGTGCGCTGCCGCGGATGCCGCCCGCGGATGCCGCCCGCGGATGCCCCGCCGCACGGGCCACTTGTCCTCCCCACATGGCAGGGTGGGGAGCTCTGTCCCCCAGGTGGCGTCGGGCGCAGTCGCGGGTGCACGGCATCCGGCACAGTGGCGTGATGCGCCCGTCCACCGTCGCCGATGTCGTGAAAGAGAAGGGCGGCGTCTGCCGCAGCCGAGAGCTGATGGTCCGCGGCGCGAGCAGTGATGACCTGCGCCGCGCGGTCGCCGCGGATGCGGTTCTCCGCGTCCGCGAGGGCGTCTACGCGCTGCCGGAGGCGGAGCCGTCCGTCCGGGTCGCGGCACTCCACGGCGGCGAGTCCGCGTGCGCAAGCGCCCTGCGGAGACTCGGGATCTGGGTGTTCGAACCGCAGCAGCGCTCGCACGTCTGGGTCGGTCCGCGGGGGAGAGCGCATCCGCATCCGGGATGCGCCTGCGTCACCCATCGGGACGCGGGAACCTCGACGTTCGGCGTGGTCGGCGTCGTGCAGGCGCTGGTACAGGTCGAGAGGTGCCTCGGCGGCGAGGCGTTCTTCGCCGCCTTCGAATCGGCGTGGCGGCTCGGGCTGCTCAGCACCACGATGCGCGCGGAAGTGCGGGCCAGTCTCCCGGCGCGGCATCGGTGGCTCGTCGACATCGCGCGGCCGAGCGCCGACAGCGGCCTGGAGTCCATCGTGCGGCTGCGGTTTCACCGCCTCGGGATCCCCATGGTGAGCCAGGCCTGGATCGACGATGTCGGCCGGGTCGACTTCCTGATCGACGGGGTGCTGGTGCTCGAGATCGACGGAAAAGAGAACCACGCGCGACCAGAGCAGCGCCACCGCGACCTCCTGCGGGACGCCTCCGCCGCCGCGGGCGGCTACGAGACGCTGCGTTTCGACTACGCGATGGTGCTGTACTCCTGGCCCGTCGTGGAGCGCGCGGTCCTCGCACGGCTCGATGTGATCCGCAGTCGTCGGACTCGCTAGCCCCGGACCGCCCCACGAGCCTCGTTCGTGCACACCTGCCCCACCGGTCCGACGACTGCGGAGAGTACGACGGACGCCGGCCCATACGGCGCCCGCGCCCGCCGCACGCCGCCCGGGTGCGAACCGATACCCTGGAGATATGACGCACACGGGCAACCCCTTCGGACAGGTGCTCGTCGCCCTCATCACACCGATGACTGCCGATGGCGAGGTCGACTGGCCGGCCGTCGAGAAGCACATCGACGATGTCATCTCCTCCGGCGCCGACGGGATCGTCGTGACGGGAACGACGGGGGAGACCTCCACCCTGACCGACCCCGAGAAGCTCCGCCTCGTCGAGGTCGGCAAGGACGTCGCCGCGGGCCGCGCCAAGATCATCACGGGCGGCGGATCGAACGAGACCGCGCACGCGATCGAGTTGTACCGCGCGAGCGAGCGAGCCGGGGCCGACGGCATCATGATCGTCACGCCCTACTACAACAAGCCGACCCAGGCCGGCATCCTCACCCACTTCCGTCTCGTCGCCGACGCGACGGATCTGCCGGTCATCCTGTACGACATTCCGGGTCGCACGGGCGTTCCGATCAAGTACGAGACGATCCTGCGACTCGCGAAGCACCCCAACATCCTCGCCATCAAAGATGCCAAGGGTGACTTCAGCGAAGTGAGCCGCGTGCTCAACCAGACCGATCTGATGTACTTCTCCGGCGACGACGCGAACGTGCTGCCGCACCTCGCGATCGGTGCGACCGGGCTGATCGGGGTTACCGCGAACGTCGCGGCGGCGCCGTACCGCACGATCATCGACGCGGTGAACCGCGGCGACCTCGCTGCCGCCACGGCCGAGCACAAGCGGCTCGAGCCGCTCGTTCGTGCCGTGATGACGCACGTGCCCGGCACCGTGAGTGCGAAGTACATCCTGCACGGCCTCGGCCGCATCTCGAGCCCGCGCGTGCGTTTGCCGCTCGTCGGTCCCGAGGAGTGGGAGGCCGCCCTCATCGAAGACGAGCTCGCGCACGTGAGCGACGTCGCCGACTTCTCCAACTTCCGCCCCGACCGCAATGCGGCCGCGGGCGGTGCCCTGCCCAAGGTGCACGGCACGACACGCTGACAAGAGCTCGCCCCGAGGCGAGCACGAGGAGCCCGCACCGCGCGGGCGGCCGCCGGGAGGCGGTGAGAGCGGATGCGGCGCCCCGCTGCATCCGGGAAGGCACGTTATGGCCACCACTCTGTACGATCCGCCCGCACTCGAATCCGGAACCCTCCGCGTCACGCCGCTCGGCGGACTCGGTGAGGTCGGTCGCAACATGACCGTCTTCGAGTACGACGGCAAGCTGCTCGTCGTCGACTGCGGGGTGCTGTTCCCCGAGGAGCACCAGCCGGGTGTCGACCTGATCCTGCCCGACTTCGCGCCGATTCGCGGACGCCTGAACGACATCGTCGGGATCGTGCTGACCCACGGCCACGAGGATCACATCGGCGCGGTCCCGTACCTGCTGAAGCTGAAGAACGACATCCCTCTGATCGGCTCCGGCCTGACGCTCGCGCTCGTCGAGGCGAAGCTCAAGGAGCACCGCATCAAGTCGTACACGATGACGGTCAAGGAGGGCCAGGAGGAGAAGGTCGGCCCCTTCGATCTCGAGTTCGTGGCCGTCAACCACTCCATCCCGGATGCGTTGGCCGTCGCCATCCGCACGCCCGCCGGCACGGCGCTGGTCACGGGTGACTTCAAGATGGACCAACTGCCGCTCGACGGCCGCCTGACCGACCTCCGCGCGTTCGGCCGCCTCGGCGAGCAGGGCGTGGACCTCTTCCTCGTCGACTCCACGAACGCGGACGTCCCGGGATTCACCCCGCTCGAGCGTTCGATCGGTCCGGTTCTCGACCAGGTGATCGGCAAGGCGCCCCGTCGCGTCATCGTCGCGAGCTTCTCGAGCCACGTGCACCGCGTGCAGCAGGTCATCGATGCCGCCGCCGCGAACGGACGCCGTGTCGCGTTCCTCGGCCGCAGCATGGTGCGCAACATGACGATCGCGGAAGACCTCGGATACCTGAAGGTTCCGGATGGCGTGCTGATCGATTACAAGAAGGCGCGCGACCTTCCCGACGACCGCATCGTCTACATGTCGACGGGCTCGCAGGGCGAGCCGATGGCGGTGCTGTCGCGGATGGCGAACCTCGATCACGCGATCGAGCCCGGCCCGGGTGACACGATCATCCTCGCCTCGAGCCAGATCCCCGGTAACGAGAATGCGATCTACCGCGTGATCGACGGCCTCACGAAGCTCGGTGCGAACGTCGTGCACAAGGGCAACGCGAAGGTGCACGTCTCCGGCCACGCGGCCGCTGGCGAACTGCTCTACTGCTACAACATCCTGAAGCCGAAGAACGTTCTGCCGGTGCACGGCGAGTACCGGCACCTGATGGCGAACGCGAAGCTCGCCCAGGACACGGGCGTTCCCGCGGAGCGCACGATCCTCGGGGAGAACGGCACGGTCGTCGACCTCCGGGACGGCGTCGCGAACGTCGTCGGCCAGCTCGACATCGGGTTCGTGTACGTCGACGGATCGACGGTCGGCGAGATCACGGATGCGGATCTGAAGGATCGCCGCATCCTCGGCGAAGAGGGCTTCATCTCGGTGATCGTGGTCATCGATGCCCAGACCGGACGCATCATCTCCGGTCCCGAGATCCACGCGCGCGGCTTCGCCGAGCAGGACTCGGTCTTCGAGGACGTGAAGCCGAAGATCGCGGCCGCGCTGAGCGAGGCGGCAGCATCCGGCGTCCGCGACACGCACGCGATGTCGCAGGTCGTCCGCCGCACGATCGGTCGCTGGGTGAACCAGCGCCTGCGTCGTCGGCCGATGATCGTGCCGCTCGTGATCGAGGCCTGACCGACTTCTGCGAGAATCTCGCCATGTCCGTGAGGTATCGCATCCGACCCGCCGTGCAGGCGGACGGGGCGTTCCTCGCGGACATGGTCGTCGAAGCGGCCAATTGGCGCTCCGGCGCGACGCGTCCGCGACACGAGGTGCTGGATGCGCCGGAGCACCGCCGCTACGTGTCGGGGTGGATGCGGCCGGGCGATTCGGGGTTCGTCGCCGAGGCCACGACGGGTGAGGGGATCGGCGCCGCCTGGTACCGGATGCTGCCGCGCTCCGCGCCGGGATTCGGCTACATCGCGACGGGGGTTCCCGAACTCATCATCGGTGTGCGTCCGATCTGGCGCGCGCACGGGGTCGGGCGCGCGCTGCTGCGCGAACTCGTGGAACGCGCGAGCGCGGACGGGTACGCGCGCCTCAGCCTGAGTGTCGAGCGCGACAACTACGCCGTGACGCTGTACCGGTCGGAGGGCTTCGTGGTGACGGCGCCGGGCTTCGGCCGCGACACGATGGTGCGACGGCTGCACTGACGCTTCTCCGCGTGGCTACCGGCCGACGTCGGACCTCCCGCCTACCGTGGGGGGATGCCACGAAGTTCCACCTCGACCCGCGGTGCCGTCGCGAAGAGCGGCACAGCCGCCAAGGGCGGCTCGACGCGCGCGCGGAAGCCGGCACCGGCCCCGCAGCGCTACGTCGGAGACGACGAGAAGCCGTCGGTGATCGTCCGCGCGTGGATGGGTGTGGCGCATCTGACGGGCGGCCTGTTCCGCACGTTCGGCCCGGAGACGCTGGAGAAAGACCAGCGTCGCGACGGGTTCCCGTTCCTCCTGGTGCTGCTGGCGGTCGCCGGCGCGGTCACGGAGTGGTTCTTCGTCGGCACCGACATCTCCGCCAACATCAGCGCGTACAGCGTGGGCGGTCTGGTCGGGCGCCTGGCGTTCGTGCTACCCGTCTTCCTCGTCTTCCTCGCCGGCTGGTTGTTCCGGCATCCGTCGTCCGTGCACGACAACGGCCGGATCGGCATCGGCTTCGCCCTCTTCGTCCTCACGATCGCGGGTTTCTGCCATGTGCTCGGTGGGCGTCCGCAACCGAACTCCGGTCTGCCGGCCCTCAGCGAGGCCGGCGGCCTGTTCGGTTGGATGCTGGGCGAGCCCCTCGCGCTCCTACTCACGCAGATCGGCGCCTGCATCCTGCTCGGACTGGTCGCCGCGCTGAGCGTGCTGATCCTGACGAAGACTCCGCCGAACCGCATCGGTCGACGCCTCGGCGATCTGTACGCCTGGATGTTCGGCGCAGAGCGACCCGACCCCGATGCGGCGACGACCGTGCTCGACAGCTCCGCGAAGAAGAACGGTGCGGTCGCCGCGGGCGATGACGACGAGACCGATTCCATCCCGTGGTGGCGCCGGAACAAGACCGGCCGTGAAGAAGACCCGGATGCGGCGCCGGGATCCCAGGATCTGACCGAGCTGCTCTTCTCCGGCGACGCGACGCGCGGCGGATTCGAGCAGGCCATCGAGCCGGTGGCGCCCCCGGCACCCGTGCCGCCGCGACCCCCCGCACCCGACGCGCTCACCGAGGTCATCGACCCGTCCGTCATCGCCGCCGCACAGCGTGCCGTGGCCGGAAGCCGCGCGGCCGGCGGTCTGCAGGACGACGGCGACACGGGTCCTCAGCCCGAACTTCCGGATGCGGCCGGCTTCGGCGGCAGCGGGGATCGGTTGCCCCCGTCCTCGCCCTACGCCCTGCCATCGCTCACCGCGTTGGGGGCGGGAACGCCGCCGAAGACGCGTTCCGAGGCCAACGACATCATCGTGCGCGCGATCATGAGCGTCTTCGAGCAGTTCAGCATCAACGCGCGGGTCACCGGGTTCTCCCGCGGTCCGACGGTGACCCAGTACGAGATCGAACTCGGTCCGGGCGTCAAGGTCGAACGCATCACAGCTCTCACGAACAACATCGCCTACGCGGTGGCGTCGAACGAGGTGCGGATCCTCGCGCCGATCCCGGGTAAGAGCGCGATCGGCGTCGAGATCCCGAACACCGATCGCGAGACCGTGACGCTCGGCGACGTGCTCCGTTCGGGCAATGCGCAGAAGTCGACCCACCCCATGACTATCGGCGTCGGAAAAGACGTCGGCGGTGGTTTCGTCGTGGCGAACCTCGCCAAGATGCCCCACCTTCTCGTGGCGGGTTCCACGGGCTCGGGTAAGTCGAGCTTCGTGAACTCCATGATCACAAGCCTGCTGATGCGGGCGAAGCCGTCCGAGGTGCGGATGGTGCTGATCGACCCGAAGCGCGTCGAGCTCACGTCCTACGCGGGCGTCCCGCACCTGATCACCCCCATCATCACGAACCCCAAGAAGGCCGCGGAAGCGCTGCAGTGGGTCGTGAAGGAGATGGACATGCGGTACGACGACCTCGCGTCGTTCGGCTTCCGCCACATCGACGACTTCAACCGCGCGGTCGTCGCGGGCGACCTCAAGCTGCCCGAGGGCAGTGAGCGCGTGCTGAAGCCGTACCCCTATCTGCTCGTGGTCGTCGATGAGCTCGCCGACCTGATGATGGTCGCGCCGCGTGATGTCGAGGATTCGATCGTTCGCATCACGCAGCTGGCCCGTGCCAGCGGAATCCACCTCGTGCTCGCGACGCAGCGTCCGAGCGTCGACGTGGTCACCGGGCTCATCAAGGCCAACGTTCCGTCTCGGCTCGCGTTCGCGGTGACGAGCGTCACCGACTCGCGCGTCATCCTCGACCAGCCGGGTGCCGATCGCCTGATCGGGCAGGGCGATGCGCTCTTCCTCCCGATGGGGGCATCGAAGGCGATCCGCGTGCAGGGCGCGTGGGTCACCGAAGACGAGATCGAGAAGGTCGTGGCCCACGCCACCGGCCAGGCTCGTCCGGAGTACCGCTCCGACGTCGCCGCAGTCGCGGAGAAGAAGGAGATCGACGCCGACATCGGCGACGACCTCGAGCTTCTGCTGGCGGCCGCAGAGCTCGTCGTGTCTACCCAGTTCGGTTCGACGTCGATGCTGCAGCGCAAGCTCCGCGTCGGATTCGCGAAGGCCGGTCGGCTGATGGACCTGCTGGAGTCCCGAGAGATCGTCGGGCCCTCCGAGGGCTCTAAGGCCCGCGATGTTCTGGTGACGGTGGAGCAGCTCCCCGGCGTGCTGGCGCGCCTGAAGGGCCAGGACGCCCCGGCAGAGCAGGCATCCGCCGATCCCTACGGACCGGATGCGGTCGACTCGCAGTTCGACGGCCACGAGGTCGTCGATGGCGACGAGGGTTCCGAGGACGCCTGGGGTCTCACCGGGCGCGACTGACCGCCCCTCGATCGATAGGCTCGCACCGTGACGGTTCCCCGCCAACTCCCGAACGCCATCACGATCGTCCGCATCCTGTGCGCACCGGTCTTCCTCTGGATGCTGCTCGCTGACGCGGGCCAGGACGGCGCGCTGCGCTGGGGCGCCGCGGCGCTGTTCATCGTGGCGATCGCATCCGATGGCATCGACGGCCACATCGCCCGGTCCAACAACATCGTCACCGACCTCGGAAAGCTGCTGGACCCGATCGCCGACAAGGTCCTGACGGGATGCGCTTTCGTCGGTTTGTCGATTCTCGCGGAGCTGCCGTGGTGGGTGACGGCGGTGGTCCTCTTCCGCGAGATCGGCGTCACGATCTACCGGCTCGTCGTCGTCAGCGATCACGTGCTGGCTGCGGCGTGGATGGGCAAGCTGAAGACCCTCGTACAGGCGGTGGCGCTGTCGCTCGCGCTGCTTCCCCTCCCTGCGCTTCTGGGTGACTGGATCGGGGTCGTGAACACGGTCACGATGTGGATCGCCGTCATTCTCACGATCGCCAGCGGGATCGACTTCATCGTCAGTGAAGTGCGCGGCCGACGCGCCCGTGCGGGGGAGAGCGGCCGTGTCGGCTGACTTCGAAGATCCGGGCATCGACGAATCCACCTCGATCGTCGCCGGGCGCCGGTCAGACGCCGAACGCCTCATCTCCCGTCTCGCCGAACTCGGGTGGACCATCGCGGTCGCGGAGTCGCTGACGGGCGGACTCCTGTGCGCCGAGATCGTCGGCGTCCCCGGAGCATCCGCGCACCTTCGTGGGGGGATGGTGACCTACTCCACCGACCTGAAGGAGCGTCTGCTCGGAGTCGATGGAGCCATCCTCCAACTCGACGGCCCCGTGCAGCCCAAGGTGGCACGCCAGATGGCGGAAGGCGTGCGTGCTGCGCTGGCCGACGGTGCCCGGCACGCCGACGTCGGAGTCTCGACCACCGGGGTCGCAGGGCCCACGTCTCCCGACGGGCAGCCGGTCGGAACCGTGTACGTCGGGGTCTCCACGCCGTTGGGGACACGGGTCGAGCTGCTCCAGCTCGACGGCACGCGCGAGCAGATCCGGACCGAGACCGTGCGGCGGGCGCTGCGTCTGGTGCTGGAGGCGTTGTGAGCGGGAATGCCACGAGCGTTCACACGGTTGTCACAGTCATTCCCACCCGACGCACAGCGCTCGGGATTAGATTGGCAAGACGCAAGGTTGTACCGTTGTCCGTCACGGGCACGGCCAAGACGGTAGGAGGAGGGTGTTCGACATGATCCTGGTTCGTCACGAGATCGGTGAAGTCCTCCGCGACCTCCGCCAGCAGAAGGGCCGCACGCTCCGCCAGGTAGCGAGCCGCGCCAGTGTCGCGCTCGGTTACCTCAGTGAGGTCGAGCGGGGCCAGAAAGAAGCCTCCAGCGAGATCCTCGCGTCGGTGGCCGAAGCCCTTGATGTACCGATCTCGACCATCATGCGTGAAGTCTCCGATCGCCTGTCCGTGCTCGAGGGCCTGACGGTCTTCCCGGACGTCGTTCCCGACGACCTCGTCGCGATGGCGTCGCCCGAACTCTCCCTCCGCTGAATGCGGCGGAGCGAGTTCGACCGCGCCGTCCTCGACGAGTTCGGTTCCCGAGGCGCCTACCTCGTGTCGGATCTGGTGCTGTCGGAGTTCGGTGATCGCACCGCCACGCAGGCGATCGCCGCTGGCGAGCCGCCGCGTGCGGTGTGGCTCGCGCTGTGCGCGGAGATGGATGTTCCGCTCGCGCGCCGCCACGGTGCCGGGCGCCTCGAGCCCCGTCGCGGGTGACGAGAAACGGCCTTCGCGCCGACGGCGTGTCGTCGAATATCCGTTCGACTGACGCGTAGGCTCCTGCACAGACGGTGTCGATGACACGTTTGTCCACGGATGCGGCTGATCCGACCACAATGTCGGAGCCCCCTCATAGCGTGGACAACGTCGAACGACATCCCGCCTTGTCGCAGGACCCGCCCATCCGGGCGGGACGCGACAGCCTACAGGCGACGGACCGCGAGCAATAAGGAGCATCCCATGCCATCACCCGCCGACCGCGAAAAGGCCCTCGAATCGGCCCTCGCCCAGATCGACAAGCAGTTCGGAAAGGGCTCGGTCATGCGGCTGGGCAGCGACGACCGTGCCCCCGTCGAAGTCATCCCGACGGGCTCCATCGCCCTCGACGTCGCGTTGGGCGTCGGCGGCCTGCCGCGCGGGCGCATCATCGAGATCTACGGTCCGGAATCCTCCGGTAAGACCACGCTTACCCTGCACGCGATCGCCAACGTGCAGCGCGCGGGCGGCATCGCTGCGTTCATCGACGCCGAGCACGCGCTCGACCCGGACTACGCCAAGAAGCTCGGCGTCGACATCGATCAGCTTCTCGTCTCCCAGCCCGACACCGGTGAGCAGGCCCTCGAGATCGCCGACATGCTCGTGCGTTCCGGCGCCATCGACCTCGCCGTCATCGACTCCGTCGCCGCGCTCGTGCCGAAGGCCGAGATCGAGGGCGAGATGGGTGATTCGCACGTCGGTCTGCAGGCCCGTCTCATGTCGCAGGCCCTCCGCAAGCTGACCGGTGGACTGAATCAGACGAACACGACGATGATCTTCATCAACCAGCTGCGCGAGAAGATCGGTGTCTTCTTCGGCTCGCCCGAGACCACCGCCGGCGGAAAGGCGCTCAAGTTCTACGCGTCCGTCCGACTCGACATCCGTCGCATCGAGACGCTGAAGGACGGCACCGACGCGGTCGGTAACCGTACCCGCGTCAAGGTCGTCAAGAACAAGATGGCCCCGCCGTTCAAGCAGGCCGAGTTCGACATCCTGTACGGCACGGGCATCTCGCGTGAGGGCAGTCTCATCGACTTCGGTGTCGAGCACACCATCGTGAAGAAGTCCGGCGCCTGGTACACGTACGACGGTGAGCAGCTGGGCCAGGGCAAGGAGAATGCCCGTAACTTCCTGCTCAAGAACCCCGATATCGCGGCCGATATCGAGCAGAAGATCAAGGTCAAGCTAGGAATCGGCGGTGCGCGTGCCGAAGAAGTTCCCGTCGCCGACGAGCTTGCGCAGCGTCGTCCGGCGTGAGCGTGCGTGATTCAGGTGGGGGCGAGTCCGACCGGCTCGCCCCCGTCATCCCGCTGTTCGGCGGTCCCACCCCGGATCGCGGAGCGGCCGAGCGTTCGGATTCCCCGCGGGGGGCTGACGTGAGCGGCGAGTGGCACCGAACGTGGCGAGATGACCGGTCGTCCGGTGGCTCCGCGCCAGCGCCCGTGGCGTTCACCGACGAGACGGAGCCCGTGGCGTTCACCGACGAGACGAGCGGCGCGGACGACGACGCACCCGCAGCCGCGGCGACAGCCGCGGAGGCGTCTCTCCTCCGCAAGCTGCGCGCTCGATCGCTGTCGGTGCAGGAGGCCCGCGTGGTGCTGGGCGGACACGGACTGACTCGTGAGCAGGTCGATGACATTCTGACCGAGACGATTCGACTCGGCTACCTGGATGATCGTGCGCTCGCAGAGCAGCTGGTCCACGCCGGGCAGGACCGTCGTGGACAAGGCCGCCAGGCAATCGGACAGACGCTCTCCAAGCGCGGGGTGCCGCGGGATGTCGCGGATGCGGCGCTCGCTGAGCTTCCGGACGACGACATGGAGCGTGCGCTGGAGTTCGCGCGGCGAAAGGCCGCCGGAATCGGGGGGCGCGACGCGCAGGCGGAACTCCGTCGACTCGCCGGGCAGCTCTCCCGTCGCGGGTACCCGTCCCACGTGGCGCTCAGCGCGGCTCGTCAGGCCCTCGACGAGCGCTGAGCGCACGCGCGCTGAGCGGGTGCCCGCGGGGTGGGCATCCCCGCGGCGAAGGTCGGGGGCAGGACATGACACGGAACGTAGAATGAGCCCATCATGACTGTCCCCTCCAGCGCGCCCACGCTGATCGCACCTTCGCCCGCCGCGTTCACCCCCGACGGCCGTGCCCGTACCTACGAAGTGCGGACGTTCGGCTGCCAGATGAATGTGCACGACTCCGAACGGCTGTCCGGGTCGCTGGAATCCGCGGGATATCTGCCCGTCGAGGCGGGAAGAGAACCCGACGTCGTCGTCATCAACACGTGCGCCGTGCGCGACAACGCGGCCGGAAAGCTTTACGGCACGCTCGGGCATCTGAAGTCCCGAAAAGACGTGCACGAGGGCATGCAGATCGCCGTGGGCGGATGCCTCGCCCAGATGGACAAAGACACGGTCCTCAACAAGGCTCCCTGGGTCGACGTCGTCTTCGGTACGCACAACATGGGATCGCTGCCCGCCCTCCTCGAACGCGCTCGGCACAACGACGAGGCCGAACTCGAGATCCTCGAGGCGCTGGACGTGTTCCCCTCGACGCTGCCCACCAAACGCGACAGTGTCCACAGCGGTTGGGTGTCGATCTCGGTCGGCTGCAACAACACCTGCACGTTCTGCATCGTCCCGAGCCTGCGCGGCAAGGAGAAAGACCGTCGTCCGGGAGACATCCTGAGCGAACTCCGGCTGCTCGCAGACGATGGCGCGCTGGAAGTCACCCTCCTGGGTCAGAACGTCAACTCGTACGGCGTCGAGTTCGGTGACCGGCAGGCGTTCGGCAAGCTTCTGCGGGCCGCCGGTGAGATCGACGGGCTCGAGCGCATCCGCTTCACCAGTCCCCACCCCGCCGCCTTCACCGACGACGTCATCGACGCGATGGCAGAGACCCCGGCGGTCATGCCGCAACTGCACATGCCACTGCAGTCGGGGAGCGACCGCATCCTGAAAGCAATGCGGCGTTCGTACCGCTCCGAGCGGTTCCTGGGCATCCTCGAACGCGTGCGCGCGCGGATGCCGCACGCGGCGATCTCGACCGACATCATCGTGGGCTTCCCCGGTGAGACCGAGGAAGACTTCCAGGAGACCCTGCGGGTCGTGGAGGAAGCGCGGTTCGCCAGCGCCTTCACGTTCCAGTACTCCATCCGGGCAGGGACTCCGGCGGCAACGATGGCCGATCAGATCCCGAAGGAGATCGTCCAGGAGCGGTACGAACGACTCGCCGCCCTGCAAGACCGCATCAGCCTCGAAGAGAACGAGAAGCAGGTCGGCCGCGAGGTCCACGTGCTCGTCTCGGCGAGCGAGGGCAAGAAGAACGCCACGACGCACCGCTTGAGCGGGCGAGCCGAAGACAACCGGCTCGTTCACTTCGACGTGCCGTCGGGGTCGCCCGTGCCCCGCCCCGGAGACGTCGTCACCGTACGCGTGAGCCGCGCGGCGCCGTTCTACCTTCTCGCCGATGCCCCCGACGGGGAGCCCCTGCGCATCCGCCGGACGCGGTCCGGCGATGCATGGGATCGCGCCCAGGCGGCATCGTGCGGTGTCCCGGAGCCGGCGGGCTCGGCGGGCGCACCGCGCGCGGTGTCGCTCGGACTCCCGACGCTCCGCCGCCCGCAGTGACTCGCCCGCCCCGGCTCTGGGTGGTCGCCGGGGCGACCGGCACCGGTAAGACCTCGCTGTCGCTGGCGTTGGCCGAGCACCTCCTCAGCGAGGGCAGAACCGCAGAGATCGTGAACGCCGACGCCATGCAGCTGTACCGCGGCATGGACATCGGCACCGCGAAACTCCCGGTCGCCGAGCGTCGCGGTATCCCGCACCATCTGTTCGACGTGCTCGATGTCACCGACGATGCCGCCGTCGCCTGGTACCAGGATGCGGCACGCGCGGCGATCACCCGGATCCACGCGACCGGTGCCGACGCGGTCCTGGTGGGCGGGTCGGGCCTCTACGTCTCGAGCGTCGTGTTCGACTTCCGGTTCCCGCCACGCGACGAGCAGTTGCGGGCGGAGCTCGAGGGAGAACTCGACCGTTCGGGTCCGGGGGTTCTCTACGAACGACTGCGCATCCTCGACGCCGTGACCGCCGAACGGGTCGATCCCAAGAACGGACGCCGCATCGTGCGCGCCCTGGAAGTCCTCGGCCAAGGACAGCGCACGCACGGCGCTGCTCTGCCGGAGAGTCCGCGGCTCTGGCACGGCGATACCCGGCTCATCGGGGTCCACATCGACCGAGAGGATCTCGTTCCGCGCCTCGATGCGCGCGTGCGGGGAATGTGGGACGCCGGACTGCTCGACGAGGTCCGGGAGCTGCGGACGCGCGGTCTCGACGAGGGCATCACCGCGCGGCGTGCGATCGGGTACGCGCAGGCCATCGCGGAGCTCGACGGAGAGCTCGAGCGCGACGACGCGATCGCCCAGACGCAGGCGCTGACGCGCCGATACGCGCGCCGACAGGTGTCGTGGTTCCGCCGTTACGAAGGGCTGATGTGGGTGCCGCCGACGGAGTCTGCTCGCGTGATCGTGGCGGCAGCGCCGTGAGCGTCCGCATCCGGGCGTTCGACGAGGCCGACACCGCCCAGACCGTCGCACTCTGGCACGCCGCGGGACTGACGCGTCCGTGGAACGATCCCCACCGTGACATCGAGCGAAAACTCCGTGTCCAGCGCGAGCTCTTCCTGGTCGCGGCCGACGGACCGGACATCGTCGGAACCGTGATGGGCGGGTACGACGGCCATCGCGGGTGGCTGTACTACCTGGCGACCGCCGAGACCCACCGCGGGCAGGGCGTGGGCGCCGCCCTCGTCGCCGAGGTCGAGCGGATGCTGCTCGCGATGGGCTGCCCGAAGGTGCAGCTCATGGTGCGGCCCGACAACGCCGGCGCTCGGGGTTTCTACGAGGCGATCGGCTACGAATCGTTCGACACGTGGGCGACCGGCAAGCGCCTCATCGCCGACTGACGCCGCACGCGCGCAGCGGGTACGGGTCCGCCGGACGAGCAGCGCACGGCGCCTAGACTGGAACGCATGTCGCAGACCGTCCCATTCACGAAAGGGCACGGTACCGGCAACGACTTCGTGATTGTCGCTGATCCGGACGGCGCCCTCGACTTCACCGACGACCAGGTCGCCGCGCTCTGCGACCGGCGGTTCGGTATCGGCGCAGACGGGCTGCTGCGCGTCGTGCGTTCGCGTGCGCTCGGCGAGGGCCGCGAGGCCGCCGCATCCGGAGCCGAATGGTTCATGGACTACCGCAACGCCGACGGCTCGACGGCGGAGATGTGCGGCAACGGCATCCGCGTCTTCGCTCGGTACCTCGAGGACCAGGGGCTCGCCGCGGTCGGCGAAGGACTGCGGATCGGCACCCGCGCGGGGATCAAAACGCTCACTCGGAGCGATCGCGGCTATGAGGTGGACCTCGGACCGTGGCGGATCGAGTCCGAGGACGTACTCGTGCGGGCGCACGGCTTGCCGGTACCGCGTCCGGGCGTCGGCGTCGATGTCGGCAACCCCCATGTGGTCGTCGCGGTGTTCGCGGATACCGAACTCGACGACCTCGACCTCACCCGTCGCCCCCTGCTCGACCCCGAGCCGCGTCACGGCGCGAACGTCGAGTTCGTCGTGCCGCGAGACCCTCTCGTTCAGGGCGGCGTCGGCGCCATCCGGATGCGGGTCTTCGAGCGCGGCGTCGGCGAGACCCTGAGCTGCGGCACCGGTGTGGCGGCAGCGGCGCTGGCGGTACGGCACTGGGCCGGGGCGGGTGCCCCCGATGACTGGACCGTCGACGTGCCCGGGGGAACACTCGGGGTGCGGATGCGGGACGGCCATGTGCTGCTCTCGGGACCGACCGCGCTCGTGTTCCATGGCGAGGTCGCGCTGGCCTGACGCCGGATCGCCCCCGCTGCCGGCCGTTACGGCGCTTCCGGCGCGAGGCCTCGCTGTCGTCGACGCGACAGGACCGCGCCGCTCAGTCCGATGGCGCACAGCACGAGACTCGCCGAGAGCACGGTGCCGAATGCTCCCGACGGGCCCGAAGCTTGCGCGAGCTGCCCGGCGACCGCAGCGCCGATCCCGATGCCGACGACCACACCGCTGGCGGTGAGGGTCATGAGGGCGCCGGCGCGTCCGTCCTCAGCGAGCGAGCCCGCCACCCCGAAGATCGTGAGCAGCAGTGGTCCCTGGAACGCGCCGGCCAGCAGCGCAGCGCCGATGACCCACGGAACGCTCGGGGCCAGCAGCATGCACGTCGCCCCCAGTGTCATTCCGGCCGCGGCCGTCGTCCACCTGGTCCAGCGTCCGATGTGACCCGGCAGCACGACCATCGACACGGTTGTCACGGCAGATCCGACGGCCATGACGGCGTAGAGCAGCGCGCCCGCATCGGGAATGCCCGCGCTCTGCGCGAAGGCGGCCAGTCCGGTCTGCGAGCCGCCGAAGAAGACCCCCATCGACACCATCCCGAGGAACGTGACCGCCACGAGAGCCCGACGGCGGCCGTACCCCGGACGGCGCGGCACCGGGGTCGACGGGCGGCGCGGCCGCAGCGGAACCTGCCGGTGCGTGCGGTGGACCGCGAACTGGGTCGCGAAGAGGGCGATCAGGGCGGCGGCGAGCAGGGTGGCCGCCTGCGGGGAGATGAATGCGGCCACGAGTCCGACCAGGGCGGGCCCGAAGATGTAGACCATCTCGTCGATGACCCCCTCGAACGCGAACGCGGCGTCGAGATCGGCGGGGGCGATCGCGAGCCACCGCGCCCGCGACAGCGCCCCCACCTGGGGGAGGGTGAGGCCCGCCACACCGGCGAGGGCGATCGTCACCGCATCCGGCACCACGCCCGCGCCGAACGTGAAGGCGATCAGGAACGACACGTGCAGAACGGTCGCGGTCAGGAGGACCCCGCGCTGTCCGCGGAGGTCTGCGAGAGCCCCCGATGCCGGCGCTCCGACCGCCTCGCCGAGCGCCGCTGCGGCGGCCGCGAAGCCACCGATCGCGATCGACCCGGTCGCCGACGTCGCGAGCGTCAGTATCGCCAGCGGCACCATCGACATGGGGAGGCGGCCCAAGGTCGTGGCGAGGAGATAACTCCATCCCACGCGCTGGGGGAGGACCCGGTACGCAGAGATTCCGCGAACGGGAGAGGGGGAAATCGACACAGCGGCGCTCCAGTTCGGCGCGTCCCCCACCCGGATCGCGCCCTCAGCCCGTCATTTCGTCGTGATGCGAGGGTACCAGCACGCGCAGGTCAGGGCAGACGGATCGCGCCGGTCGGCGTGGAGCCGTGCCGCCGGACCTTGAGCACACGGAAACCTCGCGCCGTGGCCGCGCGATGCACGCCGTACCCCTGCGGGAACGTCGCGCCGATCCACCGCTGCAGCGAGTCGGAGCCGAGATTGCGGGCGACGACGAGCCACGCGTCGGAGCGCTCGTCGAGCCGGGGGAGCCAGCGCTCGAGCATGTCGTGCAGCTCGTCCTTGCCGACTCGGATCGGGGGGTTCGAGCGAATCGTGCGGAACATCACATCGTCGGGAACATCGTCCGGCTCGACCGCGTTGATGTTCGTCAGACCCAGTTGTTCGGCGTTCCGCCGGACGAGATCGAGAGCGCGCTGGTTGACGTCGACGGCCCACACCGTCGCGTGAGGCGACGTGAGCGCGAGCGACAGCGAGATCGGCCCCCAGCCGCATCCGAGGTCGAGGAAGTGCCCGCCGGGCGGCGGCGGCGGTGTATTGGCCAACAGCACGGCGGTTCCCGCATCCAACCGGTCCGGACTGAACACCCCGCCGGCGGTGATGACATCGATGTCGCGACCGGCAAGGGTCACACGAATCGTGCGGAGGTTCTCGGGACTGGCAGGTGACGCGGTGAAGTAGTGGTCACTCCCCATCCCGAAAGCGTAGCGGTTCAGGCCCGTGACACGGGAAGCTAGAGTAAGCGGGCGCCGCGGCGCCCCGAAAGGAATACATGATCGACACCCCCGAACCGACCGACGAACCGCAGACGGACCCGGTCGACCGGGTTTTGGCGCGCGCGGATGCGCGAGCTCGCGTGCGTGGTGATCTCGGGTCGGCCCAGGCGTTGCAGGATGCGTCGACGGTGACGGATGCCGACGCGGATGGCGCGCAGTGGGATCGCGAGGAACGCGCGGCGCTCCGACGGGTCGCCGGACTCTCCACGGAGCTCGAAGACGTCACCGAGGTCGAGTACCGCCAGTTGCGCCTCGAGAACGTCGTTCTGGTGGGTGTGCACCCTCAGGGCGAGCAGGAGAACGCCGAGAATTCGCTTCGCGAGCTCGCCGCCCTGGCCGAAACCGCGGGCGCCGTCGTGCTCGATGGCGTGCTGCAGCGGCGCCCGCATCCGGATCCGGCGACGTACGTCGGCCGAGGCAAGGCGGAAGAGCTGCGGAGCATTGTGGCCGCCACCGGCGCCGACACCGTGATCGCCGACACGGAGCTCGCTCCGAGCCAGCGCCGCGCGCTCGAGGATGTCGTGAAGGTCAAGGTCATCGACCGGACGACCGTGATCCTCGACATCTTCAGCCAGCACGCCAAGAGCCGTGAGGGCAAGGCGCAGGTCGAACTCGCCCAACTCGAATACCTCCTCCCGCGGCTTCGCGGCTGGGGTGACTCGATGAGCCGTCAGGCCGGCGGACAGGTCGGTGCGGGCGGCGCGGGAATGGGTTCCCGCGGTCCCGGTGAGACGAAGATCGAACTCGATCGACGCCGCATCCGGACCCGGATGGCGCAGCTGCGCCGGCAGATCCGCGACTTCGGGCCCGCGCGCGAGGCCAAGCGTGCGGAGCGACGCCGCAACACGATCCCCGGCGTTGCGATCACCGGGTACACCAACGCCGGTAAGTCGAGTCTGCTGAACCGGCTCACCCAGGCGGGCGTGCTCGTGGAGAACGCGCTGTTCGCGACGCTGGATGCGACGGTGCGGCGCTCGATCACGGCGGATGGCCGGGTGTTCACCCTCACCGACACCGTCGGTTTCGTGCGCAACCTCCCGCACCAGCTCGTCGAGGCGTTCCGCTCCACGCTCGAAGAAGTCGGCTCCGCCGACGTCATCGTGCACGTCGTCGACGGATCGCACCCCGATCCCGCCGCGCAGCTCGCGACGGTGCGCGACGTGATCGGTGACGTGGGCGCGCGCGACACGCGTGAGATCGTCGTCTTCAACAAGGCCGACCTCGTCGATGCCGACACCCGGCTGGTGCTGCGCGGGCTCGTCCCGTCGGCGCTGTTCGTCTCCTCGCGGACGGGTGAGGGCATCGAGGAGCTTCGACAGGTCGTCGAAGAGGCCCTGCCGCTTCCCGCTGTCGAGCTCCACGCGCTCGTGCCCTACGACCGCGGCGACCTCGTGTCGGCGATCCACGAGCACGGCATGATCCTTCTCGAGCGGCACGAGGAAGACGGCACCGCGCTCCATGTGCGGGTGCCGGCCGTGCTCGCCGGCCGGTTGGCGCCGTTCGTGCGCTGATCGCTCGCTGACGCCGAGAACAGGAGCCGAGTCCGCTGACGCGGGCCCGGCTCCTGTCGTGCGCGGCTCAGTCGCCGTCGAGCGTCGGCGGCAGCACGAAGTACGGTGAGGCGGACCCGGCGGGCAGATCGCTCGGGTCGACCTCGGTGAAGCCGTGCTCCGAGAGGGTCTGTGCCCAGTCGGCGTCGACGGCGTGCGCGAACAGGGGACGCACCGGCTCGCGCGAGACGATCACCGCGAGATCGCGCGCCGCGTTCGCGGTGACCTCATCGACGACGACGATCTCGCGGCCCACCGCGGTCGAGGCGACCGTGAGCGAGCCGATGGTGAGCTCGAACGGCGGAACGTCGGGCGTCTCGAATCCGAACACCCTCCCGAGGAACGCGAGTTCGCTCTCGAGGGCGTGCACGGAGGTCTCCGCACGCCGGAAGCCGTGGCCCTCGCCCTCGTAGAGCACGTACGCGTGCGGCACGCCGCGTTCGCGGAGTGCGTCGCGGATGGCCTCGGCCTGAGACGGCGGGACGACGCGGTCCTCGGCGCCCTGAAGGATGAGCAGCGGCACGCGGAAGCGATCGGGGCGGCTGAGCGGCGACCGTTCGAGGTAGACGTGCTCGGCTTCCGGCAGCGGTCCGATCAGCCCGTCGAGGTAGCGCGCCTCGAAGTCGTGCGTGTCGGCGGCGAGAGCGCGTGCATCACCGACGCCGTAGCGCGAGACGCCCGCCGCGAAAGTGTCGCTGCCGACCAGCGCGGCCAGGACCGTCCATCCGCCGGCGGATCCGCCCTCGATGGCCAGACGTGCCGGGTCGGCGAGTCCGGCGGCCGCGAGCCCGGATGCCGCCGCGACGACGTCATCGACGTCGACGACGCCCCACTGGCCCTTCAATCGCTCGCGGTACGCGCGGCCGTATCCCGTCGAGCCGCCGTAGTTCACGTCGAGGACACCCACTCCGCGACTCGTCCAGTAGGCGATCTTGGCGGATGCGGACGGGCCCACGTGGCTCGTCGGGCCGCCGTGCACCCACACGAGGTACGGCGGCAGTTCGTCGTCGTCGCCCGTCACCTCGGGGTTCGTCGGCGGGTACGCGAACGCGTGCACCTCGCCGTGCGGGCCGTCCACGGTGATGTGCCGCGCGACGGGCGTCCACTCGGGCCCGGCCGCGGCACCCGCTCCCGCGATCGCGACCGCGTTGCCTGGATCGTCGACGTCCACCAGCCAGACGCCCGTGGTGGCCGTGCGCCCGGCGGCGATCAGGAGCACCCGGGTACCGTCGACATCCTCGATCGACGCGGACGCCGTGGCGTCGATGCCGAGGGGTCGGACCGAACCGCTGGACGGCTCGATCACCACGAGCTCATCGGCGCCGTGCGTGCGCACCGCGACGATGCGTCCGTCGGGCAGTGACGCGAACCAGCGGGTGCCGAGAACCCAGAGGGCGCCGCCGGTGTCGGCATCCGCCGGGGCGACGGCCTCGTCCATGCGGGGCTGCGCGAGTGACGCCCGGCGGAGATTCCAACGGCCGTCACGGTCGTCGCTGAAGAGCAGGGTGTCGTTGTCGAGCCAGACCGGTTGCACGGCGGATGACCCGCCATCGGTCAGCGCGATCGCCTCGGACTCGCCGTCGAGGGTCGCGACGCGCAGCGTCGTCTGATCCCAGGGCATCGCAGGGTGGTCCCACCCGATCCAGGCGAGGCGTGTGCCGTCGGGCGACAGGGCGGGCTGCGCCAGGAAGTCGCTGCCGGTGGCGAGCTCCTCCACTCCGCCGCCGTCGGGATCGATCCGCACGATCGAACGCGCCGGCGTCCGCGCGCCGAGGTGCTGTTCGCGCACCGCCAGCAGGCTGCCGTGCTGCCAGGTCAATCCGCCGTAGGCGGCACCGTCCACGGGAGGAGTGAGGGTCTCCGGCTCCTCGCCGAGGCGGACGGCCCGAACCCGCTGGTCTGCGCCGTCGACGAAGAAGAGCACACCGTCATCGGATGCGGTCCATGCCCCGCCGCCGTACTCGTGCACGCGCGAGCGGGCGCTCCAGGGTGCGCGGAGCACATCCTCGACCGTTCCGTCGCCCCGGCGGCGACGCACGGCCGTCCTGCCTTCTTCTGCGGGGACGCCCTCGGCCCACCACACGTCTCCGGCGACGAAACGGGCGCCGTCGAACCGCGCTGAGGCGGAGGCGACCGCGGCGGCCGTGAGCGGAGAGGGCCAGGAGCCGTAGGGAAGAGTGCTTTCCATAGCTCCACGCTACCCAGCGGCCGCGTCGGCACGCGCAGGGTTGCTCGCCTGTCGCGCTCGCGTGCGCGAGGTCACACGGCGCGCAGGACCGCCACGATCTTGCCGAGAACGGTGGCTTCGTCGCCGAGGATCGGCTCGAAGGCGGAGTTGCGCGGGAGCAGCCAGGTGTGGCCGTCACGACGACGGAACGTCTTCACGGTCGCTTCGCCGTCGAGCATGGCGGCCACGATGTCGCCGTTGTCTGCCGTCGGCTGCGAACGGACGACGACCCAGTCCCCGTCGCAGATGGCGGCGTCGATCATCGACTCCCCGCTCACCTTGAGCATGAAGAGGTCGCCCTTGCCGACCAACTGGCGGGGGAGGGGGAACACCTCTTCGACCTGCTGCTCGGCCGTGATCGGAACGCCCGCGGCGATGCGGCCGACCAGTGGCACGAGGGCGGCGTCGCCGACGGTCGGCCCGTTGTCAGCCGGATTCTCGGCGGCAGTGCCGGGAAGGTCGATCAACACCTCCATGGCGCGGGTCTTGCCGGGATCGCGTCGCAGGTAACCGCTGAGCTCGAGCTGGTTCAGCTGGTGGGTGACGCTCGAGAGCGACTTAAGGCCGACGGCGTCCCCGATCTCGCGCATGCTCGGCGGGTATCCGTACCGGCCGATCGAGCGCTGGATGACTTCGAGGATGGCGAGCTGCTTGTCGCTCAGGCTCTTCCGCCGCCGCGTCTGCGGCTTCTCGCGTGCGGTCATGGTCACTCGCTCCGTTTCCGGTGACATCGAAGAATTCGAATGTCGGAGGTTGGTGATGTGGTCGTCGTATCGAAACCGTATCCGGGTTCGAGGCTCGGAGAAGGCACCCGCGTGGCGTGTCGTCTTCGAATCTCCCTCAGGGTATCGGTTGCTTGACACCACATAAGTTCGAAGATAGCTTCGGAATAGAGATTCGTATCCGGCTCTCCCGGCCGAGCGCCGGGTACGAATCTCTCCCCGTCAGAAGGAGTCGTCATGACCGCGATCGATTTCACCGCCCCGCCCGTCACCACCCGACTGCGCCTCACCGTGCGCGGGCGCCGTGTCCTCGCGGCAGTGGTGGCCTTCCCGGTCGCCGCCGCGCTCGGCGTCGGCATCCTGAGCGGCGGGGTTGCTCTCGCTTCCCGCGCCGACAGCGCGCCCGCGGGTTCGTTCGAGACCGTCACGGTCCTCGCCGGAGAATCGCTGTGGACCATCGCGCAGGAGGTCGCCCCGTCGGCCGACCCGCGTGACGTCGTCGATCAGATCGTGCGCCTGAACGCGCTCGAGGGCACGTCGGTCAGCGCCGGACAGCGTCTGGCCGTGCCGGCCGAGTACTCCGCCGGAAGCTGAGCGGTAGGGCGAGAGCCCGACAGCTTTACGATGGTCGCGTGTCCCTCAGCTTCGAAGACCTTCCGATCCGCGACGACCTCCGCGGAATGATCCCGTACGGTGCTCCGCAAGCGCCGCTGCCAGTGGCTCTGAACGTCAACGAGAACACGCATCCTGTTCCGGCCGAGGTGGCCTCCGACATTCTGGCGGCGGTGGACGAGGCCCTTCGCAACGTGAACCGGTACCCCGATCGCGAGTTCACCGCGCTCCGCGAGGCTTTCGCCGGCTACCTCGGCGCTGGTCTCCGCCGCGAGCAGATTTGGGCGGCGAACGGCTCCAACGAGGTTCTCCAGCATGTTCTGCAGGCGTTCGGTGGTCCCGGACGCCGCGCATTCGGTTTCGCCCCGACCTACTCGATGTATCCGCTCCTCACCCGGGCGACGGGGGCCACCTGGGTCGCCGGCGAGCGGTCAGAGGATTACTCGGTGTCGGCCGCATCCGCCGCCGAACAGGTCGCCGCGGTCGACCCCGACGTCGTCTTCCTGTGCGCACCGAACAACCCCACGGGAACACCGCTCGGACTCGACGTCGTGACGGCCGTCTACGAAGCGTCGCGCGGAATCGTGATCGTGGATGAGGCCTACCAGGAGTTCGCGCCGCACGGCACGCCCTCCGCGGTGACGCTGCTTCCCGGCCGTGAGCGCCTGGTGGTGTCGCGCACCATGAGCAAGGCATTCGCTTTCGCGGGGGCTCGCGTGGGATACCTGGCCGCCGACCCAGCCGTCATCGACGCGCTCCGGCTCGTCCGGCTGCCGTACCACCTCAGCGCGCTCACCCAAGCAGCGGCGACCGCCGCGCTCGGACACGCGTCGACCATGCTCGCCATGGTCGACGACATCGTGGCGCAGCGTGACCGAATCAGCGCGAGGCTGGCCGAGCTCGGGTACCGCGCGCACGCCTCGTGGACGAACTTCGTGCTGTTCGGCGGGGTCTCCGATCCGGACCGCACCTGGCGCGAGCTGTACCAGCGCGGTGTGCTCATCCGGGACGTCGGCATCCCGCACCACCTGCGCGTCACGGCCGGCACGGAGGCCGAGACCACGGCGTTCCTCGATGCACTCGCGTCGATAGACTCGAACGCATGAGCACGGAGTCCGCGACGCACCGCACCGCCTCGCTGCGGC
Source organism: Microbacterium sp. cx-59 (assembly GCF_020805625.1). Taxonomy (NCBI): domain Bacteria; kingdom Bacillati; phylum Actinomycetota; class Actinomycetes; order Micrococcales; family Microbacteriaceae; genus Microbacterium; species Microbacterium sp. cx-59. The sequence goes on from NZ_JAJHGO010000011.1 coordinate 175,950, forward strand.
GCGCCACGAGCGAGTCCCAGGTCGATCTCTCTCTGGATCTGGACGGTGAGGGAACGAGTTCGATCTCGACCTCGGTGCCGTTCTTCGATCACCTGCTGACGGCGTTCGCGAAGCACTCGCTGACCAACCTGTCGGTGCGAGCCACCGGTGACACGCACATCGATGCGCACCACACGGTGGAGGACGTCTCGATCGTGCTCGGTCAGGCCATCCGCCAGGCGCTCGGCGACAAGTCCGGCATCTCCCGGTACGGCGATGCGCTGGTTCCGCTCGACGAGGCGCTCGCGCAGGCGGTCGTCGACATCAGCGGACGCCCGTACCTCGTGCACACCGGCGAACCCGCAGGCTACGAATATCACCTGATCGGCGGGCACTTCACGGGCTCGCTGGTTCGGCACGCCTTCGAGGCGATCGCGTTCAACGCCGGTCTCACGGTGCACGTCCGCGTGCTCGAGGGGCGTGACCCCCACCACATCGCCGAGGCCGAGTTCAAGGCGTTCGCGCGGGCGTTCCGGCAGGCGAAGTCTCTCGATCCGCTCGTCACCGGCGTGCCGTCGACCAAGGGCGCTCTGTGACGCGCACACCCACCGTGGCGGTGCTCGACTACGGGTCGGGCAACGTCCACTCCGCCGTGAAGGCGCTCGTCGCGGCGGGTGCCGACGCGAGGCTCACCTCCGACCGTGCCGAGATCATGGAAGCGGACGGCTTGCTCGTGCCCGGAGTGGGCGCGTATCGCGCGGTCGCCGACGCCCTGCGTGAGAGTCGCGGTGGCGAGTTGATCGATCGCCGCCTCGCCGGGGGGCGCGCGGTGCTGGGAATCTGCGTCGGGATGCAGGTGCTCTTCGAGCACGGCGTCGAGCGCGGCGTGCACACGGAAGGGCTGGGCGAGTGGCCCGGCACGGTGACGCAGCTCGACGCGCCCGTGCTGCCCCACATGGGATGGAACACGGTCTCCGCGGCCTCCGGCTCGGCACTCTTCGACGGGATCGAGAACGAGCGGTTCTACTTCGTGCACTCGTTCGGTGCTCAGGAATGGACGTTGGAAACGCAGCAGCCGTTTCCCGCCCCGCGGCTGACCTGGTGCGATTACGGCGCGACGCCGTTCCTCGCGGCGGTGGAGAACGGACCGCTCTCTGCCACCCAGTTCCACCCCGAGAAGTCGGGCGCCGCCGGCATCCGACTTCTGTCGAATTGGATCGGCACGCTGCGGGCAGACTAATGTCTAACCTCGTGCCGCCGGCCGGGGAGAAGCCCCGCGTGAGAGCGCGCAAGGAGCCATGAACGATTTCGCGTCTACCCCCGAGCTGATCCTCCTCCCCGCGGTCGATGTCGCCGACGGCAAGGCCGTGCGACTCACGCAGGGCGCGGCGGGCAGCGAGACCAGCTACGGCGATCCCGTCGATGCCGCCGTCGAGTGGGCGCGCCAGGGTGCGTCCTGGATCCACCTCGTCGACCTGGACGCGGCATTCGGGCGCGGCAACAACACCGCGGTCCTTCGCCGGGTGATCAAGCAGGTCAAGGGCGTGCAGGTCGAGCTCTCCGGAGGCATCCGCGACGATGCCAGCCTGGATGCGGCACTCGAATCCGGTGCCACGCGGATCAACCTCGGCACCGCGGCGCTCGAGAATCCGGAGTGGGCGGCCGATGTCATCGGTCGTTACGGCGACGCCGTGGCGGTCGGGCTCGATGTGCGCGGGACGACGCTGGCCGCGCGCGGCTGGACGCGCGAGGGCGGCGACCTGTGGGCCGTGCTCGACCGTCTCGAGGACGCCGGCTGCAGCCGCTACGTCGTGACCGATGTGGCGAAGGACGGCACGCTCGGCGGCCCGAACATCGAGCTTCTCCGCGAAGTGACCACGCGCACCCCGAAGCCGGTGGTCGCGTCCGGTGGCATTTCGAGCCTCGATGACATCGCCGCTCTTCGCGAGCTCGTGCCGCTCGGCGTCGAGGGCGCGATCGTCGGGAAAGCCCTTTATGCGGGAGCATTCACGCTCGCCGAGGCGCTGGATGTCGCCGGGAACTGACGATCACGCCGATCATCACTCGGCGGACTCGGCGGGCGTCCCCTGGGAGGGGCGCAGCTTTCAGGAGAACACGCACGCGAACGACGACGGGTCGGCTGATCCCACGCTCCTCGCGGCCCTCATCGCGTTCCGGGACGGTGCGGGCGATCAGGTGGCGATCGTGGATGCGTACCGCTCCGCGCGTCTGCTGATCCCGCTCGTCGCGGGGAAGGGCGAGGAGGGCGTTGCGCCGAACGGTCTGACGGTCGACAAGACCCAGGAGCTGTCGATCGTGACCGTCGCCGCGCCCGACGGCCGGCGCGTGCAGCCCGTGTTCACCTCGGTGGAGACGCTGCAGCGTTGGGACCCCGCGGCTCGTCCCGTGCCCGCCGAGGGCCTCCGCACGGCGCTGGCCGCCGTCCAGGACGACACCGATCTGATCGTGATCGACCCGACGTCCGACACGGAGCACGTGCTCCGCCGGCCCGCGGTCTGGGCGATCGGGCAGGGCCAGCCCTGGGAGCCGAGCTTCCATTCCGCCGACGTGTACCGCGGGCTGCAGGAGAGCATCGGCGGCGAGCTCGCCGTGCTGGACCTGGAGATCGAGGCGGGGGATCCGACGGCGCGGCTGCGCGGTCCGGAACTGGTGGTGCGACTGCACCTCATCGACGGCCTCGAGAAGTCCGAGCTCGACGCGGTGCTGTCCCGTCTCGCGACCCGCTGGGCGAGCGATGACCGCATCGCGGTGCTGGTCGACTCGCTCACGGTGAAGCTCGTCCGCTCGACGCCCTGACCCCCCGCAGGTCACCGGAGTGCAGAGCCGCGGAGCGGGGTGCCTGTGGAGTCAATCGGGGTAGGGGCCCCCCCCGGTGCACCCCACGCACCCCCCGCCACCGCGGGGGCGCGGCAGTTGGCCGGACCGGTCCACTTCTCGCCCGGCCCCTTGCCGATCGGGTCGGGGATGACGGATGCTTCGCGGAACGCCAGCTGCACCGACCGGAGGCCGTCGCGGAGTGATCGCGCGTGCATGTCGCTGATCTCGGGGGCCGCGGCGGTGATCAGCCCTGCCAGGGCGTTGATGAGCTTGCGTGCCTCGTCGAGGTCCATCTGCTGGTCGGGGTTGTCGGCGAGACCCGTCTTGACGGCCGCCGCGCTCAGCAGATGCACCGCGGTGGTCGTGATGACCTCGACCGCGGGAACATCCGCGATGTCGCGGGTGGCAGCGGATGCGGCGCGGTCCTGCGCCTCCCACTGCTCTTCGCGCGTGGCCGAGGGGGCCGGAGATTCGGGGGAGCGGTCGTCGTTGGAGTCCACGTTGCACTTTCTGCTAGAGTGGGCGAGCACCGGAGCGTCTGCTCCGATCGAAAGAGGATCACATCCCACCCGCGCTTGCCGTTCCAGGCTACCGGGTCATCGCACTCCACCTCCTCATCGGAGGTTGCCTGGGTGCGGGAAAGCCGGCGTTCGTCGCGTCGTGCCGGGTGGCGTGATCCCCTTCCGCCCGAGGTACGACAACGCATCTCGGTGGCACCCGTCACGTCAGAGGAGTTACGCATCAGCGATCCCCGCACCAACGACCGCATCCGCGTCCCCGAGGTTCGCCTTGTCGGACCCGCGGGTGAGCAGGTCGGCGTCGTCCGCATCGAGGTGGCACTGCGCCTGGCCCAGGAGGCCGACCTCGATCTCGTCGAGGTAGCCCCGAACTCGAAGCCGCCCGTGGTCAAGATCATGGATTACGGCAAGTTCAAGTACGAGGCTGCGCAGAAGGCCAAGGAAGCGCGGCGCAATCAGGCGAACACCGTCCTCAAGGAGGTTCGGTTCCGTCTGAAGATCGAGGCTCACGACTACACCACCAAGCTCAAGCGCGCCGAAGGCTTCCTGCAGGCCGGCGACAAGGTGAAAGCCATGATCCTGTTCCGTGGCCGCGAGCAGTCGCGTCCCGAACAGGGTGTGCGCCTCCTCCGAAAGTTCGCGGAGGATGTCGCAGAACTCGGAACCGTCGAATCGAATCCCACGATCGACGGCCGCAACATGGTCATGGTGGTCGCCCCGCACAAGAACAAGTCCGAGGCGAAGGCCGAGCAGAACGCGCAGCGCACGGCGAACAAGGAAGCCGCTCGTCAGGCCCGTGCCGGAGACGACGAGTCGGCCGACGAAGCGCCCGCCCCCACAGCCGAATAGGCTCCCCAGCCTCCCGCTCCGGCGGGATGAACCACGAAGGAAGAGAACATGCCGAAGCAGAAGACCCACTCGGGTGCCAAGAAGCGCTTCAAGCTGACCGGAAGCGGCAAGCTCATGAAGCAGCAGGCCGGAATGCGCCACAACCTCGAGGGCAAGTCGAGCCGGCGCACCCGTCGTCTGAACCAGGAGCAGGTCCTGGCCAAGGGCGACGCGAAGACCGCCAAGAAGCTCCTCGGTCTCTGAGCCGACGCACGTTAGGTAGGAAGAGAAATGGCTAGAGTCAAGCGGGCGGTAAACGCCCAGAAGAAGCGTCGCGTCATCCTCGAGCGCGCATCCGGTTACCGCGGACAGCGTTCGCGTCTGTACCGCAAGGCCAAGGAGCAGGTCACCCACTCCCTGGTCTACGCGTACCGCGACCGCCGCAAGCGCAAGGGCGACTTCCGTCGCCTGTGGATCCAGCGCATCAACGCCGCGGCGCGTGCGAACGGCATCACGTACAACCGCTTCATCCAGGGCCTCGGCCTCGCGGGTGTGCAGGTCGACCGTCGTATGCTCGCCGAGCTCGCGGTCAAGGAGCCGGCCACGTTCGCGTCGCTCGTCGCCACCGCGAAGTCGGCGCTGCCCGCCGATGTCAACGCGGCGAAGGTCTCGGCGTAAGCCAGAGCACCCGTTCGATGGGGCGTCCTCCTCTGGAGGGCGTCCCTTCGTCGTTTCCGGGCCGAGTGGCGCCTCTAGACTGTGACCGTGCTGGAGAACCCCCGATCACCGCGTGTGCGGGCCGTTGCCAAACTCGCCAAGCGCAGCGCGCGGGACGAGACCGGCCTGTTCCTCCTCGAGGGTCCGCAGGCGGTCCGCGAGGCGATCGCGTATCGGCCCGAGGCAGTCATCGATCTGTTCGCCACCCCGACGGCGCTCGAGCGGCACCCCGACCTCCGGGACGGCGCCGCATCCGCCGGCATCGAGGTCACCTACTCGACCGAACCCGTCATCGATGCGATGGCCGATACGGTCACGCCGCAGGGCATCATCGCGGTCGCGCGGCAGTTCCCCACCTCGCTTCGCGACGTGTTGTCGGGCGAGCCGCGCCTCATCGCGATCTGCGAGGAAGTGCGCGACCCCGGCAACCTCGGCACCATCATCCGTGCGGCGGATGCGGCGGGCGCTGACGCGGTCGTGCTCACCGGGCGAACCGTCGACCCCTACAACCCGAAGGTCGTGCGCGCGACGACGGGTTCGCTGTTCCACATCCCGATCTCCCGTGGCGGCGAGCTCGCGGCGGCGGTTTCGGCGATCCGCGGCGCGGGCCTTCGTGTCGTGGCGGCCGACGTCAAGGGACAGGATCTGCTCACCGCGCGCGCGGCGGGCGACCTCGCGCGCCCCACCGCGTGGCTGTTCGGCAACGAGGCCCGTGGTCTCGAAGACGACGCCCTGGAGCTCGCGGACGCCGCGCTGAGGCTCCCGATCTACGGAAGCGCCGAGTCCTTGAACCTCGCGACGGCGGCGAGCGTGTGCCTGTACGAGTCCGCTTTCGCCCAGCGCACGTCGTGAGTGTTTCCGGCGCGTGACAAGCGCCGCGCGAACGTTAGAAGTCGGTAACGCTTCCGTCAAGAGGGCGGGTGAACGTCACGGCACATCCGTAACCTGGCGAGATGACGCCGACCGAACCCGCGCCGAAGACGTCCAACATCACCGTCCGCCGTGGCGACCCTCTGGTCGTGATGAGCGATGTGCAGAAGCACTACGGTGACTTCCAGGCGCTGGCCGACATCGACCTCACGGTCAATCGGGGCGAGGTCGTCGTGGTCATCGGGCCCTCGGGCTCCGGCAAGTCCACGCTGTGCCGCACGATCAACCGGCTCGAGACGATCACGAGCGGAACGATCGAGATCGACGGCCAGAAGCTGCCGGCCGAGGGCAAGGCCCTGGCCGCGCTCCGCGCCGACGTCGGCATGGTCTTCCAGTCGTTCAACCTCTTCTCGCACCTGACGATCCTCGAGAACGTCACGCTCGGCCCGATCAAGGTGAAGGGCAAGAAGAAGGCGGATGCGGACCGCGAGGCCCGCGAGCTCCTCGAGCGGGTGGGCGTCGCTCACCAGGCCGACAAGCTTCCGGCCCAGCTCTCGGGTGGCCAGCAGCAGCGCGTCGCGATTGCCCGTGCACTCGCGATGCAGCCGAAGGTGATGCTGTTCGACGAGCCGACGAGCGCGCTCGACCCGGAGATGATCAACGAGGTCCTCGACGTCATGGTGGGCCTGGCCCAGGACGGCATGACCATGATCGTCGTGACCCACGAGATGGGCTTCGCCCGCAAGGCCGCCGACCGCGTCGTCTTCATGGCCGACGGTCGGATCGTCGAAGAAGCCGCCCCCGAAGCCTTCTTCACGGCGGCGAAGAGCGAGCGTGCCCGCGACTTCCTGTCGAAGCTCATCACGCACTGACCCCCACACCCCCGGAATCTCTGCTTCGAGAGAGGAAGCGCTCCGCCGCACCGTCCGCACTGTCGCACCGAAGTCCCACCACAGCAAGGAGAGAATCATGCGCATGTCCCGAACGATCGCCGGCCTCGGGCTGGCTGCCGTCGCCGCCCTTACTCTGACCGCCTGCAACAGCGGATCACCGACGGCCGGAGGCGCCGGCGGTGACGCGACCGGCGGTACGAGCGACGAGGCGCTCTGGGAAGTCGCCACCGACGTCTCCCTCGAGGGAAGCCCGACCTACGACGCCATGGTCGCTCGCGACGGCGTCAAGATCGGCGTGAAGAACGACCAGCCCGGGCTCGGGTACGAAGACGCCGTCAGCGGAGAGCGCACCGGCTTCGACGTCGACATCGCCCGGTGGATCGCCGCGTCCCTCGGATTCGATGAAGACCAGATCGAGTACGTCACGATTCCCTCGGCCAACCGCGAGCAGGCGCTCGTGAACGGCGACATCGACTACTACGTCGGCACCTACTCGATCACCGACAGCCGCAAGCAGCAGATCGACTTCGCCGGGCCGTACTTCATCACCGGCCAGGGACTCATGGTCGCGGCCGACGACGACTCGATCACCGGGCCCGACGATCTCGCCGGCAAGGTCGTCTGCTCGGTGACGGGGTCGACCCCGTTGCAGCGCATCCGCGACGAGTACAGCCCCGGCGACACCGTCGAGAACGACACCTACTCGCAGTGCGTCGAGCAGCTCAAGCAGGGCCAGGTGGACGCGATCACGACGGATGAGGCCATCCTCGCCGGATACGTGGCGCTCGAGCCCGACGCGCTGAAGATCGCGGGGGAGCCGTTCAGCGAAGAGCGTTACGGCGTCGGCCTGCCCAAGGGCGACACGGCGCTGAAGGACCACATCAACACGCTGCTGACCGATGGCGGCGACGTGTGGACCGCGCTGTTCGACCTCCACCTCGCTCCGGCAGGAATCTCGGGCGAGCAGCCCGCGGTCGACGAGTGATCCGATGGGGGCGGCCGCCGGCCGCCCCCATCCGCAACCCCTGACGGAAGGCAGCACGTGGGCGTCATTTCCGACAACCTCGACATCTGGTGGGACGGCCTGTTCGGCACGTTGATCCTGTTCCTCGCCGGCGGCATCGTCGCCGTCGTGGTCGGCACGGTCGTGGGCGCGATGCGCGTCTCGCCGATTCCGATCGCCCGGGCGATGGGCACGCTGTACGTGAACACCATCCGGAACACTCCGCTCACGCTCGTGTTCTTCGCGTTCGCCTTCGCGCTGCCGCCGTTGTTCGGGCTGCGGCTGACATCGCCCGTGCCGCTCGTGCTCGCGATCTGCGCCTTGGGTCTGTACACCGCGACCTACGTCGCCGAGACGATCCGTTCGGGTATCAACACGGTTCCGGTCGGACAGGCCGAGGCGGCCCGTGCCCTGGGCCTCACGTTCGGCCAGGTGATGTCGCTCGTCGTGCTGCCCCAAGCCTTTCGTTCGGTCATCCCCCCGCTCATGAGCGTGCTGATCGCGCTTCTGAAGAACACGACGGTCGCGGCGGGATTCTCGGTCGTGAACCTGGGATCGGTGCGCGCCTACCTCAGTGAGCGCGGAGAGAACCAGCTCGTCGTCATCCTGTGGGTCGCGGTCGTCTTCGTGGCGCTCGTGCTCCTGCTGTCCTGGCTGCAGCGCAATCTCGAGAACCGTTGGAGGGTGGCGCGATGAGCAGTGTGCTGTACGACGTCCCCGGTCCTCGCGCGATCGCGCGCAACCGGGTGCTGGGCGTCCTCACGATCCTCGTCGTGCTGGCCGTCGTCGGGTTCTTCGTCTGGCGACTCGCCGTCACGGGGCAGTTCACGGCGCAGAAGTGGTCGGCCTTCACCTACACGAACGTGTGGGTGCAGATCGGCGAGGCCATGCTCAGCACGCTGTCGGCGTTCGTCGTCGCGGCCGTGGGGGCGTTGATCCTCGGCTTCGTGCTGGCGATCGGTCGCCTCTCCGAGCACGCCTGGGTGCGCTGGCCCTTCACGGCGGTCATCGAGGTGCTGCGGGCGATCCCGGTGCTCGTGTTCATGTTCCTGCTCTACTACGGCATGCCGGCCATCGGGGTGAAGATGGAGCCCTACTGGGCCGTCGTCATCGCGCTGATCGCCTACAACGGGTCGGTGCTGGCCGAGGTCTTCCGCGCCGGCGTCGAATCGCTGCCCCGAGGCCAGAAAGAGGCCGGCTACGCGCTCGGTCTCCGCAAGAGCGGCGTGATGCGGCTGATCCTGCTGCCGCAGGCCGTGCGAGCGATGATGCCGGTCATCATCGCGCAGCTCGTCGTGACGCTGAAGGACACCGCGCTCGGCTACATCATCACGTACGAGGAGTTGCTCTTCTACGCCCGGTACATCGGATCGCAGGCGGCCCTCGGTTCGCCCATCGTGCCGGCCACGATCATCGTCGCCATCATCTACATCGGGCTCTGCCTCATCCTCTCCTTCGTCGCGACGCGGGTGGAGAAGCGCCTGCGCCGTTCCGCGAAGGGCGGACCCGTGGCCGGAGCACAGGCGCCCACCCAGAGCGTCACCGACACCGAACTCATCGTCGCTCAGCGGGGCGGCCGGCCACCGCGGGTGACCAACAGCGGTTTCGATCAGACCGGATTCGCGGGCGGCGGCCTCGCCGGCGGGGCAGGTCTCGGCGACGGCGGTGGCGGGGGAGACGGCGGCAGCGCGAACGCGCGCTGAGGCGGCGGACGCGGGCCGGGCGACCGCATCCGACAGCATCTGACAGCGGACCGTCCGGTGCTCGGTAGACTCGACTCCCGTGTCCGACGCACCCGAGAACGAGATCACGCCCGAGGCGGTGAACGCCGCGGTGGAAGCCGCCCTGCAGGCGATCTCCGCCGCCGATAGCTCCGCCGCGCTGAAGGCGGCCCGCGCGGAACACGCAGCCGAAGGGTCACCGCTCGCGCGGTTGAACTCCCAGCTGCGGCACGTGCCGAACGAGCGCAAAGCGGAGTTCGGCAAGCTCGTGGGGCAGGCGCGCGGCCGAGTGACGCAGGCGCTGGCCGCACGTGAGGCCGACATCGTCGCGATCGAGACCGCCGCTCAGCTCGATGCGGAACGCATCGACATCACGGCCGTCGCCTCCCGCGCCCGGGTGGGCGCACGGCATCCGCTGACGCTCCTGCAGGAGCAGATCGGCGACATCTTCATCGGTATGGGCTGGGAGGTCGCGGAAGGCCCCGAGCTCGAGCACGAGTGGTTCAACTTCGATGCGCTGAACTTCGACGTCGACCACCCCGCGCGCCAGATGCAGGACACTTTCTTCGTCGACCCGGTGGCCCGTCACCTCGTGATGCGCACGCACACGAGCCCCGTGCAGATGCGGTCGATGCTCGAGCGAGATCTGCCGATCTACGTCGTGTGCCCCGGGCGCGTGTATCGCACCGACGAATTCGACGCGACCCACCTGCCGGTCTTCAGCCAGTTCGAGGGACTCGTGGTCGACAAGGGCATCACCATGGCGCACCTGAAGGGCACGCTCGACCACATCGCCCGGCAGCTCTTCGGGCCCGAGGCGAAGACCCGCTTCCGCGCGAACTACTTCCCCTTCACCGAGCCGAGCGCCGAGCTCGACCTGTGGCACCCCACCTTCAAGGGCGGGGCGCGATGGATCGAGTGGGGCGGATGCGGAATGGTCAACCCGAACGTGCTGCGCGCGGCGGGCATCGACCCGGAGGAGTACTCGGGCTTCGCGTTCGGAATGGGGATCGAGCGGACGCTGATGTTCCGCAGCGACGTGCAGGACATGCGCGACATGGCCGAGGGCGATGTGCGCTTCAGCGAGCAGTTCGGGATGGTGGTGTGATGCGCGTTCCGTTGTCATGGCTGCGTGAGTATGTCGATGTGCCCGAGGAAGCGTCTCCCGAAGACGTTCTGGCGGCGCTGGTCCGGGTGGGTTTCGAAGAAGAGGACGTGCACCGGTTCGAGGTGACCGGGCCGGTCGTCGTCGGGCAGGTGCTCTCATTCGAGGAGGAGCCGCAGTCCAACGGCAAGACGATCAGATGGTGCCAGGTGCAGGTCGCCCCCGAGGGGGAAACCGCCGCCGACGGCGGCGACGACGTGCACGGCATCGTCTGCGGTGCGGGCAACTTCTTCCCCGGTGACAAGGTCGTCGTGACCCTGCCCGGTTCCGTCCTCCCCGGTCCGTTCCCCATCGCGGCGCGGAAGACCTACGGCCACGTCTCCGACGGCATGATCGCGTCGGCGAAGGAGCTCGGACTCGGCAGCGAGCATTCTGGCATCCTGCGTCTGGTCGAACTCGGCATCGATGCTCCGGTCGGTACGGATGCCATCGCTCTGCTCGGACTCGATGACGTCGCCGTCGAGATCAACGTCACCCCGGACCGCGGCTACGCGCTCTCGCTGCGGGGTGTCGCGCGCGAGTACTCGCACGCGACCGGCGCGGCCTTCCGCGACCCCGCCGAGCGCGAGGTCGACGACCCGGGAACCGGGTTCGAGATCGTCATCGACGACCAGGCTCCGATACGCGGCCGACGTGCCGTGCAGGAGTTCGTCGTGCGTGCCGTGCGCGGGGTCGACGCCACACGCCCCACCCCGCCGTGGATGATCACGCGGCTCACGCTCGCCGGCATCCGCTCGCTCGGCGTGCTGGTCGACATCACGAACTACGTCATGCTCGAACTCGGCAACCCGATCCACGGGTACGACCTGGACGCGCTGACCGGCGGAATCACCGTGCGCCGGGCGGCGGCGGGGGAGAAGCTCGAGACGCTCGACGGACAGGCGCGCACGCTGCATCCGGAGGACTTGCTCATCACGGACGAGTCCGGGCCGATCGGCCTTGCGGGGGTCATGGGCGGCGGGCGCACCGAGATGACCTCGACCACGACCAACGTGCTGGTGGAGGCGGCGATCTTCGACACCGTCTCGATCGCCCGCACCGCGCGTCGTCACAAGCTCCCGTCGGAGGCGTCGCGTCGTTTCGAGCGCGGTGTCGACCCGGCCATCCCGTACGTCGCCGCGCAGCGCGTCGTCGAACTCATGGTGAAGTACGCAGGGGGAACGACCGACGAGCTCGGCGGTTCGCTCGGCGCGGCGTGGGAGCGCGAGGCGATCGTGCTTCCGCGTGAGTTCGTGCCCGCGTTGATCGGCGTCGACTACACGCCGGAACAGATCGTCGGCGCGCTCGAGCTCATCGGCGCGACGGTGCACGACACCGACGGCGAGTGGTTCGTCGACGCGCCGTCCTGGCGTCCCGACCTCACCGACAAGTGGACGCTGGCCGAGGAGGTCGCCCGGATCGAGGGGTACGACCGGATTCCGTCCGTCCTGCCGATCGCGCCATCCGGTCGCGGATGGACGGCGGCCCAGCAGGGGCGCCGACGCGTGTCGAACGCGCTGGCTGCGGCCGGTTTCGTCGAGACGCCGTCCTTCCCGTTCACGACCGCGGAACAGAACGACCTGCACTCGAGCGCCAACGGCTCGCATCTTCCGAGCATCAAGCTCGCGAACCCGCTCGATGGGCAGGCACCGTTCCTGCGGCGTTCGCTCGTGCCCGGTCTGCTGCAGGTGGCGCACCGGAACGCCTCCCGCGGCTTCACCGACCTGGCGCTGTTCGAGGCGGGCGTCGTCTTCGTGCCCGCGCCCGGCGTCGAGTACGGCACGCCGTTCGTGCCGCCGCTCGCGGTGCGCCCGGATGCGTCGACGCTCGCGCAACTCGACGCCGCCATTCCGCCGCAGCATCGGCACGTGGCGCTGCTCGTCACCGGCGACGCGACGCCGAAGCAGCCCGGGCGTCCGGCTGAGGAGTCCGGACTCACCCAGGTCGTCGACGCCGTCCGCGTGCTGGCGTCGGCTGCCGGCGTCGAGATCACGCTCACTCAGGGCGAGCGTGCGGCGCTGCATCCGGGACGCACGGGTGTGCTCTCGGTCGCCGGGACGCCCGTCGGGTACGTCGGCGAACTGCTGCCCGCGGTGGCGGATGCGGCGGACCTGGGCGCCCGGGTGACGGTCGCTGAGGTCGACCTCGACCTCGTGCTCGAGCTCGCCGGATCCGCGGTCGTCGCACAGTCGCTGTCGGGCTACCCGGCGGCAACCCAGGACGTGTCGCTGGTCGTACCCGCGGACATTCCCGCGGGTGACGTGCGCGCCGCACTGCGCGAGGGCGCCGGCGCGCTGCTCGAATCGCTGCGTCTGGTCGACGACTACCGGGGCGCGGGGGTGGCGGATGGCACGAAGAGCCTGACGTTCTCACTGCGTTTCCGCGCCGAGGACCGCACCCTCACCGCCGCCGAGGCGACGGATGCGAAGCTCGCCGGTGTCGCCGTCGCGGCGGACCGCTTCGGCGCGACCCTGCGGGACTGATGCTGCGGGACGCAGTCACTTCGAGAGCGATCCGGGTGCCGGGTGCCGTGGCCCCGGCACCCGGATCGACTCAGCGGCGGCCCCAGTTCCACGCGGGTTGGTCGAGCATTCCCTGACCGTCGATACGTGTGCCGCTCGGGTCGGGGATGAGCTCGTGCCGGAGCGCGCCAGCCTCGCCGAGCCCGTCGGCGAGTCGGACGGCGTGCGTCACGACGACGACCTGGGTGGCTTCGGATGCCGCGACGATCAGTCGGGCGAGCGGGCCGAGCAGCGCGGGATGCAGGCTCGACTCCGGCTCGTTCAGAACGAGAAGTCCCGGCGGACGCGCGGGTAGGAGCGCGGCGCACAGCAGGAGGTAGCGGAGGATTCCGTCGCTCAGTTCCGTCGTGTCGAGCGGGCGCAGTAGCCCGGACTGCCGCATCCGGAGCCGGAATCTGCCGTCCACGGCCTCGATCTCGATGCGGGCGCCAGCGAACGCGCGATCGACCTCCCGGTCGAGTGCGGCCCCGTGACCCGCGTCGCGGATCGTCGCCCAGACAGCGGCCAGGTTCTCGCCGCCGTGCGCCAGGGTGTGGGAGCGGGTGCCCACCTGCGGCTGACGCGAGGGGGCATCGGCATCCACGCGGAAATGGTCGTAGAACCGCCATCCGGACAACACGCGCCGGAGAGCGAGAAGCTCGGGCCCGGTGTCGCCGTCGGCGAGATCGGTGAGGATGCTCTCGAACGGCTCGAGTCGCTGATCGAGGTGCACCCAGGAGCCCTCTCGGACGCGGGTCGACTGACGGAGGCGGTCGATCAGGACGGTCGCGGGCTTCGCGACCGGACCCGCGAATACCTGCTCGCGCTTGATCTCGGGGTCGCGCGAGAACGGACTTCGCTCGTCGACCTGGGGAAGGCCGAGATCGACGAGGTAGCCCAGCTCTTCGGAGGAGAACCCGAGCTGGAGCGCGACGGGCCGCGATCGGACGGTGCCCTGCGAGCCACCTCCTTCTGGGCCCGCCCAGAGCATGGAGGGCAGCCCACCCTCGCGGGCGACGGCGGCGACCATCCCGCCCGTCGCGGCCGCGGCGAGAAGTCGGAGGGCGCGATACAGATTCGACTTCCCCGACCCGTTCGGTCCGGTGACGACCGTGAGCGGAGCGAGTGGCACGACGACGTCGCGGAGCGAGCGGTATCCGGATACAGCGAGCGTTTGCAGCATCCGTCCACTGTCGCAGAGACCCCCGACGCCGGCATGTCCCCGGCACGGCTCGTGCAACTCCTCCAGAATCGCGGCAGTCGCCCTCGGAGGCGACGGGACGAGCGGATCTGGAGGAGTTGTCGCCGCGAGCCGCGTCGCCCACCCGTCGGCGTACCCGATTTGCGCGCGTGCGGGCACCGCGGCTAGGGTCGCGACATGCCTTCGGCTGCCTTTCCGTGCTCGATGACCCTCTCGGGTCTCGCCGGTGCGCGCCGACTTCTGGGCGACCGCCGACTCTAGGCGACCCGGCACGCACTTCGGAGCGCGCGGGTGTCGCCGTCCCCGCCCCGGGGCGCACTCGTGCGCCGAGCCCAGACTCTAAGGTGGAATGCATGTCTTATTCGGTCGCCGTATCCGGCGCTTCCGGCTACGCGGGAGGCGAGGTCCTGCGTCTTCTCGCCGCGCATCCGGACATCGAGATCCGCACCGTGACGGCGAACGCGAGCGCCGGCCAGCCGCTCATCGCGCACCAGCCGCACCTGCGTTCGCTGGCGCACCTGACGCTCGAGCCGACGACGCCGGAGGTGCTCGCCGGCCACGACATCGTGGTGCTCGCGCTGCCGCACGGCCAGTCCGGCCAGTACACGGATGCGCTCGCCGACACCCCGCTCGTCATCGATGCGGGCGCGGACCACCGGCTGACATCGGCCTCCGCCTGGGAGGCGTTCTACGGCGGCGACTTCCACGAACCGTGGACGTACGCCGTTCCGGAGCTGCCGGTCGCGGGCGGCAAGCAGCGGCAGAACCTCGTGGGGGCCACTCGCATCGCGGCACCCGGATGCAACGCTTCTACCGTCAGCCTCAGCCTCGCCCCCGGGGTCGCGGCCGGCGTGATCGACCCGAGCGACATCGTCAGCGTGCTGGCGGTCGGCCCCTCGGGTGCGGGCAAGAGCCTGAAGACGAATTTACTCGGCAGTGAGATCCTCGGGACGGCGAACCCCTACGGCGTGGGCGGGACGCACCGGCACATCCCTGAGATCCAGCAGGCGCTCGTCGGTGCGGGGGCGCGAAGCGACGTTCGCATCTCCTTCACGCCCGTTCTCGTGCCGATGGCGCGCGGGATCCTCGCCACGAGCACGGCGCCGATCGCGCCCGGAGCGACGGATGCAGACATCCGGGCCGCCTGGGAAGAGGCGTACGCGGGGGAGACCTTCGTGCAGCTGCTGCCCGAGGGCGTCTTCCCTCGGACGGCAGACGTGCTGGGGGCCAACACCGCCCTCCTCGGTCTCGCGATCGACCGTGCCGCGGGCCGCGTCGTCGTGGTGACCGCGGTCGATAATCTCGTCAAGGGGACCGCCGGCGCCGCCGTGCAGTCCATGAACATCGCGCTCGGCCTCCCCGAGGACCGCGCCCTCACCGTGAACGGAGTGGCGCCGTGAGCGTGACCGTCCCCTCGGGCTTCGAAGCCGCCGGCGTCGCCGTCGGTCTCAAGTCGACCGGCAAGCCCGACGTCGCCGTCGTCGTCAACCGCGGTCCGCTCAAGGTGGGCGCCGCGGTCTTCACCTCGAACCGCGCCAAGGCGAACCCCATCATCTGGTCGCAGCAGGCGATCGCGGATGGTGTCGTCGAGGCGATCGTGTTGAACTCCGGCGGGGCGAACTGTTTCACCGGTGCCTTCGGGTTCCAGACGACGCACGAGACCGCCGAGCGGGCGGCATCTCTCCTCGGCATCGGCGCGGGCGATGTGCTCGTCTGTTCGACCGGACTCATCGGAACCGGCGACGAGGTCTTCCGTGCGAAGGTGCTGCAGGGCGTCGACGCCGGCGTGGCGGCGCTTTCTCCGGGCGGCGGCGATGACGCGGCGCACGCGATCATGACGACCGACTCGGTCGCGAAGACGAGCGTGGTCCGGGGCGCGGGCTGGTCGATCGGGGGGATCGCGAAGGGCGCGGGGATGCTGGCGCCCGGGCTCGCGACGATGCTCGTGGTGATCACGACGGATGCCGTGCTCGACGCCGCTGACGCCGATGCCCATCTGCGGGCGGCCACCCACGTGAGCTTCGACCGGCTCGACTCGGACGGGTGCATGTCGACGAACGATCAGGTGACGCTGATGGTCAGCGGTGCGTCCGGAGTCGTGCCGGCGCCGGACGCGTTCCGTGCCGCGCTCACCGAGCTCTGCGACGACCTCGCGCGTCAGCTGCAGGGCGACGCCGAGGGGGCGAGCCACAACATCACCATCCGGATCACGAACGCCGCATCCGAAGACGACGCCGTCGAGGTCGGCCGGTCGATCGCACGGAACAACCTGTTCAAGGCGGCGATCTTCGGCAACGACCCGAACTGGGGACGCGTGCTCGCCGCGATCGGCACGACCGAGGCCGAGTTCGACCCCTACGACGTCGACGTCTGGATGAACGGCGTGCGCGTGTGCACGGCCGGCGGCCCCGACCGGCCGCGTGAGGACGTCGACCTGACGCCCCGCGCGACCGACGTGGTCGTGGACCTCCGAGTCGGAGACGCGACCGCCACGATCCGCACGAACGACCTGACGCACGACTACGTCCACGAGAACAGCGCGTACTCCTCATGACTGATATCGACCTACAGGACACGGATCCCGCGGAAGCCAGCGCGAAAGCCGCGGCGCTCATCGAATCGCTGCCCTGGCTGCGGCGCTTCCGCGATCAGATCGTCGTGGTGAAGTACGGCGGCAACGCGATGGTCTCCGACGAGCTCCAAGACGCCTTCGCGGCCGACATCGCCTACCTCCGCTACGTGGGCGCGAAGCCCGTCGTGGTGCACGGCGGGGGACCGCAGATCTCCGACATGCTCGACCGGCTGGCGATCCCGAGCGAGTTCAAGGGCGGCTACCGCGTCACCTCGACCGAGGCGATCACCGTTGTCCGGATGGTGCTCACCGGTCAGATCAACCCGCAACTGGTCGCGAAGATCAACGCCCACGGGCCGGTCGCGACGGGGCTGTCCGGCGAGGATGCGGGGCTCTTCGGGGGGCGCCGTCGCGGCGTGATCATCGAGGGCGTCGAGCACGATCTCGGCCGCGTGGGCGATGTCGTGCAGGTCGATCCGCAGCCGATCATCGATCAGCTCGAGGCCGGCCGCATCCCGGTCGTGTCGTCGATCGCTCCCGATCTGGATCGTCCGGGCCACTCGCTGAACGTCAACGCGGATGCGGCGGCCGCGGCGCTCGCCGTCGCGCTCGGCGCGATCAAGCTCGTCGTGCTGACGGACGTGCCCGGGCTCTACGCCGACTGGCCGAACCGGGACTCGCTCGTCTCGCACCTGGATTCGACGGAGCTGCGCGAGATGCTGCCGCGACTCGAGTCGGGGATGATCCCGAAGATGCAGGCGTGCCTGGATGCGGTCTCCGGCGGTGTCGGGACGGCCGCCATCATCGACGGCCGTGTGCCGCATTCGGTGCTCGTGGAGTTGTTCACAGAAAAAGGAATCGGAACAGAGGTGGTGCGGTGATGTCGAATGCGACCGAGACGGTGACGTGGCAAGAGGACGCCCGACGCGACCTCGTGCGGAGCTTCGGCGACCGGATGGCGATGTTCGTCCGTGGCGAGGGTGCGTATCTGTGGGATGACGCCGATAAGCGCTACCTCGATTTCCTCGCCGGTATCGCCGTGGACTCGCTGGGACACGCGCATCCGGTGTTCGTGGAAGCCGTCGCGACTCAGGCCGCTCGGCTCGCGCATGTCTCGAACTACTTCGCGACGCCGCCGCAGCTCGCGCTCGCTGCCCGGCTGAAGCGGATCTCGGGGGCGGGCGAGGCGGGCCGCGTCTACTTCGGCAACTCCGGCGCCGAGGCGAACGAGGCCGCGTTCAAGCTCGCCCGGTTGCACGGCGGCACCGAACGGCCCCGCGTGCTGGCGTTGAAGGACGCGTTCCACGGTCGGACCATGGGATCGCTCGCGCTGACCGGCAAACCGGCGATGCAGGAACCGTTCCTGCCGATGATCGCCGGGGTGGAGTTCATCGATTCGACCGTCGACGCGCTCGAGGAGGCTCTGGACGATCGGGTCGCGGCGCTGTTCATCGAACCCATCAAGGGGGAGGCGGGCGTGCTGCCGCTTCCGGAGGGCTACCTCGCCGCGGCGCGGAAGCTCACCACCCGGCACGGTGCGCTGCTCATCATCGACGAGGTCCAGACGGGTGCCGGACGCACCGGCGACTGGTTCGCGTTCCAGCACGACGGCATCACCCCCGATGCGATCACGGTCGCCAAGGGCATGGGTGGGGGGTTCCCGATCGGGGCGCTCGTCACCTTCGGTGCGGCTAGCGACCTGTTCTACCCGGGCACGCACGGGTCGACGTTCGGGGGCAACGCGCTCGCGACCGCCGTCTCCAACGCGGTCCTGGACGAGATCGAGCGGGCCGACCTCGTCGGCAACGCGGCTACCCGCGGAGCGCAGCTGCAGTCGGCGATCGACGGCATCGGGTCGCCTCTCGTCGCGGAGGTCCGTGGCCGCGGGCTACTGCTCGGGGTCGGGCTCACCCGTCCCGTGGCGAAGGCCGTGACGGCGGCCGCGCAGGAGCACGGTCTCATCGTGAACGCCGCGAACGACTCGACGATCCGCCTGGCGCCGCCGCTCACGATCGGCGACGTCGAGATCGACGAGTTCATCCGGTTGTTCACCGCGGCGCTCGCGACGGTGAGCGACGCTCTTCTTCTCGACGAACCGGATGCATCCGCATCCGCCCCCACGGAGGCCCCCGCATGACCCGCCACCTGCTGCGCGACGACGACCTGACCGCCGCTGAGCAGTCCGAGATCCTCGACCTCGCGATCGAACTGAAGAAGGACCGCTGGGCGCAGAAGCCGCTCGCGGGTCCGCAGACGGTCGCCGTGATCTTCGACAAGTCCTCCACCCGCACGCGCGTGTCCTTCGCCGTCGGCATCGCCGACCTCGGAGGATCTCCGCTGATCATCTCGACCGCGAACAGCCAGCTCGGCGGCAAGGAGACCCCCTCCGACACCGCCCGCGTGCTCGAGCGTCAGGTCGCCGCGATCGTCTGGCGCACCTACGCGCAGGCGGGGCTGGAGGAGATGGCGCGCGGTACCCGCGTGCCCGTCGTCAATGCCCTCAGCGATGACTTCCACCCGTGCCAGTTGCTCGCCGACCTGTTGACGATCCGCGAGCACAAGGGCGATCTCGCCGGCCTCACGCTGACGTTCTTCGGTGACGGCCGGTCGAACATGGCGCACTCGTACATCCTCGCCGGGGTGACCGCGGGGATGCATGTGCGGGTCGCCGCTCCCGAGTCCTACGCCCCGCGCGCCGACGTCATCCGCGACGCGGAGGTGCGTGCCGCGGAGACGGGTGGGTCGATCGCGCTGTTCACGGATGCGACCGAGGCCGCCGCCGGCGCGGATGTCGTGGTGACGGACACGTGGGTGTCGATGGGCAAAGAAGAAGAGAAGGCCACGCGCCTGCGCGAACTCGGCGAGTACAAGGTCACCCGCGACACGATGGCCCTCGCCGACGACGAGGCGATCTTCATCCACTGCCTCCCCGCGGACCGCGGGTACGAGGTCGAGGCCGAGGTCATCGACGGTCCGCAGAGCGTCGTCTGGGACGAAGCCGAGAACCGTCTGCACGCCCAGAAGGCGCTGCTGGTCTGGCTGCTGCGGCAGCAGTGACCGAGATGGCGGAGCCACCTGCCGGGCGGATGCGGACGAACATCCGGCGTCTGGCGGGTGGCGAGCGCCTCGCCGGGATCGATCTCGCCCGCGGTCTGGCGGTGCTCGGCATGCTCGCCGCGCATCTGCTGGAGACGGGCGAGTTCTCGCTGGGTAGGCCTGGTACCTGGATCGCGGTGGTGGACGGGCGCTCGTCCATCCTCTTCGCGGTGCTCGCGGGCGTCTCGATCGCGCTGACGACCGGGGGAACGCGACCCGTGTCCGGCGCGGCGCTGGCCGCCGCCCGCGGCCGACTGGCGGTGCGCGCCGTCGTGCTGTGGGTGCTCGGCATCCTGCTCATCTCGACCGGCGTCCCGATCTACGTCATCCTGCCCGCCTACGCGGTGCTGTTCCTCATCGCCATCCCGTTGCTCACTCTGCGCGTGGAGGCGCTGTTCGTCCTGGCGGCGGGCCTGCTGCTGGTCATGCCGTTCGTGCAGGCGGCGCTCGGGCTCCTGCCGATCTGGGAGACGGCCGCCGGGGCGTCGTTGGCACTCGTGATCGGCTGGGCGTACCCGTTCCCGCTCTGGGCGGGGTTCATCGTGCTCGGGCTCGCGGTCGGGCGTCTGGATCTGCGTCGGCGCGCCGTGCCCGCTCTGCTGCTCGGTGTCGGTGTCGGCGTCGCGCTGGTCTCGTACGGGATCGGCGGCACGCTGTCCCGGCCATCCGTGTTCGGCGAGCCGGCCGACTACCTCGACATCGTGCTCAGCGTCGAACCGCACTCCGGCGGCCTTCCGGAGGTGCTCGGCGGTGCGGGGTTCGCGCTCGCCGTGCTGGGCGCCGCGCTGCTCGTCTGCCGCGCTCGCTTCGTCCGCGCCCTCGTGCTGCCGTTGCGTGCCACCGGCAGCATGCCGCTCACCGCCTACAGTGCCCAGGTGCTCGTCTGGGCCGTGTGGGCCACGGCGGCCCTGGGCGACCCGGGAGACCTCTCCGGCTTCCGGGCGCTGCAGCCGTTCTGGCCGATCACCGTGCTGGTCGTCGTCGCCTGCACCGCCTGGGCCGTGGTCGTCGGACGCGGGCCCCTCGAGACCCTCCTCGCGCGCCTGTCGCGCCGCTCGGAGCGATCACCGCGCTCGGTAGGCTGGATGCCGTGAACGAGGACAGAAACGACGCCACCCACCGCGGATCGCTCTGGGGAGGACGCTTCGCTTCCGGACCGTCCCCCGAGCTCGCCGCCCTCAGCCGCTCGACCCACTTCGACTGGGTGCTGGCGCCGTACGACCTGGCCGGCTCGCACGCGCACGCCACCGCACTCGCGCACGCGGGATACCTGAGCGGCGACGAGGCGACCCGGATGCACGCGGGCCTCGACGCCCTCGCCACGGCCGTCGCGGAGGGCACCCTGCTGCCCGGGCCCGACGACGAGGACGTGCACGGTGCCCTCGAACAGGCGTTGATCGCCGAGGTCGGCGCGGAGCTCGGCGGCAAGCTGCGGGCGGGGCGCAGCCGGAACGACCAGATCGCGACGCTCGTCCGGATGTACCTGCTCGATCACGCCCGCACCATCTCTCGCGACGTCGTGCGCCTGATCGACGCGATCGTCGCGCAGGCCGACGCGCACGCCGACGCGGCGATGCCGGGCCGCACGCACCTGCAGCACGCGCAGCCGGTACTGCTCGCGCATCATCTGCAGGCGCACGCCTGGCCGCTGGTGCGCGATCTCGAACGCCTCCGCGACTGGTCGGTCCGGGCGCGCGTCTCTCCGTACGGAGGAGGAGCGCTCGCCGGTTCCACGCTAGGGCTCGACCCGCAGCTCGTCGCGGACGAGCTCGGACTGGATCGTCCGGCCGAGAACTCGATCGACGGCACCGCCGCGCGTGACGTGGTGGCCGAGTTCGCCTTCATCACGGCGATGATCGGGGTCGACCTCTCCCGCTTCGCCGAGGAGATCATCCTCTGGAACACCCGCGAGTTCGGCTTCGTGCGCCTCGACGACGGGTACTCGACCGGCTCGAGCATCATGCCGCAGAAGAAGAACCCCGACATCGCCGAACTCGCCCGTGGCAAGGCGGGGCGCCTGATCGGCAACCTGTCGGGGCTCCTCGCGACGCTGAAGGGTCTGCCGCTGGCATACAACCGCGACCTGCAGGAGGACAAGGAGCCGGTGTTCGACTCGATCGCGACCCTCGAACTCGTGCTGCCGGCGTTCGCCGGGATGGTCGCGACGCTGCGGTTCGACACCGAGCGGATGGCGCAGCTCGCGCCGCAGGGGTTCTCGCTCGCGACGGATGTCGCCGAGTGGCTCGTGAAGCGCGGGCATCCTTTCCGGGAGGCGCACGAAGTCTCCGGCGCCCTCGTGCAGGTCTGCGAGGAGCAGGGAATCGAACTGCACGAGGCGTCCGACGCGACGCTCGCCGCGGTGTCCGCGCACCTCACGCCCGAGGTGCGCGAAGTGCTGACGGTCGCCGGCTCGATCGCGAGTCGCGCCGGGGTCGGCGGGACGGCGGGCGTCCGGGTCGCCGAACAGCGCGCTGAGCTCGTCGCCCGCACCCAGGCGCTCGCGCATACGTTCTCGGTCTGAGCGGGGCTCCGCCACCCGTCGCTCCCTGCTTCTTCTTCTTCCGTTCACCACCCGGACGCGTCCAGGTGGCCGGTGAGGAGCAGCATTCGGACGCGCCCTGATTCGTGTGCGCCGACGATGAAGGGGAGCGATGTCTGCGCACTTCCTGTACGCGCGCTTTCCGACGCTGCAGCACCGCACGGCGCTCGACTGGATGCGTACCGCGTCCGAAGTCCTCGCGCTCCACGCCGAGCGCGTGCACCTGCACACGATCGATGCCGCCCACGCGGGGCCCGTCGTGGGATGGCGGCTGATGAGCGACAACCACCGGGAGCTCGCCCGCAGCTGCGGGCTCTACCCGAGTGAGCGCGGCGCGCACGACGCCGCCGGGGAACTGCTCACGCGCGCCGCGGACATCATCGTGCACTCCGCGCCGGAGCCACGGATGCGGACCACCGGCTGGTTCGCGACCGTCGACGACGAACTGGTGATGCTGCATGCCCGGCGCTACGAGAACCGATCGGTCGCGCGGAATGCCGGACAGCTCGCCGCGCGACTCGTCTCGGCGATGGCGGTCGCGGCGCGCGAGGGTGCGACCGGTGGCGACCTCGAGCGCTCCGCTCCCGAGTTCGCCCTGTGACGGACGGCCTCGTCGCGGGCCGGTTCCGGTTGACGGCGCTCCGCGGCAGCGGCGGGACGGCCGCCGTTTTCGCGGCGGTTGATGAGCAGGCGGGGCATCCGGTCGCGCTCAAGCTGCTGCATCCGCACCTCGCGGCCGACCGCGCCGTCTGGGCGGCTTTCTTCGAGGAGGTGCGAGCCGCGCAGTCGATCGTGCATCCCCTGGTGGCGGAGATCTTCGATGCCGGCACGGTGGAGACCGATCCGCCGGTCGTCTGGATCGCGATGGAGCTGGTCGAGGGTGTCACGCTCGAAGAGCACGTCCGCGCCCACGGTCCGCTGCCGAGCGCCGCGGCGCGGGTCCTGATGGACGGGCTGCTGGAGGCGCTCGCCGCCGCCCACGCCCAGGGCGTGGTGCACCGGGATCTCACCCCGGCCAACGTCATGATCGCGTCCGACGCGCTCGAGCCGTTCGATCCGATGCTGTTCCGCCGCCGCATCCGCCTCCTGGACTTCGGGTTGGCCGATGTGCCCGGACGCACGACGCGCGGGTCGGACGCGCTGCTGGCGGGCACGGCGGCCGCCCCGGCCGGGGTCGTGGCGAGCGTGCCGTACGCCTCACCGGAGCAGCTGTCGGGCGCACCGGTCACGGAGGCCAGCGACCTCTACCAGGCCGGGGCGACGCTGTTCTTCGCGCTGACGGGCCGCGTTCCGTTCCGCGGCGCCAGCGATGTCGTCGTGCGCGCGCACCTGACGGCACCCCCGCCGGTGCCCTCGGCGGAGCGTCCGGGCATCGACCGCGCGATGGACCGGGTCGTGACGACGGCGATGCTCAAGCGCCCGGCCGATCGGTTCGCGAATGCGGGGGAGATGCGGCGGGCGCTCGCGCCGGCAGACACCGGCGTCACCGCGGCCGCCGTCGCCGAAAGCACCGTCGCGATCCGCACAGACACGGCGGTCACGCGGGCGCAGCCGGGCCTCCCGAGCGGCGGCATTCCCGCGACGGATCCGGATGCGGATGCGGACGCGGATGCGCGCGCGGCCACCCGGGTCTACCGCACCTCGGTGCCCGAGTCCGGGGCCGGCGCATCCGGACCCCCGCACGGAGCAGCGGCCGGTCGTCGTCCGCGCTGGCCCGCCTGGGCCGCGGGGGGAGTCGGCGCGGTCGCGCTGATCGGCATCATCGCGCTCTCCGCGGCCGCGGGATCGGCGCCGTCGGCCGTCCCGCCTCCCGTCTCATCCGCTCCGACACCGACCGTGACAGCGTCCACGTCGGCTCCGTCGCCCACCGAGACCGTTCCGGTGCTCGTCGACGTCCCCCCGATCGTCGGGATGCCCGTCGGTGACGCCCGAGGTGTGCTCGCCGCGGCGGGCTTCGCGGTCGGCGCCGAGACGGCCGTCGACGGAACCACGCCCGCGGGCGTCGTCGTCGCCGCCGACCCCGCCTCCGGCTCTCGGCGCCCGGTCGGCACCGCCGTGTCCGTCCAGGTCGCCTCGGGCCGGAACGCGATCCCGGCGGTGATGGGCCTATCGATCGCAGAGGCCGCGGCCCTGGTGAGTGCGGCGGGATTCGTGCCCACGGCGGAGTACGCCGGCGCGGGCGAACCGGATGTCGTCGTCGCCGCCGCGCCCGCGGCCGGCGCCGTGGTCGCGTTGGGCACCGGAGTCACGCTCTGGGCGCCCGCATCCGCTCCTCCCGCCGTGACCCCGACACCGGTCCCCGCCCCGTCGAGTCCGAGTCCCGCGCCGGTGCCCTCGCCGACCGCGACGCAGGGGACGCCATGACGCCGCGCGGCACCCGCCGAACGGGATTACGACACCTCCCGGACACGCGGCCAGCATTCGTGGTTCACGCGGTGGCGGGATGCTGACGCGAATGCCCTGGGGAGGGCTCCGCCTGCCCGAAAGACGGAGGAATCGATGACGGATGCCGTCACGGAGGTGATCGCGCCGGCCGACAAGCCAGCGCAGGCACCGATACGCTCGCTGCGCTCGCTGCCGGTGTTCTCGGACCGCGTGTTCCGCACGGTGTGCTTCGCCGCGGGCGGGGTGACGGTGGCGATCATGCTCGCCGTCGGCGTGTTCCTCACGGCGCGGGGAGGACAGGCGCTCTCGTCGTCGGGCTTCTCGTTCCTGTGGGTGCAGGAGTGGAACCCGCAGGAGGGCGTGCCGGACTCGTTCGGAATCGCGGCCGTGCTCTTCGGCACCGTCACGATCGCCGCGATCGCGTTGGCGTTCTCCTTCCCGCTCGCTCTCGGCACGGCTCTGCTGGTCAGCGAGGTGCTGCCGGCGGGGGTCAAGCGCGCCATGACGACGATCGTCGACCTCATGGCTGCCGTCCCGAGTGTCGTCTTCGGTCTCTGGGGGGTGCAGTTCCTGCAGGAGAACGTGATCCCGGTTGCCCAGTGGATCTCGAAGTACCTCGGCGCCATCCCGATCTTCGCCGTGACGGATGCGGAGGGGATCGGCCTCACCGACGCGAGCGCCTTCACCTCGTCGGCGTTCATCGCGGGCATGGTGGTGGCGCTCATGGTGCTCCCGACCCAGACCTCGATCATGCGCGAGGCCTTCTCGCAGGCGCCGATCGGCGAACGGGAGGGCGCTCTCGCGCTCGGCTCGACGCGGTGGGGGATGATCCGCACCGTCGTGCTGCCGTTCGGTCGCGGCGGGATCATCGGCGGCACGATGCTCGGCCTCGGGCGTGCGCTCGGCGAGACGATCGCGGTGTACATGATCATCTCGCCGATCTTCACGATCAACTGGGAGGTGCTGAAGACCGGCACCAACTCGGTGTCGGCCCTCATCGCGCTCCGCTACGGCGAGTCCAGCGAGTTCGGGCTGTCGGCCCTGATGGCCGCGGGCCTCGCCCTCTTCCTTATCACCCTCGTGATCAACTTCACGGCGTCATCGGTCGTCGCCCGTTCGCGGTCGGGAGCGGAAAGCACATGACCACGATCACCGCCGCCGAACGGCAGGCAGAAGACGAACGCCGCGCCGCCCCCGCGCGCACGACCGTGCCGCGGCCGTACCAGGGCCGCGCGCGCCCGGAGCGTCGCCGCCCCGGCACGGTCGCGCTGGAGGACACCTTCGACCTCGTCGGGGCGCTTCTGGCCGGCGGATCGGTGGCGACGCTGCTGTTCGGGTGGATCGCGCCGCTGTCGGGCGCCGTCGGCTGGGTCGTGGTCGCCTACCTCGTCTTCCTGATCTCGTACGCGGTGCTCGTCTCCCTCCGCGCCGACCGTCTCGCCGTGATGAACCGGATCGTGACGGTGCTGCTGTGCAGCGCGGGGCTGGCCGTTCTCGCGGTGCTCCTGTTCGTCGTGCTGTACACCGTCGGCCGCGGCGTTCCGGCGCTGTCGAACCTCAACTTCTTCGTCGAGACGATGCGGTTCGCCGGACCCCTGGATCCGCTGGACGTGGGCGGAATCGCGCACGCGATCGTCGGCACCCTGATTCAGATCTCCATCGCGCTGGCGATCACCGTGCCGCTCGGCATCACGACGGCCGTGTTCCTCAACGAGATCGGCGGACGCTTCGCCCGCTTCGTCCGCACCGTGTCCGACGCGATGACGGCGCTGCCCTCGATCGTCGCGGGCTTGTTCGTCTACGCCGCGCTGATCACCCTGGTCACCAAGGAACGCTCCGGTTTCGCCGCATCCATCGCCATCACCGTGATGATGCTGCCGATCGTGATCCGCTCGGCCGACGTGGTGCTGCGCCTCGTACCGCACCAGCTCCGCGAGGCGTCCTACGCGCTCGGCTCGTCGCGCTGGCGGACGGTGTGGAAGGTCGTTCTGCCGACCTCCCGTTCGGGGCTGGCGACGGCCGTCATCCTCGGTACCGCTCGCGGGATCGGTGAAACGTCGCCGGTGCTCCTCACCTCGGGAGTCACCGCCGAGATGAACACGAACCCGTTCTCCGGGCCCATGATCTCGCTGCCCCTCCAGGTGTTCACCTTCGTGCAGTCGCCCGAACCGAACATGGTCGCCCGCGGATTCGGCACGGCCGCCGTGCTCATCCTGCTCGTGCTGAGCCTGTTCGTCGTCGCTCGCCTCATCGGCGGGCGCGGCGCGGGAATCCTCTCCGACGGTCAGCGCCGTCGGGCCACCCGGCGCTCGCAGGACGACCTCATCCGCATCGTCACCCGCTCGACGCTTCCCGACTACGCCGTTCCGGCACGCACCCGCCCGCAGGAGAACCCGTGATCCCTCGTTTCCGCCGCCGCGCCGTCCGCGGTGCGCTCGTCGCGCTCATCGTCAGCGCCCTCGCGTTCGGCGCCGCCGTTCCGGCGTCCGCTGCGTCCTACGTCGCGATCGCCGGGTCGGGGTCGACGTGGTCGCAGAACGCGCTGGACCAGTGGCGTCGCAACGTCGCGAGCAACTACGGCATGACCGTGAACTTCTCGGGCACCGGATCGTCTGCGGGACGCAGCGACTTCATCAAGGGCTCCGTCGACTTCGCGGTCAGCGAGATCCCGTTCCAGCGCACCCCGGAAGACGGATCCGCCCCCGAGATCTCCGAGCGCGGCTACGCCTACCTGCCTATCGTGGCGGGCGGTACGTCGCTGATGTACAACCTCAAGATCGGCGGCAAGAAGGTCGACAACCTGCAGATGTCGGGCGATGTGGTCGCGAAGATCTTCGCCGGGCAGATCAAGAAGTGGAACGATCCCGCGATCGTCGCCGACAACCCGGGTCTCGCGCTGCCCGACAAAGACATCATGCCCGTCGTCCGTTCCGATGGATCCGGGTCGACCGCGCAGTTCACGAAGTGGATGGCGACGCAGTATCCGAGCATCTGGACGACCCCGATGACCTCGCAGTTCCCGACGTCGAAGCTGTCGGCGTACAAGGCCCAGAGCGGCTCGCTCGGGGTGTCGGGTTACGTGAGCCAGAACTACGGCGAGGGCTCGATCACCTACGTCGAATACTCCTACGCCATGAAGTCCGGGTTTCCCGTCGTGAAGGTGAAGAACGCGGCCGGGAGCTACGTCGAGCCGACCGCCGCGAACGTCGAGGTGGCGCTGCGCGCCGCGCGCATCAACGAGGACACGGGCTCGCCGGACTATCTGACCCAGATCCTCGACGGGGTCTACAACAACCCCGACCCGGCGGCGTATCCGATGTCGAGCTACTCGTACATGATCGTGCCGACGCAGGCGACCGGAATCTTCAACGAGAGCAAGGGCTACACGCTCGGAGAGTTCGTCAAGTACGTCGTGTGCCAGGGGCAGAAGCAGGCGGGCGCGCTCGGATACTCGCCGCTGCCGAACAACCTGGTCGAGGCGGCCTTCAAGCAGATCAGCAAGATCCCGGGCTCGCAGGTCGGCGCGTACGACGCGAACTCCTGCAGCAACACCGGAGCTGCCGGGAGCGGTGATCCGACGACGGGCGCAGCTCCCGCCGCGGCAGGCGCCGCCGGTGGCGGAACGGCCGCGGCCGCGGGGACGGATGCGGCGGCCGCGGCATCCGGTGCGGCGGTCGGCGGCGACGCCGTGTACGACGCGAACGGCAACCTCGTCTCCGGCTCTGCCGCGGGTGGCGCCGCTGCTGTTTCCGCCCCGTTCACCCTGGCCTCCGACGCCGGTGGTGTCGCGCAGATCGGAATGCTCGCCGCGGCTCTCCTGCTGCTCGCCGCGGTCCTCGTGCCGCCGCTGCTGATGCGTCGCCGTCGCGCGACGCGCTGATCCGGCGCGCCCGTCACCTGCCGTTCACCCGGCGGAGGGCAACCGGACGACCGCACGCCCCGCCCGTTCGTGCTGCGGACAGGGCGGATTCGCACGCTTTTCATAGCGTCAGTCATGGCCGCCGGAGCGGCCGGAATGTGGCCGCCTGGGGGTGGCCGGAACTGGGGTATCAGGTGATCCGATCCGGACGCGCACGCACGGTCGCGCGCGCTTCGCTGGCAGGTGTCGTGGCGTTCGCCGCCGTGCTGTCGGTGTCGGTCGTCGTCGGCGGCGCGGCGCACGCCGATGACGGCTCGAACTCGGCCGTCACCGTCTCGGCGAAGGACCAGGACATCTACGTCGGCACCGCACCCATGCCCGACCTGAAAGTCACCGTGTCGCAGACGACCAACCTCGTGGCGCAAGCGGTCACCGTGTCGTGGACGGGAGGCAAGGAGTCGACGCTGCCGAGCGGCCAGACGGGCGGCGAGAACTTCTTGCAGATCATGCAGTGCTGGGGCGACGTCGTCGACGATGACGCCGAGTTCCTGCCGGCGCGCACCACCTGTCAGTTCGGGGCCTTCGGTACTCCCGGCGCGAAGCGCGAGGACTCGCCGTCCTCGGCCGCCGCGATCGCCCCCGAGGACGCCCGCTACTCGTACTTCGGCACGGGCGGGCTCAACGGCTCGTACACCGGCATCCCGTTCCGCTCCGTTCCCGATCCCGTGACCGGCGACTCGAAGACCATCGCGAAGGTCGACGACAAGGGCGCCATCATCCCCGGCGTCAACCTGAACGAGAACGAGTTCTTCACGAAGTACACGACCAACGAGGTGCCGTGGGCGGGCTCCGGCTCCAACGGCAACGGATCTGTCACCTTCGAGCTGCAGACCTCGCTGCAGTCGCCCGGGCTCGGCTGCGGCGACGCGCAGACCGCGGCGGATGGCGCGGTCACCGGTCGCGCGTGCTGGCTCGTCGTCGTGCCGCGAGGCGCGGGGACGAACACGGCTTCGCCCCTGTTCTGGGAGCAGTGGAAGCACCGGGTCGCGGTGAAGCTCGACTTCCAGCCCGTCGGCAACCACTGCGCGATCGGCGCGGGCGAGCAGCAGCTCGCCGGCAGCGAGCTGATCTCGGACGCGGTGTCGTCGTGGCAGCCCGACCTCTGCGGCGCCGCGGACGGCGACGCGTACACGCTGATCACCACGACCGACATGGATGCCGCCGCCCAGTCGAACACGATCGCGGATGCGCCGCTGACGCTCACATCGCAGCCTCTGGACACCTCGACGGGCCAGACGGACTCGCTCGTCTACGCGCCCGTGGCGCTCGC
This sequence comes from Microbacterium sp. cx-59, assembly GCF_020805625.1. NCBI lineage: Bacteria > Bacillati > Actinomycetota > Actinomycetes > Micrococcales > Microbacteriaceae > Microbacterium > Microbacterium sp. cx-59. The sequence goes on from NZ_JAJHGO010000011.1 coordinate 205,944, forward strand.
CGGAATCGCCATCACGTTCGCCGTCGACCGCTACCCGTCCGCATCCGCCCCGGCCGACGTGCAGGAGCAGGCACGCGAACCCTTCACCGACATGCGGCTCACGCCGAGGTTGCTGGCGAAGCTCCTCACGTCCTCCTACACGGACGCCCTGCCGACGAACGCCGCCATCGACTACCTGCAGGGAAATCCCCGCAACATCCTGTTCGACCCGGAGTTCCTCGCCCTCAACCCCACCTGGAAGGATCAGGCGATCGTGAGCCCGGCGGTCGCCGACATCATGGTGCCCCAGGGGCGGTCGGGGTACGCGCGGGCCGTCTGGAACTACATCCTCGCGGACGACGACGCGCGGGCATTCCTCGCCGGAACCCCCGACGCCTGGGGCACTCGCGTCAACCCGCACGCGTCGACGAATGCCCAGTGGAGCGGCACGCAGGATGTGGAGCCGCTCGAGCTGCCCCGCGACGACTTCCCGAAGGCGGATGACGCCGAGGCGTACGCGGGGGAGGACCGCGTCCTCAACTCCGTCACGTGGCGTCCATACACGAACGACCTCGCTTCCGGCGCGTATTACGCGCTCCGCGGGGACGGCCTGAACGTCGGCGAGTGGGATCCGATCGCCGTGCCGAAGAAGTGGACGCGCAAATCCCGCGACCTCGTCGGCGACCGCAAGGTGCTCGCGATGACCGACACCTCCGCATCCGAGCGGTATGAGACGGTGACCGCGTCGCTGCTCACCCCCTCGGGAACGTACGTCTCACCGACGAGCGACGGGCTGCTCGCCGCCGCCGCGGTGATGACGCCGTCCGCGACCCAGCCGCAGGTGTACTCCTTCGATGCCGCGTCGGCGGGGGCGGCCCGGGCGAGCTCGGCCTACCCGCTCGCGATCCCGGTGTACGCCGCGACGAACGCGACGCTGAACTCCGCCGACGTGAACGACAGCTACGCCCGCTTCATCCGGTTCGCGGCGACCGACGGTCAGACGCCGGGCGTGCTGCAGGGCCAGCTCCCCGCGGGCTACGCGCCGATTCCAGAGGGCTGGCGGGCCCAGTCCCGTGCGGCGGCGGATCTCATCCAGTCCGACCCGGTGGCGGCCCCCGCGGCCCCGCAGCCGGCTCCGGCGGCGGCCGCCCCCGTGGCGGCTGCGCCCGCTGCGGCCGCTGCGGCTCCGGTGGCCGCGGTTCCCGCGGTCGCGGCCGACCCGTCCGCATCCGGCGCCCCCGCCGCGGCGCTCTCCGCCGGCGCGACACCGGCCGACCCCGAGACCGGCGCCCTCGCCCAGGCGATGCCGCTCAGCCTCCTCGCCGGAGCGCTCGCCGCCGGCGCGGTTCCCTTCGTCGGCCGCCTTCGCCGACGCCTCTGACTTTTCCTCTGCACGATTCCCCACCCGAAGTAGTACGTCTTTCCACCCGATGAAGAGAGAGAAAACACTATGAAGTTCAAGCGGTTCGCCGCCGTGACCGCGGCGCTCAGCGTCGTCGTCGCCGGCGGTATCGTCGCGAGCTCGGCGCAGGCCGAGGTCGTCTCGAACAGCTACGTGATGGTCGGTTCGGACACCCTGCAGGATGCAGCGAACGCCCTGGCCAACGGCACCACGGTCACGGGCTCGCGTGTGCGCGTGCTCGCCGCCACGGGAGACACGATCGGCTCGTTCGACGCGTTCCCCAACACGGGCACGGGCAGCCAGATCCAGACCAAGCCCGGTGGACCCTTCTTCCTGCGCCCCTCCGGCTCCGGTAACGGCGTCTCGGCTCTTCGGGCGTCGATCACCGGCGCAGCGTTCAACGGCAAGGTCATCACCGGCCAGGTCGACATCGCCCGCTCCTCGAGCGGCCCCGGCACGAACCAGAACGCCGACGGCAAGCTCGCCTACGTGCCGTTCGGTCGGGACGCACTGTCGTACATCTACAAGGGCGGCACCGCCGCGTGGGCGAACCTCACGGCGGCCCAGCTCAAGCAGGTCTACGAGGGCACGCTCACCTCGATCGACGGCGTTCCCGTCACCCCGCGCCTCCCGCAGTCCGGCTCGGGCACCCGCTCGTTCTTCCTCACCGCGATCGGCAGCCCGACGCTGAAGGCCGGAATCGACACGAACAACACGACCGCGGAGAACGACGCCACGGTCCTCGCCGCTGGCGAGATCATCCCGTTCTCGGTCGCGAGCTGGACGGCCCAGGTCACCGGCGCCGCCGGTGTCAACACGGTCGCCGCGTCCACGGGCGTGACGCTCGGCAGCGCGGTGAGCGGTGTGCAGCCGGTCACCGGTACCGGCACCACCACGGTGCCGAACGCGGCGTACTACTCGAACGGCACGTTCGGTCGCGACACCTACCTGGTCGTCGAGCGTGCGCGCATCACCCCCGGCGACGGCAAGTACGACGCCGCTCTGGCCGCGCTCGTCGATCCGTCGATCGGTGGCAGCCTCACCAACTTCACGGCCGGACTGTCGGGTACCCCCCGTCGCGTCAAGGAGAAGTTCGGATTCCTGGCCCCGTCGCAGACGGCGCCCCTCTTCGCGTACGTCACTCTCTGAGCCTGAATCAGACAAGGAAACAGACATCATCATGAAGCTTTCGATCAAGAAGGCCGCGGCCGCGGGTCTCGCCGTCGCCCTCGGACTGACGGCGGCCGGCTTCGGCTCGACCGCAGCATCGGCCGCCGTGGGGGACTGGACCCCCAACGGCACGCCGCAGCCGTACTTCATCTACTCCACCGACACCGGAGAGGTCGTCAAGGGGAACAACCAGGCCGGCACCGGTGGCACCGTCCTCAAGTACACGTCGGGACTCGTCGCGGCGCCCTCGGAGACGGACCCCGAGCAGTGGTTCGCCGACGCCCCCGCCGAGGCCGAGGACGCCTACGTGTTCATCGCGCCGGTCGGCAAGGAATCGACCATCTCCGGGTGGTCGTCTCGCGTCAGCATCGGCTTCGCGCCGGGCAAGCGAGGCATCCTCCAGCCGTTCTCGTCGCTGTTCCAGTTCCCCGCGGCGTCGTTCGCCGCGGTCAAAAGCGCGGGTGGCGACTACAGCCTCGGTTACGCCTACACGAAGAACAACGGCGTGACGTTCGTCGGTCTCGGCGCGTACACGACGGTGCACATCACGGCCGGCACCGCCGACTGGACGTACGACTACCCGACCGCCATCACCGGGCAGCCCCCGGTCGACCCGAACACGACCGGTCAGGTCGCGATCGAGGCGCCGGTTGCCGCTCCCGTCAACGGTGCGCTCTCCCTGAGCGTCCCGACGGGTGCCAAGGCCACGCTGGGCGCTGCCGCGCTCAACTCGTCGGGGCAGTCGGTCTCGACCGGCACGCTGCCGACCTTCCAGGTCACGGACAAGCGCTACGTCACCAAGCCGGGTTGGACCGTGAACACGTCGGTCGCCGCCTTCGCGAGCGGCACCAACACACTCGAGCCGTCTGTGCTCTCGATCGCTCCGTCGGTCGCCGCCACGAGCACCTCGACCGGCGTCACGAAGGTCGCATCGCTCCTCGGCTCCGTCACGGCGGGCACGTTCGCCGAGGCCGCCGCCGGCGCCGGAACGGGCGTGACCGACCTGTCGGCCGCCCTCACGCTGACGGCGCCGCTCGGCACGCCGGCGGGCACCTACACCTCGACCCTGACGGTCACCGCCGTCTCGAAGTGATCCCGGGACGGGGCGGATGCTGCATCCGCCCCGTCTCACCCGCCGCACCCCGGCCTTCTGCCGGGGTGCGGCGTCATCGATTCTTCGCTGTTCGCCCCGCGTTCACATCCCGGACGCGAGGCGGTCAGCGCGATATGGAGTTAATAGTCCGTGTTCGAAACCCGAACCCGAACGGGTGCCCTTGCGTTGCGCACGCTCATCGCGCTGACAGCGACCCTCCTCGCGGCCGGTCTGCTGACCGTCGCGGCGCCTCTCGCCGCGCACGCCGATGGCGCGGAGTCGATCGCCGGCGGTCCGTGCGACGACAGCGGAGCGAGCGACGGCCGATCCCGCTTCACGTACGACGCCGTTCCCGGTCAGCAGGTCTCCGACTGCTACCTGGTCGAGAACACCGGCACGGTGTCGCAGCGGGTGACCGTGTACGCGACGGATGCGTTCAACACCGAGGCCGGCGACTTCGCCCTGCTCGACGGTGCCGCATCGCCCACCGACGCCGGTGCCTGGATCGCGCTCGAAGACGGATCGGCCCGGATGCAGTTCGATCTCGCCGCGGGAGATTCCCGCCCCGTGCGGTTCACTCTCACCGTCCCGGCGGATGCCGGTCCCGGCGACCACGCCGGCGGGCTGATCGTGTCGGCGCAGACGCCGTCCGACCAGATCCTCGTCGACCGTCGCGTCGGCACCCGCATGTACGTCCGCGTACCGGGCGAGCTGCAGTCGCTGCTGAACATCACCGGGATGACCGCGACCTACACGCCCACCCTGAACCCCTTCGACGGCACGGCGAACGTCACGCTGACGGTGACGAACCAGGGCAATGTCGCGCTCGCACCGACCCTCGTGCTGTATGCCAAGAGCTTCTTCGGCTCCGATCTCACCGAGCGGAGGCTCGAGAACCTCGACGAGCTCCTCCCGGGGGCATCGCGTACCGTGACGTACGACCTCGGCCCGGTGGGCCAGTACGTGTACGTGGATGCGGCGGCGTCCCTCTACTCGCGCGGCGATCAGACCGGCGCCGCCGCCGCCGTGCCCGAAGCGCCGCAGGTGGACCGCAACGCCGGCATGTGGGCCGTTCCGTGGATCCTCGTCGGCATCCTGCTCCTGGCCGCGCTCGCCGTGCTCATCGCGCGGTGGCGCCGCCGCCGCGACGACAGGCGCGCGGCCGAGTGGATGGCGTTCACGCAGGCCGAGGCCGAGCGTGCGGCAGCGGCTCCCCGCGAGACCGTCGGATCGGGGGCCTGAGATGCGACTGCAGCCCATCGCGCGATTCCTCGTGGCCGCCGGCGCGGCGATGCTGACGGTGTCGCTGCTCTCCCTCCCCGCCCACGCGGAGGACACGTCCTCCGGCGACGGGGGGATCGGCCTCAGCGTGCCGGTGATCGGCACGACGGCGCCCACGACCGGCGGGCCGTCTTCCGGCGCCGTACCTTCCGTTCGCGGCTCCTCCTCGTCCGGCTCCGGTGGCGCTCCGTCGACCGGCGTGACGACGGATGCGGCCGCCCCCGAACCCGCCGCCAGCGACATCCTCATCGCGGGCGGGCTCTACCTCGGCGACGTCAACGGGTCGTCCCGTCCCACGGTGAACCCGTTCGAGGGCACGACCGACCTGTGGGTGTCGCTGCGGAACCTGTCCGACGACACGATCGATCTCACGGCGGACTTCCGCATCGTGGCTCCCACGGGCGCAGAACTCGCCGAGCATCGTGTCTCGGTGACGGGTCTGAAGCCGGATGAGACCCGGGTCGTCAACGCGAGGTTGTCGGGCGCGGGCCAGTGGCCGTGGGTGAGCGGGCGCGTGACCATCGATCCGCCGGATGTGATCGCGGGGCAGCAGACCGCTCCGGTCACCCGGGAGACGGTCGTGTTCGTCTTCCCGTGGCTCGGGCTCATCGGGCTCGTCCTCGTGGTTCTCGCGCTGGTGCTGATGCGGCTCGGCGCGACACTCGCCGCACCCGCGGCGGCACCCGCCGCATCCGGTGCCGCATGACCGTCGCGCTTCCGCAGGCAGTGCCTGCCGGCCCAGCCGCACCCGCGGTACCGCACCTTCCCCCGCGTCCGCCGCGCGGTTCGCGCCCGCCGCGCCCGCCGCGCGGGTCGCGCCCCCCGGCGCCGCCGCGGCCACCGCGTCGTCCGCCGAGCGCGCCCCTGCCCCCGCTGACCCTGCGCCAGTCCATCGTCCGCGGTGTGCTGATCATGGTGGCGTCGCTGATCGCGATGCTGCTGCTGTCGCTCCTGGTCATCGGCAACCTGACCTACCACGCCCGGCAACAGCAGCTCGACGATCGTTTCCGGGCCGAGCTCGCCGCGGGAACGGCGCCGGTCAGCGAGGGCGACTTCGAGGATGTGCTGCTCGCCGACGGTGATCCGGTGGCGCTGATCGAGATCCCCGAGATCGGATTGCGCGATGTCGTCGTCGAAGGCACCTCGGGCAGCGTCCTCATGGACGGCCCGGGGCATCGCCGCGACACGGTGCTGCCGGGTCAGGTCGGCGTCAGCGTTCTGATGGGGCGCGCTCTCGCGTACGGCGGGCCGTTCGGCGGCTTGTCGCAGCTCACCCCGGGGGACCGATTCTCGGTGACGACGGGTCAGGGCGAGCACGTGTACGAGGTCATGGGTACGCGGTACGCCGGCGACCCGGCTCCGGCGAACCCGCGCTCCGGCGAGAGCCGGCTCATCCTCACGACCGCCCGTGGCGGTCCGTTGGCGCCGGTCGGTGTGCAGTACGTCGACGCGACCCTCGTGGGCGATGCGCAACCGCGCGGGGCGCGGCAGACGACGTTCGTGACCCTCCCGCCCCAGGACACGCCGCTCGCCACCGATACCCGCACGGTGTGGGCACTGATCTTCGCGCTGCAGTTCCTCGTGGTCGCCGAGATCGGCGCCATCTGGGCGCTCCGCCGATTCGGGTGGCGGAAGACCTGGATCGCCTTCATCCCCGTCCTCCTGTTGGCGAGCCTGCTGACCGCCACGCAGGTCGCCGTCCTTCTCCCGAACCTGATCTGACCGGAGTCTGAGTTGTCCACCACCCCACAGGAACCCGCTGACGCGGTCGATGAGACGATCACCGAGGTCGTCTCGATCGACCACCCGGATGCGGAGGTCCGTGCTTCGGCCTTCGTCGTCCCACCCGTCGAAGCTCTCCGCGCGTCGGCGTCCACCGGCGACGTCACCGACACGGACGACGCCGCTACCGCGACCCGCCGCCGGCAGCGCGTCGCGGGGCCCCGGTTCCTCGGCCGTGCGCTCGGCCGCGGAACCGTCCTCGAGCGACCCTCGATCGCCGGGGCGCCGCTCGAGGGGGCACCCGCGGTCCCGCCCGAGTATCTGGCGGGCGGTCCGGCGCCGGTCGTCGTGTCCGCCGCGGGCGCCGGCCCCATCCTCGGCGGCGATCCGCTGCTGACGAACCCCTCCGTGCTGGAAGCGCGCCTGATCTCCGCCTGGTTCGGGGATCACCAGGTGCTGCAGGACGTTTCCCTCACGATGCCGGCCGGTCGCGTGACCGCGCTCATCGGTCCGTCGGGCTGCGGAAAGTCGACGTTCCTGCGCATCCTCAACCGCATGCACGAGCTGGTTCCGTCGGCGACGCTCGCGGGCGAGGTCCTCCTCGACGGTGACGACATCTACGACGCGGGGCTCCCCGTGGTCGAAGCGCGCAAGCGCATCGGAATGGTCTTCCAGAAGCCCAACCCGTTCCCGGCGATGTCGATCTACGACAACGTCCTCGCCGGACTCGCGCTCACGGGCGTTCGTGCCGACCGCGATCGGCGCGACTTCCTCGTCGAGACCTGCCTGACGAAGGCCGGCCTCTGGAACGAGTTGAAGGATCGGCTGCGCTCGCCGGGCGGGGGACTCTCCGGCGGGCAGCAGCAGCGTCTGTGCATCGCTCGCTCGCTGGCCGTTCGGCCCCGCATCCTGCTGATGGACGAGCCCTGCTCGGCGCTGGATCCGACCTCCACGCGCGTGATCGAGGAGACGATGCTCGAGCTGGCGCGCGAGGTGACGATCGTGATCGTCACGCACAACATGCAGCAGGCGCAGCGCGTGTCCGACCAGTGCGCATTCTTCCTGGCCTCCCAGGGGCAGCCCGGACACATCGTGGAATTCGGTGACACCGACGCGATGTTCGCCAGCCCCATCGACCCGCGCACGCACGACTACGTCAACGGTCGCTTCGGCTGATCATTCCGAAATATCAGCGCTGTACTGATATTTCACTGTAATCAGCTATACGCTCATCAAATGAGTGTTGCGGTGATTGCAGACATCGTCGGTTCCCGACGGCTCGTCGACCGAGAAGCCGGTCAACGAGCCGTCGAGCAGGCCGTTGCGCGTGCGACCGCCGATCTGCCCGGCGCGGAACGGATGCTGACGCCCACGGTGGGTGACGAACTCCAGGGTGTCTACGCCGACCTCGGCGTCGCGCTCGGCGCCGTGCTCCTCGTGCGCCTCGCCCTCCCCGACGGCGTCGATTGCCGCTTCGGCATCGGCATCGGCGCGACCGGCACGATCGCCTCGGAGGCGGTCGGCACCATCGCCGAAGGACCGGGCTGGTGGGCGGCGCGCGAAGCGATCGACACCGTGCACGGTCTCCAGGGGCGCACGGTGTCGGGAGCGCGCACGTGGGTGGCAGCCTCCGCCGAGGCAAACGACCGGATGCGGGAGACCGTGCGCATCGCCAATGCGGGACTGCTCACACGCGATCACCTGGTCACCGCGATGAGCGCCCGCGCCCGCCGGCTCACCTACGGGCGATGCATCGGAACGCCGCAGCGGGCGCTCGCCGCATCCGAGGGCGTGACGCAGTCCGCGGTGTCGCAACTGCTCGCGTCGTCCGGTGCCAACGCCATCGTCGAGGGGTTCCGGTGGGTGGGGGAGACCGACTGATCGTCGCGCCGGTCGGCGGCCGTCACCAGATGGCGAGGCGCACGAGCGCGCCGACGAGACCCGCCCAGAGCAGACTCGCGAGCGTCCCGACGATGAACCGCTCGCGCGCCGCGGGCGTTGCGAGCTCGGAGAAGCGACCAATGCCCTTGATGGCGACGACGATCGCGATCGCCTCGGGGTAGCCCGCGACGAGCGATGCGACGACGGCGAGTCGTTCCAGATAGCCGATCACCGTGCCGCCTCGCAGTACCTCCTGCATCCGGTCGGTGTCGGTGCTCCGGGAGTCGTAGACGAGGATGCCGCCGCGCACGCCCTCGCGCACTTCGCCGTGGGTGGCCAGATCGAGGATGCGCCGGGTTGTCGGATTGCCCCCGACGACGCCGAGGGAAACGCCGATCAGAGCGATCAGCAGCCCCACCGGAAGCGGCACGTTGAGGGGCGCGACGGCGACCACCATCATCGCGGCGACGACGAGCCCCGCGGCGATGAGCAGGGGAACGTTCGAGGGGCGCCGCACCGCGACGATCACGAGGACGAGGGCTGCGCAGAGCGCGAGCACTAGGGCGATCGACAGCACCGTGATGAGGAGGGCATCCGGGACCACGATCAGCATGGCGCCAGTCTGGCACGTGCCTCCGACGCGGCTCCGGTGCCGGGCTTGCTACGCTGATCCGCGTGTCTACGCCCGCTCTGAGCGCGACCGCCCCCGCCAACGATCCGACGTTCGAGAACGTCTGGGACGAACTGGTCTGGCGCGGCCTCGTGCATGTGTCCACTGATCAGGCGGCGCTGCGCGCCCTCCTGGCGGGCGGCCCCATCACGTACTACTGCGGCTTCGATCCGACGGCGCCGAGTCTGCACCTCGGCAACCTGGTGCAGCTCCTGCTGCTGCGCCGGCTGCAACTCGCCGGACATCGCCCGCTCGGACTCGTGGGCGGGTCGACGGGCCTGATCGGCGACCCGCGCCCGACCGCCGAGCGCACGCTCAACACCCGCGAGACGGTGGAGAAGTGGGTGGCGAGCCTGCGCGCCCAGGTCGAGCGCTACCTCAGCTTCGAGGGCGGGAACGCTGCCCGCATGGTGAACAACCTGGATTGGACGGCGCCGCTGTCGGCCATCGACTTCCTCCGCGAGATCGGTAAGTACTACCGCGTCGGCACGATGCTGAAGAAGGATGCCGTCAGCGCGCGGTTGAACTCCGAGGCCGGCATCAGCTACACCGAGTTCAGCTACCAGATCCTCCAGGGGATGGACTACCTGGAGCTCTACCGCCAGTACGACTGCGTCCTGCAGACCGGTGGCTCGGACCAGTGGGGAAACCTCACGAGCGGCACCGACCTCATCCATCGCGTCGAGGGCGTCTCGGTGCACGCCATCGGCACCCCGCTGATCACGAACAGCGACGGCACGAAGTTCGGCAAGAGCGAGGGCAACGCCGTCTGGCTCGACGCGGAGATGTGCAGCCCGTACCGGATGTACCAGTTCTGGTTGAACACCGATGACGCGGACGTCGTCGATCGCTTGAAGGTCTTCACGTTCCTCACGCGGGCCGAGATCGAGGAGTACGCGGTGCGCGTGCGCGATGAGCCGTTCCGACGCGCGGCGCAGAAGCGGCTCGCCCTCGAGGTGACGGCGCTCGTGCACGGCGAGGGGGCGGCCGAATCCGTGATCGCCGCGTCCGACGCGCTCTTCGGGCAGGGGGATCTGACCGCTCTGGATGCGGCGACCCTCCGATCGGCGATCGACGAGCTCCCGAACGCCGAGGTCGATGCGGGCACGACCGTGGCGCAGGCGCTGATCGCGACCGAGCTCGTGTCGAGTCTCGGTGAAGCACGGCGCGCGGTCTCCCAAGGCGGGGTGACTCTCGACGGTCAGCGGGTGACCGACGAGTCCGCGGTGGTGTCGGGGTCTCTTCCGGGCGGGGTGTCGGTGCTGCGTCGCGGCAAGAAGACGCTCGCCGGGGTCGTCATCCGGAGCTGACGGTGCCGTTCACGCCGAGCCATGCCGTGGTCGCCCTGCCGTTCGTGCGGACACCGCTCGTGCCGGCGGCGATCGCCGTCGGGGCGATGACCCCCGACCTTCCGCTCTTCCTCCGTGGGACGCCGATCACCTATCCGGTCACGCACGACCCGCGCTGGATCCCGGCGACGATGCTGCTCGCGCTCGTGCTGCTGCTCGTGTGGCGGTGCGTGCTGCGGCCGGCGGTGCGCGAGCTCTCCCCGCGATGGCTGGCGGCGCGGATTCCCGCGTCCTGGGACGGCGGCGTCGCCGACGGCTGGGCGGAAACCCTGCGGCCGTCGTGGCGGTCGGTTCTGCTGCTGCTGGCGTCGCTCGCGCTCGGCGTTGCGAGCCACATCGCGTGGGATGCGTTCACCCACGAGGGGCGGATCGGTGTCGAGCTCGTGCCGGCACTCGATGAGCAGTGGGGTCCGCTGCTCGGCCTCAAATGGGTGCAGCACGGTTCGAGCGCGCTCGGGCTGCTGATTCTGGCGATCGCGGGATGGCTCTGGGTGCGCCGGCAGCATCCGGTACGGGTCGATCGCCTCCTCACCGGGGCCGTCCGGGTCGCCGCCTGGGTGTCGCTCCCGGTCGTGCTCGTGGTCGGCTGGCTCGGGGGACTCGCCCTCTACGGTCCTCTCACGAGCGAGTTCACCGTCGCTCACCTCGCGTATCGCGTGCTTCCGCCGGCCTGCGCGATCTGGGCACTGCTCCTGGTCGCGCTCTGCGTGCTGGTCCAGATTCGGCGCGCAATTCGGGCGCCCCGCACCGCATCGCCGGCAGAATGACCCCGCGCGTCGAGTCCTTACCGGCAGCGGACGGTCCGCCGGACTTCGATGAGACGTTCTCGGGGGAGGTGCCCCCGGAACGGTGGGTGGCGCACTACCTTCCCCACTGGACGACTCCCGAGCGGTCGGCCGCTCGTTACCGTGTTCTGCCCGAGGGCGGACTTGAGCTTCGCATCGAGGACGACCAGCTCGACTGGCGTCCGGAGGATGCGCCGCTCCGGGTCTCGAACCTGCAGACGGGAACGACCGCCGGAAGGCTCGGCGCGGCGGAGGGGATGCACCGGCACCGCTCGGATGGACTCACCGTACGGACGGAGATACCCGAGCGTCTGCTCTGGGCGCCATCCGGGGGACGGATCGACATCACCGTCTCCGCCAGCAACGGCGCGCACTGCATGTTGGCGGCGTGGTTGGTCGGCACAGAGCACTGCGGCGCGGAGGACTCCGGCGAGATCTGCATCTTCGAGATCGACGCCGACGCGGTGCGCCCGCAGACAACCGCGCGCGTCGGGATCAAGGCGCACCGTGATCCCCGCCTGGTCGCAGACATGGGCGAGGTCGTTCTTCCGCTCGAGGGGACTCGGCCGCACACGTGGACAGTGGTGTGGGGAGCGGGGGAGACGGTGATCGGATGCGAAGGGATCGTGGTGCGGCGCATCGCCCAGTCCACGTCGTACCCCATGCTGCTCATGCTCGATCTCTTCGAGATCGGCGACCCCGCCGGGCAGTACCCGAAGACCGCGGTCATCCACCGCGTTCGGGGGTGGGGATCGTCGATCCGCGGAATCACGGGCGACACGCCCGGGGGGATGTCGGGATTTGCCCGCTCCCCGGGATCCACGTAAATTCTTACTTGTTCGCCCCAAAGGGAAGAGCGAAGGCCGGAAGGCCTGACGCCCTCAAGCGGAGAACCACCCCCTTCACTTCACTCCTTGAGTGAGACTCGTTCTGCGAGTATGATGGGGAACCCGGCTCGTCCGAGTCAGATGCTGTCCCACTGTTCCTCTTCGGAACGACGCGACGATTTGACAGAGAGACCGAGACGGGTAAGATAAGGAAGTTGCCCTGCGGGGTTGGCCGTGAGGTCAGCTGGTGGGAGCGTCCGATCCTTGAGAACTCAACAGCGTGCACTTGTCAAATGCCAAATAACCTCGTCTAGCTTCGGCTAGGGAGATTCCTTTGGATCAAGTCCAGCCCTTTCGAGGGTTGGCGTTATGGATTGTCAGTAATGGCATCCTTTTGGTCAGTTCAAACTCGCTGTCCGACCTTATTCCGGTTGGTCAGTATTTTTCTTTTAC
>NZ_JAJHGO010000012.1:0-5579 GCF_020805625.1 Microbacterium sp. cx-59
CTCCTTCTGGAGGGTGTCCGTAACGCAGTAAAGGCCACCCGTCACTGGGTGGCCTTTACTGTTTTGTGAAAAGAAGTCCGGCGGTGTCCTACTCTCCCACAGGGTCCCCCCTGCAGTACCATCGGCGCTGAGAGGCTTAGCTTCCGGGTTCGGAATGTGACCGGGCGTTTCCCTCTCGCTATGGCCGCCGAAACACTATTGATGTTTCAGTCTGCATAACAACAGTATTGTGTTGTTCTGCGGTTCTCGACCGTACATCGAGAACCACTCAGTGGACGCGTAGCACCATAAACGGTGTGTTATCAAGTCATCGGCTTATTAGTACCAGTCAGCTGCACACGTTACCGTGCTTCCACATCTGGCCTATCAACCCAGTAGTCTGGCTGGGAGCCTCTCACCCGAAGGTATGGAAGTCTCATCTTGAGGCCGGCTTCCCGCTTAGATGCTTTCAGCGGTTATCCATCCCGAACGTAGCTAATCAGCGGTGCTCCTGGCGGAACAACTGACACACCAGAGGTTCGTCCAACCCGGTCCTCTCGTACTAGGGTCAGATCCTCTCAAACTTCCTACGCGCGCAGCGGATAGGGACCGAACTGTCTCACGACGTTCTAAACCCAGCTCGCGTACCGCTTTAATGGGCGAACAGCCCAACCCTTGGGACCTACTCCAGCCCCAGGATGCGACGAGCCGACATCGAGGTGCCAAACCATGCCGTCGATATGGACTCTTGGGCAAGATCAGCCTGTTATCCCCGAGGTACCTTTTATCCGTTGAGCGACAGCGCTTCCACAAGCCACTGCCGGATCACTAGTCCCGACTTTCGTCCCTGCTCGACCTGTCAGTCTCACAGTCAAGCTCCCTTGTGCACTTACACTCGCCACCTGATTGCCAACCAGGTTGAGGGAACCTTTGGGCGCCTCCGTTACTTTTTGGGAGGCAACCGCCCCAGTTAAACTACCCACCATGCACTGTCCCTGAACCGGATTACGGTTCGAAGTTAGATATCCAGAGTGACCAGAGTGGTATTTCAACAACGACTCCACATTCACTAGCGTGAACGCTTCACAGTCTCCCACCTATCCTACACAAGCCACACCGAACACCAATACAAAGCTATAGTAAAGGTCACGGGGTCTTTCCGTCCTGCTGCGCGTAACGAGCATCTTTACTCGTAATGCAATTTCGCCGAGTTCGCGGTTGAGACAGTTGGGAAGTCGTTACGCCATTCGTGCAGGTCGGAACTTACCCGACAAGGAATTTCGCTACCTTAGGATGGTTATAGTTACCACCGCCGTTTACTGGGGCTTAAATTCAGAGCTTCGCTTGCGCTAACCCCTCCTCTTAACCTTCCAGCACCGGGCAGGCGTCAGTCCGTATACATCGTCTTGCGACTTGGCACGGACCTGTGTTTTTAGTAAACAGTCGCTACCCACTAGTCTCTGCGGCCTCCAAACGCTTTCGGAGCAAGTCCTTATACGTCGAAGGCCCCCCTTCTCCCGAAGTTACGGGGGCATTTTGCCGAGTTCCTTAACCACGATTCTCTCGATCTCCTTGGTATTCTCTACCTGACCACCTGAGTCGGTTTGGGGTACGGGCAGCTAGAACCTCGCGTCGATGCTTTTCTTGGCAGCATAGGATCACCCACTTTTTATCCGCATCGTGTCTCAGCCTTAACGAGTGACGGATTTGCCTATCACTCGGCCTACGCACTTGCACCAGGACTACCATCGCCTGGCTTGGGCTACCTTCCTGCGTCACACCTGTTAATACGCTAACCGCACCAGAACGGGGTCGAGCGTTAGACCGGCCGGCATCACCCCGAAGGGATCCACTCAGCCGGGTTAGGACTCTTAGCACCACTGGATTAGCTTGGGCGGTTCTTCGCCGGTACGGGAATATCAACCCGTTGTCCATCGACTACGCCTGTCGGCCTCGCCTTAGGTCCCGACTTACCCAGGGAAGATTAGCTTGACCCTGGAACCCTTGGTCTTTCGGAGGACGTGTTTCTCACACGTCTTTCGCTACTCATGCCTGCATTCTCACTCGTGTAGCCTCCACGGCTGGTTCACACCGCCGCTTCGCTGGCCACACGACGCTCTCCTACCCATCAACACGGCTGGACCACGAAGGCCTACCAAAAATGTCAATGCCACAACTTCGGTGGCGTGCTTGAGCCCCGTTACATTGTCGGCGCGGAATCACTTGACCAGTGAGCTATTACGCACTCTTTCAAGGGTGGCTGCTTCTAAGCCAACCTCCTGGTTGTCAAAGCAACTCCACATCCTTTCCCACTTAGCACGCGCTTAGGGACCTTAGTTGGTGGTCTGGGTTGTTTCCCTCTCGACTATGAAGCTTATCCCCCACAGTCTCACTGCTGCGCTCTCACTTACCGGCATTCGGAGTTTGGCTGACGTCAGTAACCTTGTAGGGCCCATCGGCCATCCAGTAGCTCTACCTCCGGCAAGAAACACGCAACGCTGCACCTAAATGCATTTCGGAGAGAACCAGCTATCACGAAGTTTGATTGGCCTTTCACCCCTATCCACAGCTCATCCCCTCAGTTTTCAACCTAAGTGGGTTCGGTCCTCCACGACGTCTTACCGTCGCTTCAACCTGGCCATGGATAGATCACTTCGCTTCGGGTCTAGGACACGCGACTGAATCGCCCTATTCAGACTCGCTTTCGCTACGGCTACCCCACACGGGTTAACCTCGCCACGTATCGCTAACTCGCAGGCTCATTCTTCAAAAGGCACGCTGTCACCCCTACTAAGGAGGCTCCAACGGTTTGTAAGCAAACGGTTTCAGGTACTATTTCACTCCCCTCCCGGGGTACTTTTCACCTTTCCCTCACGGTACTTGTCCGCTATCGGTCATCTGGGAGTATTTAGGCTTATCAGGTGGTCCTGACAGATTCACACGGGATTTCTCGGGCCCCGTGCTACTTGGGATACTCTTCACGCCAAGGCAAGGCATTTCGACTACGGGGTTCGCACCCTCTATGACCAGCCATTCAAGACTGTTCGTCTATACCTTCTTGTCACGTCGACCACTCGGCAGAATGATCAAAAAAGTCCCACAACCCCCAACATGCAACGCCTGCCGGCTATCACACACGCTAGGTTTAGCCTGATCCGGTTTCGCTCGCCACTACTAACGGAATCGCGGTTGCTTTCTCTTCCTGTGGGTACTGAGATGTTTCACTTCCCCACGTTCCCTCTACCCGCCCTATATATTCAGGCGGGAGTCACTAGGTCGGCACGCCGCCCAGCGGGGTTTCCCCATTCGGACACCCTCGGATCAAAACTTGCTTATCAGTTCCCCGAGGCTTATCGCAGATTGCTACGTCCTTCTTCGGCTCCAGATGCCAAGGCATCCACCGTTTGCTCTTAAAGACTTGAAATCACATGAGTTTAAATCGTTCTCGACACCGAACCCCGAAAGGTCCAGCATGAAATTGACTAATGATCTTTAAGATCATCTATAAGAACCGGTCAAAGACCGGTTCAAAGATGCTCGCGTCCACTGTGTAGTTCTCAAAGTACGGGCGGTACCTCCCCCACCAGCCACCAAGTGACAAGCAGAAAAGGCCCAGAAGTCCCAGTCACACACCCAAAAGTGTGCACCCGGTCCCTCAGGACCCAACAGCGTGCATGTGCAACCAACCTCACCCCAAACCGTTCCGACCACGAAAAACGCGATGTACTAAATCCAAAGATCAGCTGAAAGCACCTCATCAAATGTTCCACCCATGAGCTCCCAGCAGAAACATTCGTTCTGATCTGGGCTCTGTCACCCCAAAGGGTGCAGTGCTCCTTAGAAAGGAGGTGATCCAGCCGCACCTTCCGGTACGGCTACCTTGTTACGACTTAGTCCTAATTACCGATCCCACCTTCGACGGCTCCCTCCACAAGGGTTAGGCCACCGGCTTCAGGTGTTACCGACTTTCATGACTTGACGGGCGGTGTGTACAAGACCCGGGAACGTATTCACCGCAGCGTTGCTGATCTGCGATTACTAGCGACTCCGACTTCATGAGGTCGAGTTGCAGACCTCAATCCGAACTGGGACCGGCTTTTTGGGATTCGCTCCACCTCACGGTATTGCAGCCCTTTGTACCGGCCATTGTAGCATGCGTGAAGCCCAAGACATAAGGGGCATGATGATTTGACGTCATCCCCACCTTCCTCCGAGTTGACCCCGGCAGTATCCCATGAGTTCCCACCATTACGTGCTGGCAACATAGAACGAGGGTTGCGCTCGTTGCGGGACTTAACCCAACATCTCACGACACGAGCTGACGACAACCATGCACCACCTGTAAACGAGTGTCCAAAGAGTTCCGTATTTCTACGGCGTTCTCGAATATGTCAAGCCTTGGTAAGGTTCTTCGCGTTGCATCGAATTAATCCGCATGCTCCGCCGCTTGTGCGGGTCCCCGTCAATTCCTTTGAGTTTTAGCCTTGCGGCCGTACTCCCCAGGCGGGGAACTTAATGCGTTAGCTGCGTCACGGAATCCGTGGAATGGACCCCACAACTAGTTCCCAACGTTTACGGGGTGGACTACCAGGGTATCTAAGCCTGTTTGCTCCCCACCCTTTCGCTCCTCAGCGTCAGTTACGGCCCAGAGATCTGCCTTCGCCATCGGTGTTCCTCCTGATATCTGCGCATTCCACCGCTACACCAGGAATTCCAATCTCCCCTACCGCACTCTAGTCTGCCCGTACCCACTGCAGGCCCGAGGTTGAGCCTCGGGATTTCACAGCAGACGCGACAAACCGCCTACGAGCTCTTTACGCCCAATAATTCCGGATAACGCTTGCGCCCTACGTATTACCGCGGCTGCTGGCACGTAGTTAGCCGGCGCTTTTTCTGCAGGTACCGTCACTTTCGCTTCTTCCCTGCTAAAAGAGGTTTACAACCCGAAGGCCGTCGTCCCTCACGCGGCGTTGCTGCATCAGGCTTGCGCCCATTGTGCAATATTCCCCACTGCTGCCTCCCGTAGGAGTCTGGGCCGTGTCTCAGTCCCAGTGTGGCCGGTCACCCTCTCAGGCCGGCTACCCGTCGACGCCTTGGTGAGCCATTACCTCACCAACAAGCTGATAGGCCGCGAGCTCATCCCTGACCGAAATTCTTTCCAACTACCGACCATGCGGCCGTAGCTCATATCCAGTATTAGCAGCTGTTTCCAACTGTTATCCCAGAGTCAGGGGCAGATTGCTCACGTGTTACTCACCCGTTCGCCACTGATCCAGAAAGCAAGCTTCCCTTCACCGTTCGACTTGCATGTGTTAAGCACGCCGCCAGCGTTCATCCTGAGCCAGGATCAAACTCTCCGTAAAAGAAAAATACTGACCAACCGGAATAAGGTCGGACAGCGAGTTTGAACTGACCAAAAGGATGCCATTACTGACAATCCATAACGCCAACCCTCGAAAGGGCTGGACTTGATCCAAAGGAATCTCCCTAGCCGAAGCTAGACGAGGTTATTTGGCATTTGACAAGTGCACGCTGTTGAGTTCTCAAGGATCGGACGCTCCCACCAGCTGACCTCACGGCCAACCCCGCAGGGCAACTTC